>CANRSF010000047.1 GCA_947642445.1 uncultured Collinsella sp. | reverse complement strand
ATACGAGTCGAGTCCTCGTCAAACCAGCGAGACCAATAGCGCAGGCCCTCGTAGGCAATGTCGTCGGCATCCAAATCCCAGACCAGGCGGAAATCTGACAGGAAGGGATAGAGGATGGCGGCGCGATTGATAAGCTCGCTGTTAAGCGCACAGGTCGCAATGCCCAAACCGCCGCCCTGCGACGCGCCGTTCACAAACACACGCGCAAGATCGATGCCCTCGAGCTCGCGAACGATGCGGCACAGGATGCGAATATCTTGGTGCAAGCGGACATAGTAGAGGTTGGCCGGGTCGCCGTCGATACCGGCGACGATATGGCCCGCGACCGTTGTGCCCTCAAATCCACCAATGTCCTCGGAGGGACCTCCTTGACCGGGGCAGTCGAGGGCGATGAGTGCCATGCCCATGCCCGCAAACGACGCCTGCTCAAACCAGCTGCGGCTTGCACCCGGATATCCATGGAACTGAAGTACCAATGGCACGGGCTCGTCCGAGACGGGTTTAAGGTACTTGGCATGCAGGCGAGCGCCACACATGCCGGTATACCAGAGGTCGAAAAACTGGCAGGTCACGGCATCTGTGACCGATGACGTCTCGATCGCATAGTCAAGCCCGACCGCGTCGGCCTCGGCCATGCGATCCTTCCAAAAGAGATCGAAATCTGATGGACGGGGCATGGCGCCTCGATATTCACCAAATTGATGTTGTAGCTCCTGAGCACTTGGCATGGCTCGTGAACCCAACCTTTCGAAATCGCAACGGAGGTGCGCCCGGCAAGGGAACCGGGCGCACGGGAGGGAAAGCGAGGCTACTCGCCGAGCTTGGGATGCAGCAGCGACGGTGCAGCGCCGAGCAGCATCTTGGTGTAGGGGTCCTGAGGGTGCTGGAAGACCTGCTTGGCCTCGCCCTGCTCGACGATCTTGCCGCCATTCATAACGATGATGTCGTCAGAGATATAGCGGACCGTCTGGATGTCATGGCTGATGAACACCATGGCCAGGCCGAGCTCCTTCTTAAGGTCGGTCAGCAGGTTCAGAATCTGCGCGCGGACCGAAACGTCCAGAGCCGAGGTGGGCTCGTCGGCGATGATGGCATCGGGGTTCAGCGACAGGGCACGGGCAATTGCGACGCGCTGGCGCTGGCCGCCCGAAAGCTGGCCGGGAAGAACCTCGGCGGCGGAACTGGGCAGACCGGTGAGCTCCAAGAGCTCCTTGACGCGCTTCTCCTGCTCGGCCTCAGTACCCAGGTTGTGGACGCGCATGGGGTCGAGCAGTTGCTCGCGAACGACCATGCGGGGGTTGAGCGCCGTAGCTGGATTCTGGAACACGACCGAGATGACGCGACCCATGTGGCGACGGTCCTCGGCGGTACGCTTGGTAACGTCCTTGCCCTTAAAGTAGACCTTGCCGCTCGTGGGGGCCTGCAGGCCGCACATGACGTTGGCGGTGGTGGACTTACCGCAACCGGACTCGCCGACGATGCCGATCGTCTGACCGGGCATGAGCTTAATCGTTACACCCTGGACGGCGTGAACCAGGTTGGGGTGCAGAATCGAACCGGTACGGGTCCTAAAGGTGACGTGGACGTCATCAAGGAAGATGATCGGCTCGACGCCGTTGACTGCGGTCTCGCTCATCTACATCACCTCCGCGTGAGGGGTCAAACCATTTGCCTTGAGCACCTCGTCGGGGAGCTCGGAATAGAAGTGCTCGGTGCCGGGAACGCGCTTGAAGACCGGACGGGTGTCCAGACCAATACGCGGATGGCTCGAGCGGGGCGCGAAGCGATCGCCCTTGGGGAAATCGCGCGGGCTCGGAACGGCGCCGGGCACCTGGTGCAGGCGGCCCGAACCGCTCTCGATGGACAGAACGGAGCCCAGAAGACCGCGGGTGTACTCGTGAATCGGGTTGGTGAGCAGCTCCTTGGTGGGCGCCTGCTCGATAACCTGACCGGCGTACATAACCGTGATGTTATGGGCGACCTCGGCGACCAGCGCCAGGTCATGCGAGACGAAGATCATGGCAAAGCCGAGCTTGGCCTGAAGGTCGTTGAGCAGCTTGATGACCTGCTTCTGGACGGTAACGTCCAGAGCGGTCGTGGGCTCGTCGCAGATGACCAGCTTGGGGTCGCGGGTAAGGGCCATAGCGATCAGGACACGCTGACGCTGGCCACCGGAAAGCTCATGCGGGTAGCTCTCGAGCGTACGCTTGGGGTCGAGGCCCACGAGCTCCAGGAGTTCCTCAGCGCTGCGGGTGCCGCCGCGCTTGGTGAGCTGCTTCATCTGGGCAGAGATGAGCATGGAGGGGTTGAGCGAGGACAGGGCGTCCTGATAGACCATAGCGATATCGGTACCGCGCAGGCCGAACCACTCCTTCTTGCTCATCTTGAGCAGGTCGCGGCCCTCCCAGAGAACCTCGCCGGAAAGATGCTCGTCATCGTCGGTCAGGCCCATGATGGCCAGCGTGGTGATGGACTTACCGCAGCCGGACTCGCCCACCAGGCCCATAGTCTGGCCGGGACGGACGTCAAAGTTAACGTGGTCGACGACGTTGATATCACCGTGGTGCTCAAACTGGATGCAGAAATCGCGGACCGAAAGGATCGGCTCAACGGACTCATCGGGCACATGGCGATCGTCACGCTTGAGCTCGACATCGCGCAGGGCGCCAAGGC
>CANRSF010000046.1 GCA_947642445.1 uncultured Collinsella sp. | reverse complement strand
GAGCGGGGGCTCCTATCTTTTTAGTGCCCTCGGATTGGGTCATAGTGTCTGTCGTTGCCAGAACATCGGGGTACTCATTGGGGACAGACATAAATGAGTAGTCGTAGGGGGACACTCCTTCTCATTGCGCGGGGTGGCGTGTGCCGTTAAGCGGAGGGGGGTGTATTCCCGACCCATCGTTTGGGCATACAATGGCTATTGGCTTGCTGCGGTGAAGGCCCGTCCGCCCCGCAGTTATTTCTACGGTTAAAGGAGTATGTATGTCCGTTGAGGTCATGAGGTCTGTGATCGACGCTGCCGAGGGCCGCGTGCCCGTCGACACGCTGTTTGCCAATGCGCAGATTGTCGACGTGTACGGTCAGCGCGTGGCGCCCGGTAGCGTTGCCGTCAAGGACGGCGTAATCGTCGGCGTGCTCTACAACGGGCGCGACGATGCCGCCGGTACCTATGAGGCTGCCGAGGTTATCGACTGCCAGGGTCGCTATCTCGCCCCCGGTTTTATCGACGGACATCTGCACATTGAGTCCTCGAACATCCGCCCCGCCGAGTATGCGCGCATGGCGGCGACGCGCGGTACCACCACCGCCATTGCCGACAGCCACGAGATTGCCAACGTGGCGGGCCTGGACGGTCTGCGCTTTATGATCGAGGACGGCCGCCGTACACCCATCTCCATCAAGTACATGATGCCTTCGTGCGTGCCCGCGCTGCCCGATGAGCAAGCGGGCGCTGTGATTACCGCCGCTGACATGCAGGCGTTTTTTGCCGAGCATCCGGGCGACGTTTTTGGCCTGGGCGAGATGATGAACCTGCCGGGTGTCTTTATGGCCGATCCTGAGACCTGTGCTCGCATCGATGCTGCCAACCAGACGCCGTCCAAGCAGGTCGACGGCCATGCGCCGCTCGTTGCCGGCAAGGACCTCAATGCCTATGCCGCGGCGGGCATTATCGCCGACCATGAGTCGACGATTCCCGAGGAGGCGCTCGACAAGCTGTCTCGTGGCATGTACGTGATGCTGCGCGAGGGCACCTGCAGCCATGACCTGGCCAACCTGTCGCCGATGCTGCTGGAGAATCCCGCGCGCGCCCGCCGCTGTTGCTTTGCGACTGACGACCGCGCCCCTTCCGATGCGCTTGCGACCGGCATGATCGACAATGCCTGTCGCGTGGCTATCGAGGCCGGTATCGACCCCGTGGTTGCCATCTCTATGGCGTCCCTCTCCACGGCCGAGGCGTTTGGCCTGGACCACGGTTGCCGCGACCCGCACGAGCTGCGTGGCGCCATCGCCCCGGGCAAGCGTGCCGACCTGCTGGTACTCAACGACCTGACGTTTGCCACGGCTCCGCATCGCGTATATGCCGCCGGTGCTCTGGTGGCGCAGGACGGCACCTTTGTGGGCGAGATCGCACCCGAGATGGCCGAGGTTGCGGCCCTTGCCGATGAGCTGCGTGCTTCCGTTAAGCTGCCGAAGCTATCGCTTGACGTGTTCGACTATGCCTTTAAGCCGGGCGAGGCCGTGATCGACGTGGTGCCGGGCAAGGCCATCACGGGCATGGCTCGTCCCGAGAATGCCGAGGGCCTGCGCCGCATTATGCTGATCGAGCGCCACGGCCGCGGCTTGTCACTGCAGGCCGAGGGGGCCGACGGTGATGGCCCTGCGGGCCTGGGTCTTGTTGGCAAGCACATTGGTCGCGGCTGGGTGCGTGGCTTTACCATTACGGGCGGTGCCATCGCCTCGACGATCGGCCACGACTCGCACAACGTGTGCGTGGTGGGCGACAACGCGGCCGATATGATGGCTGCCGTTGAGGCCGTGGGCCAGGGCGGCCACGTGCTGGTGCGTAACGGCGAGGTCGTGGCGCGCATTCCGCTGGCGCTCGGTGGCCTTATGAGCGAAGGCACGGCCGAGGACGTTGCCGCGCAGCACGACGACTTTATGGTCAAGGCACGCGCCATGGGTATTGAGCCGCCGCTCGACCCCATCATGGGCATCATCTTCCTGCCCCTGCCGGTTATCCCGACGCTCCGCATCCGCCCCGAGGGCATGTTCGACGTTACAACCTTCACCTACGCCGACTAGTCATCGGGGTGGCGTGTCGCCTGACGCCGCGACCGTGAGACCTCTGGCATGTGTGAGCTATTTGCCAGGTCCTTGTAACGTTTACGCCCGCGGAGTCTTATTTGAGCTCCCTTTGGGTACGTTGGAATCGGATACACGTTCGATTCCAACAAGCCCGAAGGGAGCTTTTCTATGTTTAAACTGATTGCATCCGATATGGACGGCACGCTGCTTGACGAAAACGGCCAGGTGCCTCCCGAGACCTACGAACTGATTCTGGCGCTACACGAGCATGGCGTGCATTTCGCCGCATCGTCAGGTCGTCGCTACGATCGCCTGTGCGAGTTCTTTGCGCCCGTTCGCGACAAGATGGACTTTGTCGCCGCTAACGGCGCCCAAGTCTACGCCGACGGTAAGATGGTAGACCGTGAGGTGTATTCGCACCTGGCGATTCGAAGGCTCGCCCAGGCCGTCGCGACGTTTCCCAATCTGCATCTTGCGCTCTTTGACCGTACCAAGTCCTTCCTGCTCGATGACGAGAGCAAGTTCGTGCGTGAGGTCGATAAGGACCTTCCCAATGCCGAGCGCATTTGGGAGCTGCCCGATCCCAGCGTAAATATCATCAAGGCGAGTATCTTTTGCGACGACAGTGCGGTTATGGACAGTGCGTACGTGCTACAGCGCGAACTTGGTCAGCTCTTTACTTTTGCGCCTTCGGGCAACGCGTGGATCGATGCCATGCAGCCTGGTGTGTCGAAGGCCTCGGGTATCGCGCAGCTCGCGGAGCATTACGGCATTGGTCGCGACGAGGTCATGGCGTTTGGCGACTCGATGAACGACTACGAGATCATTCGCTTTGTCGGCACGGGCTGCGCGATGGAAAACGCGCGCCCCGCGCTTAAGGCGGTGGCCGATCGCGTGGTGGGTTGCAACCGCGACCACGCCGTCCAGCAGGAGCTCCGTCGCGTGCTGGAGAGTCTCTCCTAATTCGGCAGATGGGGACGTTCCTTTTCTGCCGACAGTGGGGGACAGTCCTTGCAGCTTTTTGCGAAGAGTGTCCCCAGTGACTAGTCGTTTAAGAACGTCCATTACAGTCGAAATTGTCAGCCCGGGACCGTC
>CANRSF010000045.1 GCA_947642445.1 uncultured Collinsella sp. | reverse complement strand
GAGCCGCATCGCGCCGTCATGCTCGTCATGGCCGACCGTCTGAACGCCACCGTGCGTCGCATCACCGACACCATGTACCACAGCGCAGACGAGTTCCTGGAGGACCTGCGTGTCGTCCAGCGCTCGCTGGCCGCTTGCGGTGCCGTCCGTGCTGCCTACGGCCCGGTCCAGACCATCATCTGGCAGGTCGAGTCCTTCGGCTTCCATATGGTCGAGATGGAGTTCCGTCAGCACTCCGTGGTGCACGCCCGCGCCCTCAAGGATATCCACGAGAACGGTATCCATGGCGACCTGCAGCCCATGACGCGCGAGGTCATCGATACCTTCCGCGCTATCGGCTCCATCCAAAAGCGCTACGGCAAGAAGATGGCGCACCGCTACATCATCTCGTTCACCAAGAGCGCCCAGCATGTGGCCGACGTCTTTGAGCTTGCCCACCTGTCCTTTGCACACGAGGAGGACGTTCCCGAGCTCGACGTGATTCCGCTGTTCGAGCAGCTCGAGGACCTCGAGGGCTGCGTCGACGTGCTCGACCAGATGCTTACGCTGCCCGTGGTGCAAAAGCGCCTTGCCCAGACCAACCGCCGCATGGAGGTCATGCTGGGCTATTCCGACTCCTCCAAGGATGCCGGTCCTACCACGGCCATGCTCGCGCTGCACTCCGCGCAGGAGCGCATTGCCAAGTGGGCCGAGAAGAACGATATCGACCTGGTGCTCATGCACGGTCGCGGCGGTGCCGTGGGCCGTGGCGGCGGTCCGGCCAACAAGGCCGTGCTGGCGCAGCCCAAGGGTTCGGTCAACTGCTTCTTTAAGCTCACCGAGCAGGGCGAGGTCATCTTTGCCCGTTATTGCAACCGCACGCTGGCACAGCGCCATGTTGAGTCCGTTGCCGCCGCAACGCTTTTGCAGTCGGCCCCGAGTGTCGAGAAGACCAACACCGAGACCACGCGGAAGTTCTGGGACATGGCAGAGAAGCTCAACGCTGCAAGCCACGAGCGCTATCTGGACCTGCTGAACACCGAGGACTTCACTCCGTGGTTCTCGACCGTGACGCCGCTGACCGAGGTCGGTCTGCTGCCGATCGGCTCGCGTCCCGCCAAGCGCGGTTTGGGTGCCAAGTCGCTCGACGACCTGCGTACCATTCCGTGGATCTTCAGCTGGAGCCAGGCGCGCATCAATCTGGCCGCCTGGTACGGCCTGGGTACCGCCTGCGAGCAGTTTGGCGATCTGGACCAGCTTAAGGCTGCCTACCAGGAGTGGCCGTTCTTCCGCACCTTTATCGACAACATCGAGATGTCGATCGCCAAGACCGACCAGCGCATCGCCAAGATGTACCTGCACCTGGGCGATCGCCAGGATTTGTCCGAGAAGGTCTTCACCGAGATGCAGCTCACGCGTAAGTGGGTTCTTGCCATCGTCGGTGACGAATGGCCGCTGCAGCGCCGCCGTGTGCTCGGCTGCGCCGTCCGTGTGCGTAATCCCTACGTCGACGCCCTGTCCATCGCCCAGGTCCGCGCCCTTCGCGAGGTGCGTATGAACCAGGACGAGATGGCCGAGGAGAAGAAGGCCGAGTACATGAGCCTGATTCTTTCGACTGTGACCGGCGTCTCGGCAGGTTTGCAGAACACGGGGTAATCGATAGCCCTGTAGTCGTCCGGGCCCGCCATCAGCTTACTTTTAGGCACGTCCTCGGACATGCAAGAAGCCCTCGCTGCGCACTTCGTGCGGCGAGGGCTTCTTGCGTCCTGCGGAGTGTGCCTAAAAGTAAGCTGATGGCGGGCCCTACGATGTCCGGTCTTCGGTGGATTACTGGCTGGGGGAATAATGGCGCGCTTCGCGCGTTTTGGATGGTGCTTGTCCCGGCGGCGCGTTTGGCGCTTCGCGCCTCGCGTCTTATCGATTGGGATTGAGATGCATGTGGCGCTTCTCGATTTACGACTGTAGCGGCCGCGGTCCCGTTTGGGATCGCGGTTGTTTTGTTGTGGGTCAAATATGAACGTTGTGTTAATGAGTCGGTGGACGGTGGTGTTTTTCGGTGAGCGGCGTATCCTTCCAACGGTTTATCTAGTGTGTCAGTTGAAAGGAAGAGGGCGCTCGTCATTGTTTGAATTTGAACTGCCGTTTGACCACAAGACGTTGCATCTGGAGCTCGAGGATAAGAACTTCGCGGGTGTGATGGAAGGTCATCAAAACGAGTTTAAGACTACAAAATCACAGGAAGAGCTGGTAGAGGAGTCACTTGCCAACCCTTATGGTTCGCCTTCGCTCGAGGAGCTTTGCGCTGGCAAGAAGGATATCGTCATTATTAGCTCCGATCATACGCGCCCCGTTCCCTCGCGTGTGACGATGCCTATTCTGCTGCATCACATCCATTCCGCTGCGCCCGAGGCTCGAGTGCGTATTTTGGTTGCTACGGGTATGCATCGTCCGTCGACGCACGAGGAGCTCGTCAACAAGTATGGCGAGGAGATCGTTGCCAACGAGGAAATCGTTATGCACGTCGCGACTGACGACAGCATGATGAAAAAGATCGGCACCCTGCCTTCTGGTGGCGAGTGCATCATCAACAAGATTGCCGCCGATTGCGATCTGCTGCTTGCCGAGGGCTTTATTGAGCCGCACTTCTTTGCCGGTTTCTCTGGTAGCCGCAAGTCCGTCCTGCCTGGCATCGCCAGCTACAAGACCATCATGTACAACCACAACGGTCAGTTTGTAAACGATTCCCACTCGCGTGCCGGCAACCTGTGCCACAACCACGTGAGTGAGGACATGTTCGCCGCCGCCGAGATGGCTCACCTTGCCTTTGTGCTCAATGTGGTGCTCAATGGCAAGCACGAGGTCATCGGCTCCTTTGCCGGCGACATCCACAAGGCGCACGAGGCCGGCTGTGAGTTCGTGAAGAGCCTTGCCGGCGTTGAGCCCGTTGAGTGCGAGATTGCCATCACCACCAACGGCGGCTACCCGCTCGACCAGAACATCTACCAGGCCGTGAAGGGCATGTGCTCTGCCGAGGCTACGCTTCCCGAGGGCGGTGTAATTATCGACGTCGCCGGCTGTGCCGACGGTCACGGTGGCGAGGGCTTCTATCACAACATCGCCGACAATGATCCGGCAGAGTTTGAGCGCGCCTGCATCGACCGTCCTAAGGACGAGACCCTGCCCGACCAGTGGACGAGCCAGATCTTTGCCCGCATCCTGGCGCATCACCCTGTGATCATGGTTACCGACCTGTGCGATCACCAGATGATCAAGGATATGCACATGACGCCGGTCAACACTCTCGATGAGGCGCTCAAGCTCGCCTTTGAGATGAAGGGTGCCGATGCCAAGGTGGCCGTCATTCCCGATGGCCTGGGCGTTGTCGTCGCGCAGCACTAGTGCACGGCCTAAACGAATCGTTTATAACCGACAAGAAAGATAAGGTTTTATGCTTACCAAACTCCTCTGCGAATTCGGCGCAAC
>CANRSF010000044.1 GCA_947642445.1 uncultured Collinsella sp. | reverse complement strand
TCGCGCGTCTTGGGCTTGGCGCAAAACGCGATGCCCGTGCCCGCGGCCTGAATCATGGGGATGTCGTTGGCGCCGTCGCCGATCGCGACGGTGTGGGCCATATCGACGCCGCACTCAACTGCCCAATCTAGCAGCTGGATGAGCTTGGACTCCTTGGTCACAATGTCGGCCGCCAGCTTGCCGGTGAGCTTGCCGTCCACGACTTCCAGGCGGTTGGCCAGGCAAAAATCGATGCCCGCGGCGGTCACGATCTTGTCGGCGACCTCGTGGAAGCCACCGCTTACCACGCCGACCTTCCAGCCCTTGCTGTGTACCGATCGCACAAGCTCCAGCGCGCCGGGGGTAAACGTCACGCGCGCAAAGGTGCGCTCGAACACGCTCTCATCCAAGCCGGCAAGCAGCCCCACGCGCTCCTCGAGCGCCTGCTTAAAGTCAAGCTCGCCGCGCATGGCGCGTTCGGTGATCTGTGCAACTTGCTCGCCTACGCCGGCCTCCTCGCCCAACAGGTCGATGACTTCCTGGTTGATGAGCGTGGAGTCGATATCCATAACGATGAGGCGTGCGGTCATGACGGGCCTTTCCGAGTGCGGTTGTATTGGGGCACATTGTCGCACGTGGCGCGTGTTGGCACAGGCCGCGCAGCGTCAATTGTTTCGTCTCCGTCAAGTCTTTGGGGTGACGGTGCTTTTTCGCGGTGCATCGTCTTAGGTGCGATAAGATAGAACGCCATGTCCGGCTGCGCGGTTTACGCAGGCTGGGCAAATCTGTACGACGCCGCCCGGAACGACACGGGGCGGCACAGATCCATAAAGGAGGATCACTGGTATGAGCCAGACCCGTCCCATCGACGAGCATTCCATGCACACCCGTACCTGCGGCGAGCTTCGCCGCGAGAACGTGGGCGAAGAGGTCACCCTCACCGGTTGGGTGAGCCGTCGCCGCGACCACGGCGGCCTTATCTTCTGCGACCTTCGCGACCGCGAGGGCATTACGCAGCTCACCTTCGACCCCGAGCACTCCGACGGCGACGCCTTTAAGATTGCCGAGACTATGCGTCCCGAGTGGCCCATCAAGATCCATGGCGTCGTGCGCGCCCGTGGCGAGGAGACCACCAACACCAAGCTCGCCACCGGCGAGATCGAGGTCCTGACCGACCACGCCGAGGTGCTCAATACGTCCGTCACCCCGCCGTTCCAGATCGAGGACGGCATCGAGACCAGCGAGGACACCCGTCTGCGCTATCGCTATCTGGACCTCCGTCGTCCCGAGATGATGGCCAACCTCAAGCTGCGCTCCGACTTTACCTTTGCCATTCGCGAGGCGCTGCACAACCGTGAGTTCATGGAGGTCGAGACGCCCTCCCTGTTCAAGTCCACGCCCGAGGGCGCCCGCGACTTCATCGTCCCCAGCCGCATCCAGCCGGGCAACTTCTACGCCCTGCCGCAGTCCCCGCAGCTCCTGAAGCAGCTGCTTATGGTCGGTGGCGTCGAGCGCTACTATCAGGTTGCCAAGTGCTTCCGCGACGAGGACTTGCGTGCCGACCGTCAGCCCGAGTTCACCCAGGTCGATATCGAGATGTCCTTCGTGGACCAGAACGACGTTATGAGCGCGCTCGAAGAGGTTCTTGCCGATGCCTTCGGCCGCATGGGCGTCGAGATGCCCACGCCGCTGCGTCGCATGAACTACTGGGAGGCCATGGACACCTATGGCTCCGATAAGCCCGATACCCGCTATGGCATGCACCTGGTCGACCTGACCGACATCTTTGCCAACTCCAAGTTCAAGGTCTTTGCGACTGCC
Organism: uncultured Collinsella sp.; assembly: GCA_947642445.1. Classification (GTDB taxonomy): domain Bacteria; phylum Actinomycetota; class Coriobacteriia; order Coriobacteriales; family Coriobacteriaceae; genus Collinsella. The sequence continues at coordinate 2,256 of CANRSF010000044.1, read as the reverse complement.
GCAAACGAGGAGGGCTCTGTCGTCAAGGCCATCAACGCCAAGGGTGCCGGTGCCTGGGCTCGCGCCAAGATCGACAAGCTCGCCGGCGTGGCCTCCACGTTTGGCGCCAAGGGCCTTGCCTGGATCGCCTTCCGCGAGGACGGCTCCATTAACAGCCCCATCGTCAAGTTCTTCTCGGACGAGGAGATGGCTGCCCTGCGCGAGCGCATGGACGTCGAGCCCGGCGACCTTGTGATGTTCGCCGCCGGCCCGCGCCTGCTCTCCGACGAGATCCTGGGCGGCATGCGTTCCCACATGGCCAATGCGCTCGAGGTCAAGCGCGAGGGCCACGACTTCCTGTGGGTCGTCAACTTCCCGCTGTTCCACTGGGACGAGGATCGCAAGGCCTATGCTGCCGAGCACCAGCCCTTCACCCTGCCGACCGAGACCGACATCGCCAAGATCGAGGCCGACCCGCTGGCAGCCGGTTCCTGCACCTACGACTTTGTCATGGACGGCTTTGAGGCCGGCGGCGGCGGTATGCGTATCCACAACGCCGAAATGCAGATGTCCATGCTCAAGCTCCTAGGCTTTACCGAGGAGCGCGCCGAGTCGCAGTTCGGCTTCCTCATGGAGGCTCTCAAGTTTGGTGCGCCCCCGATGGGCGGCTTTGCCCTGGGCCTGGACCGCGTGTGCATGCTGCTCACCGGCTCCGACTCCATCCGCGACGTCATGGCGTTCCCCAAGACGGCCAGCGGCTCCGACCTCATGTCGGGCGCCCCGAGTGCCGTTTCCGGCGCCCAGCTCAAGGACGTCAGCCTGCGCTTGATGTAGGCGAGCGGCCACAAATTGCTTGCAACGAGGGAAGGACGTGTGCCTTCCCTCGTTTTTTATGCGCGGGCGTTGCGAGGGCATAGGTTGACCGGACGTGGCGGAAACTGTGTCCCATCGTTGACGCTCGAAGTGGGATGCGGTTTCCATCCCGCCCTCAACAAGCATCTAACGCTACAATAACTATCACGTGGCTGGGTTTGCCGGCCGAATGTGCGACGTCGTGGGAGGGGACATGGTCGAGTTTACAAAGACGATTAAAGATCCGTTGGGATTGCATGCCCGCCCGGTTGCGCTGCTCTATGACATTATTGCCAAGCATCGTAGCAACGTATCGGTCAGCATCGGCGATCGCCATACCGACGGCCGCGATGTGATGGGACTCATGGCTCTCTACGGCGAATGTGGCGAAGACATCGTGTTCCGCGTTTCGGGCGTGGACGAGGCCTCGTGCGTCACGTCGATCAGAAACCTCTCGCTCTAAAGCGCAACAATGTGACGAAGGGACAGTCCCTTTGTCACATCTTTCTTTGTTGCATATAGGAAACTTTTCCGAAAACTGAATAGGGACCCTTTCCAAAAAGTTAGCCACGTGCTAGTTTACTGTAGCGAACATAGACGTGGTTAACTTTTGCTGCGTCGATGTTGAGGACGAACTGACGTTAGGAGCTCACTCATGTCTTGCGGACCGCAGATGCCGGCTATGCCGCTTTCGATGGTAAAAGCGGGCGAAACCGTGCGCGTGTCTCGCGTAAAGGGCAATGAGGACATGAAGCACCACCTCAAGGACCTCGGCTTTGTCGAGGGCAACGAGATTCACGTGGTGAGCTCGAGTGGCGCCAATATCATCGTCACCGTGCTCGGCGCGCGCTTTGGCATCGATACCAAGGTCGCCATGCACATCATGACTGTCGGTTAGTTCGCAGCATTCCATAAAAGCTGAAAGGGGGAAAAGAATATGAAGACGTTGGGTGACGTTAAGGTGGGCGAGAGCTCTACCATCGTCAAGCTTCACGGCGAGGGCGCGCTTCGCCGTCACCTTATGGACCTGGGACTCATCAAGGGCACTTCGTTCAAGGTCGTAAAGGTTGCACCGCTCGGAGATCCGGTCGAGATCAACGTGCGCGGCTACGAACTCTCCATCCGCAAGGAGGAGGCTGCCGTCGTCGAGGTCCAGTAAGGGCCGGTGGCACATATTTCTGCAGATAAAGTTAGGTTTTTCTAACTCAATAATGCAGTGTTGAAGCACATTATCCAGCCCGTGCGGAGAAAGCAGCGCGGGCACACAAGGAAGAAGGATTGAATGGCGGATTCTCAGATCCATGTCGCGCTGGCGGGTAACCCCAACTGCGGCAAGACCACGCTTTTCAACCTGATCACCGGCGCCAACGGCTACGTTGGCAACTGGCCCGGCGTCACGGTTGAGAAAAAGGAAGCCAAGCTCCT
>CANRSF010000043.1 GCA_947642445.1 uncultured Collinsella sp. | reverse complement strand
TGGGGCTTGGCACGGGCGACGGCGCCGATGCCGGCCGCAACGCGCTCGTGATGCCGACGCCGCGCGACCGTCACGAGGCTTTCGTCATCCCCAGCGACATTTGCTTTGCGGCAAGCGCGTGCGACCCGCGTCGCTTGGGGCTCGACGTGACGGGCGCCTGGGCGGTTGCCGCCAACGCGCTCTCCTACGACTACCTGTGGAACGAGATCCGTGTGAAGGGCGGCGCATACGGTTGCGGATTCCGCGCGGCTGGCGAGCGTCAAACGGCGTTCTACACCTACCGCGACCCGGCAATCGATCCCTCGATTGAGCGCGTGGCGCGCGCAGGCGAATGGCTCGGCAGCTTTGAGCCCGACGAGGCCGCCTTTGAGGGATTTATCGTGAGCTGCGTGAGCGGCATGGACGCGCCGGTGAAGCCCTACGCGCTCACCAAGCGCCGCAACACGACCTACTTGGCCGGGCTCGATCCGCACGCACGCGAGGAGCGTCGCGCCCAGATGCTCGCCGCCACGCCCGGTGAGCTGCGCTCGCTCGGCGCCGACGTGACGCGCATCGCAGCCGAGTCGCCCACCTGCGTCTTTGGCGGCCGAGACGTCATCGCCAAGAGCAACGCCAACTTCAACGTAGTCGACCTGCTGGGCTAGCCACAGCAAGCAAAACCACCACAAAGGGGACAGGCACCTTTGTGGTGGTTTCGACATTTGCCCAGATAAAACCTGCCAAAATAAACCTGTCCCTTTTTGGTAGGTTTGGGGGAGGGGGCTAGGATGGATAAGGCTGAGTTGCGGCGGGCGGTAATTGCTCGGCGCGATGCGATTGATTTGGATGTTCGGAAGGCAAAGTCTGCTGTCATTTGCACGCGGCTGGTTGAGCTGCTGGGCCGCTTGGATGCCGCGGCGCCGCGCACCGTTGCCGTCTATGCCGCGATGGGTTCCGAGGCAGACCCTGCCGCGTTTGCCGCTGCGGCCGCCGCGCGCGGCTGGCGCGCAGCCTATCCGTGCATGCTCTCGGCAGCCGAAGCCGCAGCTTGTGGCCAGCGTATGTGCATGCGGGCAGTTGCCGCCGACGATGCGTCCGCGGCTCCGTTTATCACTCATCCCACGCGAACCTTCGCTGCCGCGGACATCGGCAGCAACCGCTTCCCCATCGTGCCTGCCGAAGCACTCGACATGATTGTTGTGCCGCTCGTGGCCTTCGACCAAACCGGCGCGCGCCTGGGCTACGGCGGCGGCTGCTACGACCGTTACCTGTCCATGCTCTCGCCCGCATGTCAAATCGTCGGCATCGCCTTTGACGAACAGCGCATCGACCACGTCCCCACCGACGTCCACGACCCGCCGCTGCCCAACATCGTCAGCGCCTAAATGTCGTTGTATCGCACCCGCAAGATAAGCGTGGAAAATCTCCCACTTTGGGACTGTTCGGGGGCAAAAAACGGGAGATTATCCACGCTCATTATTCAAACGTCCGATAATCCACGCTCGTATGTCTGAAAATCCACGCTCAACCAATACGCGTCCAGATTTCCGCGCTCGTGTGTCCGATTATCCACGCTCGTGCAGCCTAACGTCCTGTAACCGTCTCAGCAGGCACGCGGCACGCCGGCAACCTTGAGCTTGCGATCGAGCTTTGTCGGGTCCCTTAGATCATCCCAGCACAAGCGCACAATCTTACAGTTATCGAGCATCGAAAGCCTCGACTCGCGCTGGCGCTCGTCAAATTGCGCCTTTGCGAGCTTGCCCTCCTCCGCCGCCTTCTCGCTTTTAACGAATCCGTCGAACTCCCCAATAATCAACCGGTCACCCACGCGCCACAGATAGTCAACGCGATACGGCTTTCCCGGCTCAACCGGGTCGAACAGCTCAACTTGCAGCTCCGGAACCTGCCAGCCGCGCTCGATCATCAGCGCACGCGCCTTGGACTCGCCGCCGCTTTCCGACAAGCCGTCGGCACACCGCGCAACCCTGCGCGCCGTCACAACACCGCGACGATTCAAACCAAGCTTGTTGACTGCCTCAACAAGGTGCTCCTTCGACAAAAGCTGCTCATGGAGCGCCGAGTCCGCAATGATCAGCCCCTCGACAAACGACGCGTCGACCAGGCAATCCGTAATCGTTTGATCGATATCGGTCACGGCAATATCCATTTGACTGGCCCGCGTTCGATAAGCATAACGATGGCGAATGACCTGAGAGCCCGGCGTCGTCGATTGCGCCGGCATCGCGGCGATATGGATGTGCGTCAAATTGGCATGCGAAACCGAAAGACCATAGATAACAGCCGCCGTATAGGAGCAAAACGTCCAGTCGGGGTGCTTTTGCGCAAGCGCCCGCACCCGATGCAGATAACGTTGCCGAAACTTGAGCTCGGACCAGTATTCCGGACGCGCATACAACCCCGGCATGACCACCTCGAGACTTCCCGCCACCACCCGCCGCTCAATCTGCTTTGCCTCCGCCGTCGTGCGCGCGTACACGCAGCTCATCTGCTGCTCGCAAGCTTTAATGTGGCTTGTGAGTCTTTGATTCGCCGTCATGTTTGCCATGTCGCCTCCCAACTCTTGGAACGGCGCCAACGTACCAGGCGGTTTCATGCGAAGTCTGACCAAATGCCAACCAAAAGCTGACCAAATGCTTGACGGTTTTGGACGTTTTAGGCCAATGCTCTATATCTGCAGGTAGAGCGGTTGTCCAGAGGTCCCTGTCTCCACATCTTTATGCCTCAAAAGCCGTCGATTTCCTTAAAAGAAAATATGCTGTGGCTCGAAACTACCTAGTTTGCGATGCTGTCCGTAAACACTCGACGCGTGGTGCTGCCGCCTACGACAGCCGCAGAAAAATCGAGCGTGGAAAATCTCCCACTTTGGGCCTGTTCCTCGACCAAAAGTGGGAGATTATCCACGCTCATTCAACATGCGTCCGATTATCCACGCTCGTCGCGTAGCGGCCACGATAACCGCCGCAGCCACAGCCACGACAGCGGCCTAGTGCTCCTCGCCGGCGCGAGCCAGGTCGTAGGGCGTGGTCTGGTAGACGTAGTAGTTGAGCCAGTTGGTGTAGAGCAGCTGAGCCTGGCTGCGCCAGACGTTGCGCGGCTCGGCGGTGGGGTCGTCGTTCGGGAAGTAATGCGCCGGCACCTGGGGGTTGAGACCGCGCTTCACGTCGCGCTCGTACTCCAGGCGCAACGTGTCGGTATCGTACTCGGGGTGGCCAAAGACAAAGAAGCGGCGGCTGTCGGTCGACTTGACAATATACAGGCCCACCTCGTCGGACACGGCCACGACCTCAAGCTGCGGCTCGGCCTCCACGTCCTCGCGGCGCACATCGGTGTTGCGCGAATGCACGGCATAGAAGCGGTCGTCGAAGCCACGGACCAGCGGGCTTTGCGGCTTCACCAGATAATGCTCGAACACGCCGCTTGCCTTTGCCGGCAGGTCGTACTTCTGGATACCGTAATGATGGTACAGACCGGCCTGTGCGCCCCAACAAATGTGCAGCGTAGAGTGCACGTGCGTGGTGGACCAATCCATGATCTGGCAGAGCTCGGGCCAGTAGTCGACCTCCTCGAACGGCATCTGCTCCACCGGCGCGCCCGTGATGATCAGGCCGTCGTAGTGGATGTCGCGGATGTCGTCGAACGTGCGGTAGAACGTCTCCAGGTGGCCGGCGCTCACGTGCGTGGCTTCGTGCGTTTTGGTGCGCAGCAGGTCCACCTCCACCTGCAGCGGCGTGTTGGAGAGCTTGCGCATGATCTGCGTCTCGGTGGCAATCTTGGTGGGCATGAGGTTGAGGATGAGCACGCGCAGCGGACGGATGTCCTGGTGCAGCGCGCGGTACTCGGTCATGACAAAGATGTTCTCGCTCTCGAGCTGCGCGGCGGCAGGGAGGGCGTCGGGGATGCGAATGGGCATGGATGCTCCTTACGAGTCAGTTGCAGTTATGGTACAACGAGCGGCCCCATCCGCGCGAGCACATCGCCCAGCGATGCCGTCAGCGGCCCAAATCACTCCAAAAGTAGAGATTAAGGCATGTCCCAAAAATCTACGGCGCTTTAGCCTAGCAAAGTGGCAGCAGGACGCTACAATGATTCGACGCGAAAAACTCGGCCGAAAGGATACATATATGTACCAGACGCGTAAGATCGGTGTGGTCGGCCAGGGCCACGTAGGAGCACATGTCGCCAACAGCCTGCTCATGCAGGGCATTGCCGATGAGCTGTACCTGTGCGATATCAACGAGGCCAAGGTGACGTCCGAGGTCCAGGACCTGCGCGACTCCCTTTCGTTTGTCCCGTA
>CANRSF010000042.1 GCA_947642445.1 uncultured Collinsella sp. | reverse complement strand
TATTTCCCGGTTCGACGAACAGCCGATCGTGTCAAATGTGGTCTAACAGAGCCTAACAAAAAGGCCCCCGCAAAGCGGAGGCCTTAGGCAAGGCTATGTCGAGATGCAGGATTCGCGCTACTCGCAGAGCGAAAGGGCGGCCTCGTCGGCAACGACAACGCAGTTGGTGTGCAGCTGCAGGATCGAAGCCGGGCACGCGGGCGTAACCGGACCATAGCACATGTCATGCACGGCCTGAGCCTTGGCCTCGCCGTTGGCGACGACTAGGATCATGCGGGCATACATGATGGTCTGGGTACCCATGGTGTAGGCCTGACGGGGAACATCGTCGATGCTGTCGAACAGGCGGCTGTTGGCCTGAATGGTGCTCTCGGTGAGGTCGACGCAGTGCGTGCCCTTGGAGAAGTGGTCATCGGGCTCGTTGAAACCAATGTGGCCGTTGTTGCCAATGCCGAGCAGCTGCAGATCCGGGTAACCAGCGGCGGCGACGATCTTGTCGTACTCAGAGCAGGCAGCGGCGGCGTCGGGGTTGGAACCGTCGGGCACATGCGTGTTGTTCAGGTCGATGTTGATGTGATCGAAGAAGTTCTCACGCATGAAGTAGTGATAGCTCTGGGGATCGTCGTGCGAAAGGCCGCGATACTCGTCCAGGTTGTAAGTGCTGACCTCGGCAAAGTCGACGTCGCCCTTCTCGTACCAAGCAGCGAGCTGCTTGTAGGCACCAATCGGGGTGGAGCCGGTGGCAAGACCCAGCACGCAATCGGGCTTGAGGATAACCTGCGCCGAGATGATATTGGCGGCCTTGCGGCTCATATCCTCGTAGTCTTTAGCTTTAATGATCTTCATTACGCGTCCTTTCTCGTACAAGAGAGGCAAGGCTCCCCTTACAAGCACTTGCCCGCGGCCCGCGTCGGCCGCAACCAACGTGTGCGGCCACCAGGGCGAGGTCGCGTAATGTATGTGTCTCGTGTCTAGCCGCGTCGAGGCCCCTGCCCGTCCACGGTGACCCAAAGCCGTTTAGCTTCGGACAAATCCCATCTTGCCACGGAGGGCGCCCTCTTTCAAGGGCGCCCTCCATAAACGTGTTTGAATTGTAGGCTAATGGCCACGTGCACTTACTAGCGCTCGCGAGCAACGATGAGCTGGTCCATCTCTTCGACATGCGCACCAACGGAGCCCTTGATACTCGAGAACTCAACGGAGTTGCACACCAAGATGGGAACCGTCACATCGTAGCCCTCGGCAGCAATTGCCTCGCGATCGAACTCGATGAGCACGTCACCCTTATGGACGACATCGCCCACCTGTGCATGCACGCTAAAATGCTTGCCCTCAAGCTGAACAGTGTCCAAGCCAACGTGGATGAGCACGTCTAGGCCATCGACCGTGTTGAGCGCAACGGCGTGACCCGTGGGAAAAATGGCCTCGACCTTGGCGTCTGCCGGCGCAATCACACGCGTGCCGGTAGGCTGAATCGCCACGCCCTGGCCCAAAAGGCCGGTGGCAAATGTCTGGTCATTGACCTCGGACAACGGAATGACGTCGCCCGAGATGGGAGCATCCAGCGTAAGAACTCGTCCACGCATACCAAAAGACCTTAGGACTTTAGTGAACATGCTCCCCCTCGGACATACCAATCAATCAAAATAGCTTTAACAGTTTACCACTTGGCACCCGTTTTTGACCATTAGGGAAGTTCGCGCTTGACAACCTCGACGATGTCGTCGACAACACGCTGAGTGAGCTCGTGCGTCTCCGCCTCGGCCATAACACGGACCAGCGGCTCGGTACCGCTCGGGCGCACCAGAATGCGGCCGCGGCCGTCAAGCTCCTTCTCGGCGGCAGCGACGGCGTCCCAAATGGGCTGGCAATCGTCCAGGCCGGCCTTGTTGTCGGAATGCACGTTGACGAGTACCTGCGGGTACTTCTTCATGATGCCGGCAAGATCGGTGAGGGTACGACCGGTGCGCTTGAGCACGGCCAGCAGCTGCAGAGCCGTCACCAGGCCGTCACCGGTGGTGTTGTGCTCCAGGAAGATGATGTGGCCGGACTGTTCGCCGCCGATGACGGCGCCATCCGCGAGCATGCGCTCCAAAACGTAGCGGTCACCCACGGCGGTCTGAACCATCTCGAAGCCCTGCTCCTTCATAGCGATGGAGAAGCCAAGGTTGCACATGACGGTCGAGACGATCTCGGAGTTGGCGAGCTTGCCGCGGGCGGCGAGGTCAGAACCGCAGATAGCCAGGATGTAGTCACCGTCGATCTCATTGCCCTCGCCGTCGACGAACAGCACGCGGTCGGCGTCGCCGTCGTGGGCCAGGCCGATATCGGCGTGGGTGCGCAGCACGAGCTCGCGCAGGGGCTCAAGGTGAGTGGAGCCGCACTCAACGTTAATGTCGGTGCCGCAGTAATCGGTGTTGATGGCATGGACCGTGGCGCCCAGGCGCTGCAGCGCAGCGGGCGTGGTCTGGCAGGAAGCACCGTGACCGCAGTCGACGGCAACAACCAGGCCATCGAGCTTAAGGCCGTCGAGCGTGCTGATGGCATGATCGACATAGGCCTTGCGGGCGTCTTTCATCTTGATGATGTGACCCACACCGGCGCCGGTCGGCAGCGTGTCGGCAGCCATGGCCTCCTCGGACATGACCCAGGCGCTGATCTCTTCCTCGACAGCATCGGGAAGCTTCATGCCCTTGCGGCTAAAGAACTTGATGCCGTTGAACTCCGGCGGATTATGCGAAGCGGAGATGACGATGCCGCCGTCGAGCTCGTTTTGGACGGTGAGCAGCGCCACGGCCGGCGTAGGGATAACGCCGCAGCAATGCGGACGGCCGCCCTCTGCCATAATGCCAGCGGTCAGAGCACTCTCGAGCATGGTACCCGAAAGACGCGTGTCGCGGCCGATGCAGATGTCCGGGCCAAGGAACTTGGTCGCCGCGCGGCCCAGGCGAAACGCGAGGTCGCACGAGAGATCGGCATTGGCGACGCCACGGACGCCGTCGGTACCGAAGATGTTCTGGGGCATAGGATCGCTCCTTCCCTAGCAGGCGATATACAACCGCCCACCCTAGTCGAAAAAGAAAAGCGGGACCCGCCGAGGAATCGGCAGGCCCCGCTTGTACATTGTATCTCGAAAGGAGATAAAACCTTAGCGCTTGGAGAACTGGGGAGCGCGGCGGGCCTTCTTGAGGCCGTACTTCTTGCGCTCGACCACGCGAGCATCGCGCGTAAGGAAACCGGCCTTCTTGAGGTCAGCACGGTAGTCGCCAGCGTTCAGAAGAGCGCGAGCGATGCCCAGGCGCAGAGCGCCGGACTGACCGGAGATGCCGCCGCCATCGCACAGAGCGATAACGTCGAACTGACCGGCGGTGTCGGTCACCTTGAAGGGAGCAAGGGCGTTCTCAACGAGCTGATGACGGCCGAAATACTGCTCGGCGTCACGCTTGTTGATGGTCACCTTGCCGGTGCCGGGGACGAGACGGACGCGGGCGACGGCGTTCTTACGACGGCCGGTACCCTGGTAGACAACGGTGTTCTCAGCCATCTTTAAGCCTCCAGCTCAATCTTCGTGGGGTTCTGGGCAGCATGCGGATGCTCGGCACCAGCGTAGACCTTAAGCTTGGTCATCTGGGCACGGCCGAGGGTGGTCTTGGGCAGCATACCGCGAACGGCGCGCTCGATGACCTTCTCCGGGTGCTTCTCCATAGCCTGGCGGAAGCTCTCAGCCTTGAGGCCGCCGTTGTAGCCGCTGTGGCGATAATAGGTCTTCGTGTCGGCCTTGTTACCGGTAAGCTGGACCTTATCGGCGTTGATGACGACAACGAAGTCGCCGCAGTCGCTGTTGGGCGTGAACTGGGGCTTGTTCTTACCGCGCAGGATCATTGCGATCTGGGTGGCAAGACGGCCCAGGACAGCACCATCGGCGTCGACGAGAACCCAGTTGCGCTGGACCTCGCCCTGCTTGGCGTAGTGAGTCGATTTCGAAATCACTTAGACTCCTCCATGTACAGTACGTGTTGTTACAGAGATTCACGGGGCTCTGCAAGTAACCCGTCCATATTACCCCGCTCGCCGTACGAGTCAACAGGTATTTTGGCTCCGACCAGAGTTTCTGCACATGTCATCCACGAGCCGTGATGTCGCAGCGTTAACGCTCGACAAATGCCTCGATATCACTCAGTAGGCGCTTTGCCTCCTGGCGGCCCTGAATATACAGGTCGAGGAGCTTTGCCGGATCGTGCTCAACGTGGCCGACCTCGACCGGCTTTTGCGGAGCAACGACCAGTGCGCGGCCCTCGCGCTCATACTTCCACAGATGCATGCGCTGGATGTTATAGCGGTCGTGGCGTGTCTCGATAGCCTCGAGCAGGTAGGGGTAGTCGGCATAGCGGGCGCGCGCGGCGGGCATAAACTCGTAGGGCTTTTTCTCGTACGAGCGGTCCTGCGTGACAATGACAACCGCGCGATCGAAGCCCGCCTCCTCCAGCACGTGCTCGATGGGAACCGAATCGGCTACGCCACCGTCGACGTATTTGTGCCCGTCAATCTCGACCGGCGGCGTCACCAGCGGCAGCGACGTCGAGGCGCGCACGGCATCGAGGTCGAGCACGGCGCTTTTGACCGGCAGGTACGCGGCAGTTCCAAAGAGCATGTCCGTCGCGACGGCGTACATCTCGATGGGGCTCGCATCAAACGTCTCGTTGTCAAAGGGATCCAGGCGGTCCTGGATATCGTTGAAGATAAAGTCGTAACCCACGATGGAGCCCGTGGATGCGAAGGATGCGGCACCCATGTAGCGGTTGTCATTGCAGAAGGTCAGGTTGATGCGATTGACGCGACCGATCTGGTGTGACTTGTAGTTGACGCCGTTGAGCGCACCGGCCGATACGCCATATACCGCCGGAATTTCGACACCGGCCTCCATGAGAACGTCGAGCACGCCGGCGGTAAACTGCCCACGAAAACTGCCACCCTCCAAGACGAGCGCGACCTTGCCGGCGTTCTTTGCCTTATCTTCTGCAGTCATATTGACCTCCTGCGATTGCGTTTTGGCTTTCTTCTACCCAGTTTTGGGATGGAGGGCGCATGGGTTTTGGAGCAGAGTTCGATTCTCCGCGGATGAAGGGGATCTGTCGGCGCGGGGCACAGCCAGCAGAAATGCCGTCGGCAGCACATCTGTTTTGGGCTGAGGCATTGCGCGGAGAATCCGCGTATTTGCTTCGCAAATCCGCACCGGCTTCGGCCGCCTGC
>CANRSF010000041.1 GCA_947642445.1 uncultured Collinsella sp. | reverse complement strand
GGTGCCCTACCGGGAGTAGCCCCGACGGTTGACAAAACTATAGGAACACCCAATGGCTACCCACAGAATGAGAGTGGATAATCTCCCGTTTTTGGCCTGCATACAGGCTCAAAGTGGGAGATTATCCGCTCTCGTCATTTGATTGGCACTTGCGGCACTTGCACTCATTGGGGACGTACTTAAATGAGTGGCAGTTGGGGACACTCCTTGCCGAGCTGCAAGCCGTGCGCGCCCCTTCTGGGCCTTGCGGCTCAAAATCGGTTTACGCCGTGGGCTGTTGGGGTCAAATTAGCGACATTTTGAGGATAGGTTCGATATTAGGACTGGTTCTCTAATAGAATGAGTTTGCAGGCCATTAAGCGACTGCGGGGGGGGGTATTCATGAAAGGTATGGGAGACACAACAGCGTATTTGCGTTGGGGCATTCGGGAGATTATATGCCTGGCGCTGTTCTATTTTACGTTTTTGGCTGGCGAGTACCTCTTCGACATGCGCGTGGCCGAGTTTGTGCCGCCGAGCGAGGTTGCTACCTACGAGACCCTCATCGTCGGTGCGAGCGTAATCGGCTTTTTTGTGCGTCCTATTCTGTACTATCGCCGCCCCCGCGCGATCGATACGACGAGCGACATCACGGGCGTGCTGCTGGTGTCGGCATTGCTGCTGATGATTATGGCGGTTCGGTTTGAGGTGGTAATTGCCGGCGGTTTGATGGCGTGTTGCACGCTGGGCTACTGCGGATCGACCGCTCACGCCAACTTTGCGCGGCGCTTTGCGCGGACGCCGTACTTGGCGCGCGCGGCGGCGCTTTCATATGCTCTGGGCGTCCTGCTTCAGGTGTTCAGCCACATGGTGATACCCGCGGGGATTCCGCAGCAGTTTGTTTTTGTTGCCTGTGCGGTCGCGCAGGTGGCGCTCCTCCACGGCGTCCGCCGTGCCAAGCTGCGCGGCGAATCTGAGTTTGGGCCTGAACCCGATATCTCCGAGCTTTCGGTGGATGCATCGGAGTTTGGCGCCAAATGGCGAAACGATCCCGAGTCAACGGCGGCTTTTCGGCGCGCCGTGGTGCGTCTGACGATTGCAACCGCCTGCCTTACCGGGGTGTTTGCCGCCCTCAATGCGGGGCTCACGATCTCGCACGCCGCCGGGTCCGTTGACTTGGGCGATTGGTCGCGCTTGCTGATGGGCGTGAGCGCTCTGGTCGCCGGCTCCCTATTTGACCTGCGCGGGCGCTCGTATATGAACATCATCATGACCTGTGCCGCCATGCTTTCCACGCTCTCATTCGCTGTGCTTATCACCGATGCCAACGGCGGCAACATACTTGCCGCTACCATCATCTTCTATCTGGGTGCGGGCTTCTTCGTGGTGTTTTTCACGGCGAAATTTGCCGCCATTTCGGTGTATGCGCACTGGTCGTATCTGTGGCCGTGCATGGGCCGCGTCATCAACAACGTTTGCGCGATGCTCGTGACGGCACCGGCAGCGGTGATTGTTTCGAGCCAGAACGTGCTGCTGGCGATGGGCGTGGGGCTTGTGCTGCTTGTGGGCATTGCGATCTCGCTGCTGGGACAGTCTGGGCATCAGGCCTATGACGTTGAAGTGCGCGGCGACCTGGTGTTTGCTGCTAGCGACCTTGGCACGGATCCCGTATCCGCCCAGAGCGAGCCCGCCCCCACGGAGGTGCCGGAGCTCACGCTCGACAAGCGTCTCGACGCCTTCGTTGCTACCTTTGAGCTTACGCAGCGCGAACGAGATATTTTGGAGGCCTTGGTCGCATCGCACGAGAGCGTTCAGGACATCGCCGCAACGCTCTTCCTTTCGCGCTCCACGCTCTACCGTCATATCGCCTCGATCAACAAAAAGACCGGCGCCGCCTCGCGCGTGGCCCTCATCAACTTCTTCTGGTCTTGGACACCCAAGGACTAGCCCATTTGGGACGGGGCTTTTTTAGCTGTTTTGGGCAGCCACTGCCAGCGCGAACCACCACAAAGGGGACAGGCACCTTTGTGGTGGTTTTGACGGGAGCGCCTGTGGAGTTACAGCAGTTCGCCGTGGCGGGCGATGTAGCGGCGCTTGGCCAGTTGGGTGAGCGCGATGTAGGCGGCGACAATGCCGATGAGCAGCGCGAAGAAGATTGGCGGCAGCGGCATGAGACCCAGCGCATCGGCGATGGGGCTTGCCGGCAGCCAAGTGACGAGCACCAGGCCCAGCACGGTGAGGAGGCACATCGCGGGCGCGGCGTGGTCGCGCAGGCTCGGTAGGCGCGGGGAGCGCAGCATGTGGATTACGAGCGTCTGCGACCACATGGACTCGACAAACCAGCCGCTCTGGAAGATTGCGGCGAAGGTCGTCATGCCCGCGACGTTGCCCGCGGCGGCAAGCTTTGCCCAGCTCGCGCCCACGGTGGCGGGGCACACCACAAAGAAGAGCGCGGCGAAGGTCACGATGTCAAACAGCGAGCTCACAGGGCCCAGCTCGAGCATGAAGCCCTTGATGGACGCGGCGTCCCAGGCGCGCGGGCGGGCGGTCCAGGCGTCGTCGACGGTGTCCCACGGCAGCGCGATGCACACGATCTCGTAGACCAGCGACAGCAGTACTAGCTGCAGAGCGCTCATGGGCAAAAACGGCAAGAACAGGCTCGCGACGGTCACGGACAGCACGTTGCCAAAGTTGGAGCTCACCGTGGTCTTGAGGTACTTGAGCAGGTTGCCGTAGGTGCGGCGGCCTTCGATGATGCCGCGCTCGAGCACGCCCAGGTCTTTCTGGAGCAAGATGATGTCGACGGCCGAATCGACCGAGATGCCGCAGTCGCTCGCACGCATGGCGGCGGCGTCGTTGATGCCATCGCCCATAAAGCCCACGGTGTGGCCGAGCAGCTCGCGCATGACACGCACCAGACGCGCCTTCTGCAGCGGCGAGAGCTTGGCGAAGAGGTGGGTGTTCTCGGCGCGCTCGGCAAGTTCGGCGTCATCGAGCGCATCGATCTCGGAGCCGAGCAAGACGTTGCTCGCGTCGATACCGATCTGTTCGCAGACGGTGGCGGCAACGCGGTCGTTGTCGCCGGTCAGGACCTTGACCGCCGCACCCTTGGCCTCGAGCGTGGCGACGGCGCCCGCGGCACTCGCCTTGGGCGGATCGAGGAAGGCCAAAAAGCCCATCAACACCATGTCGCATTCGTCGGCGATGCCAAACTCGCCCACGCAGCGCGGATTGGTTTTCTGCGCCACGGCAATCACGCGCAGGCCCTCGGCGTTGAGCCCGGCGACCTGCTTGCGAATCTGGGCGAGCTTATCTTCGGTAAGCGGCTGGGCGGCGCCATCGACCTCGACAAAGGAGCAGATCTCGAGCATTTCCTCGGCAGCTCCCTTGGTGACCATCTGGGTTTTGCCCTGGGCGTCGGCGACAACTACGCTCAGGCGACGGCGCGAGAAATCGAAGGGCACCTCGTCGACCTTGGTATAGCGGTCGCGCAGGCTCTGGCCCAGCATAGAATCGGGCACGACGGTCGAGGGCGTCACATCGGCACGGTCGATGACGGCCAGGTCGATAAGGTTTTTGAGGCCGGTCTGGAAGAAGCTGTTCAAAAACGCATGGCGCAGCACGCGCGCATCCTCGTTGCCGTCGGTGTTGAGGTAGCGCTCGAGCACGATACGGTCTTCGGTGAGGGTGCCGGTCTTGTCGCAGCACAGGACGTCCATCGCGCCGAGGTTTTGGATCGCCGGCAGCTCCTTGACGATAACCTGGCGGCGGGCGAGGTCCTTGGCGCCCTGCGACAGGCTCGTGGTCACGATGACGGGAAGCATCTGCGGCGTGATGCCCACGGCCACGCTCGTGGCGAATAGCAGCGCGTCGATGACGTTGCCCTTGGTGGCGGCGTTGATGGCAAAGACGGCCGGCGCCATAACGAGCATGAGGCGTACGAGCAGCATGGAGACGCTCGAGACGCCGCGGTCAAACGCGCTCTTCTCGCCGTGCCCGTTGAGCATCTTGGCGATGCCGCCCAGGTAGGTGTCCGAGCCGGTGGCAACGACAAGCGCCATTGCAGTGCCGTTTTGCACGGAGGTGCCGGTAAAGACGATGTTCTTGCAGGCGGAGAGTGGCAGCGCGGAGCCGTTGGCACCCTCGACGACCGCGGCGGAAGCGGTCTTCTCGACGGCGTTGCTCTCGCCGGTGAGTGCGGACTCGATCGCAAACAGATCGCGCGCGGTGATGATACGGGCGTCGGCCGGCACCATATCGCCGGCAGAGAGGCGGATCACATCGCCGGGGACGAGCTCGTCGAAGGGGATCTCGAGGCGCTCGCCGTCGCGCAGAGCGCAGCAGGTGTTGGAGACCAGGTCCTTGAGGGCCTCGGCCGCATTGCCGCTGCGGGCTTCCTGGATAAACTTCATGCCGCCCGATACCAGCAGCATGATGCCGATGACGATGACCGTGGAGGGGTCGCGCTGCGGCTCGGGCACGGCGAGCACGTCGATATAGAGCGAGACCAGTGCGAGCGCGGCGAGGATGCCGGCGAAGGGATCGATGAATGCGTCGGCGATGCGGCGGGCGAGCGTCTTGGTCGGCGCCTCGATGGTGTTGGGGCCGACCGCGCTCAGGCGCTCGGCGGCGTGCTCGGCGGTGAGTCCGCCAGCCGTGGCGTCGAGCAGCACGAGGGCGTCCTCGGCGCTATGGGTGGCGGCGAATATGGTGTTCTTGGACAGGCCGGCGTGAGCGGCAGGGCGCGCCGTGCGGCGGCGCTTGGAGATAGCTTCGAGTACCGTGGCGGTTTTGAGCATCAGCATAGGGTCCTCCTTGTTGAAGGGAGTTAGCGTACGTGTCGTATGTGCTTCAAAAAACCTAGATGTCGCTCACGTCATGCTCGCGAGCTACCACAAAGGGGACGGGCACCTTTGTGGTGGTTTTGACGGTCGGCTGTTGGCGCTTATGCGTGTGCGGAATCCTCGCGGCGTGCCGAGGGCGACATGCAGGTTTTTCGACTATGACTGCCTTCCATGGCACACCTCCTTAAGGCCGGGCGCGGCGCGCTTTGGGTATCACGTACCCGTTACAATCCGCCCGTATTCTTGATGAGGGGGTTTGTCGTGTCAACCCCTTTGTTTGGAAAACCATTGCCCCTGACAAAGCCTTTACAGAATGCCGAGGCCCCAAAGCGCGCCCGCAACGCGCCCTGCCTGCGCTAAACTGGAAGGCATGTACGCGATTACGAGAGGAGCCCGCATGGAGGCTTACAAGCAAGAGTTCATCAAGTTCATGGTTGAGTCCGACGTTCTTAAATTCGGCAGCTTTACGCTCAAGAGCGGCCGTCAGTCCCCGTTCTTTATGAACGCCGGCGCCTATGTGACGGGCTATCAGCTCAAGAAGCTGGGCGAGTATTACGCCCAGGCCATCCACGATAACTTTGGCGACGACTTTGACGTGCTGTTTGGACCGGCCTACAAGGGTATTCCGCTGGCCGTCGTGACCGCAATTGCCTACCACGAGCTGTACGGCAAGGAGGTCAAGTACTGCTGCGATCGCAAGGAGGCCAAGGACCACGGCGCCGACAAGGGCAACCTGCTGGGCTACGAGCCCCAGGACGGCGACCGCGTGGTCATGGTCGAGGACGTCACCACCAGCGGTAAGTCCATCGACGAGACCTATCCCAAGGTCAAGGCTGCTGCCGATGTCGAGATCAAGGGCCTCATCGTGTCCCTCAACCGCATGGAGGTCGGCAAGGGTGGCGTGACCACCGCGCAGAAGGAGATCGAGGCCAAGTACGGTTTCCCCGTCGCGAGCATCGTCTCCATGGCCGAGGTCGTCGAGACCCTCTACAACCACGAGATCGACGGCAAAGTCGTCATCGACGACGAGCTCAAGGCCGCTATCGACGCCTATTACGAGCAGTACGGAGCTCGTTAGTTACGGCGTTTTACCAAACGCCGTAACTGCTCGACGCTGCAAACCCGCCAGAGCGGCAATCTGCCTTTCAACTTCGGCGGCATGACCAGAAGGTCAATGCCGCCTCGTTTCAAGGCACC
>CANRSF010000040.1 GCA_947642445.1 uncultured Collinsella sp. | reverse complement strand
GAAAAGCCCCCGTTGCCGGGAGCTTTAATCTCAAATGGTGCGGCGTATAGGATTCGAACCTATGACGTTCTGATTCGTAGTCAGACCCTCTATCCAGCTGAGGTAACGCCGCGACTTGTTGATTATTATGCACAGAGACTGAATAATGGTCAAGCATTTTTTCAAAAAAAGTTATCGAATTTGATTTTTAATCATTTGGAGGGCTTGGCGCGATCTTCGACGCATCGCGATATAAGAAAAGCCCCCGTCGCCGGGAGCTTTAAAGTCAATTGGTGCGGCGTATAGGATTCCGCGCATCCGCTGCGCGGATCCGCACCGGCTTCGCCCGCCTGCCGGCGGACTCGCCCGCTCGCTAAAAACGCTCCGCGTTTTCTTGACGCTCGCGCCTCGAACGAGGTTCGAATCTCCGCAATGCCCCCGTAAAGGAAAAGCCCCCGTTGCCGGGAGCTTTAAAGTCAATTGGTGCGGCGTATAGGATTCGAACCTATGACGTTCTGATTCGTAGTCAGACCCTCTATCCAGCTGAGGTAACGCCGCAACGCACGGATTATTATGCACGTGACCCCTCGATGGGTCAAGCGACAATTTGGAAAAATTTTACGAAGTGATGATTAAGACGCTCGTGCCTCGACCGAGGTTCGAATCCCTGTCTGGTCTCCAAAAAAGAAAAGCCCCCGTTGCCGGAGGCTTCAAGTTCAATTGGTGCGGCGTATAGGATTCCGCGCATCCGCTCCGCGGATCCGCGCCGGCTTCGCCCGCCTGCCGGCGTGCTCGCCCGCTCGCTACGGACGCTCCGCGTCCGCTTCACGCTCGCGCCTCGACCGAGGTTCGAATCCCTGTCTGGTCTCCAAAAAAGAAAAGCCCCCGTTGCCGGAGGCTTCAAGTTCAATTGGTGCGGCGTATAGGATTCGAACCTATGACGTTCTGATTCGTAGTCAGACCCTCTATCCAGCTGAGGTAACGCCGCAGCGCAAAACATATAAAACCACTTTAGCTTATTGGAGTCAAGCACAATCTCAAACTTTTTTGTGGAACGCAGTTTTGTCATGCTGCTCCGCATATACCGTCGTTCCCCGTACGATCGATTGGCTTTTCGATCACGTCAAACTTAGCATCAAGTTCCCTCAGGAGCGATCTCACCCGCTGGGCACAATCATAATCGGCAAACGAGATACTCAACATGCGAGCAACCTGGTTAGATGTCCGGACCCCATAGAAATGCTCCAGGGCCACAAGCCCCTCGTGCGCCACAAACGTCTCAACCACATGCGGCGACTCCTCGTAGCACCATTGGGTCAACGGACCCTCGCTCGTCTGTCGAACCACCAGGCCACCCATGCCAGACGGCTCACACGTCACAAGCAGGTACTCCCCGCCCTCGTCGCTCTCAAACAAAACTACCCGCTCATCAAACAGCTCCATCGCATCCCCTTCCTCTCGCTTCTATCTAAGAAAAGCATAGCAGGTGGATGGCTGAATACAGAACATTTGTTCGTGTGTATTCTATTGAGCTGTCCGCACGATATGGTAAGGCCCTGCGCACAAAAAAGGCGCCCCGGAAAGGAGCGCCCTTGCAAATCGCCTATGCAGCAAACCTACGCGACCGGCTCGATCTTCTCGAGGCCGCCCATGTAGGGACGAAGAACCTCGGGGATCGTGATGGTGCCGTCGGCGTTCTGGTAGTTCTCCAGAATGGCTGCCATGGTACGGCCAGCCGGCAGACCGGAACCGTTGAGGGTGTGCAGATAGCGCGAACCCTTGAAGTTCTCGGGGTCGCGATACTTGATGTTGGCGCGACGGGCCTGGAAGTCACCGCAGTTGGAGCAGGAGCTGATCTCCTTGTAGGCGTTGTAGCTCGGCAGCCAGACCTCGACGTCGTAGGTCTGACGGGCAGAGAAGCCCAGGTCGCCGGTGCACAGGCTAATCACGCGATACGGAAGACCCAGCTGCTGCAGCAGGAACTCGGCCTCGGCGGTCATGCTCTCGAGCTCCTTGTCGGACTCCTCCGGCTTGGCAAACTTGACCATCTCGACCTTGTCGAACTCGTGCTGGCGAATGATGCCGCGGGTATCGCGACCAGCGGAGCCGGCCTCCTCGCGGAAGCAGGGGGTGAAGGCGGTGTAGCGGCGCGGCAGGGTATCGGCGTCGAGGACCTCACCGGCGTGCAGGTTGGTGAGCACGACCTCGGCGGTGGGGATCAGGAAGTTGTCGCCCGAGACGTGATAGGCGTCGTCCTCGAACTTGGGCAGCTGGCCCGTGCCGAACATGGTCTGACGCTTGACGACGATGGGCGGCCACCACTCCTTAAAACCACGGCTGGTGTGCGTATCGAGGAAGAAGTTGATGAGGGCGCGCTCAAGACGGGCGCCGGCGCCACCGAGAACGGTGAAGCGGCTGCCGGAGAGCTTGTTGCCGCGCTCGAAGTCAAGGATGTCGAGGTCGGTGCCCAGATCCCAGTGCGGCTTAAAGTCGAAGTCGAACTCGCGCGGGGTGCCCCAACGACGGCGTTCGATGTTCTCGTCCTCGTCCTTGCCGTACGGCGTGGCCTCGCAAGGAATGTTGGGCAGGTGAGCCATGAAGTCGTACTGCTCCTGCTCGAGGGCGGTGCGGCGCTCGGCCAGACCGTCAATTTTCTCGTTGACGGCGCGCACGGCCTCTTTGGCGGCCTCGGCCTCGTCCTTCTTGCCCTCCTTCATCAGGGCGCCGATCTTCTTGGACTCGGCATTGCGCGTGGCTTGAAGTTCCTCGACCTCGGTGATGACGGCACGACGCTCGTCGTCGAGCTCAAAGAACTTCTCGCGATCCCAAGACGTCTGGCGGTTAGCCATGGCGACATCGATGGCATCGGGGTTCTCGCGAACAAACTTGATATCAAGCATTAGATCCTCCGGCGATATACATTCCATTTAGGTTGCAACCTTGTACATGTATGGGCAAGTATATACTTATGAGCGTTTACGACCCAACCCAACTACGCAAGAAGGCACCCAATGGACGCAGTTTTTTCCTTTTTGTTTGGCACCCGCACCGGTTTTGCCATCCTTTTCGCCGGCGGCATCCTGCTATTTGCGATTCTTGCCTTTGTAATGGAGAAGCGCACCCATAAGATGTACGTCGACCGCGGCCCCAAGTCCGAGGACGAAGAAGACAGCTTCTGGGACTAACCTGCCAAAAAGGGACAGGTTTATTTTGGTCGGTTTTATCTGGGCAAACGCAAGCGCCTCGCAACTGGAATTGAGCCAGTTGCGAGGCGCTTTTCGTACATACGACAAAACCGCAGGAAAAACCTGCCAAAATGAACCTGTCCCTAAATGGCAGGTTTTACTGGAGGGTGGCGTCGATGGCCTTGACTAGGGCGCTGCGCATGCCGGCGTCCTCGAGCGCGACGACGCCCTTGATGGTAGCACCGCCGGGCGAGCACACGGCATCCTTCATCGCCGCAGGATGCTGACCGGTTGCAAGCTGCAGCTTTGCCGTACCCAGTACCATCTGGCTCACAATGCGATAGGCATCGGCGCGCGGAATACCGTGTTTGACGGCCGCATCGCCCAGAGCCTCGATCGCCATGGCGACAAACGCCGGGGCGCAACCGCCCACGGTACCGCCCACAAACAGCAGACTCGAATCGAGCTCGACCACCGTGCCAAGCTTTCCGAGCAGACCGAGCACCGTGGCACGCTGCCCATCGCTAAGCGTGGAAGCCTTCTCGCAGGCGATAACGCCCTCGCCCACCGAAACCGGCGTGTTGGGCACCGTCGAGATATGAGCGACACCTGGCAGGACCTGTTCCCACTTGGCGCTATCCCAGGTCCAGGCGACCGAAAGGACGACCTTGTCGGCAAGCGCATCCTTGAGTGGAGCGAAGACCTTCTCAATCATGTACGGCTTGACCGCCGCAACCACGATATCGGACGCAGCAACAACCTCCGCCGCATCGTGGCAGGCAGCCATGCCCCGCGCCTCGCAACGCTCGACCAAAGCATCGTAGCGGCCTGCGCAGGCGCACATGTCGCCCGCGGCCACGCCGGCGGCAATCCAGCCATCGGCCATAGCACTCGCCATATTGCCAAAACCGACAAATCCGATCTTCATATCACACAGTCCTCTCAGATGCGTTCCTCAAAAACGAAAGTCATTGTCCCACGCTATTGTTTCGTATTGCCGACCTACTTGTGATACGGCTCGCCACGGCTAATCTTGCAGGCGCGGTAGATCTGCTCCAGCAGCACCACGCGCGCCAGGTTGTGCGGCAAGGTAATGCGCCCAAAGCTGAGCATCTCGTCGGCGCGGGCGCGCACAGCATCGCTCACGCCGTCCGATCCGCCGATTACAAAAGCGATGTCGCTGTTACCTTGCAGCATGAGGTCATCGAGACGGGTCGAGAGCTCCTCACTCGAACGCTCCTTGCCCTCGATAGCCAGCAAGATCACATGCGCTCGAGACGGCAAGGCAGCAAGAATCGCCGCCCCCTCCTTGTCACGCGCAGCATCCACACCGCCCGCCTTAGCCGGGTCGATATCGGCCACCTCGCGGATATCCACCTTGGCATAGGCACCCAGACGCTTGGTGTACTCAGCGCACGCGTCCTTCCAAAAGCGCTCCTTGAGCTTACCAACACAAACGACGGTGTATTTCACGCGCGCCTACTCCTTCGAATCGTTTTGAACTTTGCCGGCAGCCAGCATCTGCTCGAACATAGAGGCCGACTGCGAGAAGTCGCTCGGCAACACGACCGTCGAGTTTTTGCCCGTACGTGCGAACTCCGTCATCATCTCGGTCCACTGCGTAAACATGAACAGCTGGTTGGCCTCATCGTTGCCAACGCCTGTCTCCTGGATAATCTCGAGCGAATCCTTGATGCCCAACGCGATAGCTTTGCGCTGGTTGGCGATGCCTTCGCCTGCCTTTTCCATCGCCTCAGCCTCGGCGGTCGCCTCGGTGACGCGCTTGATGCGGTCTGCCTCGGCGAGCTCCTGTGCCGCAGCGCGCTTGCGCTGGGCGGCGTTGATGTCGTTCATGGAGTTCTCAACCTCGGTCGGCAGTGCGATTTTGGTGATGAGCGTCGACACGAGGGTGAAGCCGTAGGCGGCCATCTGCTCGGAAACAGTAGCGTTGACATCCTTGGCGATGTCATCCTTCTTGGCAAAGACCTCATCGAGCGTGTAGACGGGGATGGAGGAGCGCAGGGCGTCGGTGATGAAGTCGCGCATCTGGTCGACGGGCTCCTGCAGCATGTAGTAGCTCTTGTAGATGCCCGAATCCGCCGGGCCAGCACCCATGTCATAGCTCACGTGGTACTGAGCGGAGACCTCAAGGCCAATGGTCACGTTGTCCTGGGTCTTAACGTCGATGCCAAAACCATTTTTCATGGTGCGCAGACTCACCGTGGCGGCCTTGCGGTCAATCACGGGCACCTTCACGTGGAAGCCCGCGTTGACGATACGATTGAACTTACCCAAGCGCTCGATGATCACAGCGTGCTGCTGCTCAACGACGTAGCAGGCGTTGGGGAGCAGCAACAACAGGATGATGATGGGAATCAAAAGGCTGGTAAGGGCGGCGATGATACCGGAAAATAGCATGGTCTCTCCTCTGATAGGCACACGTTGGCATTAGGATACCCGTCCAAGGAGATCGTGCATAACAAAAAAGCTCCCATTGCTGGGAGCTCTTTCAATCAATGGTGCGGGCGAAAGGACGTCCGCGTATCCGCTTCGTGGATCCGCACCGGCTTCGACCGCCTGCCGGCGGACTCGCCAGCTCGCTAAAAACGCTCCGCGTTTTCTTGACGCTCGCTCCTTCACAGGTTCAAGTCCCTGCGATGGGCCCGTAACAAAAAAGCCCCCATTGCTGGGAGCTCTTTCAATCAATGGTGCGGGCGAAAGGACGTCCGCGTATCCGCTTCGTGGATCCGCACCGGCTTCGACCGCCTGCCGGCGGACTCGCCAGCTCGCTAAAAACGCTCCGCGTTTTCTTG
Source organism: uncultured Collinsella sp. (assembly GCA_947642445.1). GTDB lineage: Bacteria > Actinomycetota > Coriobacteriia > Coriobacteriales > Coriobacteriaceae > Collinsella. Next base: position 164 of record CANRSF010000040.1, on the reverse strand, counting down.
ACGCTCGCTCCTTCACAGGTTCAAGTCCCTGCGATGGGCCCGTAACAAAAAAGCCCCCATTGCTGGGAGCTCTTTCAATCAATGGTGCGGGCGAAAGGACTTGAACCTTCATGGGGTTGCCCCCATACGGACCTGAACCGTACGCGTCTGCCAATTCCGCCACG
>CANRSF010000039.1 GCA_947642445.1 uncultured Collinsella sp. | reverse complement strand
AAGCACTTAATGTGCTTTCCGTCTTGCGCAGGACTGTAGAGCAGCAAACTTAACCGCCCCGCCCGGCAGGCGAGCGGACAGCGAACGACATCTGTCCAACAATTCGTGCGAAACACAATGAAAAACCGTTTGATGTGAGTTAATATAAATAACGTCGTGAATCTGACTCCTGCCACATGCATGACAGGGGTTAAACACAAAAAAGGAGTCAACTATGGTTTCTGAGAAGGCTACCCTCGTTAATCCTCAGGGTCTGCACATGCGTCCGGCTGGTCTGTTTGCCTCCACCATGGGCAAGTACGCCTGTGACGTGACGGTCGTCACCCCCGAGAAGGAGGTCAACGGCAAGTCCCCGATGGCCCTCATGGCTGCTGGTATCCCCTGCGGCACCGAGGTCGAGGTCAAGTGCGACGGCGCCGACGAGGCCGAGGCTCTGGCTGCTGCCATCGAGCTCATCAAGAGCGGTCTTGGCGAGTAGAACTCAAACGGGTCGCATGTTGAACAACTAAGTTCATATTTGGGGGCGCAGTGACCTGTTGTAAGGTAGCTGCGCTCTTTTGTCATGGATATGGCAAAACGCTTTATCACATGACACGGAGAGAGGAATGGGAATGTATCAGGGAGTCAACGCTTCCGAGGGCATCGGTATCGGCACCGTCATGGTCGCCGTCGATCCCGACTTGACGTTTGAGCCGCACGAGGTTGCTGATTCGGCAGCAGAGAAGGAGCGCTATCAGTCCGCTCTTTCGGTCTTCTGCGAGAAGACCCAGGCTCAGGCCGACCACATGAAGGAGACGGTGGGCGAGGCCGAGGCCGAGATCATGAGCGGACACATTGTCCTGGCTCAGGACCCGGGCATGACCGACGCCATCAACGCCGCCATTGACGGCGGCACCTGCGCCGAGCAGGCGCTCATGGACACCTCGACCATGTTCGAGAACATGTTCCTGTCCATGGACGACGAGATGTTCCGTCTGCGCGCGGCCGACATCGCCGACATCCGCACCGGTATTCTGGCCGAGCTGCTGGGCAAGGAGGTCGTCGACCTCTCCGTCCTGCCCGAGAATACCGTCGTTGTCGTGCACGACCTCACGCCGTCCATGACCGCCACGATCGATAAGGCCCACGTTGCCGGTATCGTCACCGAGACCGGTGGCCGCACGTCGCACTCCGCGATCATTGCGCGCGCCCTCGAGATCCCGGCTGTCCTTTCGGTTTCCAACAGCTGCACCGCGTTGCGCAACGGTATGACCGTTGTCGTCGACGGTGGCAAGGGTATCGTCGAGGCCGATCCCGACGAGGAGACGCTCGCTGCCTACACCGCCAAGGCCGAGGCCTTCGCTGCCGAGAAGGCAGCCCTCGAGGCCTTCCGTGGCAAGCCGTCCGTGACTGCCGATGGCATCAAGAAGATCATCGCCTGCAACATCGGTAACCCCGATGACGTGCCCAACGCGCTCGATCACGACGCCGAGGCTATCGGTCTGTTCCGCTCCGAGTTCCTGTTCATGGACTCTGCTGAGCTTCCTTCCGAGGAGGAGCAGTTCAACGCCTATCGTAAGGTCGCCAGCGCGCTCAAGGGTGCTCCGGTCATCATCCGCACGCTCGATGTGGGCGGCGACAAGGAGATTCCGTATCTGCACATGGTCAAGGAAGAGAACCCCTTCATGGGCTTCCGCGCCGTGCGTTACTGCCTGGCCAATCCCGACCAGTACAAGGTTCAGCTCCGCGCCCTGCTGCGCGCCAGCGCCTTTGGTGACGTCAAGATCATGATCCCGCTCGTCACCTGCGTCGAGGAGGTCGTGGCCGTCAAGGAGCTCGTCGAGCAGTGCAAGGCCGAGCTGACCGAAGAGGGTCGCAAGTTCAACGAGAACATCGAGGTCGGCATTATGGTCGAGACGCCTGCCGCCTCGCTGCTCGCTGACCGTCTGGCCGAGGTCGCCGACTTCTTCTCTATCGGCACCAACGACCTCATCGGCTACACCATGTGCGCCGACCGTGGCAACGACACCATCTCCAACCTGTACCAGGTGTACTATCCCGCCGTGCTCCGCTCGCTCAAGAACATCATCGAGAGCGGCGTGAAGGCCGGTATCATGGTCGGCATGTGCGGCGAGGCCGCTGCCGATCCGCTGCTTGAGCCGCTGCTGATCAGCTGGGGCCTGGAGGAGTTCTCGATGAGCGCTCCGTCCATCCTGCGCGCCCGCAAGACCATCAGCCAGTGGACCAAGGCCGAGTGTGACGAGCTCGCCGAGAAGGCACTCGCCTGCAACACTGCCGCCGAGGTCAAGGCGCTGCTCGAGTCTGCTGCTCGCTAATTTGGTATCAGAGGTAACCGCGTGGTTGGAATGGGCCAATCACGCGGCCCTCACATATACAGGGGGTACTGTAAATGTTCTACACGCTAACCGCTAACCCGGCTGTCGACATGACGGTTTCGAGCTCTCCGCTCGAGCCCGATGAGAACGTCCGCACCGGCTCGGCCAGCTACACGGCTAACGGCAAGGGCCTCGACGTGTCCTTCGCCTTTAAGAAGATGGGCGTCGACACCGTCGCGCTCGGCTTCTTCGCTGGCTTCACGGGCAAGTTTATCGTCGAGGAGGTCATGAACCTGGGTTGCCTGTGCCGCCCGGTCTGGACCGACGGCATCACGCGTATCAACACCTACGTCAACGATGGCCAGCACGAGTACGGCATCCTCAACCCCGGTGCTCCTATTACGCCGCAGCACCAGGAGGAGCTCTACAACATCCTGGACACCGCGGGCGATCTTGAGTGCCTGATCGTCTCTGGCTCCGTGCCTCCCAAAGCTACGCCCGACTTCCTGGCTCAGGTCATGGAGCACGCTCAGGCCCGTGGCGCCGATGTCGTCCTGGACCTGTCCTCCGACAAGCTCAAGGAGCTCGCTCACAAGAAGCCGCTGCTCATCAAGCCGAACCATCACGAGATGAAGGCTATCTTCGGCGTGCCGGTCGACACTGATGACGAGGTCCGCGTTGCCATGAAGATGGCTCACGACGCGGGCGTTCAGAACGTGCTGCTCACCCGTGGTAGCCGTGGCGACGCCTACTTCTCCAACGGCGAGGACATTTGGTACGCCAAGCGTGAGTTCAACATCAAGCTGGTCTCTTCCGTCTGCGCCGGCGACTGCACCCTCGCTGCGTTCCTGCACAAGTGGTACAGGGATCGCGACAACGTCGAGGAGGCCATGAAGCTCGCTATGGCCACCGGCGCCAACGTCGCTGAGTCCGTCGGCATCGGCGACTTCGGTCACGTTGACGAGTACAGCAAGCGCGTTGCTGTCCGCAAGCTCGATCGTCAGTAATCGAAACGCGACATATTCGTGCGCATGCGGCGCCCCGGTTTCGGCTGGGGCGCCTTTTTGTTCCGCCACGGGGGAGAGGAGTCCTTCCGTACTTCATCGCTTCCACACCGTTCACCGAGTTGTCCTAGCCTTTTACCGATGCGTGGAATATACTTTCATTAACACGTTGCCTTGTGAAAGGAACATTCATGATTTACACGCTCACTGCAAATCCCGCCATTGACTACAACATCACCTGCGACGGTCTTGCTGCCAACACCGTCACGCGTACCCGCAACGCCGTCTACACGCCCAACGGCAAGGGCCTCAACGTCTCGCTTACGCTCGACCACTACGGCGTCGACACCACGATCCTGGGCTTTTTCGCCGGTTTCTCGGGCGAGTTTATCGTTAAGGGCGCCGAGGCCCTGGGCGTGCCCGTCAAGCCCGTGTGGACCGACGGCATCACGCGCGTCAATGTGTTCCTCAACGCCGGCCCCGACACCGAGTACAACATGGTCAACGCCGGTGCCGCCATCAACGAGGCCAACGAGCGGGAGATGTTTGAGCTCATCGATTCGCTCGATGACATGACCTGCCTGGTCATCAGCGGCTCGCTGCCTCCCAACACTTCCGAGGGCTTCCTGGCCGAGGTCCTGCGCCGCGTCAAGGCCAAGGGGGCCGAGTTCGTGCTCGATATCTCGAGCCATCAGCTGGCAGACCTCATTGCCATGGAGCCGCTGCTGATTAAGCCCAATGACGACGAGCTGCTCGATATCTTTGGCATTAAGGTAAGCGGCGGCGACGATGAGTCCGTCAAGGGTGCCATGGCCGAGCTGCACGCCAAGGGCGCTAAGAACGTGCTGCTGACGCTCGGCGGCGCCGGTGCGTACTTCTCCAACGGCGAGCACATCTGGTTTGCCAACCGTACTTTTGAGGTTAAGCTGCTGTCGACGGTGTGCGCCGGCGATTCTTCGCTGGCCGCCTTCCTGTCCGTGTGGCACGACGCCCCGGAGCGCGTCGAGGACGCCCTGCGTCTCTCGATGGCCACCGGCGCTAACGTGGTCGAGTGCCCCGGTCTGGGCGACTTCGCCAAGGTCGATGAGTATCAGAAGGGTATTGCAATCCGTCAGGTTTGCTAGTTCCGGCACCTTGCCTGAATAGTTCAATTATTTCGCATCCGTCTTAGACCAGGACGGATGCGTTTTTGTTTATCGGACTTGCGTGTGCAGTGGAGGCTGTTTCTTGCTAGACTTCTTGCAGACGCAATCGATAGCCAATTTGATAGTCGCAGGAGGCCATAGGCATGTGCAATGTTTCGCTCAACGGTACGCAGCCGACCGATGCCTCTATCCGTGTCCTGCGTGCGCTTGAGGCAGCAGGTCTTGAGGCTTGGTACGTGGGTGGTTGGGTACGTGATGCGCTGATGGGATGCCCCAGCCACGATGTCGACATGTGCTGCAGCGGCCTGTGGCTGGAGTCCAAGGCGGCACTCGAGGCCGCCGGCATTGCGGTAGTTGAGTCGGGCATTAAATTTGGCGGCATTACGGCTATTTGCGATGGCGAGCGCATTGAGGTCACCACCTATCGCCTGGACGGCTTCTATACCGACGGTCGTCATCCTCAGAGTGTGGAGCGTGCGGCGTCGCTTGAGGACGATCTGGCGCGCCGCGACTTTACCGTCAATGCCATGGCGTGGCATCCCGAGCGCGGCCTTGTCGACCGCTACGATGGCCAGGGCGACCTAGACCGCAAGCTGATTCGTGCCGTCGGAGATCCCAAGCGCCGCTTTAACGAGGATGCCCTGCGCATGTTGCGTGCGGTGCGTTTTGCCTGCCGCCTGGACTTTGTGATTGAGCCCGAGACCAAGTGTGCCCTTGCCGAGTGCGCGCCGCTGCTCGATGCCGTGGCGCGCGAGCGCGTGGGTATTGAGCTCGAGGGCATTCTATCGACCGGCCACGGGGGAGACGCGATGCTGCGCTACCCCGAGCTCATCTGCGCCGCCGTGCCCGAGCTTGCGCCGGCTCGTGGGTTTGACCAGCGCAGTGTCTATCATGCGTTTAACGTCTACGAACATATCGCCCGCGTGCTGACGGTGGCAGGGGAGCTGGCGCTGTGCGATGGCGTGGCGCCTTCGCCGAGCTTAATGTGGGCAGCGTTTTTGCATGACGTCTCCAAGCCCGATTGCTTTACGGTCGATCACGCCGGCAGCGGCCACTTCTACGGTCATCCCGAGCTCGGCGCCAAGAAGGCGCGCGTCATTATGGATCGCCTGGCGCTCTCGCACGATTTGGTGCGCGATGTGTGCCTGCTCATCAAATACCATGACAAGCCGCTGCGCCCCGAGCGCTCCTGCCTGCTCAATATGATGCGCGCGCTTTCGGGCGAGGGCGTCGACACGCCGCGTCTGATGGACGAGCTCATGGATCTTAAGCGTGCTGACACACTTGGTAAGGCCCCGTCGTGCTTCTATTACGTCGAGACGATTGAGGAGATGCGCGCGATGGCGCACGAGCTGCTGAAGGCGGGGGAGCCCTATACGCTCAAGATGCTCGCCATTAACGGCGGCGACCTGATCCGCGCCGGTGTGAAGCCGGGGCCCGAGCTAGGCCAGCTACTCAACTCCGCCCTCGACGCCGTGATCGAAGACAACATTTCCAACGAGCGCGAAGCTCTTTTGGTCCATCTCAACTTGAATTAGCTACCCAGTTTACCTGCGCGTTCCATAACCTGCCGACATTTTTTTCGGCAATTTGGAATTTCTTCTTGCGCTGATGTTTTTTGTCCCGTAATATAATTCTTCGCAGCACGGCAGTGCAGATGTCATGTGGCCCGTTCGTCTAGCGGTTTAGGACGCCGCCCTCTCAAGGCGGAGATCACCAGTTCGAATCTGGTACGGGCTACCACTTCTTTTCTGCCGAGGCCTATGGCCCGTTCGTCTAGCGGTTTAGGACGCCGCCCTCTCAAGGCGGAGATCACC
>CANRSF010000038.1 GCA_947642445.1 uncultured Collinsella sp. | reverse complement strand
GTACCGCCTCGCGGTGACATCGTTTTTATGTCAACCTTGGTCTAACAGAGCCAAAGAAAAAGCCTCCGCAGGTTTCCCCGCGGAGGCTTTCGCCATAAAGACTATTTGTCGTCGTCGGTGTCGGCATCGGCGTTGACGGCACAGTCATCGCCAGCGTCATCGGATGCGACTTCGGCATCCTCCTGCATGGCCGCCTGCGCAAAAGCTGCGGCATCAGCCGCCAGCTCCTCCTCGCTCATACGAGGCGTGCGCTTTTTGGTCGGCATGCCGGCCGCCTTGGCATTGCGCTCCTCCTTGGCCGCCAGGATATCGCCCTCGCGCTCAAGATAGGCATCCCATTCGTTGTCGAGCAGGGCACTCACGGCATCACCCTCGACGGTCTCGCGCTCAAGCAGCACCTTCGCCATCAGATCGAGCTGATCGCGACGGGCATCCAAAATCTCGACCGCTCGGCGATGGGCTTCGCGCATGATGCGCTGAACCTCAATATCGATGCGGTGCGCCGTCTCCTCGGAGTAATCCTGGTGATCGGCGTAATCGCGACCAAGGAACACCTGATGCTGCGCCTCGCCAAACACTTGCGTGCCCAGCTCCTCGCTCATACCCAGACGCGTAACCATCTCGCGCGCCATCTTGGTCGCGCGCTCCAGGTCGTTGCTCGCGCCCGACGTGATGTCATCGCACATGAGCTCCTCGGCGACGCGGCCGCCCAAGAACACGGCAAGCTCGTCGAGCATCTCGTTCTTGGTCTTGAGGAAGTGATCCTCCTGCGGAAGCTGCAACGTGTAGCCCAGAGCCTGGCCGCGGCTGACAATCGAAATCTTATGAACCGGGTCGGAGTGCTCCAGGATGTGACCCACCAGGGCATGGCCGCTCTCATGGTAGGCAATCGTGGTGCGCTCGGCTTCGGTCATCACGCGACCCTTGCGTTGCGGTCCGGCAATCACGCGCTCCATCGACTCCTCGACCTCGTCCATCGAGATCACGGAACGATGACGGCGAGCGGCCAGCAGCGCAGACTCGTTGAGCAGGTTCGCCAAATCGGCACCAGTAAAGCCAACGGTCATCTGGGCGAGCTTCTCAAACTTAACGTCCTCGTCCATCGGCTTGTTCTCGGCATGCACGCGCAAGATCTGCTCGCGGCCCTTTACGTCCGGACGGTCGACCGTGACCTGGCGGTCAAAACGACCGGGGCGCAGCAATGCCGGGTCCAGAATATCGGGGCGGTTGGTTGCGGCGATCAGGATGACCGACTCGCTTTCCTCAAAACCGTCCATCTCGACCAGCAGCTGGTTGAGCGTCTGCTCGCGCTCGTCGTGGCCGCCGCCCAGACCGGCTCCGCGCTGACGTCCCACGGCATCGATCTCGTCAATAAAGATGATCGACGGAGCCTGGGACTTGGCTTCCTTAAAGAGGTCGCGCACGCGGCTGGCGCCGACGCCCACGAACATCTCGACAAAGTCAGAACCCGAGATGCTAAAGAACGGCACGCCCGCTTCGCCGGCAACGGCCTTGGCCAGCAGTGTCTTACCAGTACCCGGAGGGCCAACCAGCAAAACGCCGCGCGGAATCTTGGCACCCAACTTGCGATAGCGATCCGGATCGCTTAAGAAGTCGCGGATCTCCTCGAGTTCCTCGACGGCCTCGTCCACGCCGGCCACGTCCTCGAACTTGACCTTGGGACGCGTAGCCTCGTTGGTCTTGGCGTTGGTCTTGCCAAACTGCATGTTCCTGTTGTTGGCGCCCATCATCTGGCGCATAAAGTAGAACATGATGGCGATCAGGGCGATCGTCGGAAGCACGCTCATCGCCAAGTCGCCCCAAAAATCGGGGTCATTGGTGTTGACGATGTACTTGGTATCGGGGTGCTCCGCCATAAGCTCGGCAAGCGAATCGGAGCCGACATAGGTCGAGGAGAAGCTCTTGAGCTCGCTCGTGTCACCCTTGTCCTTTTTCGTCTTCCAGTAATGACCCGCCACGCTTCCGTCTTGAACCGTATAGGTCAAATCTTCGACGCGATCCTGCTTAATGGCGTTAACCATCTCGCTCGTCGCGAGCTTTACGGTATTGCTGGAATTGGCAAAGCCGGAGCCCATGTTAAAGAAGGCGTAGCCCAGAAGCGCGCAAGCCAAAATAAAATACAGCCAGCCCGTACGCGTGGGCTTCTTGCCTCCGGGCATCCCCGGGATCTTAGGCTCCCGGGGAGTCTGGGAATTGTTATCGTTACGGTCGTCGGGCATCTTACGAATAAACCTCCGGTTTCAAAATGCCCAGATACGGAAGGTTACGATAGCGCTCGGCATAGTCGAGGCCGTAGCCCACCACAAAGGCATCGGGGCAATGGGTTCCAACATACTTGGGCGTGACGGCCGAGGTACGGTCCTCAACGTCCTTCCACAGGAAGGCGGCAACCTCCAGCGAAGCGGGCTTGCGGCTCTCGAGGTTCTTCATCAGATACTTGAGCGTCAGGCCCGAGTCCAGAATGTCCTCGACGATCAGCACGTCGCGACCGCGGATGTCGATATCCAGGTCCTTAATGATACGCACGATGCCCGAGGACTTCACACCGTCGCCATAGCTCGAAACGGCCATGAAATCGATGTTGGTCGGCAGCTCGATCTTGCGCATCAGGTCGCCCATAAAGACCACGGCGCCGCGCAGGACCGCAATCAGCACCAGATCCTTACCCGCGTAGTCGCGAGTAATCTGCTCGCCTAGGCGAGAGACGATACCGTCGATATCCTCCTGCGTAAACAGAACCTTCTCGATATCCGGATGTTGAGAAGCCATGACAACCCTTTCTTGTGCTTATCGCCCACACACCGCCGTATGGACGCGAACTTCACATTCTAGCAGCGCACGGGGTATATTTTCCAGCCCGTACGCCATCAGCGCGGGAATACCGTCAACGTCGCACAGAATAGCTGGCGTGGGACGCTATTCCGCATCGACCACGCGGAGCAGATATGCCACGCGCGTTGCGGCCGTGCACTTAAAACGCTCGTCCGCGCGAACTCCGGCGACCCATACCACGGCACCTCCCGGAGCCGTTCTCACCACAGGAACGCCTGCGCGCTCAGAAACGGGAATACGAGCCTCGTTCAGCAGGTCTGACACTTTCTTGCTTCGGCCGTTCATCCCCAACGGGCACATCACATCTCCCGGTGCGGGACCGTCCACCCACAGGCGCGCCAATCGCGCCTCGGCAGGGATCTCGCCACGCGAGCCCGCCAGGATCCGCTCACTATCGCTGTCGGCAAAACCCAGGGCAGCCGCGTCTACCAAAGCTGTCACTTCCCCGGCAGCCGCAAGCTCACGGGCGCGGCGCACGATATCGCATCCCGGTTCAACGGCCATCGGCTCTGCGACCAGCACACGTCCCCCGCCCAACGGCAAACGACCGGGTACGGTAACCCAGTCCGCGACCAGGCCCTCGCGAGCCACCGGCGCCTTAAACGCCAGCATGCCAAACTCAATGCGTGCGTCAATCCCCGCCGGAAGCGTGACCGAGCCGGCGCCCTCGGCAACGCAGGAAAGGACTCGCTCCACATGTCGCATCTCTGGACGAGCGTCCGGATCGATGCGTTTAATCGCCAGTCTCACGATGCGCCGCGCGATTACCACCTCAGCCGCGGCCAGTCGACGAGCGTCAAGGACCAGTGCACCCGCCGCCTCCTTACGCAGGCAGCTTCGGAACGCCTGTGCGGAAAGCTGGGAAAGAAAGGCATCCTCATCGCCTAAGATCTCGCAGGCGGCGCCAATCGTCTTACAGACGCTCGCGTTGCGCTGCGCCACCACCGGCATCACCCGATGGCGCACATAGTTGCGCAAGTACGAAACGTCCTCGTTGCTTTCATCTTCACGCCACGGTTGACCATGCACCTGCAGATAGCCCACGAGCTCATCATGAGTCAGGTCGAGCAAGGGACGCGCCACGATATTCCTCCGGCGAGGTATGCTCGATAGACCAGCGGGCCCCGAACCCTTAATCGCGTTCATCAAAAACGTTTCCGCGCGATCCGAAGACGTGTGCGCGGTGCAGATACGAGCCGCCGTTCGCGGTGCCCCCGTCTGGGCGCAGAGCTCGCGAACATACCTTCGCGCCGCGGCATAGCGCACCTCGCGGGCAGCCGCCTCGATATTGCCCGATTCATCATCAAAATAGGCATGCTCAACACACAGCGGTAGACCATATTGCGCGCAGAGCTCACGCACGAAGGCCTCGTCGCCATCGGATGCCTCCCCGCGCAGATGATGGTTCACATGCAGCACGCGCAGTCGCTCGCGCGCGATGGGGGCCACACCACGCCCATCCAGAATATCCAACTTTGATGTGCACGCCATAAGGAGCAAAGCCGTCGAGTCCGCACCACCTGATACCATGAGCACCACGGGGGCAGCCGTCTGCCGCGTTGCCAAGGCTTTATCATCAGCCCACGATGCAGCATGGTGTCCATAATGCTGAGATACCGTTGGCATTTGCTTCCTCCTCTATTCGTTCGCACCCATTGTATCCTTTGGAATCTTATGTCTCGCCTGCACCTTCATATCCTCGGCAGTGGCTCTAAAGGCAACTGCGCACTCATCGAGGGCCCGCAGGGGCTCATTATGGTCGATGACGGACTGTCTCGCCGCGAGACATTAAAGCGCATGGCAGAACTGGGGCTCTCGACAGACAACGTCTCGGCTCTTCTCATTACTCATGAGCATAGCGATCACATCAAGGGCCTCGATGTCTGGTGCAAGCACTGGCACGGCCCCCTCTTTGCCAGCAGGGGCACGCTTTCGTGCAAAGAAACCCTCGCACATCTACCCGTAGAGGAATTTGACCCCGGCGACACGCTTTCCATTGCCGGCATCCGCGTGCGAACCTACCCAACATCGCATGATGTCATCAATCCTGTCGGTTATCGATTCGACACTCTCGATGACTCCATTGGCTTTGCTACCGACACCGGAGAGCTAACCAAACAAGCTATAGACACCCTCGAAGACTGCCGAGTTCTTGCACTCGAGAGCAACCACGATGTGGCCATGCTGCGCCAAGGGGATTACCCCCGCTTCCTCCAAGAGCGAATTTTATCTGCAAAAGGCCATCTCTCTAACGACCAGGCCGCCGACGCAGCGCGTGGGCTCGTCACCGATCGAACCGAGCAGCTCATCGCCATGCACATCAGCCAGGACAATAATCGTCCAAGCCTAACCGTCAAAAGCTATGCCAAAGCTCTAGCCGCAACTCTGGATGACGAGGTCGGCAGCTCCGCCACCCTTCTCCACGGATCGCGAATACTCTCGATACGCCCCGCCAGCCAGCACCGGCCAGTAACCATTCAATAGACTGTCCTAGACAGCAAAAGGGGCCGGGAATCGCTTCCCAGCCCCTTTTGCTGCCTTTTAATAGCGCAGAACACCAACGAAGCTAGTCAATGGAGATCTTCGTAACGTTCTTCTTCTCGACGATCTTAGGAACCGTAACGGTGAGGATGCCGTCAGCATACTTAGCAGAGAGACCCTCGCTCGAAGCGTCCTTCAGATATACGCCACGCGTCGCGCTGTACGAGCTAAACTCCTTCTGCAGGTAGTTCTTGTCCTCGTTCTCCTCGTCCTCCACAACGTTCACGCTAATGGACAGACGGCCCTCATTGAGCTCGACATCGATGTCATCCTTGGCGACACCGGTCAGATAGGCCTTGACCTCATAGCCGTCGCCCTTATCCTCAACGTCAACGGGAAACGCCTTGGAAGCAATCGAGTTGTTTGCAAGGTCGGTCATATCATCAAACAGATCGAACAACGAGCTTGCAGAGGGACGAACGCCAAAAACCGAACGATAAGGAACCATGCTTGCCATGTTTACCACTCCTTTATAGGACTGCCGAGTCATCTTCTAGGTGACTGGGACTTCTTTTGACGCTCATATATATGCCCACCCGGTGCTCATATATACACCGACTATAAAGTTTTTTGAGTCCAGTACTATAAGCATATCTAAGTGTATTCGACTAAGGTTTTAGGAAGGTTAAGGTTCTTTGAACCAGAGCTTAAATTACGACTATGTCCACAGCTACAAATAACAAGGGGCTTACAATGAGCGCATACGCGTTGTTGGTAACGAGCTAAAGGGCATCATGGACGACCAAAACCAGAACAATATGTTTATGCCGACGCAGGGGGAAGATACTTCCAAGCAGCCGCCACGGTTCCATCGCCCTCACATCTCGCAAGAGCCCATTAATGATCCAGAGCCCGAGTATGTGACAAGAAATCGATATCGAACGCTCGAGGATGCCCAAACGGGGCGTAAGCATATGGGCGTCGCATCGGGCGATCCCGTATATCTGAAAGATACGCCATTATCAAAAAACAGCGCAATCAATGACGATCCGACGAAAAAGCCCGTAACTCGGCATCAAAGAGGTCCTCGACCTAAGCAAACCTTAACGCATTCGGCTCGTTATCTCGAGACGCCAAAACAAGGGAAAACGATCTTCGTTTCATCAAGTAAACGACGTAGGCAGCATCGACTCCAATTCTTGCTTTTGATCATTGTGGTCGTAACAGTTGCCCTTGTGATTAAATTTATTGTCTTTAAATAAAAGCTCATTACCCATAAGCCCAACCGGGTTACAGGTGAAATGCACCTACATTGTGATGTATTAACGCAAAAAAGGGGGGAGGCCGCGAGGCCTCCCCCTTCTTCAAGTCATCCGACGGCTCGGTGCCGT
>CANRSF010000037.1 GCA_947642445.1 uncultured Collinsella sp. | reverse complement strand
CGAGCCGTCGGATGACTTGAAGAAGGGGGAGGCCTCGCGGCCTCCCCCTTTTTTGTATCTCGGGCAATTTGTCTCACATAGTAGCTGTGTTTTATAACCCTCGTTTGTCGCATCTTCTGTGAACGGGCTACAATAACTTAGTCTGTGCGATATGGAGGTGAACATGGCTGAAGCTGGTATCGGCGTTGATATCGTCGAGATTTCCCGCATGAAATCAATTCTTGAAAAGACGCCGTCGTTTGCTCGGCGTGTGTTTACCGAAGAAGAGCGTGCGTATTGCGATGCATCATCGCGTCCCGCTGCTCACTATGCGAGCCGCTTTGCTTCGCGCGAGGCGGTGCTTAAAGCTCTCGGCACGGGTTTTAGTCAAGGCGTGGGTCGCAAGGATGTTTCGGTAACGCGTGATAAACTCGGCAAACCGAAGGCGCTGCTTTCGGGCCGTGCTCTCGAGATCGCTCAAGAACTGGGCGTTGTTGAGGTCGCTCTTTCCATTACGCTTACGGGAGACTTGGCCGTTGCGAATGCCATCGCGATTACCGAAGATGCTCGGCCTAAGCCAAAAGATGAAAAGGTGAGCACCAAGAAACGCGTTGCGCAGACATTTAAAGAGGCTCGCTCTGTATTAGATGAGCTCGAGCAGCTGCAGAATTCAGCATTGACGGAGCACCTGGGCGATGCTTCGCAAGATACGCTAGGAGCATAGATGAAACCGGTTTTGAGTACCGAAGAAGTCGTTCGTCTCGAGGATATCATCGAACGCGAAGGGACTTCGAAGGCCGAGCTTATGGAGCTAGCGGGTGAGTTTGCCGCTAACGAGGTCTTGAAGCTCAATCCCGATCGGGTTCTCGTTTTGGTCGGTTTTGGTAATAATGGCGGCGACGGTTGGGTTGCCGCCGATATCCTGAGCCATAAGGGTGTGGACGTGGATATCGTTTCTCCGGTTGAACCGGATGAGATTCCTGCTGCTCTGGCACGTCATGTTGCTCGTCGTACTGCCGGCCGCGATGTGCACGTTTGCGTCGGCCCCTCGCGTGACGAACTCGAGGTTTTGATCGATAAGGCGGATGTTGTTGTCGATGCCATTTTTGGTACCGGTTTCCACGGGAATCTGCGTGCGCCGTTCTCCATTTGGATTCCTACGGTCAATGAATGCGCCGATTGTGTCGTATCCATTGATGTCCCCTCGGGCCTGAATGCCGAGACGGGCGTTGTTGATGACGACTGCATTCGTGCCGAGCGCACGGTGACGATGATTGCGCCCAAGATTGGTCTGTATAGCGCTGATGGCCCTGAGTATGCTGGCGATTTGATCTGCGGCAATCTTTACGACCGTCTTGACGAAGTCATCGATGATGTTGACCACGCCGCCGAGATTGTCGAGCCCGGTGACTTAGTTGATTACTTTGCTCCGCTACCATCGAATATCGATAAGTATTCCCGTGGCTCTGTGCTTATTGTCGCCGGATCGGCGCAATATCCTGGCGCTGCCATTATGGCGGCCAAGTCTGCAGCTCGCGCGGGTGCTGGTTACGTGGCAGTCGCGGCTCCTGACGCCTGCGCCAATCTCATTCGCATGGCACTTCCTTCGATTCCGGTCTTTGCTATTCCGTCTGATTCCCGCGGCTCCTTTGGCGCCGCTGCGCGCATGACGGTGTGCGAGATCGCAAAGAAGTACAGCTGCGTGCTGTGCGGTCCCGGTATGACGACGTCTGCCGGCGCTATGCAGGTGGTTTCGGGCTTGCTCGAGCTTGATGTACCGCTAATTTTGGACGCCGATGCACTCAACTGCCTTGCTAAGATTGCCATTGACGGTATTGATAGTAACCCCGAGATGTATCGCCGCGAGCAGCCGTTGGTTATGACGCCGCACTATCGTGAGCTTTCGCGCCTGGTTGCCGGTGACGAGGTGAACGACCTTGGTACCGCGATTGCGGCCGCGCAGAAGGTTGTCTGGGCTGCAGGCTCCGACAATCTGGTGGTCATAGCCAAGGGGCCGACGACGGCTATCTGTGGCGTTGAGCGCGTGCTGCTGCCACTCTCGGGTCCGGCTTCTCTGGCAACTGCCGGTTCTGGTGATGTTCTCGCGGGTATTTTGGCCGGCACGCTTGCCACCATGCGCGACGAGATGGATCGTTGGGAGCTGCTGTATTCGTACGCCGTCGCACTTCACAGCTACGCCGGTTTTGCTGCGGCGACGGAGTATGGTGAGAAGAGCGTTATCGCGACCGATCTTATCGACTTGATCGGTCCTGCCATGGAGCTGGCGGCAAAGGATGCGCTCGAAGATCTGGGAATCATGGACGAAGGGTCGGATGACTAATCATGAATAAAGCCGATTTGACGCGCTGGTCCTGGGTCGAGATCGACCGCGGGGCGCTCCGTCGCAACACGAGGGCCTATAAGAACTTGCTGAATCCACGTCAGCGCCTGTGCTGCGTGGTCAAGGCCGATGCTTATGGTCATGGAGCTGTTGAGTGCGCCAAGATCATGTATTCGGCCGGTGCCGACATGTTTGCCGTGGCGACGGTTAACGAGGGCGTTGAGCTCCGACAGGGCGGGATTACGAAACCCATCCTCATCCTAAGCGAGCCGCCTATCGAGGCCATTCCGACGTTGCTCGAGTTTGATATCATGCCCTCGGTCTATACGTCTGACTTTGCTCTTGCGTATGGAGAATGTGCCGTCGCGGCGGGCAAGGTGGGCAAGTACCATCTTGCCATCGAGACGGGCATGAATCGTATCGGTGTTCACTACACACAGGTGCTCGACTTTGTACGCGGCATCAGTTTCCATCGCGGCATCCAGTGCGACGGCGTATTTACGCACTTTGCCACGGCCGATGAACCTTCGGGTTGGGACTACAAGCTGCAGTGCCAGCGTTTTACCGAGGCCGTTCAGGCCATTAAGGACGCAGGTTTTGAATGCGGTATCGTGCATTGTGCCAATACGCCGTCCTCGATGCTCGATTCTTCAATGCACTTTGACATGATTCGTGCCGGCATCGGTTTGTATGGTCTGCAGCCATGTGAGCTGAGTGGTCGCGTGATGCAGCTTGATCCCGTCATGAGCGTCCACGCGCGTGTGACGCGCGTGGCGCATCCTGCGATGGGCGAGGGCGTGGGCTACGGCTTTACCTACCGCGTACCGCGCACGCGCGTTCAGATCTGCACCCTTCCGATCGGTTATGCCGATGGCCTTTCGCGTACGCTTTCCAATCGTATGGACGTGCTGTATCGCGGCGAGCGTGTGCGTCAGGTGGGCAATATCTGCATGGACCAGTTTATGGTCGCCATTCAGTCCAACCCGGCGCATGAGATTCCCGAGGCCGAGTATGGTGACGAGATGATCATTGTCGGCCGCGATGGAGATGCCGAGATTACCATGGACGAGATGGCGCGCCTACGCGGCACGATTAACTACGAGGTCGCTTGCGGCTTTGGTATGCGTCTCGACAAGGTCTACGTGTAGGAGTCGCTATGGGCGTCATGCACATCCCCGGCCATAGCCATCAGGCGCCGCGTGAGGTCGCACTCGAGGAGATCGAGGCCGTTCTGGGCGATTGTCACCTTTGCCAGCTTTACCAGTCGCGCCATAACATCGTGTTTGGCGTGGGAAACCCCCACGCTCGCGTGATGTTTATTGGCGAGGCGCCGGGCCGCAATGAGGATTTGCAGGGCGAGCCCTTTGTGGGGGCGGCAGGCGAGGACCTCAACGGCATTTTGTCGCTGGCGGGGCTCAAACGCGAAGACGTCTACATTGCCAACGTGCTTAAGTGCCGCCCGCCGGGAAACCGCAATCCGCGTCCCGAGGAAGTGCTGGCTTGCTCGCCATTTTTGCGTGAGCAGATTCGAAGCATCTGGCCCGATATTATTGTGACGCTCGGCAACCCCGCGACGCACTTTGTGCTAAAGACCGAGATTGGCATTACTAAGCTGCGCGGCAGGTTCCACCAGATGGGGCATTTTGTGGTAATGCCCACGTTCCATCCGGCAGCAGCGCTGCGCAATCCGGCGTGGCAGGAGCTGCTGGAGGAAGACTTTAAGATGCTGGGCGACTATCTGGAGCGACATCCCGCGCCAGAGGACGCCTCGGAATAATAAGGAGCATATATGTCCCTGGAGCGCCTGGGGGTAGGTACTTACAAAACGACTTGCGCTGCCGATACGGAGTACTTTGGCGAGCTAATTGCACCGTGCCTTGAGGACGGCGACGTGCTCATCCTGACCGGTGGCCTGGGAGTGGGCAAAACTCACTTTACCAAGGGCGTCTCGCGCGGGCTGGGCGATGGGCATATGGTTACGAGCCCTACGTTCGCCCTCATGGCCGTTCACGATCAAGGTCGTATTCCGCTGTTTCACTTTGATCTATACCGCCTGGAGCATGCCTACGAGCTCGAGGATACGGGCATTTTCGATGTGCTGGGCTATGAGGGTGCTTGCCTGCTGGAATGGGGCGAACAATTCCAGGACGAGCTGACGGATGAGTATCTTTCGGTGACGCTCAGGCGTGATGAGGGCGACAGCGACGTGCGAACGATAACGCTTGAGGCGCACGGTGACCGCGCAATGGAGCTTTCCCATTTGATTGATAAGGCTGTACAAGATGAGCTTGCATAACGACAACGCGCTGGTGGTGGCGCTCGATACCTCGACTGACATGCTTGCCTGCGCGGCAAGCTGGATTGATGGGCAGACGGGTGAGACGAAGCTCGTGAGTGGCGACCACATGTGTCGCCGTCACGCCAACGTTGAGCTCGTGAATACCGTTGATGGCGTGCTGGCTCAAGCCGGTCTGGATCGCAGCGATGTTGGTTGCTATGTGGTCGGCCGCGGCCCGGGGTCCTTTACGGGTGTGCGCATCGGCATCTCCACTGCCAAGGGCCTCGCGCGTGGTGCCAATGTTCCGCTGCTGGGCGTGTCGACGCTCGACGCTTGCGCTTGGACGGCGTGGAAGGCTGGCGTGCGCGGCAAGCTTGGTATCTTGGCCGATGCTATGCGCGGTGAGGTATATCCGGCGCTGTATATGCTGGTCGATGAGGGTCCCGAGCGTCAATTTGAGCGCGAACACGTGGTCAAGGCCGCCGTGGCGCTCGATGAGTGGCGCCAAGCAGCGGACTGGGGCCAGGTTCAGCTGACCGGTGACGGTCTAGTGCGCTATGGCAAGCTGCTGGGTGAGGACGAGGCCGCCCGCTGTGTGGAGCGCGACCTGTGGTGGCCTTCGGGCGAGGGCTTGCTGCTCGCGCACGCTGCGGGTGACGGCGATCCGGCCCGCGTCCTGCCGATTTACACGCGCCTTTCGGATGCCGAGGAAAACGAGCGCAAGCGTCTTGGTCTTGCCGAGAGTGCGCAGAGCGAAATTACGGGTGTTGCCGATGAGCTCGCCGGTCGTCATCTGCAGTTCCGTCCCATGGGCGCGGCGGATGCCGAGGGCGCAAGCGCGCTGGAGGCTGCCTGCTTTGAAGGTGCCGGACACGAGGCATGGACGCCGGGCATGTTCCTGTCCGAACTGGGCGAGGACGTCGCTGCGCCGCGTAGTTGGTGGGTGGCACACGACGACGGCAAGCTGCTGGGCCTTGCCGGCGGTATGGTCGTGGACGGTGATGTGCAGATTCTGGATGTCGCCGTCGACCCGGCACATCGCCGTGAGGGCATTGCCCGCAAGCTGCTGTCGCACGTGAGCTATGATGCCCAGATGCTCGGCTGCACTACGGCTTCGCTCGAGGTCGAGGACGGTAACGAGGGAGCGACCGCGCTTTATAACGCTCTGGGCTTTACCGAGGCTGGCCGTCGCCGCGGCTACTATGGTGCCGGCAAGGACGCCATCGTCATGACGGCTCCGCTGCCCCTGGTGCTTCCGGTCGATAATGCTTCGCCCGAGCCGACGGCGGCAGAGCGGCGCGTATGGCCGCTGCCTGCGCCTGGGCGCTCCGAGGGGGAGCGTGCCGAAATTGAGCGCCGCCGCCTAGTGCTCGCTATCGAGAGCTCCTGCGACGAGACGGCCGTGGCGATTATCGATGCGGATGGCAATATGCTGGCCAACCAGGTGTCGACGCAGATCGATTTCCATGCCCGTTTTGGCGGCGTGGTGCCCGAGATCGCCTCGCGCAAGCACGTTGAGGTCATCGTGAGCGTCGTGGACGCGGCGCTCGAGGACGCCGCAGCGTCGCTGGGCCTTACGGGCGGAGCCATTGCGCCAAGTGAGCTTGCCGCTGTGGGCGTGACGCAAGGTCCTGGCCTGGTGGGTGCCCTGGTGGTGGGTGTCGCCTTTGCCAAGGGCTTTGCGTATGCTGCCGGCAAACCGCTGGTGTGCGTCAATCATCTGGAGGGCCACCTGTTTGCCAACCTGTTGGCGCAGCCCGACCTCAAGCCCCCGTTTATCTTTACGCTCGTTTCGGGCGGGCACACCATGCTCGTGCACGTAAAGGCATGGGGCGACTATGAAGTGCTTGGCGAGACGCTCGACGACGCCGTGGGCGAAGCCTTCGACAAGGTGGCAAAGGCACTGGGTCTTGGCTATCCCGGAGGCCCTATCATCTCCAAGCTTGCCGAGACGGGCAACCCCAAGGCGATCGATTTCCCCCGTGCGCTTAACAGCAGGGGGGACTATCGCTTCTCGCTTTCGGGCCTCAAGACGGCGGTGACGCTCTACATCGAGCAGGAGACCAAGGCCGGGCGCACGATTCACCTGCCCGACCTAGCGGCCTCGTTTGAGGCGGCGGTCTTTGACGTGCAGTACAAGAAGGCCAAAAACGCCCTGCATGCCACCGGATGCAAGGAATACTGCATCGGCGGCGGCGTCTCGGCTAATCCGCATCTGCGCGAGATGATGATCAAGAAGCTTGGGCGTCAGGGGATCCGCGTAACGGTGCCACCGCTTTCGGCGTGCACCGACAACGCCGCCATGATCGCAGAGGTTGCCCGCCGTAAATTCGACCGAGGAGAAATCTCGCCGTTCGACGTCGACGCCGATCCAAACATGACGCTGTAGCTGGTACGGCGCGGTCCCCGGACGGAGGGGCCGGATATAAGGTTTCCTGCTCTACAGTCCTGCGCAAGACGAAGGCCACATTAAGTGGCCTTCTTTGCGT
>CANRSF010000036.1 GCA_947642445.1 uncultured Collinsella sp. | reverse complement strand
TACCGCCTCGCGGTGACATCGTTTTTATGTCAACCTTGGTCTAACAGAGCCTTTTCTTTTGCGGCGGCCGCATCTTCCGTCTGCAAGGCAACTGCACCGGTGGGGGAACTGGTTTCTGCCGCGATCGCCGTTACGGGGGGGGGCGATTCCCGCGACAAGCGCCGCGGAAAGGGCGATGCCCACAGTTGCTCGTCTTGCTCTTCTTGCGAGAATGTCGTTCATCTCGGCACCTCATTTCAAGGGTCGGCGGTTCGGCTGGTAGCGCTACTGTAAGTATACCAAGCGATTGGCGCGCCGCTGACCGGGCATGCGCACCCCTCCGCTTCTCTGGAAACCGAATCCCATTAGAAATGACGAGTTGTTTACGCTTCTTTTGGGCTCACCGTACTATCATGGTTCGAATTGAGTGTGAATGATGATAGGGAGCGCCTATACATGATTGAGTTGCTCAGGCGTTTTGGTGGTAAGTTTCGCCGATATATGGTGATCGGCCCTGCGTGCAAGTTGATCGAAGTGATCTTTGACCTGCTGACGCCGCTGGTGATTGCCCAGATGATCGATAAGGGCATTGGCTCGCACGACGTGGACGCCGTCGTCCACTACGGCATGGTGCTTGCCGCCATGGCCGTGATCGGCATCTCGTTTACGCTCGTCTGCCAAAAGATGGCGGCGCTCACCTCGCAGGGCATGGGCACCGACATTCGCGGTGCGCTCTATCAGCACATCAACAAGCTGAGCTATGCCGAACTCGACCGCTTTGGCACGCCGTCGCTCATCACGCGCATTACCAACGACGTCAACCAGGTGCAGCTCGCCGTGGCGCTCGGCGTGCGCATGCTTATCCGCTGGCCCTTCTTGGCGGTGGGCTCTATGTGCGCGGCCCTTGCCATCGACCTTAAGCTCGGCATGATCTTTTTGATTTGCACGCCCGCCATCGGCCTGGTGTTTTGGTTTGTCATGGCACGCTGCATCCCGTACTACAAGCAGCTGCAGGCAAAGCTCGATCGCATCGCGCTTATTTGCCGCGAGGGACTTTCGGGCGCCCGCGTGGTCCGGGCGTTCGTGCGCGAAGATCACGAGCGCGAGCGCTTTGCCCAGGCCGCCGACGACCAGGCGCATACCGCCATCGCGGTGGGCAAGCTCTCGTCGGTGCTCAATCCCGTCACCTTTTTGGTGATGAACCTGGGCGTGTGCGCCATCCTGTGGGTGGGTGGCGTTCAGGTCAACGTGGGCGAGCTTACGCAGGGCCAGGTTATGGCGTTTGTGAACTATATGACGCAGACCCTGACCTCCATCGTGTACGTTGCCAACCTAGTTGTGGTCTTTACCAAGGCGAGCGCCAGCGCGTCGCGCATCAACGAGGTGCTCAATTGCGTGCCGAGCATCACCGACGAGGGCAATCAGCCGGTCGTACTGCCCCAGGCACCCGCGACGGACGTCGACGCCCCGGTCTCCGCGCTGAGCTTTGACCATGCGAGTTTTTCGTTTGGCGCGGGCGCGGCAAATGCCGTCGACGATGTGACCCTGGAGCTGCCGCTGGGCAAAACGCTCGGCATTATCGGCGGCACGGGTAGCGGCAAGTCCACGCTCGTTTCGCTTATCCCGCGCCTGTACGATGCGGGCACTGGCAGCGTGAGCGTGATGGGCGCCGATGTGCGTACCTGGCCGCTCGATCAGCTGCGCCATGTGGTCGCGACCGTACCGCAGCGCGCGTCGCTCGTGAGCGGCACGATCCGCAGCAACCTAACCTGGCGCGACGAGGTAGCGACCGACGAGGAGCTTTGGGCGGCGCTCGATATGGCGCAGGCCAGCGAGTTCGTGCGCAATAAGCCGCAGGGGCTCGACGCCCCGGTCGAGGCGGGCGGCAAGAACTTTAGCGGTGGCCAGCGCCAGCGCCTGACCATCGCGCGCGCCCTAGTGGGCTCGCCACAGGTCCTGATCATGGACGACTCCGCTTCGGCACTTGACTTTAAGACCGACGCGGCGCTTCGCCATGCCATCCGCGAGCGCAGCGTATGTGGCGCTGCTGAGGGCGGGCTGCCGCTGACTACGGTGATCGTAAGCCAGCGCGTCTCGACCGTGCGCGACGCCGACATGATCTGCGTACTCGACCACGGCTCGGTCGCGGGCCTGGGCACGCATGACGAGCTCTACGCGACATGTCAGCTCTATCGCGAGATTTGCCAGTCGCAGCTGCGCCGCGAGGAGCTCGAGGGCCAGCAGGGGAGCGCGGTGCCCGCGTCCGCTCCGGCCGCCCCCGCATCTGTCTGCGCAAAGGAGGGCTGCTAAATGAATCCGTACACTTCTTCCGGTTCGGTCGCCACGATGACGGCCAACGTGTCCGGCAACGATAACCTCAACGACTTGGGTGACGGCCCGCGTCAGCCCGGCGACCCCGAGCGCTACCCCGTGGGCGCGGTAACTCGCCGCCTGCTGGGCTACGTCCGTCCGCATCGCATTTCGTTTGTTGCGTCGTTTGTGAGTGCCGCCATCTCCGTGATTCTGCAGCTCTACACGCCCATCCTCATCGGCGAGGGCATCGACCTTATCGTCGCCGCCGGGCAGGTGGACTTCGATGCGCTGCTGCCGCTCGTTACCAAACTCGCGCTCGTCGTGGTGGGAGCAGCGGCCTTTCAGTGGCTGCAGGGCTATTGCGTCAACCGCCTGTCCTACGAGACGGTGCGCGACATGCGCGTGGAGGCGAGCGACAAGCTCAGCCGCATGCCGCTCAGCTTTATCGACAGCCATGCCCACGGCGACCTTATGAGCCGCGTGGTCAACGACGTCGATCAGGTGGGCGACGGTCTGCTGCAGGGCTTTACGCAGCTCTTTACCGGCGTCATCACCATCGTGGGCACGCTCGCGTTTATGCTCTCCATTAACCTGACCATGACGCTCGTGGTGGTGCTCGTCACGCCGCTTTCCATTTTTGCAGCCGGCGCCATCGCCAAGCTTTCCAACAAGAGCTTTACGGCACAGCAGCGTATACAAGGGCAGCTCGGTGGTCATATTGAGGAGTACGTAGGCGAGCAGAAGCTGGTGGATGCGTTTGCCTACGGCCCGAACGCCCAAGCGCGCTTCGACGTCCTCAATGCCGAGCTTTACACCGCGGGTGAGCGCGCTCAGTTTATGGGTTCGCTCTCCAACCCCGGTACGCGCTTTATTAACAACATCATCTATGCCGTGGTCGCTGTGATCGGCTGCGTGGGCGTGATCACGGGCGTGCCCGCGGCGCTTACGGTGGGCGGCGTGCAGATTTTCCTGTCCTATGCTAACCAGTACACCAAGCCGTTCAACGAGGTCACCAACGTCATTACGCAGATCCAGACCGCGCACGCCTCGGCGCGCCGCATGTTTGCGCTGCTCGATGCGCGCGAGCAGGAGCCCGACGCGCCAACTGCTGTGGAACTTGCCGACCCGCAGGGTGAGGTGACCCTTGAGCATGTGGACTTTAGCTACGTGCCCGACCGCAAGCTGCTGCAGGATATCTGCATCAAGGCTAAGCCCGGCATGCGCTTTGCCCTGGTAGGCCCCACGGGCTGCGGAAAGACAACGCTCATCAACCTGCTGCTGCGTTTTTACGATATCGATGATGGGCGCATCGCGGTCGATGGTCGCTCCTCGCGTGACTACACGCGTGCGAGCCTGCGCCGCGCCTTTGGCATGGTGCTGCAGGACACCTGGCTGTTCGAGGGCACGGTAGCCGAAAACATCGCCTACGGCTGCCCCGATGCCACGCGCGAGCAGATTGTCGAGGCCGCCAAGCGCGCTCATGCGCATAAGTTTATCGTGCAGCTGCCAGGCGGCTACGATACGGTAATCGGCGAGGACGGCGGCACGTTTAGCCAGGGTCAAAAACAACTGCTGTGCATCGCGCGCGTCATGCTCACCGACCCGGCTATCTTGCTGCTGGACGAGGCGACCTCGAGTATCGATACCCGCACCGAGCTGCAGGTGCAGGCGGCATTCGACGAGCTCATGGCCGGTCGCACGAGCTTCGTGGTGGCGCACCGCCTGTCGACGATCCGCAACGCCGACTGCATTCTGGTCATGCGCGACGGCGAGATTATCGAGCGCGGCACGCACGACGAGCTGCTAGTAGCAGGCGGCTTCTACGCCGAACTCTACCGCAGCCAATTCGCCCAGTGAGCAAGCCCGTGGGGCATGTAATGCAGCGCTAGGGCGCGAGTGTGTCAACGGGGGCAACGATAATGCCCTCGGGCGTTGTATGGGCTGGCATGCCGAACCCGATGACGATGAGCTTGGCCGCGGGTGGTCTCTCGCCACGCTCGACAAGTTTGCGCTCGAGTCGAAGCAGGTTTGCAGATGCCTCGGGGATCTGCGGACTTCCGAGTTTAATTTCCACGGCAATCCAAGTTCCATCGCGCCTGTGTATAACGGCATCGACCTCGAGATCGTCGGCGTCATGGTAGTGGGACACCGATGAGTCATTTGCGGCTGCATAGACCTTAAGGTCGTGCAGGACGAGGGATTCGAAGAGCAGTCCCAGCGTCTTCGGGTCGGATGCCAATGACTCCGGATTTGCTCCGAGCAGTGCGACGGCAAGCGAAGGGTCGGCGAGGTGCCTTTTTGCACTTTGCCGCAGCTTTACCGGAGACCTGAGCGCCGGATGCCAAGCCGGGATATCATCGATGATGTGTATTCTGCGCAAGGCATCCGTATAGCGCCGCAGCGTACTTCTCGATACCTCACCGCCGAGGTCTTTCTCAAGAGACTTTTCGCCGGCAAGAGTGGATTCGTTGCGCGCAAGCGAAGACAGAAGAGCCCTGACTTTCTCTGGGTCACGCTTCACGCCGTCAACCCTCGAAACATCCGATTCGCAGACACCGTCGATGTAGGCAGCGGATATACGCATTGCATCGGCAGTCGTCTTGCCAACCGCCTGAGGCCAACCACCACGGCATAGCAAATCGGCGATATCGGCGATGCCGTTGATGGATCCAAGTGCCGCTTTGATGGGGCATCCGTTAAGCAGCGTTTCGAGCGAGACCGCCCCTGAGGAAACCCCGAGTTCGGCCAGAGTCATTGTTTCCATGCGCAAACGTGATATGCGCCCGATGCCGCTGTGCATCGGTTGGTCGGCGTCGTTTGGTGTTGCTGACCCCGTAAGCAAAAACTGCCCTGGCTCACCGGTCCGACGATCGCATTCGAAACGTATTGCGTCCCACAGTTTTGGCTCTTCCTGCCACTCATCGATGAGTCTCGGCGTTGCGCCGACTATTGCTTGAGCTGGGTCGATCCTGGCAAGCTGCAGTGCGGCAAAGTCTCCGGCAGGGTCGGAGAGAGACAACGATGATTCAGCGAATCGCTGGGCCGTAGTCGTCTTTCCGCACCACTTCGGTCCCTGAATGAGCACGGCACCAAAAATGCCAAGATCGCGTTCGATTGAGCGATCGATACATCTACTCATATACCTAGTCATCGTACTTCCCGCCATTCAAAGAAACATTTTGTTTTATAGCATCTTACCAGCGCGTAAAACATTTTGATGAAAACCATGACACAATTTGATGGTATTCCGTGAAACAAATTGACGATATTATGTGAAACAATTTGACGGCGTTTTGTGAAACAGTTTTTCGGCCATTCGTGAAACGTTCTGTGGCGGTTTCAATCCGAAGTACATACTGTTCGAAATCTGTCCAAAGATGTCGTCTGCGTCGCCAATCGACAGACGGTGGTTTACATCTGTCACGTTAGTACTAAGATATTCATCTAATAAATTGCATTAGTGGCTTTAGTTTTGGGGGAAACGAGGCAACGTGACTATGACGTGCTCTTTGGTGGTTAACAGCAAGAGCGGTAATACCAGGATGGTTTCGGGCGCGATCAAGCGCGCTCTGCAGGCTGCGGGTGTTGAGTTTGTCCATGCCGCGGCGTTGAGCGACGATGCGGATGCAGATCAGGTTGCGCTCGAGGCGCAGGGCGCCTGCACGGCCGACACAGTGCTCGTCGGTTTTTGGTGCGACAAGGGCGCGTGCACGCCTTCGGTCGCGGCGTTTCTCTCCGCCTTGCACGGCAAGCGCGTCTTTCTGTTTGGCACCTGCGGCTTTGGGGCCGACCAGAGCTATTACCAGCAGATTATTGATCGCGTAACTTCCAATTTGGCTGGGGATGCCGAGCTTGCGGGCTGGGCGATGTGCCAGGGCAAGATGGGCCCCGCGGTCAAGCAGCGCTACGAGGCCATGCTCGAGCAAGATCCCGAAAACGCCCGATTTAAGATGCTGCTCGACAACTGGGTTGCCGCGAAGGACCATCCCACCAAGGAAGACCTGGACAACATGGCTGCAGCCGCCAAGAAGGCCGTGCTGGGAGAGTAGCTTCGCCGTTCGTGGTCCTTCGTGCAAAACAATACAAATGTGAAAGCCTCGAAGTTCTCGAGGCTTTTTTCGTGACACGAGGGCGCCCCTTTATTGATGGAAGGCCTAATAAGCTGATTGCTCTATGCCCGGATGTGTGCGGAGTGGGATGGGATTTCCGGATGGATGGAGTTGCGGAAGCTGCGTCCCGGAATTTGCCTTTGGAATGGGATGCGGTTTCCCGGTGAAGGGCTCTGTGGAAACTACATCCCAGCATTCGGTCGAGAAATGGGATGTAGTTTCCGGTTGAGGGTCTTGGCGGAAAGTGCGACCCGGAATTTGTGATCGAAGCGGGATACGGCTTCCCAACGGGGCCACAAGCGGAAGCTGCATCCCACTCCGGACGGGAATTCTGGGACACGGTTTTCAGAGGGTTATGGGCTGCGAACTACATGAGGTTGTCATAAAACTCTAGTAAAAGGGGTCGGAAATAAATGGCGCTTCCAGCAGTTTGTTTTAATGTGGGGGGGGGGTACCATTATTTTAGTTTCGCAAAAAAATGATCCCTCTATGGGGAAGTTGCGTAGGGGGTTAGTCACAGATATTGGATAAAACAGACTAATTTGGTGATAAATGACCACTTACGCCAAAATAGGTAGCATTTAGCGACAAAACATTGAAAAATGTGTAGCATATCGCTATGTTTTTATTACGAAAAGATTCCAAATTGGCTTATTTCGGACTCACTTTTCAAGCGCCTTGCGGTTCCTGTTGAAACTTGCTGACCTTTGGATGGGTCGAATAGGTCCTCAAGGGGGATGAATTATCACTTTGGCTGCGCGTAGACTCAAACGATTTATTGCACTTTTGAGTAGCTTGGCGTCGCGCTTGTCATAGCCCTTGCCGTTGTTTCTTTTGTGCCTCGCGCATTTGGATACATGCCCTTTGCTGTGCTTTCGGGCTCTATGGAACCCGATCTTCCCGTTGGCTCCATGGTGTTTGTCCGCCAGGTTGAGCCAACGGATATTGCCGTGGGCGACAATGCAACCTTTTACCGATCGGACGGCGCCGTGGTGACGCACCAGGTGTACGAGATCGACCCTGCCGCGCAGACGATCGGCACGCAGGGAATCGCAAACAAAAA
>CANRSF010000035.1 GCA_947642445.1 uncultured Collinsella sp. | reverse complement strand
CAATTGAGTCGCAATGAAAAAGTCCATAACGTTACTAGTTTATGGCATTTTGAGCGTCGACAGCTAAACTCCAGACACGGACGTCAATTGGCGAAAATGCGGCACAACATCTTTTCCCGTCTTGGCGGCGGCGCTAGCTACACCGTGAGGAACATCATCACGATGATCATGGCAAAGCCGATAAGGTCGGTCGGCAAAAACACCGTGCCCAGCATAACGGCGCTCGTGATGGTCGCCGAAACCGGCTCCACAGTTCCGATGAGGCTCGCACGCACCGAGCCGATGTCCTTAACGCCCTGCATATAGAGCATGTAAGCAAAAAACGAGCCGATAACCACGAACACCGCGAGCGCCTCGACGCCGGCAGCGTCGAGTGCCGGCATATGCGCCCAGGGCTGCACGAAGACACATGAGATCACGCCCGCCGTGAGCATTGCCGAGCCCGTGACGATGGGGCTACCGTATTCGGGCAGGATCTTGGCGGGAATCACCGCCATACACGCGGCGCTGACCGCACACATAAGACCTGCTGCCAGGCCAAGCGGCGAGATATTCAGGCTGGTAGGGTCGCCGCCGGTGGCAATTAAAAAGGTTCCACCCAGAGCCAGGCCAATGCCGATGACTTCGCGAGTACGCGGCATGCGGCGATCGGTCACGCAGGCGTAGCCCATGATGATAACGAGCTGCAGGCACTGGAGCACCGTCGCGGTTCCGGCGTTCGTCAGGCGCACGGCCGAAAGATAGCAAAACTGGTTGAACAGCAGGCCAAAGGCGGTAAAGAGCAGCAGCTGCTTGCGATCGGCGGGTGTGGTCCAGAGCTTAATCAGGCGCTCGCGGTCGCGCGTAACAACCACGGCCATAAAGAGTAGACCGGCGAGAATCTGACGCACGCTCATAAGCCACAAGGTATCGACGTGGTAGGTATCGAACAGAAAGCTCGCGCTGGTGCCCGAGAAGCCCCAAAACGAACCGCCCACCAGCGTAGCCAAGACGCCCGTGATCATCTTGCGCGTCGAAGCGCTGTTCAGGCGCTCGCGCCAGGCGCGGCGGGTGCTACGGCTGAGCTCGTCGGTGCCCTCGGGCACATCAATGTTCGATATATCGGTCATCGGCACCGAAGCCTCTGCACCTTCGACCTGCTCGACACACTCTTTGCTCATTCCACTCCCCCGAAACAGCCTGGAAGCAATTCGGCTTACCTTACCACGGCGAAGGCACCAGCTGGAGGCTTGTCCGCTTATCGGTAGGACAATTCCGCAGGCGTCTTTCCATAGCTCGATACCGCAATGGCCTTGCATTAGTCGACAGCCAAATCGCGGCAGCAGACTCTTTTGAAATGGATATGACAAAGCCTCCGAATTCCACAATGTAAGCGATTTTTAAAAATGTTCTTGCCACCGAGTTCAGGCTCCGTTATATTATCCCTTGCGCACTTGCGCACCCTTGATCGGGCGTTTAGCTCAGGGGGAGAGCGCTTCCCTGACACGGAAGAGGTCAGAAGTTCAAATCTTCTAACGCCCACCAAATGTTCGCAGCTCAGAGGCTATGTCTCTGGGCTGTTTTGTTTTATGTCGCCAAATCAGCTGGCAGCTCCAACCGCCCAAGCAACCACCCTGCCCATGCACAAAACCGCGTCAATAGCCACCGAGGCCGAGACCAACACGTCTCGAACCCATCCGAGCCGCAACTTCTCAGCAAAACGCCACAGCGTCCACACCCTGCGGTATCCTTGAGCCACTTGCACCTGCAGCACCAAGGAGCCGCCATGCGCACCGAGCTCGATGTCCCCTTTTCGCACAAAGAAGAAGCCAAGGCGCTGGGCGCCAAATGGGACCGGACCAAGAAGATCTGGTATGTACCCAGCGGCGTCAACCCCGAGCCCTTTGCCGAGTGGCTGCCCGGTGTTGACCGATCCGACCCCTCAGCGCCGTATATATATCTAGTACTGGGCAAGCGCGAGTGCTGGAAGTGTCACAAAGAGACCTCGGTCGCGGCCTTCGGCATTCCCTATCGAACCGATAGCGACGAGAGCATCGTCATCGCGCACGCGCCCAACGAAGCCGGGCACATTGCCATCGACACGGCCAACGCCAACGCACTCGCCATCGCGCCCGCTCTTGGCTGCGTGCCGGGCGAGATCCGCGACTACCTTCATAAGCGCTGCGGCTACAAGCCCGTAGGCGCGCGAGCCTCCAAAGCCCCGTCGCTCGGCAACACGTGCGCCAGTTGCGACGCGCTGCAAGGCAGCCGCTATCTGTTCGAGGAGCCCTCGTCCCCGTTTGCCCTCACTGCCATCAACAAGCTGCCGGCACTGGAGTTTGTGCGCGTCGAAGTTGCCGGCGTCTTTGGCGTCCCGGCCACGCGCACCGACTTTGACCAGGCGCTCTTTACCTGGGCACGCGACCATCACGCCGAGTTCCACAGGCAACTCGGTGAGGGAGTTTATTTGTAGAGGCAAAAGACACTCACAGCCAACTCCTCTGCATCACCTATCCCTCGTCGCCGGCGTCGTACACGATATCGAGGCCACAAACAGGGCATTTCTCCGGATACACCGGCATATGAACGCCCGTACGTTTCCTCACTTCATCGCTGAGTCTGTCGCACGCATCGATGAACCAAATGTCGAGACACGGTATTTGCGAGCCGCAGCAAGGGCAGGTGACGACAAACGACCCGCAATCAACCTCTACGCTCGGAAACATATTGTTGTCTATAAGGGCGCACGGCAGTTTTCCGTACTTCCCCATCGCAATATCGCCTCGCCAGCTCACGCTCGCTCCCTTCCCGTTATTCAAACCAGGAAGAGCATGCACCAGCAAGTGCGCGCGAGATTGCATCGCCACGCGATCCGATCAAACAACACGATCGTCAAAGACCGCCAAAGCCAAATACGCTAATACGGCAGAAGCCCCGCCTTTTCACGCTTCTTTTCCGAGCGATCGAACTCGATACGATGGGCCTCAAGAAACACCGTATTGGGTCGCCACTGACGCTCATTCGGCTGCCTTAGCGTCGCACCCGCAAAGGAAGCGTAGTCGGTCTTATCCAGCAGGTACGATCCGCACAGCCGATATTCGCCGCAAACAGGCTCAAACGAAATCAGATGAGCATCGAATAAAGCATGTAAGTCGCGCCGAAGCAGAATGCCGTTGCTGGCAACCTGCGATTTGGGTCCCGAGTAATTCTCGATATGTGCAGCCTCCAGAGCTTCGCTGACGCCACAGTCCGACACCGCGCAACGGCCATCATAGGCGGCAACGAGCTGCTTGCGGAACCATTGCTGCCCCAATCGCTCGCGCCTTAACGCATAGCGGACCTTTTCGTCGTCGGTCGTACCCTGTCCGGCAAACTCAATATCGACGGGCATGTGCTTCAGATAGCTCATGTCGGGCGCAAAACGAGGGTCCGGTCCGCCTTTATGAACAGGACCGTGCAGAACAAACCATCCGTTTTCGGGCTCGAACCGTTCAACAAACGCAAGGCCGAGCACCTTGTAGCCCACCTCGGTTGCAAATATGACTCCGACTGGAACGCCACATTCCATGCAGTTGAGCATTTTAAGGTTATAGTCTTGGTCTCGAGAACCAACGGCGCCTGGCGCTTGAACCGAATACTTAATGACCCACGTGCCATCGTCCAAATAGAGCGGAGGCACATCGTTGATGCTCTCGGTTTGCCGCTGGCGCGCTTGTACCCCGCTACCCCACTTCCCTGTATACTGATGTAGCACGTGTTTCATCCGGGCTTGTTGGGCCGGGTCGTTCATGGGAGGGTCTTATGGCTGCCTCGAATCCGCCTAAGGGGAGCGTTTCTTCTTCGTCCTTCAAGCCGGTTACGCGCAAGGCCGTGCGCTGCCAGCGCGAGGTCGCTTGGCTTGTCACACAGGCGGCGGGCAGGCTTGTGGCGACCACTCAGGACGTCAATGCGCCTACGCCGAGCTTTGTGTTAGCGGCGGCGCTGGATTTTGTGCGCCAATTGGAGCTTGCCGCGCAGGATGCCAACGGCCACCTCGACTACCAGAACGTTATGGCGCCCGACCTGCAAACGTTCTGTCACATGGCCAAGTTGCCCGCCGCGCCCAATGCGCTTTCGGACGCAGGCTACATGTTTACGCTTTCGGGCGCGGAGCTCATCCGCGACATCTACGCATACTGCAGCGAGCTCGCCGAGCGCAGCGTCTTTGGCACGGCTGAAGTCAAACCGGGAAATGTCATCAAGCTGGTTCTTAGGCTGTTCTTGATAGACGGGTTCGGAGCCATGCCGGCGTAAGCCGAGTCTTTAGCATCACCGTCGACTGGGCAACAACCGCTTTACCTTAATGGACGCCAATCGAGGGTCGATTATTGGGTCGCCTCGTCCACTAACGCATCTATCCCACGCGCTCCGACAGTCGATACTTGCGGTTGCGGCTCGTCGCCGGCGCCGTGGGCTCAAGCTCGCCTTGAGCAATGAGCGCGTTGACGCGCGACCTAACCTGGGAAATTGTGAGCCCTGTGTGCTCTGCCAGCTCGCGCGTCCCCAGCTCGCCGTAGTGTTTGAGTGCCGTCACAATTAAGCCCCCGCCATGATCGACCGGCTCGATCTTTGAACGGTAAAGTACGACCTTGAACCGATCGAATCCCGGGCAGAACAGGGGCTCGGCCAGACCATGCGCGCGCATGGCATCGATCATCATCGGGATGCCCGAGCCATTGCCCTCAGCCGGCGAACCTGCGCCATCCGGCAGCGGGACAATCGACATGAGCTTCACAAGCGTCGCGTTACGGCATCGGGAGCTGCCGTCAAACAAGTTCTCGCGAGTCTTGCCCCCGTAAAGGCCGCCAGGATTCGTCACCTCGACACGATCGTCAAAGACGTCGACGGCAATCGATTGTCCACAGAACCGATCCCCGTATTCTCGATGGATTACGGCGTTGGCGATTGCC
The DNA here is from genome assembly GCA_947642445.1 of uncultured Collinsella sp. Classification (GTDB taxonomy): domain Bacteria; phylum Actinomycetota; class Coriobacteriia; order Coriobacteriales; family Coriobacteriaceae; genus Collinsella. The sequence goes on along the minus strand of CANRSF010000035.1, from coordinate 3,628 downwards.
TCGCGCAGAACCTCCTCGGGAATCTCAAGCGAGTCGACACGCGAGACGCCTTGGACGGTCGAGGTTCGCCGCAAATTCTTGGCGACGGCTGCGACGGCATCCGAGATCATCTCGCCCAACGTTCCCTCACAGATTGTGCGGTCCATGAACCTCAGCGACCCCGCCATGCCCTTCTGAGTTCCCGCATGGACAGCCACGTCAATGAAGAGCTTGGGATAGAACTGCTGAGGGTAGGTACCCACAACTAGGAGTCCAGCCTTGGTGACATTGCCCTGGGAATCAAGGATATTTAGGCGCTCCAGCTTCGTTTGTTTGTCCGGCGCGCCGCGCATTGCCCGGGGCGTCAACGAGAAAGCCCGATCTATCGTACGGTCGACCAGCGTCTCGTCGAGATCGTCCGCGCCCGCACCCGCCACCGCGTCGCGATCGCTCGGAGTCGCTCGACCATATGACGCCAATGCGAGCACCTCGGTCGATGAAAGCGGCACATCTTTGTCATCGATGCGCTTGTAGCTGCCGCCCTGGGCGCCCCGCTCTATGACATAGCAGGGCTTGCTCGACGGATCGAGCTCCTCAATCGTAATGACGAGAACGATGACGCCCTGAAGCTCCACTCGCTCGGTCCTGCGGAGAATGCCGCGGATAGATTTCCCTCGTCTCTCAGTTATCTCTCGTAATTATCTCTCATTTTTCTCTCTATCTCTCGGCTTAGAGATAAGAGATAGATAGAGATGGAATGTCTACCATTTGCTTCATTTATACATATTTTTGCTGGTAGAACAATCGGTATTGAGACAATACCATGATTGCCTGTCTCTTTGCTGCTCAGTTATCTCTCATATTTATCTCTCGTCTTTCTGTTATCTCTCGTATTTGTGACGAATGAGAGATGAGAGATACGTGAGTGATGGACGAGCGAGGATTTTCGGACGGTCGGATATCGAGAGTGGATATTTGGACGGTTTTTTGGGCTTTTGCGGCAGATTCCGTCCAAATATCCACTCTCGTTTGGCGAGTGTCCAATTTTCCACGCTCGTGCGGCGGGCACGCGGGACCTATGCCCAATCCGCCAGCATCGTCTTCAGTTCGCCGCAGAGCCGCGGCCCCATATGGGTATACTCTCGAGGATTCGACTCGATTCGCCCCCGCTGGGGCGTCAAAGGAGACTGCATATGCCCACCACCTCAACCGACCCGCGCGCCGTTGCCGCCGCGCTGCTGGTGCCCGACACCACCTGCCACGGCTTTGCCGTCGAGCGCCGCGAGACCGTGCCCGAGCTCGACTCGGACGCCTACGTGCTACGCCACACCGCCTCGGGCGCTCGCCTGCTGTACCTGGCATGCGACGACGAAAACAAGGCCTTTGCCATTGGCTTTAAGACGCCGCCGGCCGATTCCACCGGCGTGTTCCACATTCTTGAGCACTCGGTGCTGTGCGGATCGGCCAAGTTTCCCGTCAAGGAGCCGTTTGTCGACCTGATCAAGAGCTCCATGCAGACGTTCCTCAACGCCATGACCTACCCCGACAAGACCATCTACCCCGTTGCCACCACCAACGAGCAGGATCTGTACAACCTGATGGACGTGTATCTGGACGCGGTGTTCAACCCGGCCATCTATACCAAGCCCACCATTTTTGAGCAGGAGGGCTGGCACTACGAGCTGGACCTGCCGGAGGACGCCGAGGGCGATGGCGAGGGCGGCTCCGCGAGCCTGCGCGAGAGCACCCTGCGCTATAACGGCGTGGTGTTCAACGAGATGAAGGGCGCGCTGTCCGATCCCATGAGCGTGCTGGACGATGCTGTCAACGCCGCGCTCTATCCCGACACCGCCTATGCGCACGAGAGCGGCGGCGACCCGCGTGCGATTCCCGCGCTCACCTACGAGCAGTTCCTGGATACGCACGCACGCCACTACAATCCTTCCAACTCCTACATCACGCTCTACGGCGACCTGGACGTGGACCGCGCGTTAGCCTTTTTGGACGAGCGTTATCTGTCGCAGTCGAGTGCCGCGAGCCGCCGCATGGACGCCGCTGTTGCCGCCGGCGAGGACCCGTCCGCGCTGGCACCCAATCCGCTGGACGTGCAGGCGCCTGTGACCTGCGAGTATAAGCGCGTCGAGATGGCCACCACGCCCGAGAACGCCCTGGTGGGCCTGGGTCTTGTGCTGGGCAGTGCACTCGACCGCAAGCGCACGATCGCAGCAGATATCCTGTTCGAGGCGCTGCTGGGCTCCAACGAAGCACCAGTTAAGAAGGCCATTCTGGCCGCCGGCCTGGGCGGCAACGTGGTGAGCTACACCGCGGCCGAGTGCCTGCAGCCCTACGAGCTCATCATGCTGCAAAATGCGCAGCCCGGCGTGGCGCGCGAGCTGCGTCGCGTATTCCAGGACGCTTGCCGCGACCTGTGCGAGCACGGCGTTCCGCGCGAGCGCCTGGAGGCCATCATCAGCAGCAACGAGTACGACCTGCGCCAGCGCGACTATGGCATCGCCGACGGCGTGGCCATTGCGTGCGATGCGCTGAGCACCTGGCTCTACGATGACGACGCTGCGACGCTGGCGCTCAAGTATGGCCCGGTGTACGAGGAGCTGCGCGGCGAGCTGGACGGCAGCTACTTTGAGGACCTGCTGCGCGAGCTGGTGCTGCAGAACGATCACATGGCACTGGTCGAGCTGGTGCCGATGGATGCCACCGATGGTTCGGAGGGTGCCGAGGCCGCCGAGCTGGCAGCCAAGCGCGATGCCATGACCGATGCCGAGCTGGCCGAAGTTGTGGAGCGCACGGCCGCGCTGCGTGCCGCACAGGAGGCCGAGGACACGCCCGAGGACAAGGCCACGCTGCCGCGCCTGCGCGTGTCCGATATTGGCGAGGCGCGCCCCGAGCCGCCGCTGGTCGTAGACACGACCGCGCCCATCCCCTGCCTGCGCCACGACATCCCCACCAACCGTCTGGCCTACGCCATGCAGTACTTCGACCTGAGCTGCGTTGCGTTTGAGGACCTGCCCTACGTGACCCTGCTCTGCCGCCTGCTTAAGCAGCTGCCCACGAGCGAGCACTCGGCCGAGGAGCTCGATAACCTGATCGCCGGCAAGCTGGGCTTTTTGAGCTTTACGACCGAGGTCATGACGCAGCCCGACGTGGACGGCGCGCGCCCCTACCTGCTGGTGAGCGCCGGCGCCCTGTCCGAGAAGATCGATGCGCTGGCGAGCCTGCCGCGCGAGGTGTGGTCGGGCACGCTGTTGGCCGATGCGGACGCCGACCGCGTGCGCGACGTACTCACGCAGGTTCGCATTGGGCTCGAGCAGGGCTTTATCAACAACGGCCACTCGGCGGCGCTGGGACGCGCGATGAGCTACAGCTCGCCTTCGGCCGTGGTGCGCGAGCAGTTATCGGGCGTGGACTTCTACCTGTTCCTGCGCGATCTGCTCGAGCACTTTGACGAGCGCCTGGATGACTTACGCGCCAAGCTTGCCGAGCTGGCCGAGCGCATCTTTGTGGCCGATGGCTGTCTGGCGAGCTTTACCGGCAGCGACGATGACTTTGCCGCGTACTGGGACGCTGCGGGCGACCTGGGGCTTGGCACGGGCGACGGCGCCGATGCCGGCCGCAACGCGCTCGTGATGCC
>CANRSF010000034.1 GCA_947642445.1 uncultured Collinsella sp. | reverse complement strand
CGAGCGGGGGCTCCTATCTTTTTAGTGCCCTCGGATTGGGTCATAGTGTCTGTCGCTACCAAAACATCGGCGTTGCCTTGGTAGTCATTGGGGACAGACATAAATGAGTAGTCATTGGGGCGTTCTTAAATGACTACTCAGGATGAGCGTCCAAAAATCCGCGCTCGTTCGATTGGCGCATGTCTACGCAGCGTAGGTTGTCGAGCCTGGCCTTCAAATGGATACTGACTGTCGAACCGGTTCACTCCATTTCTTCAATTTGATTGGACAGCCCATGAACCAGACACGGCAAACCAATGCCTCCCATACTTTTTTGGCAGCGCATGCCATCAAGCAGCTGCGCGAAGAGCGCGGCCTCACCCAGCGCGCCCTGGCGGAAAGCCTTGGCGTGACCGATAAAGCCGTCAGCAAGTGGGAATCCGGCCGCGGCCTTCCCGACATTTCCCTCGTTGAGCCTTTGGCCCAGAGACTCGGCATAAGCGTGGCCGAGCTTTTGGCTGGTGACATTCGGGCCAACGCCAACCGTGCAGGCAATATGCTCAAAGGCGTCTTTTACGTTTGCCCTATCTGCGGAAACGTTGTGCACGCGCTCGGAGAAGGCAGCTTTAGCTGCTGTGGCTCCACGATGTTTCCCCAGGAGGCCGAAGAGCCGGACGCGGACCACGCCTTTTCCATCGAGCGCATCGAGGACGATTGGTACGTCACGCTCGATCATCCCATGACCAAGGATCACTACATTAGCTTTGTGGCATATGCGACTATGGACGGCATCTGCTTTAAGAAGCTCTATCCAGAGCAATCGGTGCAGCCGCGCTTCCATATTACCGGGCGCGGCAGGATATATCTTTACTGCAACCAACACGGACTCTTTACGTCGCTGACGCCTCGCAAATAACGGCTGTCTTCCGCCCTCCTCATGCGTTCCCAGGGGACCCAAAATGAGCGTGGATAATCTCCCGGGTTTGGCCTGTGTGCGGGCTCAAAGTGGGAGATTATCCACGCTCGTTATCTGAGTGTCCAAAAATCCACACTCGTCGCTACTTGAGTCCGGGCAGGCGGGTGTAGGGGAACGAGCGCTCTAGGAACTCGGAGCAGCGGGCGTAATCTTTGGCAAAGTAGCTGCTATAGAGCGAATCGAGTACGTATTGCACGGCGATATGGCTGGCGAACTGCGTGATGCGGTGCGTCATGCTCTCGTGGTCGCTTACCGTGAGATAGGCGGCAAAGCCGGGGTGAATGCGGGCACAGTACGGCGTGCCGATGACGATGACCGGGACATGTCGACTGCTAAGGATCGGCAAGATCTCCTTGAGGTTGGGGGCAAGGCCGCTGTAGGAGATGACGATTGCCACATGGTCGGGACCCGAGGCGAGCGCCGTGCGCACCTGCGCCTCGACGCTGTCGTGGCACGTCGCGCTTTTGCCGGCGGAAAGCAGGCGATCGCGGAACATTCCCGCTGGATACAGGTTATGCGAGCCCGTGTAGATGTCCACGGTGCCGGCGCGCATGATGAGCTTGGCGGCGTGGTCGAGCTGTGCAGGGTCGAGCAGCTCCTGCGTTTCGGCCAAGGTGGTCTGGTAGAGCCCCTCCATGCGCTCCATCACCTGCGCAGGGGCGGAGGTGGCATCGAAGGGAAAGTTGATGTCCACGTCGCGCCGGTTGCCCGCCTCGGTCGCCTGGCGGATGAGCTCGACCTTGAGGTCTTTGAATCCCTCGAGGCCGAGCTTTTTGCAAAAGCGGTGCACGCTCGCGACCGAAACGTTGGCGCACGCGGCAAATTCCTTAATGGAAAGCCCGCGCACATCCTCGCCCATGGCGAGGGCCGTTCGCCCAAGTTGTTGCTCGGTGGGGGTGAGGCTTTTGCCCTGCGTGATCTTTCGCCTGATATCCATATGGCTCCTATGCGTTTGCGTCGCGATAAACCAATCATAGCGATAAATAAAACGTTCGGCTTGGCTGGGAGTTTTGGTCCGCCGGTCTATGAACGACGGACCGCTCGACGCTGTGCGGGCTCAACATAGGGGCGCTGTCCTTGTTGGGCCGTTTGCGCCCGGGGCGTTACCCGAGCACGCGTACGGGCCCCAAGAGACCGCTGGGCTCGGAGGGCTCGGTCATGCCGAACACGTCGGGGACGGCGTGGTCGAGGGTGTTGATGATGTCAATCGTGAGCGCGTGCTCACCGGCTAAAAGTGCGGCGGCCTCAAAGCGGTAAGGCGGACAGATGCGGGTGCCGAGGGATTTGCCGTCGAGGGTGACGGTTGCGGTCTCAAAGACCTCCCCAAGGTCGATGACAGCGCGGCTGGCCGCTTCGCCCAGGACAAAGGAGGCCTGGTAGCGGAACGTGCCGGCCTTGCCGGGGAACTCGGCCGAGGAAAGGTCGTGCAGGTCTGCAAGCTCAACAGACTCGCCAAAGGCATCGGTACCAGGGGCAGAGAAGGCAACCGCCCAGGGCCCGTCGACGCATGTGGCTTCGTCTCCAGCAGTTGCCGCGCCGGCGGAACCTGTAGCCCCAAGGACCACGATGCAGCTCTCGTAGGGAGCCAGCTCGAGCGTGCCGTCAAAGGCGGCGGGATCGGTGCCGTTGAGCAGGTCGAGGCGCGCGCCTGCAACGGGTATGCCGTCGGCAAGCGCAATCTGAGTGGAGATACCCTGCTTGGGATGCTCGTTGACGAGCATCAGATAGGTCTCGCCCGCCCGCTCGTAGCGCAGTGCGCGCAGCCAGGGCTGGGACTCGGCACAAACCACGGTCTGCATACCGGCATCGGCAAGCGTGCCTGCGAGCTCGGCGGTTGCCAGGAGCTTGATGCCGGCGACCGCGGCTGCATCCAGGGAGGCAAAGCCCTCGCGACCTGCAGTGTCACCGTCGTAGCGCTTGTTCGGCAACTCATCCAGCGCGTACACGGCAACACCTGCGGCTGCGGCACGCGCGGCAAAGTCGAGCACGGCTTCGCCGACAAACTCGGCTCCGGGCATCACCAGGCAGCGGTATGCCTGGCCGTTCACGCTAAAGCCGCTACCGTCTGCGGCAATTTCAACGGCATAGCGCCCTGCGTCCTCAAATGCCTCTGCCGGCACGATGTCAAAGTCGACCTGCGCGCGCATAAGCTCGGAGGCGGCATGCTGCATAAAGTTCGCCTCGCCTGCCCACTCGGCGTCCGCATGGTAGAGAAGCGCCACCGGGGTCGTTGCGCGCCCGCCGCTCAGCAGGCTCGCCGTACGGTTCATGTAGCTCATAAGCTGCCCAAAGTGTGCAAACTGGGGGTTTTGGCCATGCGCATAGAAATGCGGCGGGCAGTCCCAGTCGGGGAAGGCGGCCATGCTAAAGGCATGCGGCACAAACCAATTGACGCCGCGCACCAAAAAATGATCGGCGATCCACTTCATCTCGCGTAGGCCTTCGTGCCATCCAAATGCGCCAAAGACCTCGGCCATGCAGCGCCCCTGCTTTTTGGGGTCGAGGTGTGCTGCCGAGGAGCCCAGCTTGGGCAGCACGTAGTTATAGAACTCGAGGTCCCACACGCCGCGTCCGTAGCTGTGAAGGCCGCGGTCCATGCCGGGTACCAGCTGGTTGATCACGATGTCGACGCCCGCCATGTCCTGACCGCCCACGGCGCGGAAGTAGTGCCCGGCGCCCACGCCCAGGCGCGCGTGGCAGTCCTTGTCCTCGATAACGTGGCCGATGTACTGCACGCCGCGCGCGCGGCACCAGTCTCCGAGCTGGTCGCAGAAGCACTCCTTATAGAGGGTGCTCGCGATGTCCATATAGACGTGGCGTACGTGCGCGCCGGCCGGCTCGCGGTCCCACAGGTGCGGGAGCTCGGCCAGGTAGCGCTCGCCCAGTGCCGCGCGCAGGCGACGCTCAAGCTCGGCCGACCAGGGTAGGGGCGCGGTGGCCTTGCCGATGAGCGTGTCCGAGATGCCATCGGGGCCCGTGGTGCCCTTCTCGTTGGCAAATCCGGGCTCATCGGAGAAAAAGCCCAAGATGGTCTTGCCAAACTCATCGCCCAGATGCTCAAAATGCGGCTCGTAGACAGCATCGATGAGCTGCGCCACCGAGGCGCGGTCGACCATATTGATGTAGTCCTCGTTGTAGGAGGTCTTGCCGCTCGTGAACATCACGCATGCCTGCGTGAGGCCCGCAGGTGCATCGAAGACCAGGCGGCTGGGGTTGCCGTCTGCATCGTCGATTACTCGGTAAGCGACGTCGACGGGGCTGCCGTCCTGCATAAATGTCACGCCGTAGAAGCGCTCCGTTTTGTCGAGCATGTTGGCGAGCGCGATGCTCGCGGCGGACGTGGGGCCCACGATGTCGAACGTGCGGTGCGTGAGCACGATCTTGCGGAGCTCGGGCACGGTCTCCTTGACGGCGCCGTTGGCAAAGCCCGTGGGGAAGTGCGCGTCGTCCAAGATCCAGAGCTTAAGGCCCAGCTGCCTGCACTCGTCAATGACAAAGCGCAAGTCGCGCCACCAGCCCTCGCCGCAAAAATCGGGGTGTGGGCGGCTTTCGAGACAGACCTCGTGGATGTCGGCGCCGGCGATCTTTTCCAGATACTCGGCAATGGTCTTATGGCTCTCGCCCTTCATCCACAAAAACGGAAGCACGTGGTTGTCGTATGTGCCCTCGAGCACCTGCTGATAGTACGCGGTCATGGATCCTCCTTGGCTCGATCGATCTGCTGCATAGCACAGATTATGGACGCGTCGGCGCGTTCTGCTAATATCTGAATCACGACGAACTATGACCAAATCAACGATTGGCAAGCCATGGAGATCGACGAGCTCGAGCGTAGGCTCAACGAACTGAGCGCCAGTGAGATCGCTTATAAAGACGGCATGGCATTTGATTGGTCGATTATGACCGAGCATGTCGAAATCGACGGATGCCCAGTGCGCAAGATTGGCCAGCCAGGGTTTGCCTATGCCCAGCCCGGCATGCCGCGTGGCCTGACGATAAGGAAAAACTCGCGCTTTAATGCAGTTCCCGAGCACGTGCATGATTACGTGGAGCTGAGCTATGTGTATCGCGGACGCTGCCCGCAGACGGTGGCGGGGGAGAGGCTCGAGCTGGGCCGCAACGAGGTGCTTTTGCTCGACGCCCTCTGCCCGCATGCCGTGGCGGCGCTTGGTGAGGACGACATCATGCTGAGCATGACCGTTTCACGCTCTTTTTTGCGCCGGAGTCTCGAGTCGAGCCTCTCGCGCGAGAGCGCGGTCTCGCGGTTTTTGTTCAACGCGCTCAACAGCGAGACGGACCATCGGGGCCATGTCCGTTTTCATTGCGGCGAGAGCCGTCGGATTCGGCGCTACATGCAGGAGATGCTCTGCGAGCTGTACGACCCGAGCCCCAACGGTCCCGAGATCGTCTTGCGTCTGTTTCAGCTGTTTTTGGCCGAGCTCATGGATTGCTACGAGCGCGAGCTGGTGCGCGGCGCGGCGGACGGCGCAGCGGGGCCCACTGCCCTGGTGACGGGAATGCTTGGCTATATCGATCGCGAATTCGCTGCATGCTCCCTCGAGGGGATGGCGGCGGAGTTTGGCTTGAGCCCTAATTATGCGACGGCGCTCCTCAAGCGGCATGTGGGCAAGACCTTTAGGCAGCTTGTGCAGGAGCGACGCCTGGTACGTGCGGCCGAGCTTCTGCGCGGCGGCGCCACGGCCGGGGCGGCTGCGCATGCGGTGGGCTATGAAAACATGAGCTTCTTCTACCGTAAGTTTCACGACAAGTATGGCTGCACCCCCGCGGCATACCGCCGGTAAGCGCGGGGCGGATTGTCTTCGCTCCTTCGGTGTCAAAAAGTTTCAGCTGCAGCGCTGTTGCAGCGCGCGTCTGCGAAAAGAAGTGTCCAAATCGGCGCCTTCGCCCTGGCCTGGAGCGACTCGGCGGCATACTCGTTTCATCAGCAACACGCATGAGCGAGGAGGCACTTATGGGATTCCCCGAGGGTTTCTATTGGGGCGGCGCCACGGCCGCCAATCAGTTTGAGGGCGCTTGGAACGTTGACGGCCGCGGTCCGTCGGTCGACGACCACTTCTTGGGTGGCAGCTACAAGGAGCCGCGCCAGATTACGATCGACATCGACCCTAACCGCTTCTACCCCAACCATGACGGCATCGATTTCTACCATCACTACGAGGAGGACATCGCGCTGTTCGCCGAGATAGGCTTCAACATGTTCCGCATGTCCATCTCTTGGAGCCGCATCTTCCCCAACGGCGACGACGCCGAGCCCAACGAGGCCGGCCTCGCCTTTTACGACCGCGTCTTCGACTGCCTGCGCGCTCACAATATCGAGCCGCTCGTGACCCTGTCGCACTACGAGATGCCTTATCACCTGGTCGAGAAATACAACGGCTGGGCGAGCCGCGAGCTCATCGGCTTCTTTGAGAAGTACTGCCAGACCGTCTTCGACCGCTATCAGGACAAGGTCAAGTTCTGGCTCACCTTCAACGAGATCAACTGCGGCACCCAGGACATGGGCAACCTCTTTGGGACCAGCATGATCCAGGGCTTTGAGGGCCCGGCTTCGGCGGTCCACACCACGCCGCAGGCCCGTATGCAGGCCCTGCATCACCAGTTTGTCGCCAGCGGCCGCGTCGTGCGCTATGCCCACGAGCACTATCCGCAGTTTAAGATGGGCAACATGGACTGCTTCATCCTCTCCTATGCCGCCACGTGCGATCCGGCCGACGTGTTCGCCACGCAGCAGGAGATGAATACCATGAACTGGTACTGCTCCGACGTGCAGGTGCGCGGCAAGTATCCGTTCTATGCCAAGCGCTTCTGGGCCGAGAACGATGTCGAGCTTGTGATGGAGGACGGTGACCTGCAGGATATCGCCGACGGCAAGGTCGATTTCTACACCTTTAGCTACTACATGTCCGGCACCGTGGGCACCCACAAGGATCACGAGATGACCGAGGGCAACATGACCTTTGGCGGCAAGAATCCCTATCTGGAGTCCACCGACTGGGGCTGGCAGATCGATCCGCTGGGTCTGCGCATCGCCCTCAACGAGATTTACGCCCGCTACGAGATTCCGCTGATGGTGGTCGAGAATGGCATGGGCGCCTACGATGAGGTCGAGGAGGACGGCTCCATCCACGACCCGTATCGTATCGCCTACTTGCAGAGCCACGTCAAGGCCATGGGCGAGGCCATTGCCGACGGCGTCGACCTGATCGCCTACACCTGGTGGGGCCCCATCGACCTGGTTTCCGCCGGCACCGGCGAGATGCGCAAGCGCTACGGCTTTATCCACGTCGATAAGTACGACGACGGCACCGGTACCTACGAGCGACGCCGCAAGGACAGCTTCTACGCCTACCAGAAGATCATCAAGTCCAACGGTGCCGAGGGCCTGGATTAATCGACAATATGAGTGCCACCGGGGAAAAGCGTTGGGATGGGCTCGCGATTCGAGTCCCCACCTTAGCATTTGAACCATTTGGCACTATAATCACCATAGGCATGCGCACAACGTTGCGCTTAATCAAGAGGAGAAAACGTATGGGTCTGTTTGACATGTTCAAGAAGAAGGCTGAGCCCGCGACTGCCGCTGCTCCGTCCTCCATCTCTGCTTCTGCCGGCGCCGACGTGCTGTGCTCGCCCGTCAAGGGCAAGGTCATCAAGATGGCCGACGTGCCCGATCCCGTCTTTGGTGGCGAGGTTCTGGGCAAGGGCTGCGCCGTGTGGCCCGAGGACGACCTGGTCTACGCTCCCTGCGACGGCAAGGTGACCGTCACCATGGGTCACGCCGTGGGCCTGCAGTCCGATAGCGGCATCGAGGTTCTGGTGCACGTTGGCGTCGATACCGTCAACATGAACGGCGATGGCTTCGAGGGCTTCGTCAAGGCCGACGACGTTGTGAAGGCTGGCCAGCCCATACTCAAGATCGACCGCGCCAATATCGCCGCTGCCGGTTACAAGGACTGCGTCGTGGTGGCCGTGTCCAACACCGCCGAGTTTGCCGATGTCGAACTCGCCGTCGAGGCCGACTCCGCTGTCGCCGCCGGTGACGCCATCGTTAAGGTCGTCCGCAAGTAAACTGCGGCATCCAAAGGATGTGCAAGGGTGGTCGGGTTTTCCGGCCACCTTTTTTATTGCACCGCGGGGAAGCGTTTTATTGCACGTTGGGCGGGCTTGCAAACCGTTCGGACGCTAAAACGAACCGACCGCGCCTTCGCGTTGCCGAGGGCGTTCATAAGTGGATAGTATGGGCTTACTTATTACAACGTGCGCCGCGTCCGGGAAGCGCGGTGCCGCTCATTAGGAGGAACAACATGAAAAAGAAGCTGCTGCTTGCGCCCCTCATGGCCGTCTTGGTTGCATGCGTGGTCGTGCTTTCCGGCTGTGGAGGTCCTTCGGTTGAGGAGCTCATCACCGAGGATCTTACGACGCAGTTTGACGAGGTCAAAAACGGTGGCGACGACTTCCTCTCTGGTCTGGAGGAGGCTTCGGGCGACGAGTTCGAGCAGCTGGGTATCGATCCCAAGGAGTATGCCAAGACCTATCTCGAGGGCTTTGACTACAAGATCGGCGACGTGACGGTCGACGAGGACAAGGGTGTCGCGACCGCCGAGGTTTCTATCACATGCAAGTCTATGAACAAGATGGCCGGTCAGGTTATGGTCGATGTGACCAAGGCCACCGAGCCCAGGAAGACCACGGTTATCTTCAAGTACACCTGCAACGACGACGGCGAGTGGTCTGCCGACGACTCCGTCAACTCCGAGATGATGGATGCAATGCTGAGCTAGTTTGTTGCGGCGTTTTACCAAACGCCGCAACAGCTCGACGCTGCGCGGGCACCAGAGCGACAACATTGAATTAAAAGAGGCCGGCATGAACAGAAGGGCGATGCCGTGCTCTTT
>CANRSF010000033.1 GCA_947642445.1 uncultured Collinsella sp. | reverse complement strand
CCGTGGGTTATACCCTAAGAGCAAACCACCCTTTTTAAGGGTGGTTCTGATTGTGAGAACAGGTGGTGCAAGGGCGTTCTCGCAGATGTTTTGCGTGGATAGGCTCGTGCGTTGTACCATATGGACGTATATGTGTGCATATGAAAGGGGCCCCGTGGCCAAGACGGTATATTCCGATAATCAAAACAATGTCGATGCTCTGGCTGAGCGTCTGAGCAGCCAGACATCGCTTTCTGCCGAGCGCGCCAAGCTGGTTGCCTACGACCTGCTCTGCCGCAAGGCGCTCAAGATTAAGTCGAGCGCGCTGGCGCAGATTTTCCGCTCCGTCGATAAGGAATGCGACACCAAGGCGATGCGCGATGAGCTCATCGCGGCAAAGATTGTGACCAAGATCGAGGGCAGCGGCATTAACGGGCGCCCGGCGTTCTATACCATCAATGTCGAGATCCGCGATGCCCAGGAGCAGCCTGCCGAGTCCGTCGAAGATTTTGTCGTCGAGGATTCCGCTGACGTGCCTGCTGTGGAAGAAGTTGCTCCGCGTGAGCATGTTGATACCGATGAGTTGCTCGATGAGAACGTCGTGCGTGCCTTTACGGCCAAGGCAGGGCGCGGCGGTTTTGGCGGGGGTGGCAAGCGCGATGCGCAGCGTCGCGCCCAGCAGGAGCGCTTTCGTCGCGCCGTTGCTCGAAAGGGTGAGACGGATGCCGAGGCTGTTGAGAACGAGGTTGCTGCCGAGTCGCAGAGGCCCGCGAAGGAGCAAAAGCCCGTGGAGGCCCAGGAGCCCCAGCGTCGCCGTGGTGCCCACTTTAAGGCTGCGCAGCAGGATGTCGCGCATGAGGTTGAAGAGCTTTCCGAGGCCGCAGACGATGTTGAGGAGTCTGCCAAGAAGGCCCCGGGCTCATGTCGTCCCGGACGTGGTTTTGCGAGGCGCGCGTATCCCGTAAGGCGTCAGGAGAAGGGCGAGCCGGCTCCGACCGCTCAGGCCGAGAAGGCCGAACAAACCGAGAAAACCGTTGAGCCGGCGGCTCGCGAGCAGCAACCTTCCGAGTCGCAGCCTGCGGCTGACACTGAGGTCAAAGCTCAACAGACCGCTGATAAGCAGGCGGGGGAGAGCGCCTCAGGCAAGCCCCGCCGTCGTCGTCACCGCGGCGGTCGTGGCTCAAATGCCGAGGCCGCGGCCGAGAAGACAGCGACACAAAACGGAGATGAGAAGGCCGAGACTCCGGTGGATCAGGTCAAGCGCCAGCCGGCGAAGGAGGCCAAGTCCGATCGTCCGCAAAAGCGCTCGTCTGCGCCCAAGCAGGAACGTAATACCCGGGCAGATTCCAAGCGTAAGCCTCATGCACAGGCTGAGCCTGCCGCGGCTGATAGTGCTACCCAGCAGCCCGAGTCGGCCGTCCACGGCGAGGTATCGGCGTTTGCCCTTGCCCGCGTTTTGGGCAGGCAGCTGCTCAAAGTTGTCCCTACGCCTACGGCGCTCTCTAAGATCAAGGAACAGCAGACTCAAATTGTTAAGGTCGAGGGCAAGGACGGCAAAAAGGCGCCGCAGCGCACTCAGCACAACGAGATGTCCAACCGCAAGATTGCCGAGGAAATCGCAATCATCCAGGCTTGGATCGAGCAAAACCGAGGTGCCGATACGCCGGTTGCCTCGCGCCGCCAGCGTGCCTACCAGATTTTTAACGACGAGAAGGCTTTTGACGGCAAGCACGGTGAGCGCCTGATAAGGCGCATGACCGAAAAGGGCATCAGCATGCAGGCGATCAAGGTCGCCCCCAACCGCCCCGTGCACTTTACGGGTTTCTTTACGCTGGGCGCCGATAAGCCGTTCATTATGGTCGAGAACCTGGACACCTACGACGAGATCGTCAGGCTGCTGCGTGGCCGCAAGCACGCCAAGCTCTTTGGCATCAAGGTGGGCGGCGTGATTTTTGGCGGCGGATGCAAGGCGAGCGTCTCGCATGCCCTGGACGATTATCTGGCCGAGATCGGCTATCGCTTTAACTACGTCTACTACGTGGGCGATATCGACCGCGAGGGCGCGCGCATCGTCGAGCAGGCTCGCAATGCCAATGTGGTTGAGATTCGCCTGCATGCCGGTATGTACCGCGCCATGCTCGCCGAGCATAAGCGTCGCGTGAAGGCCGGCGGCGAGTGCGAGCGCGCGGCTGCCAACCAGGGCGTGCCGCAGAACTTGGCGGCGACGATCAAGGATCTGCCCATGGTCACGCGCGTGCAGTTCCGCAATGTGCTACGTGAAGGCGGGCGCATTCCGCAGGAGATTCTGATGACCGCCGACTATCGGGATGGCGACTCGGGAAGCTTCGACCGCATGCTTAACAACTAAATTCCGCCGGCCCCGGGAGAGCGGGGACACCGGCTTAGGTTTCCTGCTCTACAGTCCTGCTCACGACGGAGGCCACATTAAGTGGCCTCCTGTTCGTGCGGAACTCGCGATAAACCTAAGCCGGTGTCCCCGCTCTCCCGGGGCCTGTCGTGGCTTGGCCGTTGCATGCGGCTCGCTTTTCGGAACGGGGCTGACGGACACGTTCCGAAATCTACCACCGTCGCTGTGCAGGGTGTCTATAAAGAGCCGTGGCCAAAAAACATCAAATATGAGTACTGATACTCTTTTAGTAGCAGTAATTTTGACCACATTTAAGGTGATTTGACGTGTCGATCGAGCAGATAAGCTGCCGTATCTCCTCAAGTGTTCATTAAAGGAAGACCTTGATGCGAATAAATCTCATTAAGATCTTCTTTTATTAACGAAAATAATGTAGCTACAACGGTAACAGTACTCATATTTGCCGTTTTTTGGCCACAGTCCTTCGGAGGGTCCTCGAAAATAGTCCCGAGCCGGCACTTGGGGACGTTCCTATAATGCCGGCACTTAGGAGCGCCCCCAAGTGCCGGCACCGCGTCTGCCTGCGGCGGCCGCGCCCCGCTGCGTCGCTTCGCTCCCTTGCGGGTTCGAATCCCTCCGCTTGGCGGCGTTGGCTCGATTTGCTTGACGTGAGGGGCTCTTGGCTGGTGTGGGACGGAGGGATTCCGCGTCCGCCTGGTCGGCGGCCGCGCCCCGCTGCGTCGCTTCGCTCCTTGCGTGCTGCGCTGGAAAACGCTTCGCGTTTCCTCAGCTCCGCGCCCTTGCGGGCTCGAATTCCTCCGCTTGCCCACAAGAAAGCGCCCTGGGCCGTTATGGGCTTAGGGCGCTCAGTTTTAATGGCTGGGACGGAGGGATTCGAACCCCCAACAGCCGGCACCAAAAACCGGAGTTCTACCGTTGAACTACGTCCCAATGTGTGGTGTTGCCCAAAAGCAACTCGTCTAGTTTACCTAATCTGCGAGGGCATCGCAAACGCCATCGAGTAGGCGTACGGCGAGCGTCTGCGCGTCGCTGGCCGTGAAGGTGCCGTTGTAGCGCGTCATGCCCGTGAGCTCAATGCGAATGCGAGCCGGCTTCTGCTGCACGGCGACATTGGCGGTGCGGATGCGCTGGGCCAGGTTGTGGCACTCGGCGAGGGCAATCGTGGCGCGTGGCGCGGCGTCGGCGGGCAGCTCGTCGCTTGCGATCTCGAGCACCAGGTCAACGTCGGTTGGGACCTCGGAGTCGCAGAGCATCATGCCGCTGTTGTCGGTCGTTGCCGTGGCGATGTTCCACATGCGCGAAGCAACGCTGCGTGCGATGGGGTCCTCACCGATAACGGCGATCTGGAAGCGCTCGAGCACGTTTGCGGCGCGAGCAAAACCGATGCGGGACTCGGCTTCGGTGACCGAGGGCTTGCCCTCCCACACATGGTGCAGGCGGTTGATGTAGGCGTAGGTGTCCTGGAAGGCCATGCCGTCGGCAAACAGGCCGACATTTTCCTGGAACTGCTGCAGGGCGGCCTCGGTATGCGGACCAAAGTAGCCGTCGTCTTCGCCACAGGCAAAGCCCAAAACGTTGAGAGCGCGCTGCAGGGCCTTGACGTCGGCGCCGTGAAAATTGGGCATGCGAAGATACAGGGTGCGGTCGCCCAGCTTATACGAGGCGTCGACCAGGGCGCTCCAGCAGGGGATATCGACAGCATAACCGGCCGCAAGGCCGCTATCGAGCCTAAACGTGCCAACGGCCTGCTCGGTGGTGGTGCCAAAGCGCTTGTCGGAGACCTCGTCGGCATCGATGGTGTAACCGAGCTGCAGAAGGCGGGACTGAACATCCTCGACGGCTGCTCCCTGCATGCCCGTGGTAATAGGTTCCATGAACGAACCCCTTTCGGCGTACGATTCGTACTATTTTGAGCGCGTGTCGGATAGACAACGCGAGACAATGCATAAACATGCACTCAACAGTGTAGCAACTTGTACCCAAACGCGCTGCCCACAGGTTTTGTGACCCCCGCTAGTTGAGGCGCTCCACAAAGAAATCTGCCATGGAGAGGAACAGTTCGCGTGCGTGCGGGTCAAGCTCAACGTTCTCGATGGCAGCCTTGGCTTTTGCGGTCAGGTCCAGCGCGTAGGCGTGAGCATATTCGATGGAGCCGGTCTGCTGGAAGATCTCCACGGCGCGCGCGAGCTGCGCGGGGTCCTCGGTGCCCGAGGAAAGGATTGCCTCGACCTCGTCGTGATGGCGCTCATCAGACAGGGCGTGCACGGCAACGAGCGTGCGTTTGCCCTCGGTGATGTCGGTGCGGAAGTCCTTGTTGGCGGCCTCTTTGGTGCCGACCAAGTTGAGCAGGTCGTCCTGAATCTGAAAGGCAAGGCCGGTGTGCAGGCCAAAGGCGCGTAGCGCCTCGACCTGCTCTTCGCTGCCGCCGCCGATAATGGCTCCGGCGGCAAGCGGCGTGGCTCCGCTGTAATACGCGGTCTTGTGCGTCGCCATGTCCAGGTAGTCATCAACCGAGATATCAAAGCGCTCGTCACGGACCCAACCCAGGTCAAGCGCTTGACCCTCGATGGTGCGGACGATCATCTCGGTAAGCTCGTGGAGCACATGCAGCTTCACGTCGGACTCGAGCGTGGGATCGTCGAGAACCGTCTTGGTGACCATGGTGAGCGCCAGGTCGCCACAATTGATGGCGAGCCCCGTGCCCTCGGTAAGGTGCATGCAGGGCTTGCCGCGACGAAGCTGTCCGTTGTCGGCGATGTCGTCGTGGATGAGCGCACCCGACTGGAAATGCTCGATAGCTGCCGCGGCGCTGCGGGCGCTCTCAAAGCTACCGCCCACTGCGGTTGCGGCGAGCATGCAGATAAGCGGGCGGTGGCGCTTGCCGGCGTTGGCCGTAAAAGCCGAGAGCGGCGCGTACAGGTAGCGTTCGATATCGGCAGAGGTCGCCTGTCCGTCAAAGAACGTGGCCAGATAGTCATTAATCTGGTCAAAGTGTTGGGCTAAAAAGCAGGTAAACGGACTGGACACGGATTCTCGCATTCTTTCTTAGGTTGCATCGATGTAGTGTGCAGGCAACATATTGCCACATTGTGCCTGCCTGCGTGGCAGGTTTGGGGATTTAAGGCAACGGCGCATGTCGGACGAGTTTCGTAGTTAGACCAGTCCAAAGTGCTCGAGCGCCTTGACGACGCCATCTTTGTCGACCGAGTCGGTGATGTAGTCCGCGCGCTTTTTGAGATAGTCCGGTGCGTTGCCCATGGCGATGCCAACGTCGACGGCGTTCATCAGCGAGACGTCATTGCTGGCATCACCGATGCCATACACCGTTCCATGGTTGGGGTCGAGAGCGTCGAGTACGGACTGGATACCCTCGCGCTTGGTACATTCGCGAGGCGAAATCTCGGTCACTTCGAGCTCGAGCTCGTTAAAGCAGAGCAGCGGCTCAAACGTTTGATCCTGAGCGATGCGGTTGGCAAGCGACGTGGACATTAAGATCTTGTAGGCGCTGTAATGTTGCAGCTGCGTAATTGCATCGCCCACGGTGCGGGCATATCCGGGGGCGTCGGGCGCATCGGCACCCATGCGAACGACGCCATTGAGTCCCTCAAAACGAATCACTTCGTCCGATTGCTCAAGAATGGGAGCAAGACGCTGCAGCATACCGGGCGTCATCGCCAAATCGCGGATCACGTGTCCCTCAAGTTCGACATAGCCACCCGCGAGGCAGACGATGCCGGTCCAGGGCAGATCGAGCAGCTTTGGATGGATGCAGCTCAGCGTGCGCCCTGTGCAGATAAACGCCATATTGCCCTTGGCGACAAAATTACGGATGGCTTGCGAGACCGCTTCATTGGGATAGGGGGAGAGGTCTCGCTCGCTCTCGGGAAGCTCTTGTGCCACTCGAGGGTCTTGCCAGGCGAGTGTTCCGTCGATATCGAAGAAGCAGATATCGCCGCGCTTATGGGCTGCGCTGGCGGCAGGGGAGGCCGAGGTGGTGGGCACAAATCCCGGCTCGAGGCCCATGATCTGGTCAAAATGCTCTTTAACGCGGGGAACGGAGATGCCGATAATCACCTGGGCGGTCTTGCCCGTAATGATGAGGCCCTTGGCGCCCACCGCGACAAACGACGCGTTATCTGCAACGATGGAAGGGTCTGCGACCTCGACGCGCAGGCGCGTGGCGCAGTTGGTTGCGCCCACGATATTGCCAACGCCACCTAAAAGCTGAATTACCCGCTCAGCGAGGACGTGATCTTGATCGGATTGAATACTGACCTCGCCATTGGGAGATTGCTCTTTGGCAAAGCCGCTTCCCGTTAAACGATCGATTGCCGCGCGATTGGAGACATGATCCTCGCGGCCCGGCGTCTTAAGGTCATAGACCAAGATGAGTGCTCGAAAACTAACAAAAAAGATGAGGCTAAAGGCAAGACCGATACCGAGCGCCAAAAGGTAGGAGCCGGCATGCATTCGCATGAGTGGGATGAAGTTGAAGGCCGTCATTTCCATGAGACCGCCCGAGAAGATGCCGACGATACCGAAGAAGTTCATGGTCATGGCAAGGCAGGAGGATAGGACGGCGTAGAGCAAAAAGAGTCCAGGATAGGTGAACATAAAGAGAAACTCGAGCGGCTCGGTGACACCGCAGACCACCGAGGCGACGATGGCGGGCAAAAGGATGACCTTAAGGCCGGCGCGGCGTTCGGGTTTGGCGGTGAAATAGAATGCTGCCGCGATGGCGGGAAGGCCAAAGAGCTTGCCCCAGCCGGTGGCGGTAAAACCTGCCCAGGGCGCAAGTTCATTTAAAGGGCGCGTGCTATGGGAGAGAATGGGGAGCAGGTTGGTCCACGTGGCGTAAATACCGTCGTGAATGACCAGATTGTCGTAATAGATGGGCATATAGAGCAGATGGTGCAGCCCCATGGGCTCGAGCGCTCGCTCCAAAAACACAAAGATGCCCACGCCGAAGGGGCCGACGCCCGCAAGTGCGTGGCGCAGCGTTTCGGTCACAGCGTATGCGAAGGGCACGATGGCGGCCGAGATGGCGGCAAGGGCAAACACGGCAAAAAAGCTGATGAGGTAGACGAGCGAGGAACCCGAGAACGTGCCGAGCCAATCGGGAACCTTGGCATCGTAGAAGCGGTCATGGATGGCAACGACGGTTGCCGACACCGCCAGCGGGCCGATAATGCCGGTGTCGAGCGTCTTGATGCCGTCGATGACGGTGATGCCGCTGGCGGGGGTTAAAGACGACGGGTACTTAAGTCCAAGGTTGTCGCCGCTCAGCTTAATGATCTCGCTCAAAAAGAAACAGTAGGCAAAATAGGCTACGAGCGCCTCGAGGCAGCAGCGTGCCGGTTGCTTTTGGGCAAGGCCGATGGGCAGCGCTACGGCAAAAAGGAGTGGAAGGCGCTTAAAGACCGTCCACGAGCCGCGCTGAATGATAGTCCAGAAAACGTACCAGGGGGTTCCGTATACGGCGAGGTCGCCGACGATATCCACGGTCGTTGCGAGGGCGGAGATGCCGACCATGAGGCCTGATATAGAAAACAGCATGGCGGGCGCGAACATGGCTCCGCCAAAACGTTGGATTTTCTGCAGCATAATATGCCTTTCGGATGCAACATGCTGTGCGAGCAAGAACGTTTAAACAATGAACTCATTGTAGAGGACTGGCTGCTTGCCGCATTGACGGTTTTGATTCGGTCCGATTTGGGTTTCGGGGGAACCGTCGACGGTAAATAATCCGTGCTTTACCGATAATCGGTTTAAACAACTTTAAGAAATGCTATCGTGCCTAGCCATACATATTCATTAGAGGTGAAATCATGCCAAAAGCGATTTACGAAGGAATCTACCGCGAGATCCGTTCGCGCATCATCAACGGGACCTATGCGTTTCAGGAGATGCTGCCAACCGAAGCCGAGCTGACCGCGGAGTTTGGCTGCACGCGCAATACCGTTCGACGCGCCTTGAGCATGCTGGCCGACCAGTTGTTTGTGCAGCCTATACACGGCAAGGGCGTGCGCGTTATTTGGCTTAAGGGCGAAACCGATATGCTGGGCGCACTCGAAGAGGTTGAGTCGTTTGGCGAGTTCGCAAAACGCAACAATGCCGTCGCATCGACCGAGGTCAAGTCTTTTGAACATTTGATTTGCACTGAGCAACTCTCTCGTCGCCTGGGCTTTAAGGTGGGCGAGGAGCTGATTCGCGTCGTGCGTGTCCGAAGCCTCAACGGCAGCGCGCGCCAAGTGGACCACGGCTACTTTTTGGCGTCGATCGCCAAGGGCCTGACCCCCGAGATCGCGGCGGATTCTATCTACGGCTATCTGGAGCACAAGCGCGGCATCAAAGTGATGGCGAGCCGCCGTACGGTGAGTGTCGAGCTCGCCAACGATGAGGACTGCAGCTATCTGGACCTTGGCAAGTACAACTGCGTCGCCGTTATGGAGAGCCAGTCGTACACCTCGGACGGCATCTTGTTCGAGGTCACGCATGCCCGCACACACCCCGAGATCTTCCATTACCGCGTCAATTCCAAGCGATAGCCGGCTAGCTCGCAGCCTGACGAGACTCATGCCCTCAAAGCGAAAACGCCCGGTCAAACCGACGATGCATCGGCTTGATCGGGCGTTTTCTCTGCATTCGATAACAAATAATTGTTTATACAAAACTTGTCAAGTATCAAGTCGAAATTACCGTTCACCGAAGTTTTTCTACCGCTCTAGTAATACTTGTTCAAACAACTAGCCAAATAGCGTATTGTACAAGTCAGCAAAAGGGGCAAAGTCCCCGAGCCAATCTCCGAAGGCGGCGGCAAAGGGTGCCGCCACGGTGTGAAAGGGTGGATTGTAATGAAGAACGAAATGAGCAGAAGGCAGTTCCTGGGCTTTGCTGGTTCCGCGGCTGCGGTTCTTGGTCTGGGCCTCGTGGGCTGCGGTGGTTCTGCCGGCTCTGGCTCCTCTGCTTCTGGTGACGCTGCCGAGGTCTACTTCCTCCAGTTCAAGCCCGAGGTCGACAAGGAGTGGAAGGAGATCGCCAAGGCGTACAAGAAGGAGAAGGGCGTCGAGGTCAAGATCGTGACCGCCGCCTCCAACACCTACGAGGAGAAGCTCAAGTCCGAGATGTCCAAGAGCTCCGCTCCGACGCTGTTCCAGGTCAACGGCCCCACCGGCCTTAAGAACTGGAAGGACTACTGCGCCGATCTTTCCGACACCAAGCTCCGCGGCGAGCTCATCGACGACTCCCTGGCGCTGCAGTCCGACGGCAAGGATCTGGGTATCGACTGGGTTCAGGAGAGCTACGGCATCATCTACAACAAGGAGCTCCTCGAGAAGGCCGGCTACAAGGCCGAGGACATCAACTCCTTCGACAAGCTGAAGGCTTGCGCCGATGACATCCAGGCCCGCAAGGACGAGCTCGGCGTTGACGGTGCCTTCACTTCCGCCGGCATGGATGACTCCTCCAGCTGGCGCTACACCACCCACCTCGCCAACCTCCCGCTCTACTACGAGTTCGAGAAGGAGCACAACCAGGAGGACGACGAGATCAAGGGCGAGTATCTCGACAACTTTAAGCAGATCTTCGACCTGTATATCACCGACTCCACCTGCGATCCTTCGCAGCTTGCCTCCAAGACCGGTGACGACGCCACCAACGAGTTCGCAACCGGTAAGGCCGTTTTCTACCAGAACGGCTCTTGGGCCTACGCCGACCTCACCAAGGCCGGTATGACCGACGACCAGCTCGGCATGCTGCCGATCTACATCGGCGTCGACGGCGAGGAGAACCAGGGCCTGTGCTCCGGCGGCGAGAACTACTGGTGCGTCAGCTCCCAGGCTTCCGAGGATGCCCAGAAGGCCACCGAGGACTTCATGTATTGGTGCGTCACTTCTGACACCGCCACCAGCATCATCGCTGACAAGATGGGTCTGACCGCCCCGTTCAAGAGCGCTAAGGAGACCCCAACGTCTTCTCGCAGCAGGCCGTTGCTATGGCCAAGGACGGCAAGAAGACCGTTGCTTGGGACTTCGTTTACATCCCCTCTGAGGAGTGGAAGAAGAACCTCAAGCAGGCTCTCATCGCTTATGCTGCCGACAACACCAAGTGGGACGGCGTCAAGAACGCCTTCGTGGATGGCTGGAAGACCGAGAAGGCTGCTTCCGAGTAAGCAGTTGCTGCCCAAGCTATCTGATTAGCGACAGGGGGCGGGCAGACGTAGGTTTGCCCGCCCCCTGCATATTGAAAGGACCCTTCTATGGGCAAAGCACTCAAACGCTGGTGGCCGCTCTTTATGCTGCCCACGTGCCTGGCGTTTATGATCGGGTTCGTGATTCCCTTTATCCAGGG
>CANRSF010000032.1 GCA_947642445.1 uncultured Collinsella sp. | reverse complement strand
CGGGTGGTTTAAAGCTGGCCGCTGCGCGGCCAGCAGACTAAAGTCTTGAACAAAACGGAGCCCGATGCATTCGCACCGGACCCCGTCCCAACTCTTTAGTTATCTAGCAACCAAGAGGCTACTCCTCCGAGCCGTCCTCCCCAGAAGTCTTCTTCTGCTGATCAAGCTTATGCTTACCACTTACGATAGACGTGGCACCCAGCGTGGCCAAGCTTGCGCTGGCAAGGCTCGCCATCACGATCAAGTCGCCCGTCTTGGGCATATTGCCGCCAGATGACTTGGTCGTTGTAGTCGTCGTGGTCGTGGTGGTCACCGTTTTGGAGTCATTTTGCTCCTGGACCTGGTTGTCAGCACCGCTCTTGTCGTCGTCTTCGGACTGTTTCTTTTCGCCCTCGGTCTTGCTCTCGTCCTTCTTCTGACCGGACTTGTCGCCCTTCTCATCAGAGCTAGGACCCTTATCGGATTCAGCCTTCTCGGAAGCCTTGTCCTTGGAGTCGCCCTTTGCGGCCTCGGACTTTTCCGTGGAAACCTGATCAGAGTTGTCCTTGTTCTGGGTCGAGCCATTATTGACGCCAGCCATCAGCGAAGAGCCCAGCGTAGAACCAAGCTGCACGGAGAAAGAAGGCTTCTTGTCCGGCGAAGCAACGGGGGCGTCCGGCGCCTTATTCGAGTCGTCCTTGGAAGCATCGGAATCAGGTGTTGCATCAGAGCCAGAGCCGTTGTTAGAGCCGGTGCCAGCGGACGAATCGCTCGAGCCGGTGAATGAGTTAGAGGTGCCAGCGCCGGTCGAACCAGAAGCGTCGCTGTCCGTATTGCCGGCAGAGCTTGAAGACGAATCGCCCGCAGCAGAGCCGTTCGAATCGGAGCCGTTCGAGGTAGAGCCGTCGTTGGTAGTACCACCAGCAGAACCATCACCGTCAGTATCGGTCGAGGGCGCATCCATCCTGTCATCGTTGGCATCGTCACTCGAGTCGTCATTCGAATCAGGTGTCGGCGAGGGCGCCGGCGTAGGCTCGGGCTGCACGGGCGTCGCAGCGGCAGCCTCATCCTCGGCGATATAAACCAAGCAGTCCTTCAGCTCATTCTTATAACGATTCTTCCAGCCCTCATGATACTGGGGCTGACTCGAAAACTTAGTGGCGACATTGTTGACCACACTATTGGAGAGCGCCGTCACAAACTCGCGGTCGGACATATCGTTGGAAAGATTCGCCCAGCGGAAAAAGTCCCTGCAGCCACCGGTGCCGCACATGTTGGTAATGCTCCACACCATGCCCTTGACGCAATCGGCGCGGCCCGAAATATCAATACCCAGGCCGCTCTTGAGCCACGCCTCAGTCACCGCATAGTACGAGTTGTACGCATAGGCATCTTGAAGTGCTGAGAACTCAACAGGATCGGTGTTGTACGCACCCTGGAAGGCATCCTGAGCGATATGGCCCAACTCGGTGAGCTGGCCGTTCTCGTACATGGCATTGCTCGTGTTGGAAATCTCGCTGCCGCGATCAATCGCATCCTTGAGCATGCTGTATTTTTCGGGGCTGTAGTTGTAGACCTGCTTCATAAACGGAATGAGCGACCAACGACGGTCGAACTGGTAATAACCCAGCGCGTTATAGCCGTCGCCATACGAAAAGCCCTGGTTATAGTTGCCATGGCTCTCGTACTTGGTAAAGTACTTCATCTCGGGGGTCACGTTAACAAACGAAACGCCCTGGACCGACCTCAGCACGCCCGAGAAGGACTGCTGGGTGTAGAGACCCTTATCGATATCGGTGGCATCCGAGGCAACGCCCGGCGTGGGCTCCTCGGCAGCGGCGGGTGCCGGCACGGAAACGGCGCCAAACGAAAGGGCCAGCGTCAGGCCCGCGACAATAGCAGAATGCTTGCGCTGCATAAGATCCTCCCTGCATTGGTGTAGTTAAAGTGCAGTTTGCAAAGATAAGAGTAAGTATTGCAGCTCGCCCGTTGTTGCACAACAACCCCTCGGTAAACGGCAACAACCCTCCGCGAAATCTTAAAGAATTAGATGAATTGGTCGTCAGGCGCCAAAAGAAAATCGCCGTAATGAGCCAAAAGCCCGTCCCTCAGCTGACAAAAAGCAGGAATATAAACGTTCAAGATGCGCTGAATTAAATCTTGAGCGAGCTTGTTGTCATAGATATGAACGTTCGTATTACGGTCCCTGAGCATGTCCAGCCAGGCGGCCTCATCTATGAAGTCGTAGAATCGGTAGGCTTCCTTCAAGATGGCACGAGGAGACCCCGACGCGGCAAGCGTGGCGCCCTCATACTCGAGCAGACGCTTAAGGAGCTTCCAGCTCAGTTCAAATTGAAGATTGAACTTATTAATCAATCCACTCTGAACAAAATCATTGTTGAGATCCTGATTGGGCGCATCCTCAAGATTCGCCAAAGCGCTGGCAAAGTTCTCATATTTTTTCATACAGAATCACACCATCCCTGGCAATTTCATCGAGCAATTGCTGCGATAAGGACTCGTCGAGATTGACGACATCTACATCTAAAAGAGTATCAAGACGCTCCTCGATCAAATATGAGAAACGGCCGAAATCCCGACAACCAGCTACGGCGATGTCAATATCGCTCTTGGGCAAGTTGTCGCCTCGAGCGCGAGACCCGAACAGCACGACCTTCTCGGTATCACATTCCCGAGCAAAAACTTCGATTTGCTTGTACACCTTGTCGAGAGATGCCATTTGCGCCCCTACAGCTTAATGTCAAAGTTGATCTCGGGGACGGCGGCCAGGTCGGCCAACGTCACGCCGTCAACGTACTTTTCGATCACGTCGTCCAGGCCACGCCAGAACTTGACGGTCGAGCACAAATCGCTGCGGGTGCAGCTGTTGTCGATACCATCGCACGCCACCGGAGCCGTGCTGCCCTCGACGGCGCGCAGGATGTCGCCGGCACGCACTTCAGCCGGGTCCTTGGCCATCATGTAGCCACCGCCCTTGCCGCGCACACTCTTAAGCAGGCCCGCCTTCATAAGCGGACGAACCAGCTGCTCCAAATACTTTTGCGAGATATGTTCGCGGTCGGCGACCTCGCGCAGGGCAATCTTGCCCTCGGCGTCGCCCAGCGCCGCGATATAGATCATCAGTCGGAGGGCATAGCGGCCCTTAGAAGAAATGAGCATACCTACCCTCCCATCGCATCTTGGACAACATAACCAGGTTTGTTTGTCCCAAATCTTAAGTAAGTGGGACAAACACAACAGGTTATTTTGTCCCAGAATTTGAAAAGTCGAGTGGATTAGTCGGGTTTTCCCTTGACTAACGCCGAACCCATAGTAACTTTATTCCGAGAAGATTCCTAGGGTTTCGCACACCCATGAGTACACCATATACAGAGAGGGACAGCATGAGCGCAAATCCGCTGCTTTCCATCGAAGGTCTGACCGCCTCCGTGGACGAGAAGACCATCCTCCACAACGTCAACCTCAACGTCGCCGCCGGCGAGACCCACGTGTTGATGGGACCCAACGGCGCCGGCAAGTCCACCCTTGGCCACCTGGTCATGGGCGACCCCGTCTACACGGTCAACGACGGCCGCATCGTCTTTGACGGCCAGGACATCACCGAGCTCACCACCGACAAGCGCTCGCGCGCCGGCCTGTTCCTGAGCTTCCAGGCCCCTGTCGAGATCCCCGGCGTGCCACTGTCGAGCTTTTTGCGCGCCAGTATCGCCGGCCGCCCCGGCCTGGAGATGAAGGGCAAGGAATTCCGTCGTCGCGTCAAGGAGCTCGCGGCCGAGCTTAACATGGATACCGCCTACCTCAACCGTGAGCTGGGCGTGGGCTTCTCGGGCGGCGAGAAAAAGAAGGTCGAGATGCTCCAGCTTCTGCTGCTGCAGCCCAAGCTCGCCATCTTGGACGAGACCGACTCCGGCCTGGACGTCGACGCCCTGTCCACCGTCAGCCACGGTATGGACGCCTACCGCAAGAGCTGCGACGGCTCCATGCTCATCATCACGCACAACACGCGCATCCTGGAGCACCTGGATGTCGACCGCGTCCACGTTATGGTCAAGGGCCACATCGTGCGCGAGGACGATGCCTCGCTGATCCCCTGGATCGACAAGAACGGCTTTGAGACCTTCGAGCGCGAGGCCGCCGAGCAGCGCGCCCAGGCCGAGGCCGCCGCTGCCGAGCAGCAGGCGTAAAGGGGCGACGCAATGACCAAGAACCGCACCGAGGTCGCGGACATCGACCGCAGCCTCTACGACTTCACCTACGGCGAGGAGGGATTCGAGCGCCTCGACGCCGGCTTCACGCCCGACATCGTGCGCGAGATCAGCGCCAAGAAGGACGAGCCACAGTGGATGCTCGATCTGCGCTTAAAGTCCCTCGAGATCTTCAATCGTTTTCCCGACCCGACGTGGGGCCCCTCCATCGAGGGCCTGGACATGGACAACATCGTCACCTACGTCAAGCCCAACACCGACCAAAAGCACGACTGGGAGTCGGTGCCCGACGACATCAAGAACACCTTTGAGCGCCTGGGCATCCCCGAGGCCGAGCGCAGCTACCTGGCGGGCGTCGGCGCGCAGTACGACTCCGAGCTGGTCTACCACAACATGCAGGACACCGCGTCCAAGATGGGTATCGTCTATTCCGGCATCGAGGAGGCCCTGCACGACCCGCAGTGGGAGCCGCTCATCCACGAGAAGTTTATGACGCTCATCCCGCCCACCGACCACAAGTTTGCGGCCCTGCACGGCGCCGTATGGTCGGGCGGCTCGTTTGTCTACGTGCCCAAGGGCACCAAGTTGGACTTCCCGCTGCAGAGCTACTTCCGCCTTAACGCCAAGGGCGCCGGCCAGTTTGAGCACACGCTCATCATCGTCGAGGACGACGCCGACCTGCACTTCATCGAGGGTTGCTCCGCGCCCAAGTACAACGTTGCCAACCTCCACGCCGGCGCCGTCGAGCTCTTTGTGGGCAAGCGTGCGCACCTGCGCTACTCGACCATCGAGAACTGGTCCAAAAACATGTACAACCTCAACACCAAGCGTGCGCGCGTGGACGAGGATGGCGACATAGAGTGGATCAGTGGCT
Source organism: uncultured Collinsella sp. (assembly GCA_947642445.1). GTDB lineage: Bacteria > Actinomycetota > Coriobacteriia > Coriobacteriales > Coriobacteriaceae > Collinsella. The sequence goes on along the minus strand of CANRSF010000032.1, from coordinate 6,542 downwards.
CCTTCGGCAGCCACGTGGGCTACCTCTACCCCATGAGTGTGCTCAACGGCCGCCGCGCCCGGTCGAGCTTTACCGGCATCACCTTTGCCGGCGCCGGGCAGAACCTCGATACCGGCTGTAAGGTCGTGCTCAACGCCCCCGAGACCTCGGCAACCGTCGAGACCAAGGGCATCTCCAAGAGCGGCGGCATTCAGACCTTCCGCAGCTCCATCGTGGCCACGCCCAAGGCCGAGGGTTCCAAGGCAACCGTGAGCTGCCAGTCGCTCATGCTCGACGACCAGAGCCGCTCCGACACCATCCCCGCCATGGACATCCGCGCCAAGAACGTCGACATCGGCCACGAGGCCACCATCGGCCGCATCGGCGACGACAAGGTGTTCTACCTGATGAGCCGCGGCATCTCGGAGGAAGAGGCCCGCACCATGATCGTCAACGGCTTTGCCAACCCGGTCTCCAAGGAGCTGCCGCTGGAGTACGCCGTCGAGATGAACAACCTGATCAAGCTCGAGATGGAAGGAGCGATCGGATAATGAAACAGGAAACCAACACCGCTGCTACCACCCTTGAGCAGGTCAACGCGATGCCGGCTGCCACTTGGGGCTGGCTGAAGATGAATCAGACCAAGCTCGAGCTCTCTGACGAGCTTGCCGCCGCTCCCGCGGAGGCCGTTGAGGTCGAAGGCTTGGGCGAGCAGTTTATTGGCGTGACAGACGCGTTCGACGCCGCCATGGACGCCATGGCCGAGCGCTTCCCCGAGCGCCGCTCCTCCGCCCCCGGTGATGCCGCCGACCGCGCCCGCATCACGCCCGAGACCGAGCTCGACGTGCCCGCCACCTCCGTCTACCAGGCCGGCGCCATCAAGCTCGAGGAGGAGCTCTCCCCTGCTGAAGCCTTCGAAACCGGCATGGGCGAGGCTGCCTACGCCTACTTGGCCGAGCACGCTACCAAGCGCATCGTCATCGATGTGCCCGCATACCAGCACGCCACGGTTACCGTGCGTGTGAGCGGTGTCGATGCCGCCGCGGCCATCGCCGCCATCGACGTCGTCGCTCGCCCGCAGGCAACGCTCGACCTGCATATTGCCCTAGACTCTCCTGTTACCGGCGAGGGTGTCGTGGGCTCCGTGCTACGCGTGTGCGCCCACGAGTACGCCACCGTCAACGTGACCTGCACGCAGACACTCGACGACAGCTGGATCGCACTCGACGACACCGGCCTGTTCCTGGACGAGGGCGCGCGCGTCAACGTGCAGCACACCGTCCTGGGTGCCGGCGCCAGCGCCACCGGCCTTGCCGGCGACCTGCTGGGCGACACCGCCAAGGTGACCATCGATACCGATTACCTGGGCGCCCGCGAGCAGGTGCGCGACTTTAACTACGAGCTGCGCCACCGCGGTCGCAAGACCGAGTGCGAGATCGACGCCAACGGCGTGCTGACCGGCACGTCCAAGAAGGTCTACCGTGGCACCATCGACCTCGTGCACGGCTGCAAGGGTGCAACCGGCACCGAACGCGAGACGGTGCTTTTGGCCAACAAGGGCGTCGACAACAAGACCGTTCCCGTCATTCTCTGTGACGAGGACGACGTCGCCGGCAACCACGGCGCCACCATCGGTCACGTCCGCGACGAGCAGCTGTTCTACCTCGCCTGCCGTGGCCTTGACCAAAACGCCGCCGAGGACCTGTTCATCCGCGCCAAGCTGGAGGACGCCGCGCTTTCCGCCACCGACGAGCGCACCCGCGCCGCCGTCGTCCGCCTAGGCAACAACCTGATCGACAACTTTGAAGAGGAGCTCGCATGATCGACACCGAGCACGTTAAATGCGATACCTGTACTGCCCCCGAGCCCATGGAGCTCGACGCCAGCGACGAGGCTTCGCGCGGCTGGCCCACCGTGGACATCGAGACCAACCCCTACAAGGGCCAGTTCCCGCTGTTCCAGCAGCACCCCGAGATCGCTTTCCTCGATAGCGCCGCCACCGCGCAGCGCCCTGCCTGTGTGCTCGACGCCGAACGCGACTTCTACCAGTGCATGAACGCCAACCCCCTGCGCGGCCTGTACTCGCTGTCCGTCGAGGCCACCGACGCCATCGCGAAGGTCCGCCAGCAGATCGCTGACCTCATCGGCGCCTCACAGGCCAACGAGGTCGTCTTCACCCGCAACACGAGCGAGTCGCTCAACCTGGTCGCCAAGAGCTTTGCGCCCACAGTGCTCGAACCGGGCGACGAGGTCGTCATCACCATCATGGAGCACCACTCCAACCTGATTCCGTGGCAGCAGGTCTGCCGCGAGACCGGCGCCAAGCTCGTCTACCTCTACCCCACCAAGACCGGCCAGCTCACCACCGAGGAGGTTCTTGCCAAGGTGGGTCCCAAGACCAAGATCCTAGCCGTGGGACAGGTCTCAAACGTGCTGGGCGTCGAGAACCCGGTCAAGAACCTCGGCAAACTCGTGCACAAGTACGGCGGCTACCTGGTCGTCGACGGCGCGCAGTCGCTGCCGCACATGCCGGTCGATGTGGCCGACCTGGGCGCCGACTTCTTTGCCTTTAGTGCGCACAAGGCCATGGGCCCCATGGGCATCGGCGTGCTGTGGGGCAAGATGGACCTGCTCAACGCCATGCCGCCCATGCTTACCGGCGGCGAGATGATCGATTCGGTCACCGAGCAGGACGCTGTCTGGGCTCCCGTCCCCGAGAAGTTCGAGGCCGGCACGCAGGACGCCGCCGGCATCTTCGCCACGGGCGCCGCACTCGATTACCTGGTCAACACGGTGGGTTACGAGAACATCCAGGCCCGCGAGCAGGCACTCGTCCACTATCTGATGGGCGAACTCATGCAGCTCGACTTTGTCCAGATCATCGGCTCCATCTATTGGGACAACCACCACGGCGTCGTGAGCTTTAACGTCAAGGGCATCCACCCGCACGACGTAGCGAGCATCATGGACATGGACGGCGTCTGCATTCGCGCCGGCCACCACTGTGCGCAGCCGCTGCTCACCTGGCTGGGCGTCGAGAACCTTGCCTGCTGCCGCGCCAGCGTGGCCTTCTACAACGACAAGGCCGATATCGACAAGTTCATCGCCGGCCTGCATCACGTTTGGAGCACGTTCAATGGGTAATCTGTACACCTCCACCACGTTTATGGAGCACAACTCGCACCCCGACTACAAGTACGAGATGGACGCCCCCACGCACGAGCACGACGGCATCAACCCCAGCTGCGGAGACGAGCTCACCTTGCAGCTACGTGTCGAGAACAACGTGATCGAGGAGGCCTCCTTTACCGGCCACGGCTGCGCCATCAGCCAGGCAAGCGCCGACATCATGGCCGACCTCATCACCGGCGAGACCGTCGAGGAAGCTCGCCGCTTGGCAGAGCTCTTCCTCGCCATGATCCGCGGCGAGCAGCTCTCCGAGGAGGACTTGGAAGACCTGGACGAGGCCGCCCAGCTCCAGGACATCTCGCACATGCCCGCCCGCGTCAAATGCGCCGAGCTCGCCTGGCGCACCCTCGACGGCATGCTCACGGGACAAAATAATCAGTAGTATTTGTCCCAAATCTTAAGAATTTTGTTGGCCGAATCGCTTGACAAGAGTGGTTCGGCCATTTTCTATTCCGAGCCCTCAGCCTGAGCATTCACCCGAACATAAGCGCGCACGATACGAGAGACGGTACTCTTGCTGATTCCCGTATATCGTTCGATCTCGCGCACCGTGTAGCCGACATCGTGCAGGGCGAAAATGATTCCATCTCGCCGCGAGGGCGCTACGGTCTTGAGTTCGTTGAGCGGCACGCCCAGGCGCTTCGCCATCTTGTCGGCAAACGCACGCCGCTCCCACTCTGTCTCATCCATATCGTGAATCACCGGATCGGAACCATCGGGCATCGACAGAGAATAATCCAGAAACCCCTTGGCAGACTCAAAGAGCTCAAGCACACAAGAAGGGTCCGAAAATCCCCTCGTCGTATCGTTGTCATACGCTCTCAGATACTCGGCAAAGCTGCTCCAGGGATAACGCTCGATCAGGGCGATACCCGCCTCCTGCGGATTAGCGTGAACATAGCGAATGGCAGCCATTAGATAACGGTCGGTATCGAGCGAGCGCCGGTCAAAACGGTTCTGGAACAGATGACCCGTGCGCCCCGTGCGCTTATTGAACCGCCGCGCGTACGTCAAAAGCAGCCGGTGCATCGCCGCGCTCATCGCGTCCTCGTAATCTGCAAGCACCAGATGCACGTGATTGCCCATAAGGCACCAGGCGATAACCGTCACGCCCGCCTCGCGGCAGCACTCGCGCATCAGCTCCAAAAACTCCCACCGGTCTTCATCGCCCTCAAAGATGAGCTGCTTGCCCACACCGCGGGCACAGACATGGTAAAAGCCGGTAACCGTTCTCCAAACGCGCTGCATGGCGCTCCCTTCGCCGGGATCTGATTGCCATCCAATACAGCACGATTGAAGCGTGCCATCAAAACATTCACGCAAAACAATACACTCGCGCGGCCAAAGGCAGTAAACGGGCGGCGAACGGCACCGTTGCAACAGGTCAACCCCTGCAACGCTTACAAGAGCTGACCAAAAGCTTGCCCAAGACGAACCCCCTCTACGGAAATTCGCGACCACAGAACATATAGTTAAACCGTTTCAATTAAAACTTCCGGACTTCTCGCTACGAAAACTGAGCCGTTCGCCGAATATTCCGTGCATTTCGCGGTATTATAGGGGCTGCATGTCATGTCCCTTTCGAAGGGTCGCCCGGCAATCGCCAGCCACGACCCCCAGACGGGACGCCAACACGATAGAGAGGAGAGGCATGCAGTACTCACAGGAAGTGGAGAACATGTGCCCCGTTGCCAAGGGTGCATACCACGGCCCCGCACCCATCCCCGAGGAGGGCAAGTGGGTCCAGGCTAAGGAGATTTCCGACATCTCCGGTCTTACGCACGGTGTGGGTTGGTGCGCACCTCAGCAGGGCGCCTGCAAGCTCACGCTGAACGTCAAGGACGGCATCATCGAGGAGGCCCTCGTTGAGACCATCGGCTGCTCGGGCATGACCCACTCTGCTGCCATGGCTTCCGAGATCCTTCCCGGTAAGACCATCCTCGAGGCCCTCAACACCGACCTCGTCTGCGACGCCATCAACGTTGCTATGCGCGAGATCTTCCTGCAGATCGTTTACGGCCGCAGCCAGACCGCGTTCTCCGAGGGCGGCCTGCCCGTGGGCGCCTCCCTCGACGACCTCGGCAAGGGCCTTCGCTCTCAGGTCGGCACCATGTTCGGCACCAAGGCCAAGGGCGCTCGTTACCTTGAGCTCGCTCAGGGCTACGTCACCCGCATGGCTCTCAACGACAAGAACGAGATCATCGCATTCGAGTTCCTGAACCTCGGCAAGTTCACCGACGCCGTCAAGGCCGGCAAGACCCCCGAGGAGGCCATCGCTGGCGCTATGGGCCACTATGGTCAGTGGGAGAACGCTGCCAAGTACATCGACCCGCGCACCGACGAGGAGACTCACTCCGTCGCCAGCGTGTTCCCGGTTCACGAGTAGAAAGGGAGGGAAATAACTATGACTGTTACGTTCGAAGGTTACGAGCGCCGCGCTGACAAGATCAACAAGTGCCTCGCCGACAACGGCATCGCCTCCCTCGAGGAAGCTCTGCAGATCTGCACCGACAAGGGCTTCAACCCGCGTGAGATCGTCAACAACACCCAGTCCATCGCCTTCCAGAACGCCGAGTGGGCCTACACCCTCGGTTGCGCTCTCGCTGTCAAGCGTGGCGCCAAGACCGCTTCTGAGGCTGCCGCCATCATCGGCGAGGGCATCCAGGCCTTCACCGTTCCCGGCTCCGTCGCCGAGGACCGCAAGGTCGGTCTGGGCCACGGCAACCTGGGCGCTATGCTGCTCTCCGACGACACCGAGTGCTTCGCCTTCCTGGCTGGCCACGAGTCCTTCGCTGCCGCTGAGGGTGCTATCGGCCTGGCTCTGAACGCCAACAAGGCTCGCAAGAAGCCGCTGCGCGTCATCCTCAACGGTCTGGGCAAGGACGCTGCTCAGATCATCGCCCGCATCAACGGCTTCACCTACGTGAAGACCCAGTTCGACTACTACACGGGCGAGCTCAAGGTCGTCGAGACCATCCCCTACTCCGATGGTCCCCGCGCTGCCGTTAACTGCTACGGCTCCGACGACGTCCGCGAGGGCGTTGCCATCATGTGGCACGAGAACGTCGACATCTCGATCACCGGTAACTCCACCAACCCCACGCGCTTCCAGCACCCCGTCGCTGGCACCTACAAGAAGGAGCGCCTCGAGGCTGGCAAGAAGTACTTCTCCGTCGCTTCTGGTGGCGGCACTGGCCGTACCCTGCACCCGGACAACATGGGCGCCGGCCCTGCCTCTTACGGCATGACCGACACCATGGGTCGCATGCACTCCGACGCCCAGTTCGCCGGTTCTTCCTCCGTGCCTGCGCACGTCGACATGATGGGTCTCATCGGCATGGGCAACAACCCCATGGTCGGTGCCACCGTCGCCT
>CANRSF010000031.1 GCA_947642445.1 uncultured Collinsella sp. | reverse complement strand
GGTACCGCCTCGCGGTGACATCGTTTTTATGTCAACCTTGGTCTAACAGAGCCTTAAATAATCATTCAGAACAAATTTTTTTATCCCCGTCCCAGAAAAATCATCGGGCGTGGTCTTGGGCAAACGGTCTAGTTACGCTTGAGGTGGACGACGGTTTCGCAGTGGAAGGTTTGCGGGAATAGGTCGACCGGCGTGATCTTGATGGGAGAGAAGGTGCCCTCCTCGACAAAGCGCTTGAGGTCGCGTGCCAGGGTGGCAGGGTCACAGCTCACGTAGGCGACATCGCGGGCACTCGTGCTCGCGATGAGGTCGATGGCCTCGGGCGCCAAGCCTGCGCGCGGCGGATCGACTACCAGGACATCGGCGTCCTGGTCGGGGAACTCGCGCACCGCGTCGCCGCCGATGACGTCGACGTTATCGAGCTTGTTGATCTCCAGGTTACGGCGTAAATCGCGCACGGCCGGGCCATAGGCCTCGACGGCGGCAACAAAGTCGCAGCGGCGGGCGAGCGGCAGGGTAAAGGTGCCGGCACCGCAGTACAGGTCCACGGCCAGCTCGTCTTCCTGCGGGTCGAGGGCGTCCATAACGAGCTCAATCAAAATCTCGGCGCCCTTGGTATTGACCTGGAAAAACGACGGGGCAGATAAGCGCATCTGGCCTTCGGCGATATTCTCGGTCCACGAGCCCTCGCCGGCGAGCATCTCGACTTTGGAGACACGGCGGGCTTTTTTTTCGCCCTTGCTCATCACACGCACGATGCTCGTGGGATGAGCGGCGTCCGCCAGCACGCGGGAGACCTGCGAGCGCGGAAAAGAGCCTGTGGGCGTCCAGAGTGCGACCTCGAGTGCCTTGGTGCGGCGCGATGCGCGAATGCCCACGCGTTCGAGGCCCAGGTCATGGCTGCCGCTTAGATAGTTGAGCGCGCCGACGACCGATTTGAGCGCCTTCGGGAAACGCTTATCGAACAGCGGGCACACATCGACGGTCACGATTTTGCTGGGGTCGACACCGTGCATGCCAAGGCGCACGCGACCGTTGACGACGGTCGGTTCGAGCTCGATTTTATTGCGGTAGCCCCAGTCGTCCTTGGTGTGGCGGATGGGCTGTACCAACTCATCGACCTGCTCAGGAGCGAACTTGCCAATGCGCTCGAGCGTGGAGCGCAGGTTTTGCTCCTTGGCGGCGAGCTGTGCCGTGCGTGAGAGATTACCCCACGAGCAGCCGCCGCAGATGCCCACGAAGGGGCAGGGAGGCTGAATGCGATCGGGGCTTGGCTCCAGAATCTCGGTGGTGCGGGCGCGCATGAACGACTTGCCGTCCTGTACGACCTCGGCCTCGACGGTGTCGCCTGCCACGGCACCCTGCACAAAGACGGCTTTGCCGTTGTCGGCGTGCGCCAGCCCGTCGGCGCCGTAGGTCATCGATTCTATGGTGAGCTTCATATTCCTGCCTGTCATTCGTGTTGTTGTTCGCACCATGGTAGCAGGGAAAAGCGCCCCGCATCCGAGGCTTTCCTCAAATGCGGGGCGCTTCTACAAACCGCTTCTACAAACGACTATTTCGTCTTGCCGGTAATGAGCGTCTTAAGACCCAGGCCGATCAAGCCCAGGCCCATGCGCACGCGACCGGGGCGATGGCGCTCGATGGCCTTGGTTTTGCCGGCGGGCTTATCGCGACGGGCGCTCGTCTCGGGTGCGGGCTTGGTGACCTGCGGCTCGGGCTGAGGTGCAGGTGCAGGCTCGGGCTCAATGACGGTCGCCTGGACCTTCTGAACCTCGGGTGCGGCCGGCTGCGGCTCAGGAGCAAGGGCGGGCTTTGCCTCGGCGGCGGCCTCGGCGTTGCGATAGGCACGCTCCAGCAGAGCTTCCTGCGAGTTGAAGGGCTTCTCGCCCTCTGCACGCTCGACGGGAATCCAGGTGCCGTCACTCGTCAGGCTGCGGGCCTTCACGTTGTCGCGCAGCTGCATGCCCATGTACTCGTGCACCAGGGCGCGGCAGGTGGGGTCGAGCACGGGGAAGGCGATCTCCACGCGGTGCTCGGTGTTGCGCGTCATCATGTCGGCCGAGCTCAGATAGATCATGTCCGAGTCCACGCCAAAGGCGTAAACGCGCGCATGCTCCAAAAAGCGTCCGACGATAGAACGGACATGCACGTTCTCGGTCTTGCCCGGAATGCCCGGCTTGAGGCACGAGATGCCGCGGATGATCATGTCAACGCGGACTCCTGCGCACGATGCCTCGGCGATCTTGTCGATGACCTCGCGGTCGGTGAGCGAGTTGAGCTTAAAGAACACACGGGCGGGCTCGCCAGCGAGGGCGCGCTGGATCTCGCGATCCAGGCCGCGCATGATGAGCGGCTTCAGGCCGACCGGCGCCACGCCCAGGAAGCGGTAATCGCCGCGCAGGTTGCCCAGCGACAGGTTGCGGAAGAACAGGTTGGCGTCCTCGCCGATGCCGGGATGGGCGGTCATGAGCATAAAGTCGCTGTAGAGCTTGGCCGTCTTCTCGTTAAAGTTGCCGGTGCCCAACAGCGTCAGACGGGTAAGCGCCATGCCCTCGCGATAGGTGAGCTGGCAGATCTTGGAGTGGCACTTAAAGCCTTCGGAGCCGTAGATGACGGTGCAGCCGGCCTCTTCCAGACGCTCGGCCCACTCGATGTTGTTCTGCTCGTCAAAGCGGGCGCGGAGCTCCATGAGCACCGTGACCTCTTTGCCGTTCTCGGCGGCATCGATCAGCGACTCGCACAGGCGGCTCTGCTTGGCCACGCGGTAGAGCGTGATGCGCAGCGAGATGCACTCGGGGTCGTAGGCGGCCTCGTGCACCAGATCCAGGAAGGGGTTCATAGCCTCATAGGGATAAAAGAGCAGCTTGTCGTGCTGAAGTACCTGCTCGCGGATGGAGCGGGCCATATCGATGGTGGGGTTGGGCTGCGGCTTAAACGGCGTAAAGAGGAGCTCGTTGCGCAGATGCTCGGGAATCTTGCCCTCGATGCCGAAGACATAGCCCAGGTCGAGCGGGATATCGCAGGTAAAGACAGAGCGGCGCGAAAGCTCGAGCGCCTTGCGGATAGTCTTGAGCGTTGCTTTTTCGAGTGAGCCCGAGACGGCGAGCACTACCGGCTGCAGGCGCAGGCGCTTCTTGAGGATGCGCTTCATATGCTGGCGGTAGTCCTCTTCCTCCTCGACGCCCTCGCCGTCCGGATCGATGTCGGCGTTGCGGGTGACGCGGATGAGCGCGCGGTCGAGCGGCTTATAGGAGCCAAAGCAGCTGTCCAGGCAGGCGAGGATGACGTCCTCGAGCAGAATGTAGGAGTAGGTGCCGGTGGGCGAGGGGATCTCGACCACGCGGTTCATCGAGGCGGGAATCTCGATCAGGCCCAGCAGACTTTCCTCGTCGGTGACGCCGTCCAGGCCGCAGGCCAGGTAGAGTGCGCCGTTGCGCAGGTTAGGGAAGGGGTGGCGCGGGTCAATCACCAGCGGTGAGATGACCGGCGACACGTAGGCCTGGAAGTAGCGGGTGACAAAGGTGCGCTCCTCGGGCGTAAGCGAATCGATGCGAGCGCGGTGAACGCCCAGGGCGTTGAGTTTGCCCTCGATGTTCTTAAAAATGGACTCCCAACGGGTAAGGAGCCCGGGCAGCTCTGCCATGACGGCATCGACCTGTTCGGAGGCGGTCATATTGCTCTTGTTGTCGACAGGTTGCTTTTTGAGCTCGGCCAGGTCGGACAGGCCACCCACGCGCACCATGAGGAACTCATCGAGGTTTGACTCGAAGATCGAGACGAACTTAAGGCGCTCGAACAGCGGCACGGACTCATCGAAGGCTTCGTCGAGCACGCGGTTGTCAAAGCGTAGCCAGCTGAGCTCTCGGTTTTGCGTATACGAGAAGTCGCGCGGCGGTTTGCGCAGCTTTGCGGCGGCTTGCTTCTTTTCGATTTTGCTCGGCATATGCATCTGTCCGTTCAGTCCCCACAGGGGACGGTAGCCTAACACTATTCACTATTGTCTCAATTTAGTCGACCTATGGCACGGACGTATTGTACGAATGGCATCTTTACCTACTTCTTACGCTGTCAAAGCATGCAACAAACTACCCGACCCGCTTTGAAACAATTTATATCCATACTCAACTGGTGAGGATGTATGAATAAGAATGATTGCGAGCTGAATATAATCGAATCCAAATCGAATCATAGACAAACGACATATATATGCAGAAAACAGTCTTAGCTATGCAATTCCTAAACATGAAAACATTTGTGCTATCTCGCTCAATTCCTTAGAAAAAAGAACGATTACCTTTGAAAACCTGCTTTAGAGAACCGAAGTGCATCATGGGGGAATCATATGCGATATACCGTTCATCGCACTTTGCTGACCGTTCGGGGGCGAGGTGGAATTGCGGGTGGTTTTTGGATATAACTAGAGCTGTCAGCAAGCAGCGTCCCATACGGCGGGGCGCTGATACATTCGGCCAGTAAGGCCCGAAAGAAAGGTAGGAGGCCATGACGAAAGGTCTGCACGTGCCTTCCGAGATCGGCAAGCTCAGGAAGGTCTGCCTGCACCGTCCCGGCGACGAGCTCCTCAACCTGCCGCCCGACGAGCTCGAGCGACTCCTGTTCGACGACGTCCCGTTCCTTGAGGTCGCGCAGCAGGAGCACGACACCTTCGCCCAGATCCTGAGGGACCAGGGCGTGGAGGTGCTCTACCTCGAGAACCTCGTCGCAGAGGTGTTCGACCAGGTCCCCGGCGCCCGCGCCGAGTTCACCGACCAGTACATCGCCGAGGCAGGCATCCGCGGCCAGCACATGCCGCAGATCGTCCGCGAGAAGCTGGACTCCATCGAGGACAACCTCGAGTTCGTCAAGAAGACCATGGCCGGCATGACCAAGGCCGAGATCGACATGCCCCTCACGGCGTCCACGACCCTCGACTCCCTGGTCAACTCCGAGTCCGAGTCCGACCTGATCATCGACCCGATGCCCAACCTCTACTTCACCCGCGACCCGTTCGCGGTCGTCGGCGAGGGCGTCAACCTCAACCGCATGTACTCGGTCACCCGCAACCGCGAGACCCTGTACGGCAAGTACGTCTTCAAGTACCACCCCGACTACAAGGACGTCTCCCTGTACTTCCGCCGCGACTGCCAGTTCCACACCGAGGGCGGCGACGTGCTGAACATCAACGAGAAGACCCTCGCCGTCGGCATCTCCCAGCGCACCCAGGCAGCCGCCATCGACGTCATGGCCCAGAACATCTTCTGGAACTCCGACTCCAAGGTCGAGCGCATCCTGGCCTTCGACATCCCGGTCTCGCGCGCCTTCATGCACCTCGACACGGTCTTCACCCAGATCGACGTCGATAAGTTCACGATCCACCCCGCCATCATGGGCACCCTGCGCGTCTACGAGCTGACCGCCGGCAAGAACCCGGGCGAGGTCAACATCCGCCTGATCGAGGACACCCTCGAGCACGTCCTGGAGGACGCCACCGGCGTCGACCGGGTCAAGCTGATCCCCTGCGGCGGCGGCGACCCGATCGCGGCCTCCCGCGAGCAGTGGAACGACGGCTCCAACACCCTGTGCGTCGAGCCCGGCAAGATCTGCGTCTACGCCCGCAACACCGTCACCAACGACGTGCTGTACAAGGAGGGCCTGGACCTTCTCGTCGTGCCCTCCGCCGAGCTCTCCCGCGGCCGCGGCGGCCCGCGCTGCATGAGCATGCCCTTCTGGCGCGAGGACCTCTAAGGTTTTCAAAGACCCGTACAGGTCTTACTACAAACATCTAGCTGCCATTAGATGTCTCCCAATGGGACGATGCGGATCTTTCGCACCGTCCCATTCATGTTTAATGACGTTAAATTAACAACGGATAAGGTGGCCATGGACATCAAGACAATTGGCGTTGAGGAATGGCTCAACGTTTGGGAGAAGAGTGCTACCTGGGATATCGCTCAGTCGACGATCTCGTCGCTGACCATGGGTGAGCTTCGCGCACTTGACGAGCAGGACGGTGCTACGTTCTACGAGCGCCTGGATCGCGAGAAGATGAATTACGGCTGGATCGAGGGTTCGCCGGAGTTTAAGGCCGAAGTCGCCAAGCTGTATCGTCGCGAGGTCAATCCCGATCACATTTTGCAGACCAATGGCTGTACGGGTGCTAACCTCAATGCCATCATGGCTGTTGTCGAGCCCGGCGATCACGTGATTGCCGAGTGGCCCACCTATGCGCCGCTCTATGAGATTCCGCGTACGCTCGGTGCCGAGGTCGAGTATTGGGAGCTTCGCGAGGAGCTCGGCTGGAAGCCCGATATCGAGGAGCTCAAGCGCTCGGTGCGCCCCAACACCAAGCTCATCTGCATCAACAACGCATCGAATCCCATCGGTACGGTGCTCGATGCCGATACGCTCGGCCAGATTGCCGAGATCGCCCGTTCGGTGGGCGCCTACGTGCTGTGCGACGAGGTGTATCTGCCGCTCGAGAACACCGAGTCCTTTATGTCGATGGCTGACGTGTACGAGAAGGCTATCGTCACCAACTCGGTGTCCAAGACCTATTCGACGCCTGCGGCCCGCGTGGGCTGGGTCGTGGCCGACGAAGAGGTCTCCAACCGCATCCGCACGTATCGTGACTACACCATGATCTGCGGCGGCGTGTTCAACGACGCCCTAGCGACCTACGTGCTCGAGCACAAGGACAAGATTCTCGAGCGCAACCGCAAGATCGTGTTTGGCAACCGCGATATCACGCAGGCTTGGATCGATACGCAGCATCGCGTGTCCTGGACGGCCCCGCAGGGCGTGTCCACCTCGTTTATCCAGCTGGATATTCCCGAGGACGACGAGGAGTTCTGCAAGCGCCTGTTGGCTGAGAGGGGAGTGCTGCTGGTTCCCGGTAGCCGTTTTGAGCTTCCCTGTGGAGCGCGCCTGGGCTACTGCGCGAGCGAAGATGTTCTTCGCGAGGGCCTGAGGCTTTTGGGCGAGGCACTGGCGGAGTTTGATCGCTAGGATTCCGACGGCTCTCAAAGCCGCTCAAATCTGCCTACGATTATCGATAACAGACCCGTTTTCCACGAGGGAAGCGGGTCCGTTTTTCTATACCGAGAAGTCAAGTTGTTACAAATGGGGCCGTAAAACGAGCCGGTATCCGCTGGGCCTTATACTGAGCTTCCGGTGAACGGTATCAAGCGTCTGGTAAACGGTAATTCGTTTACCAGAAATGAATAGGACAAACTTTTTTCTGAATAAAAATGAAAATGGTTGAGACGCGGTATGAATCGCTAATTCTATTCATAGCTCTATTGGAAATATGCAATTTGAGGGTGGTTTAATAAAGTTTAGTTCCATTTGATTATTGGATTGAATACGCGTTTAAGCACGTAAATACACTTTATTAAATCGAAGTGTGCCATGCGTGAAGTATATGTGTATGCCGTTCACCCCTCATATAAAACCGTTCGGGGGCGAGGTGGAAGTATGAACTAAATTTGGATATAAATATGTCGTCAGCAATAACGCCTCACACGGAGGGGCGCTAACGAATCGGCCCTGACAAGGGCCCGAAAGAAAGGTAGGAGGCCATGACGAAAGGTCTGCACGTGCCTTCCGAGATCGGCAAGCTCAGGAAGGTCTGCCTGCACCGTCCCGGCGACGAGCTCCTCAACCTGCCGCCCGACGAGCTCGAGCGACTCCTGTTCGACGACGTCCCGTTCCTTGAGGTCGCGCAGCAGGAGCACGACACCTTCGCCCAGATCCTGAGGGACCAGGGCGTGGAGGTGCTCTACCTCGAGAACCTCGTCGCAGAGGTGTTCGACCAGGTCCCCGGCGCCCGCGCCGAGTTCACCGACCAGTACATCGCCGAGGCAGGCATCCGCGGCCAGCACATGCCGCAGATCGTCCGCGAGAAGCTGGACTCCATCGAGGACAACCTCGAGTTCGTCAAGAAGACCATGGCCGGCATGACCAAGGCCGAGATCGACATGCCCCTCACGGCGTCCACGACCCTCGACTCCCTGGTCAACTCCGAGTCCGAGTCCGACCTGATCATCGACCCGATGCCCAACCTCTACTTCACCCGCGACCCGTTCGCGGTCGTCGGCGAGGGCGTCAACCTCAACCGCATGTACTCGGTCACCCGCAACCGCGAGACCCTGTACGGCAAGTACGTCTTCAAGTACCACCCCGACTACAAGGACGTCTCCCTGTACTTCCGCCGCGACTGCCAGTTCCACACCGAGGGCGGCGACGTGCTGAACATCAACGAGAAGACCCTCGCCGTCGGCATCTCCCAGCGCACCCAGGCAGCCGCCATCGACGTCATGGCCCAGAACATCTTCTGGAACTCCGACTCCAAGGTCGAGCGCATCCTGGCCTTCGACATCCCGGTCTCGCGCGCCTTCATGCACCTCGACACGGTCTTCACCCAGATCGACGTCGATAAGTTCACGATCCACCCCGCCATCATGGGCACCCTGCGCGTCTACGAGCTGACCGCCGGCAAGAACCCGGGCGAGGTCAACATCCGCCTGATCGAGGACACCCTCGAGCACGTCCTGGAGGACGCCACCGGCGTCGACCGGGTCAAGCTGATCCCCTGCGGCGGCGGCGACCCGATCGCGGCCTCCCGCGAGCAGTGGAACGACGGCTCCAACACCCTGTGCGTCGAGCCCGGCAAGATCTGCGTCTACGCCCGCAACACCGTCACCAACGACGTGCTGTACAAGGAGGGCCTGGACCTTCTCGTCGTGCCCTCCGCCGAGCTCTCCCGCGGCCGCGGCGGCCCGCGCTGCATGAGCATGCCCTTCTGGCGCGAGGACCTCTAAGTCTTTCCGTTTCCGGTGCGGTCCCCCTACAACCGCACCGGCTTCGCCCGTTAAACGGGCAACACTAATACTTACGTAATTCATTTCTTCGAAAGGAATCGAACCATGGGTGTTAACCTCTCCGGCCGTAGCTTCCTCAAGCTTCTCGACCTCACCACCGAGGAGATCGAGTACCTGCTCAAGCTCTCCAAGAACTTCAAGGATATGAAGCGCGCTGGCGTTCCTCACCGCTATCTCGAGGGCAAGAACATCGTTCTGCTCTTCCAGAAGACCTCCACTCGTACCCGCTGCGCCTTCGAGGTCGGCGGCATGGATCTGGGCATGGGCGTCACCTACCTCGATCCTGGTTCGTCGCAGATGGGCAAGAAGGAGTCCATCGAGGACACCGCCCGCGTTCTCGGCCGCATGTATGACGGCATCGAGTTCCGCGGCTTTGCCCAGGACGACGTCGAGGAGCTCGCTGCTAAGTCCGGCGTGCCCGTGTGGAACGGCCTGACCACTGAGTGGCATCCCACCCAGATGCTCGCCGACATCCTGACCGTCCAGGAGAACTTCAACTACGACATCAAGGGCAAGACCCTCGTCTTCATGGGCGACTGCAAGAACAACGTCGCTCGCTCCCTCATGGTCGTCTGCTCCAAGCTCGGCATGAACTTCGTGGCCTGCGGCCCCGAGGAGTGCATGCCCGCCGACGACGTCATCGAGGCCTGCAAGCCCATCGCCGAGGCCAACGGCTGCACCATCAAGCTGACCACCGACGTCAAGGACGGCGTCACCGGTGCCGACGTCATCTACACCGACGTGTGGGTCTCCATGGGCGAGCCCGACGAGGTCTGGGCCGAGCGCATCGCTCAGCTCACCCCGTATCGTGTTACCTCTGAGGTCATGGCTATGGCCAACCCGGGTGCCATCTTCCTGCACTGCCTGCCCAGCTTCCACGACACCAACACCACGATTGGCGCAGAGAAGTGCGAGCAGTTCGGCATCACCGAGCAGGAGGTCACCGACGAGGTCTTCGAGAGCCCCGCTTCCAAGGTCTTCGACGAGGCCGAGAACCGCATGCACACCATCAAGGCTGTCATGTACGCTACGCTCAAGTAAGAGCTTCTAGCATCTCGCTCGGGGTGCATTGCTGCGCACCCCGAGCGCTTTTGTCTGGTAAAAATCTCGCACCGAGCGACATGCACGGCACGGAAGAGCCGCTTCGGGCGAGATCAGTAAATGATTTATGAAGGGGGGATGAGAACTATGACTGAGACCGCTAAGAAAAAGCGCGGTATGCCTTCATCGTTCACCATTCTTCTTGCTCTGCTGGCAATCGTCGCGGTTGTTACCGTTATCGTCTCCGGTACGTCCGGTGGCGAGGTTACCGCTGCCCGCCTGAGCGATTTCTGCACCGCCCCGGTCAAGGGCTTCGCTGACGCTCTGCCCGTCTGCCTCTTCGTTATGATCCTCGGCGGCTTCCTCGGCATGATGACCGAGGCCGGCGCCCTGGACAACGGCATTGCCGTTCTGGTGCAGAAGCTTAAGGGCAATGAGATCATGCTCATTCCCGTGCTGATGCTCATCTTCTCCCTCGGTGGTACCACCTATGGTATGTGCGAGGAGACCGTTCCCTTCTACGCCCTGCTCGCCGCTACCATGATGGCTGCTGGCTTCGACCCCATGGTCGGCGCCGCTACTGTCCTGCTCGGCGCTGGCTGCGGCTGCCTCGGCTCCACGGTTAACCCGTTCGCCGTCGGCGCTGCCGTCGACGCTCTGACCGGTGTTGGCATTGAGGTCAACCAGTCCATCATCATCGGCCTCGGTGCCGTCCTGTGGATTGTTACCACTGCCATGTCCATCTTCTTCGTCATGAGCTATGCCAAGAAGGTCAAGGCTGACAAGGGTTCCACCATCCTTTCGATGCAGGAGCTCAAGGACGCCGAAGAGGCTCACGGCAAGGCTGCTTCCGAGGTTAACAAGGAGGTCAAGCTCACCGGTCGCCAGAAGGGTGTTCTGATCGCCTTTGCCTTCACCTTCGTCGTCATGATCGTCGGCTTCATCCCGCTGGCCGACCTCAACGAGGGCGTCGCCAACTTCTTCGATGCTGGCGCTGTCTATGACGCCGACGGTAACGCCATCGTTCAGGGCTGGTCTGCCCTGATCACCGGCCTGCCCATTGGCCAGTGGTACTTCGACGAGGCTTCCACCTGGTTCTTCCTCATGGCTATCCTGATCGGTATCATCGGTGGCCTGTCCGAGAAGCAGATCGTCAACACCTTCATCACCGGCGCTGCCGACATGATGTCCGTTGTCCTCGTCATCGCTCTTGCCCGTGGTATCTCCGTCCTCATGGCTAGCACCGGCCTCGACGTCTACGTCCTCGACGCTGCCGCCAATGCTCTGGCTGGCCTGTCCGGCGTGATCTTCGCTCCCATGAGCTTCCTGGTCTACTTCGGCCTGTCCTTCCTGATCCCCTCGACCTCCGGTATGGCCACCGTCTCCATGCCCATCATGGGACCGCTGGCTGTTAAGCTCGGCTTCTCGCCCGAGGTCATGGTCATGATCTTCTCCGCCGCCATCGGCGTCGTGAACCTGTTCACCCCGACCTCCGGCGCCATCATGGGCGGTCTTGCCCTGGCCAAGATCGAGTGGACGACCTGGCTCAAGTTTGCTCTCAAGCTCATCGTCGCTCTCTCCGTCGTCTGCGCCGTCATCCTGACCATCGCTTGCGTGATGCTCTAAGTACCCCTTGGGTACCCCACGGAAACCATGACGATCCTGTAAAGGATCACCTGGTCATCGTCTGTCCGGTGGGGTAACCCCACCGGTAGACTCCTACCTTTAGCCTCCTCCCGTTCCGTGCGCGGGGGGAGGCGCACTTATGTTCCGCGGTTTTACCAAACCGCGGAACCACTCGACGCTGTGCGCCGCCCAGAACTACAATTTGTCATTCAAAAGGCAAGGCATGACCAAAAGGTCTATGCCTTGCCTTTTTCATGCCAACTTGTACGTTCTGGACGGCGCTCGCTGACTTATGCTCAACCTGCGACGCTGTTATTGTTGGTGCAGGGGAACAGCTTGCCCGCTCTGGTGCCCGTTCGTTGACTTTGGCTCTGCCTGTGACGTTTCCATTGTTGGTGCGGAGTGACTTGGTTCCTGCTTCAAATTAGC
The DNA here is from genome assembly GCA_947642445.1 of uncultured Collinsella sp. Lineage (GTDB taxonomy): Bacteria > Actinomycetota > Coriobacteriia > Coriobacteriales > Coriobacteriaceae > Collinsella. Next base: position 2,164 of record CANRSF010000031.1, on the reverse strand, counting down.
TATCCCGGGTCCCCGGTGGTTGCGGTGGCGTGTTTGGTTGGTGCCTGTTGGTGGCCAGGCCCTTGCGAGGGGCAGGCTCCGTTATAATCGCCTAGAACATTAAATGGAAACGGGACGGGAGCCATACATGCGCCAGGGTTTCGACAACGCGAAGTATATCGAGCTGCAGGCTGCTCACATTAAGGAGCGCATCTCGCAGTTTGGTGGCAAGCTCTATTTGGAGTTTGGCGGTAAGCTGTTCGATGACTATCATGCGAGCCGCGTGCTGCCGGGTTTTGAACCGGACAGCAAGTTCCGCATGCTCAAGAGCATCGCCGACGATGTTGAGGTTATCATCGCGATCAACGCGAACCACATCGAGAAAAACAAGGCTCGTGGTGACCTTGGCATTACCTATGACGAGGATGTGCTGCGCCTGGTTGACCTGTTCCGCGGCAACGGCTTTGCCGTCGCGGCCGTGGTCATCACCCAGTACGCCGGCCAGCCTGCTGCCGATGTGTTCCGCAACCGCCTGAACGCGCTCGGTATTCCCGCCAAGCTGCACTATCCCATCGAGGGGTATCCGCACGATGTCGATCTGATCGTGTCCGACGATGGCTACGGCAAGAACGAGTTTGTCGAGACCACCCGTCCACTCGTTGTCGTGACGGCACCCGGCCCCGGCTCGGGCAAGCTCGCCACTTGCCTCTCGCAGCTGTATCACGAGCATAAGCACGGTACCGCCGCCGGCTATGCCAAATTCGAGACCTTCCCGGTTTGGAATCTGCCCCTTACGCATCCGGTCAATATTGCCTACGAGGCCGCCACGGCTGACCTCGACGATGCCAATATCATCGATTCGTTCCACCTTGAGGCCTACAACAAGACCACGGTCAACTACAACCGCGACGTCGAGGCCTTCCCGGTAGTCCGTGCCCTGATGGAAAAGATCCTGGGCAAGAGCCCCTACCAGAGCCCTACGGACATGGGCGTCAATATGGTCGGCTTTGCCATCACCGATGACGATGCCTGCCGCGACGCTTCCAAGATGGAGATCGTCCGCCGCTACTTTACCGCGGTCGAAAATGTGCGCCGTACCGGCGTGGGCGATGAGCAAGTCGACCGTCTCAAGATTATTATGAAGAAAGCCGGCATCGATAAGAACTACTCACCGGCGCGCTCGGCGGCCCTCACCAGGGAGCAGCTGACGGGTGGTCCCGTGGGTGCCATGGTCATGCCCGATGGCTCCGTGGTGACCGGTAAGACCTCCACGCGCCTGGGCGCCGCAAGTTCGCTCATTATGAACGCCCTCAAGCATGTTTCGGGCGTCGACCTTGAGCTCGAGGTCATTAGCGATGAGGCGATCGAGCCCATCAGCAAGCTCAAGACGCATTTCCTGGGCAGCAAAAACCCGCGCCTCCACACCGACGAGACGCTTATGGCGCTGTCGATCACCTCGGCCACGAGTGAGACGGCCGCTCGCGTCCTTTCGGGCCTGGAGCAGCTGCGCGGTTGCGATGCCTTCTTTAGCGTGATTATCTCGCCGACGGACGAGACGGTACTGCGCAAACTGGGTATCAACGTGTGCTGCGAGCCCAAGTTTGAGCGCCGCGGTTTCTTCCATCGCTAAGTTTGAAGCACCGCGGTAATTGCATTGCATTTTGGCCGTATCGGGTTAGCGCCCGGTACGGCTTTTTGATCAATAAAGCGCCTATTTCGGCGAAAAATAGCCGTTTACCTGCCTAGAAACAATTTGAGCGGTATACAATAACCGTAACTGTTTCATCCTTAGCGGGATGCCGCATGATGGATATTACCTGCCATCGTGAGGTGTGTCGGTCGCGCACGGCGCGTTAGATGCTCGTGCTCGGTTTGAGGAGGCTGCTATGGCGGGCAAGGGTCGTGCGAGTGTCAACGATATGAAGCGTGTCGAGGTGCTGGTGTTGATGGAGATCGACCAGCAAACCGAAGACAATGGCGGGCCGTATGGTTTCTCGCGCAAAACGCTTGCCGAGCGCGTGGGGGTTTCGCCGTATCGTGCCCGCGCCGCAATCGATCGCTTGGATTCCGAAGGCATGATTGATGTCGTCTCGCGTTATAGCGACGACGGCGGTCAGCTTGCAAATGGCATTGGCTCTGTTAGACCAAGGTTGACACGATCGGCTGTTCGTCGAACCGGGAAATA
>CANRSF010000030.1 GCA_947642445.1 uncultured Collinsella sp. | reverse complement strand
TCTCGCCGAAGCGCTGGCCGCCGAACTGGGCCTTGCCGCCCAGAGGCTGCTGGGTAACCAGGCTGTAAGGGCCAGTCGAACGGGCGTGGATCTTGTCGTCGACCATGTGGCCGAGCTTGAGGATGTAGGACGTACCCACGGTAATGGGCTCGCGGAACTCCTCGCCGGTACGGCCGTCGAACAGACGGGTCTTGCCGCGCTCGTCAAGCTGGGTGACGAACTCGGGGCGCATGTGATCGCCAAAGGCAGCGGTGGCCTTGTTGAGCATGTTCTTGTTGGCACGACGAATGACCTCGGCGATCTCGTCCTCCTTGGCGCCGTCGAAGACGGGCGTGGCGGTGAAGAACGGACCGGGGACGTACTTGTCGGAGTCGGCCTGCTCGGTATCCCAACCGCAGGCAGCAGCCCAGCCAAGGTGGCACTCGAGCAGCTGGCCGACGTTCATACGCGAGGGAACGCCCAGCGGGTTGAGGATAACGTCGATCGGGGTACCGTCAGCCATGTAGGGCATGTCCTCGACCGGCAGAACGTTACAGATAACACCCTTGTTGCCGTGGCGGCCGGCGATCTTATCGCCCTGCTGGATCTTACGACGCTGGGCGACGTAGACGCGCACCTGCTCGTTGACGCCGGGGGCCAGGTCGTCGCCGTTCTCGCGGCTAAAGCGGACGACGTCGATGACGCGGCCGTAAGCGCCGTGAGGCATCTTAAGGGAGGTATCGCGGACGTCGTGGGCCTTGGCACCGAAGATGGCGCGCAGCAGGCGCTCCTCGGCGGTCAGAGCGCTCTCGCCCTTAGGCGTGACCTTGCCGACCAGGATGTCGCCAGGGCCGACCTCGGCGCCGATGCGGATGATGCCGTCCTCGTCGAGGTTGGCAAGCATGTCCTCGGAGAGGTTCGGGATCTCGCGGGTGATCTCCTCGGGGCCGAGCTTGGTGTCGCGGGCGTCGATCTCGTGACGGGTGATGTTGATGGTCGTCAGCAGGTCCTCGGCCACCAGGCGCTCGGACACGACGATACCGTCCTCGTAGTTAAAGCCTTCCCACGGCATGTAGGCCACGGTGAGGTTCTGGCCCAGTGCGAGCTCGCCGTGATCGGTCGAAGGACCGTCGGCCAGAGGCTCGCCCTGCTCAACGGTGTCACCGACGCGCACGAGCGGACGGTGGTTGATGCAGGTGGACTGGTTGGAGCGCTGGTACTTGGCCAGGTGATACTCGTCCATGCCGCCGGCATGCTTGACGATAATCTTGGCGGCGTCGGCAAAGATAACCTCGCCGGCGTTCTTGGCCAGGGTGACCTCGCCGGAGTCCAGAGCGGCGCGACGCTCCATGCCGGTACCGACATAGGGAGCGGCGGGGTGAACCAGCGGCACGGCCTGACGCTGCATGTTGGCGCCCATCAGCGTACGCTTGGCGTCGTCGTGCTCAAGGAACGGGATCAGCGTGGCTGCGACGGAGAGCATCTGACGCGGCGAGACGTCCATGTAGTCGACGTCCTCGACAGGCACGTCGGCGGGAGCGCCGAAGGAGCCGTCGAAGTCGCGGGTACGGGCGATCACGGTGTGCGGACGGACGATCTTGCCCTCGGCATCGGTCGTGATGAACTCGTTGGTCTTGGGATCGAGCGGCGTGTTGGCCGGCGCGATGACGTGCTTCTCTTCCTCGTCAGCGGTCATCCAGTCGATCTGGTCGGTGGCAACGCCGTTCTCGACGCGACGGAACGGGGCCTCGATGAAGCCATACTCGTTGACGCGGGCGTAGAGGGCGAGCGAGCCGATCAGGCCGATGTTGGGGCCTTCGGGGGTCTCGATCGGGCACATGCGGCTGTAGTGCGAGTTGTGAACGTCGCGGACGGCCGTCGGCACGTTGGTGCGGCGGCTGGAGCCGGACTTGTGGCCGGCAAGACCACCAGGGCCGAGTGCGGACAGACGGCGCTTGTGGGTCAGACCGGTCAGGGGGTTCGCCTGGTCCATGAACTGCGAGAGCTGCGAGGAACCGAAGAACTCCTTGATGGAGGCCACGATCGGGCGGATGTTGATGAGCGACTGCGGGGTGATCTCGTCGATGTCCTGGGAGCTCATGCGCTCACGGACGACGCGCTCCATACGGCTCATGCCGATACGGAACTGGTTGGCGACGAGCTCGCCGACGGTGCGGATGCGGCGGTTGCCGAAGTGGTCGATGTCGTCGACCTTGAAGCCCTGCTCGCCGGCAGCGAGGGACAGGAGGTAGCGCAGCGTCGCGACGATATCCTCGTCGGTGAGCACCGTGACCTCTTCTTCGGTGGTGAGGTTGAGTTTCTTGTTGACCTTGTAACGACCGACGCGGGCCAGATCGTAGCGCTGCGGGTTAAAGAGCAGGCCCTCGAGCAGGCTGCGGGAAGCGTCCACGGTGGGAGGCTCGCCCGGGCGCAGGCGACGGTAGATCTCGATGAGGGCGTCCTCGCGGGTAAGGGCGGTGTCGCGCTCCAGGGTGCGCTTGATCACATCGGAGTTGCCGAGCAGCTCGATGATGTCGTCGTTGGTGACGGCGATGCCAAGGGCGCGCAAGAACATCGTGGCGCTCTGCTTGCGCTTACGGTCGATGGAGACCATGAGCTGGTCGCGCTTGTCGACCTCAAACTCAAGCCAGGCACCGCGGGACGGGATGATCTGGGCCTTGTAGATCTGCTTGCCCGAATCCATCTCGGAGCTGTAGTACACGCCCGGGGAGCGGACGAGCTGCGAGACGACGATACGCTCGGTACCGTTGATGATGAAGGTGCCCTGATCGGTCATCATGGGGAAGTCGCCCATAAAGACGAGCTGCTCCTTGATCTCGCCGGTCTCCTTGTTGGTGAGACGGACGTCGGTCAGAAGCGGAGCCTGATAGGTCATATCCTTCTCGCGGCACTCCTCGACGGTGTGCGCGGGGTCGCCGAACTGATGCTCGCCGAAGGTAACCTCGAGAACATGGTTCTGGCTCTGGATGGGGCTGGATTCCTTGAACGCCTCACGAAGGCCCTCGTCCTTAAAACGCTCAAAGGATTCCCTTTGAACAGAGATAAGGTTGGGGAGCTCCATGGCCTCCGGGATTTTCCCGAAGCTGACGCGCTTGCGCTCAGTGGCAGTGTATGCGTAGGTCACCAGGTTTTTCCTCCTTCACGGAAATGCTCGGTGGGTTGGCGAGGCATAGCTTCGCCAGTTATCGCAAGCTAATAGTTTATCAGGTACCGACCGTTGGGCAAGAAAAGCCTTGACGCGATTGAGTTTTTGGAGTAGCAAAGATTTTCGACAGAAAACACGCAGGTAGATATATGTGTATCGAACATCTGTTCATATATTTTCTGTGAACAGAGAGCCGGCAATCGCAGCTCTTATAAAAAACGGGCGCGAACCGAAGTCCGCGCCCGTAAATGTCGATGCCCGAAGGCTTACTTGCGCATCAATCCGCCGCGCTCGTCGATAGCGTCCCAGAAGGCATCGGCAAAGCGGGGGTCGCTTGCAGCCATGAGGGCGTTGGTGGCCATCCAGCCAGAGGGAGTGCCGGTGTCGTAGCCCGACAGCGGGTCGATGACGACCGCATACATGGCCTCGCGGTCGAGCGAACGGGCCATGGCGTCGGTGAGCTGGATCTCGCCGCCCTTGCCGGCCTGCTGATCTGCCAGCAGGTCCATGACCAGCGGGCTCAGCAGGTAGCGACCGACGATGTACAGGTTGGACGGAGCAGCCTCGGGAGCGGGCTTCTCAACCAGACCGCCGATACGCCAGACAGCGCCCGGCTCGGCATCGGCAACGTCCTCGGCGCCCTCGAGCGAACCGACGCGCTCGCCGGCGATAACGCCGTAGCGGCTGACTTCCTCGGGCGAGCAAGCAGCGACGGCGATAACCGAAGCGCCACCGTGCTCCTTGGAAACGGCGAGCATCTTGTCGCAGATATCGCGGTTAGGCACAACGTAGTCGCCCAGAAGAACCAGGAAGTTCTCCCCTGCCACGGCGTCGGCAGCAGAGCGAATAGCATGGCCGAGGCCCTTGGGCTCGTACTGATAACGGAAGTCGACCGGCATACCGCCAGCGTGGGCGACGGCATCGGCATAGGCGTTCTTGCCGCGCTCGCGCAGCAGGTTCTCGAGCGAACGGTCGGGCTGGAAGTAGTTCAGCAGCTCGGGCTTGCCGGGAGAAGTAACGATGATGGCGTCGTCGACCTCCTCGGGGTCGAGTGCCTCCTCGACGACGTACTGAATGACGGGCTTGTCGAGCACCGGCAGCATCTCTTTGGGCGTGCACTTGGTGCCAGGCAGAAAACGCGTGCCAAGACCGGCGGCGGGGATGATTGCCTTCATGTTATTCAAAGATCCTTTCGCAGGCGCAAAAGCGCCCCATGCGTGCGGCACACAGCCGCAGACCAAATTGCGATACCCAAGCATCTTACCGCTGGAACTATATGTCGCTACAAGGCAGAGACAATTCTTCAGCAGGTCAACGCAAATTATTGCTCGAATGGTGCAATTTTATTGCCCAACGGCAGGGCACCCGATACGACGCAAATCACAGAACATGGCAGTTTGAGCAACCGATGCCGAGGGACCGAAAAACAAAAAGACGGGGCTCGCAATGCGAACCCCGTCTGCAAAGAAATCTGGCGAGAAAGCCTGATTACTTGAGGGTGACAGCAGCGCCAGCAGCCTCGAGCTTCTCCTTGGCAGCCTCGGCGTCCTCCTTCTTGGCACCCTCGAGAACAGCCTTGGGAGCGCCCTCGACGACCTCCTTGGCCTCCTTCAGGCCAAGGTTGGTGAGCTCACGGACGGCCTTGATGACCTGGATCTTGTTGTCGCCGAAGCCCTCGAGCACGACGTCAAACTCGGTCTTCTCCTCGGCCTCAGCAGCGCCAGCAGCGGGAGCGGCGACAACAGCGGCAGGAGCAGCGGCGGAAACGCCGAAGGTGTCCTCGATAGCCTTAACGAGCTCGGAAGCCTCGAGAAGGGTCATTTCCTTAAGAGCATCGATGATCTCATCGGTGGTAAGCTTAGCCATTTCTAAGTCCTTTCGGTTTCCGTGTCTGTGCACGGAGATCAGTTAAAACACGGCGCGAATGCGCCAGGGGTGCGGCGTTGCCGCCGCGGGTGAAAACAGCGACTAGGCTGCCTTCTGCTCGGAGACCTGCTGGATCGAACGAGCGAGACCAGAGGAAACGCCGTTGACGCAGACAGCGATGTCGCGAGCGAAACCGGAGATGAGACCGGCGATCTGGCCGAGAAGCTGATCCTTGGTGGGCAGCTCGGCGATAGCCTTAACATCATCAGCGGAAACGGCCTTGCCGTCGGAGATACCGCCCTTGATCTCAAGGACGCCCTTGGACTTAGCGGAGAAGTCCTTAAGGGCCTTAGCGGCCTCGACCGGCTCGGTCTCGTAGAACACATAAGCGACGGGGCCGGCGAGGATCTCGTCGAGCTCGGGCTGCTCCTGGTTCTTGAGAGCGATCTTGACCAGGTTGTTCTTGTAGACCTTCATCTCGGCGCCGCACTCGCGAAGCTGATGACGCAGCTCCTGAGCCTGCTTAACCGTCAGACCGTTGTAGTTGACGACGAACAGACCGGCGTTCTCGGCGATACGGGACTCGATCTCTGCAACCTTGTCGATTTTGTACTGCTGGGGCATGAATTACACCTCCTCGAATTCTTTCCGGGCACGGTCCGCCACAAGGACGTGACGGGGGCATGTCCAAAAAGAAAGCCCCCGCGCTGCATGAGCGACGGGGGCGAGAAGACATATCTACTCGACCACCTCGGCTGGCGGGATATCCCATTAAGCTCGCGGGCGATGCCCGTTTGCACCGGCTGTCTCTGGCAGCGGATTCGTGCGTGAACCGAAAGTATTATGGCGGGGACCCCGGCGTCGGTCAACGGGAAACCGGGCTGCACACAATTCCACCATCCGGCCGCGCCGCCGAAGGCCAGGCGCAAGGTTTTCGCTCGGTCAGGTCCTGGGCTCGCACGAAGAGCACATTAAGTGCTCTTCGGCTCGTGCGGAATCTACGAAAACCTTGCGCCTGGCCTTCGGCGGCGCGGCCTGCGGTGACTTTGGGGCAGCCCGGTTTCCCGTTGGCCGGCGCCCCCACTCATAAGCCTTAAGTCGGTGGGCTGATATGTTGCGTCCCTGATGGCTACAAGGTTGAAAGGAAGGTGGACAGGCGGCGGAGACCTTCGTCTAGGTCTTTGTCGGAGACGCAATAGCTGAGGCGGACGTGGCCTTCGGTTCCGAAGCAGTTTCCGGGAACTAGGGCAACGTTGGCCTCTTTGATGGCTTTAATGCAGAAGTCTTCGCTTGTTAGGTCGAACTGCTTAATGCTGGGGAAGGCGTAGAAGGCGCCTGCCGGTTCTACTACGTCGAGGCCCATGGCGTTTAAGGCTGCGAGCACGCGTTCGCGGCGGGCTCGGTAGACTTCGAGCATGGGGGTGGGGTCGACGGTGAGAGCTCGAGCTGCGGCGTCCATCTCGAAGGAGACGGCGCTCGATACTAGGTATTGGTGAGCTTTTGCGATCTCGGCGATGACGGGTGCCGCTGCTGCGAGCCAGCCCAGGCGCCAGCCGGTCATGGCCCAGGGCTTGGAGAAGCTCTCGATGATCACCGTCTGCTCGCGCAGCTCCGGGTGTCGCTGGGCAAAACGCTCGTAACCATCCACATAGACCAAACGGTTGTACACGTCGTCGCAGACCACGTAGATGCCCGACTGCTCCGCCACGCGCGCCACGGCGTCGAGCGATGCCGCGTTGAGAATGCAGCCCGTGGGATTGTTGGGCGAGCAGATGACGATGGCCTTGGTCGCCGGGGTCACACAGGCGCGAAGCGCATCCTCGTCAATCTGGAATTGCGCAGGCTCCGTATCCAAAAAGACAGCCTTGGCGTGATTGGCCACGACGATGCTCTCGTACAGGCCAAAGGCCGGCGTGGGGATGATGACCTCGTCGCCGGGGTTGAGCATAGCCATAAATGTTGCCGACAGTGCCTCGGTCGCGCCGTCGGTCAGGATGACCTCATCGGCGGAAAACGCCAGGCTCGCGTCATCCATATATTTGGACAGTGCATCACGCAGGGCGGGGCGACCGTTGTTGGGCGGATAGTGCGTGTCACCGCGGTCCAGCGCGGCGGTCACCTCGGCGCTAATCACATCGGGCGTGGGAAAATCGGGCTCGCCGAGCGCGAGCGCGATACACCCCGGATGCTGGGCGGCGAGCGCGTTAATCCGGCGGATACCGGAGGGCTTGAGCATGGCAAGCGAGGTATTCATGGGCAGACGCATGGCGTTCCTTTCGTAAGGGTTGCACTAGGATAGCGCGGCGGGGCGCCACCAGACGGTGTAACCTAAACGGAAACGAGCCGGAAAGGAGATGGCATGGAGACGACCGCGCGCGGCGACTTACCAAAAACACTGCACACCATTGCGTATATCAGTATTCCCAATAGCGCCGATCTTGATTTTTTGCTCTGGGACCTGCAGGATGCCATCGCCGCCTATGCTCAACTTTCCGGCACCGCACTCCCCCGCCCGGTCGACTTGAAGGCAAATGACGCCGGCAGCGTTGCCGATGGCATCGTGCTGGCCATTGAAGATGTGGCTGACGATGAGACGTTGACTGCTATCGAGCAGGCGCTTGAGCGCTTTGGCGGTACGGGAACGCGCGTCTATGCCGCGATTCGAGCCGCACAAGAGGGCACTGAGCAGGCGCGTGGGACCGCCGTTCGCCTGCACAAGGCATGTGAGCGCCATGACCAATTGTGGTGTGGCGGCGTTGCCATCTGCGCCGGCAGCGGCATCGCAGCGCTTCGCCATTCCCCGCGCATGGGACTCTTGCGGCGACCGTTTTCGGAGGCCATGGACAAGCTCGTGGGCGCCGTGCGCATGGGCTGCTCCGTCGAGCATGCACAGCGACTTGGCGGCGGCAATGCCGCCAACGGCGACGCCAACGGCATGGTTTGCGCCGAGCCAGCCGTGCCCGCGCCGATCTGGCGAGGCGTTCTGAAACGTCTGGGCGCCCACGCTCAAACAAAAATCTAAATTAAATAACAGCCCAGTCAACGGCTTCGTGCCAACGCTCGACAAGACACTCCAGTCGCCAGGCGGCATTGGCAGGACTTGTCGAGGGCAGGACGACGGCGGGCAACCCCGTCCGATCTTGCAAGTAGCGTTTGTAGAGTCGCCCTGCCGTACCGCCGTTACAGACAACGACCTCGATCGGCGCGGCATCGGTAATGCGCTCGATATGTGCCGGCACAACGTTGCGAATGCTCGCGTCGCTCGAGCCCTTAATGTCGCAACTCTCGATCACATCCCACAGGCCCACGCCGCCGTTCAGCAGCATAGATCGCTTGGCAGCAATGGAGGCATCGAGCGTCGCGGGCTCACCGCTTGCCAAAGGATCGCCCTCGTTGGGCGGCACAGGCACACCGAGGCACGCAGCCATCACACGCCAAAAGCGATTCTGAGGGTTGCCGTAATAAAAGGCATTTGCACGCGAGAGCACCGAGGGAAACGACCCCAGCACCAAAACGCGCGAGCGCTGGTCGAACACAGGCTCAAACCCATGCTCAATATGTTGATAGTCCTCGTCAGACACGGCCATGGGCTAGGCTCTCAACAGATAGCGCACCTCGTAGGGTGCAAGCTCAAGGGTACCCGTCAGCTCGACCGTGGGCGCATCGTCGGCAAGCAGGTCGACAAAGGACCCGTTGAGCTCGCCGGCGCCAAAGGTGTAAGGCTCGCCCACGGCGTTCACCGCCACGAGCACCGTCGCGTCATCACAGGCGCGCTCGAACAGCAGCTGCTTGTTCTGGATCACCACGTTGCGATAGGCACCGTAGTTGAGAGCACAGGCCGCCGCGTCATCGGCCGAGTGAAGGTGCGCAAGCTGCGTGATGAACGCCGTCAGCTCGTTGGGCGCAGGCTCATCGAGCGCAGGTCGCAGCGCCCAGTCACCATCGGGGCCGCCCTTTTCGCCGGCAATCCCCCACTCGCTGCCATAGTAGACGCACGGAATGCCCGGCATGCCAAAGAGCATGCCATAGGCGGGACGCAGGCACGACTTGTCGGTGAGGATGCTTGCCAGGCGCGGCACGTCGTGGTTGTCGACAAACGACAGCAGGTGCTTGCCGCGGTAGATGCACCACGGATCGCCGCCAAACTGGCGATGCAGCGAATGCGCGATCTCGAACATATTGACCGAGTTAAAGCTGGAGTACAGGCCCTTGTAGCACTCGTAGTTGGTGCAGGAGTCGAGCATCTCGTCGTTGACGATCTGGTTGTAGTCACCGTGAAGCGTCTCGCCGATCAGCACAAAGTCGGGCTTGAGCTCACGGGTAAAGGCGTGCAGGCGACGCATAAAGTCGCGGTCGAGCATATAGGCAACGTCCAGGCGCAGACCGTCGACGCCAAAGACCTCGGCCCAGCGGCGCACGGACTCGAGCAGGTAATCGACCACGGCGGGGTTTTGCAAGTTGAGCTTTACAAGCTCAAAATGGCCTTCCCAGCCCTCGTACCAAAAGCCGTCGCCATAGCAGGAATCGCCGTCAAAGCTGATGTGGAACCAATCCTTGTACGGCGAGTCCCACTTACGCTCCTGCACATCGCGGAAGGCCCAAAAGCCACGGCCCACATGGTTGAAGACCGCATCGAGCACCACGCGGATGCCATGGGCGTGCAGCGTCTCGCATACGGCGGCAAAATCGGCATCCCCGCCCAGGCGGCGGTCGATATGGCGCAGGCTGCGCGTATCGTAGCCGTGGCTATCAGACTCGAGCGGCGGGTTAATCAGCACAGCGCCAATACCGAGTTTTTGCAGGTAGTCGGCCCATTGGGTGATCTTCATGATGGGCGCATCGGGGTTGGGCGCAGCGTTGGCAGCCTGGGCGAGCTCATCCTCGGCAACGGGCGCGGCGTTTTCGCGCGGAGCTCCGCAAAAGCCCAGCGGATAGATCTGATAGAACGTCGTCTCGTATGCCCACATAGCAACCTCCCGGCAATCTTTCACGCAACGCCATCCATTGTATGCCCGCCGCGCATCCCCTCCCCCAAAATAAGTTACGGTGAAATAATTCCTGCTTGGGCCTTCAGAGGCCTTAAACAGGAGCTATTCCACCGCAGCTGATGAGGGGACGTGATTAGGCGACGGGCTTTGCGCGGCGTATGGCCGGGAACAGCACCGTGATGGCGAGGATGACGCCCACGACGGTAATCGCCCCGCCCGCGAAGCCAATCCAAGCGATACCGGGGCCCGACACCACGGCGCCGCCGATCGCCGTACCGGTGCCGATCCCCAGGTTGAACAGGCCCGAGAAGATCGACATGGCGACAGCCGACGAGTCCGCCGACGTATACTTGATGAGCTCGGCCTGAAACGCCACGTTAAAGGCCGTGGAGCAGCAGCCCCATAGCGCGCAAACAGCGAGAACGGCGACGAGCGACGGTGCAACCGGACCCATGAGCAGCAGAGCCACCGGCACGCCGGAGAGCGTGATAGCCAAGAACGGGAAGCGGTGCCCGTCGAACAGACGGCCAAACAGCCAGCTGCCCACCAGACCAGAACAGCCGAACGCCGTCAGCGTCATGGTAATAGCGCTTGCGTCGACGTGCGCGACCTGTGCCAGGAACGGCTCGATATAGCTGTAACCCGCATAATAGCCGGTCGCCATAAAGACCGTGACCGCATAAAGCGCGATGAGGAACGGGTTCTTGAGCAGCTCAGGCAGCTGCTTGAGCGTAAAACGCTCGCCCGCCGGCATAGCCGGGAACACCGCGGCCTGGTAGACGACCGCGACAGCCGAGAGGGCACCGACCACGGCGAATGTCATGCGCCAGCCCACGGCCAGTCCGATGGCGCGACCGATCGGCAGGCCAAAGATCTGCGCGATGGACGAGCCCGTAGCGATCATGCTGATGGCGAGCGCCCCGTGGCGGGCGTCGACCAGGCGCGAGGCCATGATCGAGGCGACCGACCAGAACACGGCATGCGCGCAGGCGACCACCAGACGCGCGCAAACCAAAATGGGATATGTCGGTGCCACAGCGGACAGGAACTGGCCGAGCGAAAACACGGCCAAAACGCCCAGCAGCATCCGCTTGAACTCAAAGCGCGAGGCAAACACCATAAGCGGCAGCGACAGCAGCATGACGCCCCAGGCATAGACCGAGATCATGATGCCTGCCTGGGCCTCGGTGAGCGAGAACGACGCGGCGATATCAGTCAGAAGGCCGATGGGCATGAACTCCGACGTGTTGAATACGAACGCGCAGCAGGCGAGCCCGATAAGCGGGAGCCACTGCTTGAGTGAGATGCCATCTTGTCTTGCCTGAGCCATGTAGAAACCTCTCCGATTGTCTTGAGCGGTGGGCGATTATATAGCAACGGCCCTGCATCCGTCAGTACAGATGCAGGGCCGCAATCAACTCAATACACAGAGGTTGCGCCGTCAATAAATAACTAAGCCAGCCCCAGCAATATGCCCGCCGAATGCACGACAAACGCCACGATCCAGGCGACCGTCACCTGAAACGCGAACACGGCAACGGCATAGCGCGCGCCCAGCTCGCTCTTGACGGCGCCGATGGACGCCACGCAGGGCGGGTACAGCAGCGTAAAGACCAAGAACACATAGGCGGTAAACGGCGAAAACATGGCTGACAGTGCCGCGGGAGAGGTTGCGCCCAAAAGCACCGTGAGCGTCGAGATGACGCTCTCTTTGGCAATAAGTCCGGTGACGAGCGCCGTGGATGCACGCCAGTCGCCAAAACCGAGCGGGGCCAGCACCGGCGCGATGATGCTACCCAGACCAGCAAGCAGGCTTTGCGACTGGTCGGCGACCACGTTAAAGCGGATATCGAACGTCTGCAGGAACCAGATGACCACCGTAGCGGCAAAGATAATGGTAAAGGCCTTGGTGATGAAGTCCTTGGCCTTATCCCATGCCAGCATCACCGTCGTCTTGACGCTCGGCAGGCGGTAATTGGGAAGCTCCATGATAAACGGAACCGGGTCGCCCTTAAATGCCGTGCGGTTGAGCACCAAAGCCGCGATGCAGCCGACCACGATGCCGATCAGATAGAGCGAGACCATGGCGGGAACTGTCGCTTGCGGGAAAAACGCCCCGCACAACAGACCGTAGACCGGCAGCTTGGCCGAGCAGCTCATAAACGGCGTGAGCATGACCGTCATCTTGCGGTCGTGCTCGGATGGGAGCGTACGGGTCGACATGATAGCCGGCACGGTGCAGCCAAAACCGACGAGCATGGGCACGAAGCTACGGCCCGACAGGCCAAAACGACGCAGCACCTTATCCATGACAAAGGCAACGCGCGCCATGTAGCCCGAGTCTTCCAGAATGGAGAGGAACAAAAAGAGCACGACGATAATCGGCAGGAAGGTCAGCACGCTGCCCACGCCCGTAAGCACGCCGTCAACAGCCAGCGAGCGCACCACGTCGTTGGTGCCGAACGCCTTGAGGCCCGCATCGGCCGAGGCGATGACGGCAGCGATGCCGTCCTCCATGAGCCCTTGCAACGCCGCGCCGATCACGCCAAACGTCAGCCAAAAGACGAGGCCCATGATCACCAGGAACGCCGGAATGGCTGTGTAACGACCTGTCAGGATGCGGTCAATCTTGACGGAGCGCACGTGCTCGCGGCTCTCGTGCGGCTTGACGACGCAACGCCCGCACACGTCGCCGATAAAGCTAAAACGCATATCGGCCAGCGCAGATAGGCGGTCGGTGCCGGCCTCGCCCTCCATCTGGGTGATGATGTGCTCGATAGCGTCGAGCTCATTGCGATCCAGGTGAAGCGCCTCGGTTACCAGCTCATCGCCCTCGACCAGTTTGGTCGCCGCAAAGCGCACCGGAATGTGCGCCGTCACGGCATGGTCCTCGATCAGGTTAGCAATACCGTGGATGCAGCGATGCAGCGCACCGCCGTCCGGACCGTCGGGCGCACAAAAGTCCAGGCGACCAGGGCGCTCGCGGAACCGCGCCACGTGCAGGGCGTGGTCCACCAGCTCGCCGATGCCCTCGTTGCGGGCAGCGCTAATGGGGACAACGGGCACGCCCAACAGGCTCTCGAGCAGGTTGACGTCCACGGCGCCGCCGTTAGCGGTCACCTCGTCCATCATGTTGAGCGCGATGACCATAGGACGGTCAAGCTCCATGAGCTGCAGTGTCAGGTACAGGTTACGCTCGATGTTGGTGGCGTCAATGATGTCGATGATGGCGTCGGGGTTTTCGTCCAAGATGAATTGGCGGCTGACGATCTCTTCGCCCGTGTACGGCGACAGCGAATAGATGCCGGGCAGGTCGGTAACGCTTGCCTCGGGATGGTTACGGATAGTGCCGTCCTTGCGGTCGACCGTCACGCCGGGAAAGTTACCGACGTGCTGGTTGGAACCTGTCAGTTGGTTGAACAACGTGGTCTTGCCGCAGTTTTGGTTGCCAGCGAGGGCAAAGTGCAGCGGCGCGCCCTCGGGCACGGCCGTCTTTGCCGCACGGGGCGAATACGTCCCCTCGCCCAGGGCCGGATGCTCCGTCGTGCCGATTGCGGCGTTAGCGCGCGGACCCGTATCGGTGTCGTGAATACCCACGAGCTCGATGCGAGCGGCATCGTCCTTGCGCAGCGTCAACTCGTAGCCACGCAGGCGAATCTCGAGCGGGTCGCCCATGGGGGCGTACTTCATCATGGTGACTTCGGTGCCCGGCGTCAGGCCCATGTCCAAAATATGCTGACGGAGCGCCTGGTCGTCGGATGTCACCGATGCGACAACGGCGTCCTTTCCAATCTCGAGTGTATCGAGCTTCACGCGCTCATCCTTTCGTTAGACGCGGTTAACCGTTTACCGGGGTTAACCAACTCGTAACGACAAATGATAGCGCTCTGAACTATTTTATAAAGTCAAATACCGATGTTTACCTGCGCAAACTTTATGCGGTGCGCCCCGAAGGCTCTTTACGCATACCGCTCAGCGAGATCGAAACGGAACCCGACCGCGCGGTAGCAGTGAGTCGATCACCCTCGACCGACCCCGTGCATGTAAAGGGCGCCTTGCCCATCAAGACGTGGGAGATAGTACCCAAGAGCTCAAAGAAATCGCCCTCAGCACGGGCACTCGAGAGAGCGATATTGAGACCCCTGACGTTTAGTACTGCCCTGAGCGCGCCGTTCACCCCATGTGAAAACGTCACCTCGCCGCGTCTACTCCCCACCGGCGTCTGGGCCGAAACCACATACGTACCCTCAAGCATAGTTCCTCCTCTGAGTAGGCTTTTTGAAAGGCTCTGTTAGACCAAATTTGACACGATCGGCTGTTCGTCGAACCGGAAAATAATCGGGCTATCCCCGCCCATCGCGGTCCCCGCCCTCCCCGTCAGCCTTCC
>CANRSF010000029.1 GCA_947642445.1 uncultured Collinsella sp. | reverse complement strand
AAGCGGTCGGCGGGGCCATTGTGGCTCTTGACAGCGGATTGGGTCATATGAGCGAGCGGGCTCCGGGTGCCCCAGGTTGCCGCGAAAGAGGAGGGAAGCGTACTTTATGTACGCGACCGACGATTGAGGGGCAAGATGGGGTGCCCGGGGCTCGCGCAGCGTCAACAAAAAACGCGGTTCGTTAGAACCGCGTAAGATAGTTGGAGCGGACAACGGGGCGTCCGCGTATCCGCTTCGCGGATCCGCACCGGCTTCGGCCGCCTGCCGGCGACCTCGCCAGCTCGCTACAAACGCTCCGCGTTTGCTTAACGCTCGCTCCCTCTCGGGTTCGAGCCCAAGCGATGGGTACGAAAAAGCCCGGCTACCGTAGTAGTCGGGCTGCTGCGTTTGGAGCGGACAACGGGGCTCGAACCCGCGACCCCAACCTTGGCAAGGTTGTGCTCTACCAACTGAGCCATGTCCGCATATGTAAACAAAACGGGCGCCGGAGCGCCCGGATGTTGCCTGGAGGCGAAGCCCGGATTCGAACCGGGGGTAAAGGCTTTGCAGGCCTCTGCCTTACCGCTTGGCCACTTCGCCGAAAAAGGACCGCTTGAGACGGTCCGGAAATGCAATGGAGCGGACAACGGGGCTCGAACCCGCGACCCCAACCTTGGCAAGGTTGTGCTCTACCAACTGAGCCATGTCCGCTTGCGGGTTATTAATTTACGCGAGTTACCCAAAAGACGCAAGTACTTTTTTCAAAAAAGTTGTTCGCCACATGCTCTTGGCAGATAAACATGCCAAAACGATTTACTAGGCGCACGATTCCAACGTTCCGCTAAACAGCTTTACCATCCGAACGCGCGTACCGGCACCATCAGTACGACGGGCAACCTCCACGTTGTCGACCAACATGCGCATGAGCTTGATTCCACGCCCGCGTTCCTCAGTCGTAACCGGTTCACTCGACCCGTCGATCGAATAGCCCGCCCCACGGTCGACAACCTCAATCACGACACGATCGCCATAGGCCTGAACCGTCAGGATGCATCCGATACCACCCGCATGGTCATACGCGTTGCCCAGCGCCTCGCCCGATGCCAATGCGACGTCATAGCGCTCATCACGCCTCAGGGGAAGCGATTCGAGTAGCTCGGCAATACGATGACGATAGTATGGAAGGTTCTCGATACCCTGGCGCACCTCGACACTCTTGCTCCAGCGAGGCAATTCCCCCACCGGAATGGCAGGAATCGACTCCCGAGCGAAGCCCGCAACATGGAGGATGTCGACAAGTCGGGCAATCTCCAAAAAGCGAATGACCTCATCGGAGGCGTTAACGAGCGAAAGCAGGCCCTCTCGCCTCATGAGCTCTCTGGCGCGTGTAAGCAAAAACGCCAAACCCGTCGAGTCGATAAAGCCCACGGCCTGGCAATTGATGACAACGCGGCGCACGCCCCGGTCGATCAAATTATCCAACCGTCGGCGCAGCGCGGGCACCGAGGCGATGTCGACATCACCCGGTGGCGTCAAAACCGCTATGTCATTCCACTCATTCATACGACCATGGTTCCCCAAAAGAGCTCGCTCGATGCACACATATCTACAACCGCGTAGGTTTCGCCCCTCAAGCGTCGCAGCCTATGATCGGCCCCGTAAAAACTCAAGGGACACCAACGCGATATCATCGTCCAGCGCCGACTCGGTAAAGCGGTCAAGCTCGCTCAAGACCTTACCGCAGATTCCCGATACGCCCTCACCCGAAACAGAGAGCAAAAGATCGCGAAGGCGTTGCTCGCCAAAGAAAGCACCAGAGCGATCGCGCGCTTCGATCGTTCCGTCGGTATACATAAAGAGCATGTCACCAGGAGCGAACGTAAAGACGCCCGTCTCGTACACCATACTCTCAAAGGCACCGATCACGCCCGATTGACACCCAAGGAGCTCCACTTCTCCCCCGCAGGTCTCGCCGCCACCAAGCGGCGTCGACGACGGCCGAATGACCATAGTGGGAGGATGTCCCGCAGAGCAATAGGTAGCGCGACCCGCCTTAAGATCGATCTTGGCGATAAACGCCGTCACAAACGTCTCGACTCTCGAAAAGCCCATGAGCATGCTATTGAGCGAGCGAGCCATGCGGGCAGGCCCCGCACCCTCCCAGGCATAGGCCGTCAGCGCCGTCTTGACGAGCGCCGACATCGACGCCGCCTCGATTCCCTTGCCGGACACATCTCCCAAAATCATAACGGCGCAATCATCGGGAAGACGAACAAGCGTATAGAAGTCACCGCCGACCAGCGCCGAATTCGTTGCCGATAGGTACACCGAATCGGCGGCGATTCCCGGAACGTCACCAAGCGAATTTCTCATGCCGATCTGAAGCGTCTGAGCGATATGACGCTCCTCGCGCTTTTGAGACTCACCCTCATAGATCAGCTCAAAATCGTGAGCCAAATGCACCATGTAGTCGTATTCAAGGTCGTCGATTGGTTCCTGGCTGCCATCACGGAGCAGCAAGGCGCGCGTTGTCGGCCCCTTTGCGACATCAGCGTGAACGATCGCATCGTTGTTTCGCTTGTCATCCGCCTCCGAGCGATAGCGCCCCGCCTCGATACCGGAGTCGACATACAGTCCCTGACACGGCAGGCCGTGGGCTCTCAGCCATGCACCCATAGGCGTGGATTCATCCACGCGCGTTAGGCGCACGTGTTTGAGATCGTCAGCGCTCGTCCCGCCCAGCACCGACGTCTCGAACCCATCGGAAGCTGATCCCAGGCGCGCTGCCGGCGTCGTGACAGAAAAGAAGAGCGACTCCGGATCGCCCGGCAACGCTACGCGACTGCCGCCCTCAAAATCGATGACATAGGTTTCGAGGCCCGCATCATACTCCACGGGGCAAAAATGACAGTTGAGCACGGCGCAAATTTCCGACGATACCGCGCGCGAAGCGACGACGGGATCATCAAGATAGGTAAAAAGCTCATCGCGCAGCACGTTGAGCGAACGACCAAGTTCTGCCGTGCGGCGCGAACGTAAGCTCGACGCCATGCCGACCATCTGAATAGACAGGTAATCGCAGATGACCTCGAGCACGTTAAGGTCATAGGCAAGTGGCGCCTGTGGACGTTTCCAACCGACCTCCAACACACCGAGCACCTGCGTGCCGTAAAACACGGGAAGACAGATCTCACTGCGATACGGAGGCATATCCTGCACGCGCAGCAAGTGTTTGGAACGATTGTCCAAATCAATGAACATACCCGAAGCAACCCGGTCGCCCTCAAGGTCCTGCTGGATCGACAGACGACAGGCACGCGACTCACGAAGCACGTAGGTCGGAATGCCCGCGCCGTACGGCATAAATTCGGGAAGGTAGCTATCATGCAGCTCCTTGGAAACACCGCGGAGCTTAAAACCGCCGCTCTCAGAAAAATAAATCGCAGCTCCAGAGGCATCGAGCGTTCCGACGAGCTGATTCAAAACGGTATCGAGCAAGCTGGGGAGCTCATCGGAGCCCACGGTACTCATAATGACCGAAAGGGTACCCGAAAGGCGTTTATTCGCCACCCTAAGCTCCGATAGCGCACGTTTGAGCTGACGATCGTGGGAATACTGCTCTTCGATGCTGTGAAGCGCCACCAGGACGCGCGGCGCGCGGCGTCCAAAGATACGCGGAGGCGTAACGGAACCTGCGCGAACCAAGACGGGAATAAAGGACCCGTCGCTCAACTTGAGCATCAGCTCGCTCTCGCAGCCATCGGTCTCAAACGGCAGACGATGTTCGGTCGCGCGCTCAAAGGCAGACGAGTACAGAACGTCCTTGACATCACCGTTGATGACGTCAGCGCGCTCCTCGCACATCAGATCGAGCAAACGATTATTCACATGCAGGATGGTTCCGTCGAGCTCACAAATGATGACAGCATCGCTCATGATCTCGACCAGTTGGGCAACGTCTGCCCACTCGTTGCGCTCAAGCGTTTCCATCGTGGACCTCACCGTCTATCGGTAACAAAAAAGCCTCCGAAGAGGCTTCTCAAATGCGATGGTGTCGGAGGCGGGACTTGAACCCGCATGACCAAAAAGCGGTCACTAGCACCTCAAGCTAGCGCGTCTGCCAATTCCGCCACTCCGACATGCTATGTTGTTGATTCGCGGTTCGTTTTCTTGGACCCGCGCGTTCAACGAGGAAGATAATAACCTATGATTCGAGAACTGTGCAAGCACTTTTTTGAAAAAAGTTTACGAATTTGTAAATGCGCTGGTAGATCTGTATGTCCGGGTCGGAATGGGGGCAGCTTCCCAGCGCGTCCTCGGGCATGCGGTACATTTTTGTCCGCGCTTCGCGCTACAAAATGTACCGCCCCCTGCGGAATGCGCTGGGAAGCTGCCCCCATTCCGACCCTGCGTTAACATGCTCCAGGCAAAGTTCCTAAACATATTCTGGGGCTGATAAGAATTTAGTGGCTCGGCTTTGCCGAGCCCTTATATGGGGAGGCCGGAGCCAAAGCTCCGGCCTCACTAACTTTCCTATTAGATTAAGTGAGCGATCAAGGAATCTCACTCCCCTCTGCCGCGTTAACGCAGGGCCCGCCCTGGTGTTGCTTTTCAGAACGTCCCGCAGGACGGAGGAAGCCCCGCAGCGCGTAGCGCGCAGCGGGGCTTCCGACATGTCCGAGGACGTTCTGAAAAGCAACACCAGGGCGGGCCCGAACGAGAACACCGACTACAGGTCGATGTGCGATTCCTTGATCGGGAACGGCTCCGCGAAGTGGCAGGCGCAGCAGTGACCCGGGGCAACTTCCTTAAACTCAGGAAGCTTCTCTGAGCAGATGCCCTGCGCGATCGGGCAACGCGTGTGGAAACGGCAGCCGGTCGGCGGATCCAGCGGCGACGGCGGATCACCGGCGAGGATGATACGCTTGCGGGTCTTCTGGATATCCGGATCGGGCACCGGCACAGCAGACAGCAGCGACTGTGTGTACGGATGGTGAGGCTCGCTATAGAGCGTCTTCCAGTCCGAAACCTCGACCATCTTGCCCAGATACATAACGGCAACGCGATCGGAGATGTGCTGCACGACGGACAGGTCGTGGGCGATAAACAGATACGCCGTACCAAACTTGTCCTGAAGTTCCTTGAGCAGGTTCAGAACCTGGGCCTGAATGGAAACATCCAGAGCGGAAACGGGCTCGTCGCAGATGATCAGCTTGGGCTTCAAAGCGAAGGCGCGGGCGATGCCGACACGCTGACGCTGACCGCCCGAGAACTCGTGCGGATAGCGGTTGATGTGCTCGGGGTTCAATCCAACGACGTCGAGAAGCTCGCGAACACGCTCGATACGCTCCTCCTTGGTGCCCACGCCGTGAATAGTCATGGGCTCGGAGACGATCTCGCCGATGGTCATACGGGGGTTCAGCGAAGCATAGGGGTCCTGGAAGATGAACTGCATCTCGCGACGCATGTCCTTGATCTCATGCTTGCTCATCTCGGCAACATCTTTGCCCTGGAAGAACACCTTGCCTGCCGTCGGCTGGGTCAGGCGCATAATCGTGCGGCCCGTGGTGGACTTACCGCAACCAGACTCGCCAACCAGACCAAAGGTCTCGCCAGGATAAATCTCAAACGAGATGTCGTTCACAGCAGAGACGACGCGCTTGGAAAAGCGCTTGGCGAACATGCCGGACTCGGCGGGGAATTCCTTAGAGAGGTGCTCGACCTTCAGCAGCGGAGTGCGCTCGTTCTTATCTGCCATTTACGCCTCGCCTCCCTTCTCGGAATCCTTGCGCGTACGGGACGTCGCAGGAGCATTCTTGAGGAACTCGGGGTCACCGGAATAATGGCACGCAGAATAGTGGCCAGACTCGGTGACAACGCGCTCAGGGCGCTGCTTGCGGCACTTATCGGTCGCATAGGGACAACGAGGCGAGAACACGCAACCCTCGGGCAGGTTCATGAGCGAAGGCGGGTTGCCGTGAATCGGCGTCAGCGGCTTCTTCTCTTCGATGGCCTGCTCCGGGATGGAGCGGATAAGGCCCCAGGTGTAGGGGTGGCGGCTCTCGTAGAAGATTTCCTCAGCAGTACCGAACTCGACAGGACGGCCGGCATACATAACCATGATTTTGTCGGCCATATCGGCGACAACGCCCAGGTCATGGGTAATCATGATGATGGCGTTGCCGTTCTTCTCCTGCATTTCCTGCATAAGCTCAATAATCTGAGCCTGAATGGTAACGTCCAGGGCGGTCGTGGGCTCGTCGGCAATCAGAATATCGGGATCGCAGGCAAGGGCCATAGCAATCATGACGCGCTGACGCATGCCACCAGAGAACTGGTGCGGATACTCATTGACGCGCTTCTCGGGCTCGGGAATGCCAACGAGGTCCAAAAGCTCGGTGGCGCGCTTGAGCGCCTCCTGCTTGGAGTAGCCACGATGCAGACGAAGGCCCTCGCCCACCTGCTTGCCGATCTTATAGACCGGGTTCAAGGAGGTCATAGGATCCTGGAAGATCATCGCGATATCGTTACCGCGAATGTGCTGCATCTCTTCCTCGGTCATCTCGAGGATAGAACGACCGCGATAGCGAACGTCACCGCCCTCAATCTTTCCCGGAGGCATCGAGATAAGGCCCATGATGGTCATGGCGGTCACGGACTTACCAGAGCCGGACTCACCGACGACACCCAGGGTCTCACCGCGATCGAGCGTGTAGGACACGCCATCGACAGCGCGAACGACGCCATCCTCGGTGTGGAAATACATCTTAAGGTCATCGACCTCGAGCAGATGCTGGCCCTCGGGAACCGGCTGGTCCTTCAGGTCCACATAGTTCTTGTTCTTCTTCATCCTTATGCGTCCTTCATCTTGACGTCGAGGGCGTCGCGCAGACCGTCACCCAGCAGGGTGAAGGCGAGCACCGTCGAGAGAATTGCCAAACCGGGCATGATCATCATCCAGGGAGCAGTCAGAAGATACTGCTGACCGTCCTGAATCATGGAGCCCCACGAAGGCGTAGGCGGAATAACGCCCATGCCGAGGAAGGACAGAGCGGACTCGGTCAAAATGGCACCACCAATGTTCATGGTCGCGTAGACCACGATGGAGGCGACGGAGTTCGGGAAGATGTGACGCACGACGATACGAGCATCGGGTGCGCCCATCGCGCGCGCAGCGTCAACATAGTCGTTCTCTTTGACCGTTAGGATCGCGGATCGGAAGACGCGCGCAATCGAAGGCCAGCCGAGAATGCCGATGGCGATAAAGACATTCTGAAGACCACGACCGATAACGGCAATCATGGCAACAACGAACAGCACGTACGGGAACGCCAGGAAGATGTCCGCACAGCGCATGATGATCGTATCCCAGATGCCGCCATAGAAACCGGCGAGGGCGCCCATGACCAGACCGATCACCGTGGAGATGGCGGTGGCCATAATACCGACGGAAAGCGAAACGCGTGCACCGTAGATAACACGGACGAGAATGTCACGACCAAGAGAGTCGGTGCCAAACGGATGCTCGGCACACGGAGCCAGCAGAGAAGTCTCGGCCATGGTGGTCGAGTCGGAAGCCGTAGGAGAGCCGAGCCAGGGCTTAGCCCACAGATCGGCGGTCAGGGCGACCACAACAACGATGATGATCCAGCAGACACCGATAACGGCGAGCTTGTTCTTACGAAGACGCTTAAAAGCGTCGCCCCACAGCGTGCGGGACTTGGCGGGAGCAGATGCGGCCTTGGTGGCGGTAGCCTGCTCCTGAGACTGAGAATCAGTTTCCTGCATGAGACGTACCTCCCTTAGGCCTTATCCGACGGACCGCCAAGGCGGATGCGCGGGTCGAGGAATGCATAGCTAATGTCGACGAGCAGGTTGATCACCATAACGACGACAACAATGAGCGTAACGCCGCCCATAACGATGGGCCAGTCGCGCATGCTGATGGCGCGGTAGACCTCGAAGCCGATGCCGGGCCAGTTAAAGACCGTCTCGGTCAGGATGGCGCCCGAAAGCATGCCGCCGAAGTCGACACCAATATAGGTAACGACGGGGATGAGTGCATTCTTAAGCGCATGCTTGACGATGATCGCGCGATTGGAGAGACCCTTGGCCTTTGCCGTGCGGATGTAATCCTGGTTCATGACGTCGAGCAGCTGCGAGCGCATGATGCGGGCAGCATAGGCGGTCGAAACCGAAGCCAGCGTAATGGTCGGAAGCACGTAGTGCATCCAATCCTGATACTGGGAGCTGGCACCGCCGGCACCCGAGATCGGCATGGAGAATGCGCCGCCGGTGGCATCCTTAAGGATGACGCCGAAGAACAGCTGCAGCAGCATACCGAGCCAGAAAGCAGGGACGGCAACGAGGATCGACGTGGTCAGCGTTACCAAAATATCCCAGAAGGAATAACGCTTGACCGCCGAAATAATACCCGCACCGATACCCATGATTGCCTCGAGCACGATAGCGCACGCGGCAAGTTTGACCGTATACGGATACTTCTGGGCAAAGATTTCCGTAACCGGCAGCTTGCGCTGGTACGAATTGCCCAGATCGCCATGAAGCAGACCGTTCATGTAATACAAATAACGGTCCACGAGCGACGTTTGAACGGGATCGCCGTTCTCGTCAAGGATCGCGTTGCCGTCCTCGTCCGACTGGACCAGGTGATAGCGCACGCGAAGCTGAAGCTCCACCTCGGGGGACAGAGCCTTGTCTCCACCGATCAGCTTGATCGGGTCTCCCGGCACGATATTCTGGAGGGCGAACAGAATCAGCGTAACGCCCAAAAATACCGGGATGAACTGAAGCACACGTTTAACGATGTACTTACCCATACCACTCCCCTATCTAGGGATTAACCTAAATGGGATGCCGATCGCCAGACCGGCATCCCAAAATTACCATCAGCCAGTTTACCCCAGGTTAGGGAGAACTGTATGTTTCCCATGAGGTCTACGTAAATACTTGACCCTCACGGAAGCTGCAAAACCCTTAGGCGAGCTCGGCGGTACCCAGATCGGCGTGCTTCTGCGGATCAACATAGAGATGCTTGACGCGGTCAGAGCCAGCGATGGTGTGCGTGTAGAACATCACCGGGATAACCGGGCAGTCAGCAGCGACCATGGCGTCGGCCTCCCGCATCTTGGCGATGCGCTCCTCGTCATCAACCGTGGTGCGGGCCTCGTCGACCTTGGCATCGAACTCGGGGTTGTTGTAACCGGAGCGGTTGTCGCCACCGAGGGAGTCGGAGTGGAACAGAGGGTACAGGAAGTTGTCCATGATCGGGTAATCGGCGATCCAGCCCAGACGGCCGAACTGATAGTTGAAGTTCTGATACTGCTCGAGCAGGGCAGACCACTCGGGAGTATCGGAGACGGCGGTGACGCCCACCTTGGCGAGGTCGCCGATGATGGACTCCATGATCTCCTTGTGGCCACCGTCCTGGTTGTAGGAAAGGGTCACGCTAATGCCACGATCGCCGTTAGCGCCAGCGGGAGCGACCTTGTCGAGGTACTCGTTAGCCTTGTCGACGTCATAGGCGCAGAACTCCCATGCGCCCTCCTTGTAGCCGGCGATTCCCGGAGGAACAATACCGTCGGCGGGGGTACGGGTACCCTTGAAGATGGTCTTGCAGATGGCCTCACGGTTGATGGCCAGGGAGATGCCCCTGCGCAGGTCGGCGTTATTGAACGGCTCGGCCGTGGTGTTGCAGGTCAGATAGTACGTGGAAGGCTCGGCACCGAGCAGCATATGCTCGCCGTCACCCATGGTGTAGCCGTCCTTGGACTCGCCACGGTCCTTCTTTGCGGCGTCGATCTGAGCAACGGGAACGTCGCAGACATCGAGGTTACCGGCCTGGAACTCCTTGTAAGCGGTCTCCATGTCCTTGATGACCTGGAAGTGGATGGCGTCGATCTTGGCCTTGTCGCCATAGTAATCATCGAACTTCTTGAGGTTGATCTCCTGGCCATCCTCCCACTTACCGTCCATCATGAACGGGCCGTTACCGACCGGGGCAAGGTAGAAGCTCTTAACATCGGACTCGGCGCACTCGGGAACCGGGGACAGAGCCGGGTGAGAGGCGACGAAGGGGAAGTCGGCGTAAGCGGAAGACAGCTTGACGACGAGGGTCTCATCGTCGGGGCAAGTAACACCGCTGAGCTCGGTAGCGTTGCCGGCAAGCAGATCGTCATAGCCCTCAACCATGGAAAGGTGATAGGAGACCTCGGAAGGACCATACTCGGTGGCGATGGCCGACTTGGTGTTGACTAGACGCTCCCAACCGAGCTTGAAGGACTTGGAGGTAACGTCGTCACCGTTGTGGAACTTAGCCTTCTTGATCTTGAAGGTGAACTCGGTGGCGTCGTCGTTAGCCTCGAAGGACTCGCAAGCCAGCGGAACGATCTCGCCCTTCTCGGGGTCGTACTCCGTCAGAGCGTCGAAGAGCTGGTACTCGACCTGAGTGCCCTGATCCTCCTGGACGTTGTAGGGGTCGATGCAGACCGGGTTGTTGATGTAGAAGTTCAGCGTCGAACCGGAGTCAGATCCGGAAGCGTCGCCGCCCTTCTTGCCGCACGCGGCAAGAAAAGCCATGGAGCTCGCAGCGAGGGTGCCGCCAACAAAGGCGCGACGACCCATAACGGGCTGGTGGAACATAGAATCAGCCATGCCATCCTCCTTATGAGATAGGACAAAGTGAATTCGGCCGGGCAACGTCGAGACAGCCCATTCGAACCATTCAAACGCGGTCCGCCGTTATGGCTGGTTATGCAATGCGGGCCAACGTTTTGCAATACAGTAGCGCATTTTATGCACAATTTGGCGCTGATTCCGGTTAACGGTCGAGAATTTCTTTAGTTAGGCGAAGTATGTGGGGATATTTTGATTCTATTACAAGTCTGTAAACAAAAAGGGCCCCGCACATGCGGGACCCTTTACAAACGTATATACGCCGATGCTTAGTAGCCGACGATGCCCTGCGGGAAGAAGAACATGCACAGAACGACACACACAGCAAAAACGACGGCCATAATTACCGTCAGGCGATCGAGGTTCTGCTCCATGACGCCCGTGGCAGAGCTGGAGTTATACAGCGAGCTAGCGATCATATCCGAAACGCCGGTGCCCTTACCGGAATGCATCAGAACGAGAATCGTCAGCGCCATGGCAGAAACAGCCCAAACGACAAACAGAAGAATCTGAAACGGACCCATAGATAAGCTCCTTAATAGAACGATTCAAACTCCAGTACTGTACCACAACCTCCAACACTCCCCCACCTGCCATTTAGGGACGGGGCAGAAATGGCAGAAATACCAAAAAGGGGGTCGTCCGGTTGTGGACAACCCCCTTACTAGAAAACGGTATTTGTTTTCTATTAGGCCTCGGTGGCGAGCACGCGACCCGTCATCTCGGCGGAAGGCTCAATACCAGCCATGATGAGCATGGTCGGAGCGATATCGGAAAGACGGCCGTCCTCGATACCGGTGAGCTTGGCCTTATCATCAACGATGATGAACGGCACGCGGTTGGTGGTGTGAGCCGTAAACGGATGCTTGGAACCGTCGGAAGCAACGTCAAACATGTGATCGGCGTTGCCATGGTCGGCGGTAATCAGCGCAAAGCCGCCCTTGGCGAGAATCGCCGGGACAACCTTGGACAGAGCATCGTCAACAGCCTCGACGGCCTTAACGGCGGCGTCGAAGACACCGGTGTGACCAACCATGTCGCAATTTGCGAAGTTCACGATGTAGAAATCAGCGCGATCCTCGTTGATAGCGGCGACAAGCTTCTCGGTAACCTCGGGAGCGCTCATCTCGGGCTGCAGATCGTAGGTAGCGACCTTGGGGGAAGCGACGAGCACGCGCTCCTCGCCCTCCTTGGGCTCCTCGATGCCGCCGTTGAGGAAGAACGTCACGTGAGCGTACTTCTCGGTCTCGGCGGTGTGCAGCTGCTTCAGGCCATTGGCGGCGATAACGTCGGCCAGGACGTTCTCGGGGAACGTCTTGGGGAAGGCGACCTCGACGTCAAACGTCGGATCGTACTCGGTCATCGTCACAAAGTGCGAGAGCTTAATCTGCTCGCGCTCAAAGCCGTCGAACTCCTTGTCCGTGAACACACGAGTCATCTGACGGGCGCGGTCGGGACGGAAGTTGAAGAAGATGGCCGCGTCGCCCTCGTGGATACCCTCGTTGTGGGCAGCGAAGGGCTCGACGAACTCGTCGCCGCGCGGATCCTTCTCGTAGTAGGCCTTTATACCGGCAACGGGGTCGGTATCGGCATCGGATGCATTGACCATGACGTCGTAGGCGCGCTGGATGCGCTCCCAACGATTATCGCGGTCCATGGCCCAATAACGGCCCGAGACGGTGGCGACGCGAGCGTCGCAACCGGTCTCCTCGGAGATCTTAGCCAGGAAGGCGCAGAACTCGCTCATGTAGCCGGCACCGGACTGCGGGTCGACGTCGCGGCCATCCATGAAGGCGTGGACGCGAACGGTCTTGACACCATGCTCGGCAGCCATCTTGACCAGAGCCTCGACGTGGTTCATGTGAGAATGAACACCGCCAGGGCTCATAAGGCCCATGAGGTGGAGAGTCTTGCCGTCAGCCTTGACGTCGTCCATAGCCTTGACGAAGACCTCGTTCTTGGCGATGGAGCCATCCTTGATGGCGTTGTTGATGCGCGAAAGCTCCTGGAACACGATGCGGCCGGCACCGATGTTGAGGTGACCCACCTCGGAGTTGCCCATCTGGCCGTCGGGAAGGCCCACGTCCTCGCCCGAAGCACCGAGCGTGGTGTGAGGATACTTCTCGTACAGGCTATCAAGGAAGGGCGTCTTGGCAGCGGCGACGGCGTTCTCGCCATCAGCCGGAGCAAGGCCGCAGCCATCCATGATGATCAGGAGTGCAGGAAGATGACGCTGTGCCATATGTCCTACTCGCCTGCCTTGACGACCATAGAGGCGAAGTCGGCAGCCTTGAGCGAAGCGCCGCCCACGAGGGCGCCGTCAACGTCAGGCTTAGCGACGAGCTCGGCGATGTTGCCGGGCTTGGCAGAGCCACCATAGAGAACGCGGATGCCGTTAGCGAGCTCCTCGCCAAACATCTCCTTGAGGGTCTCACGGATAGCGCCGCAGACCTCCTGGGCGTCCTCAGCGGTAGCGGTCTTGCCGGTGCCGATGGCCCAGATGGGCTCGTAGGCGACGACGACCTGCTTGGGGCAGGTGATCTCAAGACCGGCAAGGCCAGCCTTGACCTGGTTCACGACGTGCTCGACATAGGTGCCAGCCTCGCGGACCTCGAGGGACTCGCCGCAGCAGAAGACGGGAACAAGACCGGCGGCAACGAGGGCCTTGGCCTTCTTGTTCTGATCCTCGTCGGTCTCGTGGAAGTAGTCGCGACGCTCGGAGTGACCGATGATGCAGTAGGTGCAGCCAGCGGACTTGAGCATGTCGCAAGAGGACTCACCGGTGAAGGCACCCTTGGCCTCCCAGTACACGTTCTGTGCACCGAGGGCGATGGGGGCAGCCTGAATGCGGTCATGAACCGTGGTGATGTCAATGGTCGGAGGGCAGACGAGCACCTCGACGCCAGCCGGAACCTCGGGCAGAGCCTGAGCCAGCTCGTCGGCGAGCTTGGCGGCCTCGGCGACGTCGTTGTTCATCTTCCAGTTACCAGCGATAAGAAGGGTGCGATTAGGCATCGAGAAGCGCCTCCACTCCGGGCAGGGCCTTACCCTCGACGAGCTCCATGGAAGCGCCACCACCGGTGGAGATCCAGCTCATCTTGTCGGCCAGGTTGAACTTGTTGACAGCTGCGACAGAGTCGCCACCGCCGATGATCGAGGTGCAGTCGGCCTCGGCGACAGCCTCAGCGATAGCCTGGGTGCCGTGAGCGAAGTTATCAAACTCGAAGACGCCCATGGGGCCGTTCCAGAAGACAGTCTTGGCGCCCTTGACGGCCTCGGCGTAGAGCTCCTCGGTCTTAGGACCGATGTCCATACCCTCACGATCGTCGGGGATAGCGTCGGAAGCGACAACCTCGGGGACAGCGTCCTCGCCAAAGTGATCGGCAACACGGTTGTCGATGGGAAGCAGGATCTTGACGCCCTTCTCCTCGGCCTTCTTGAGCATCTCGCCAGCGCGCTCGACCCAGTCCTCTTCCTTGAGGGACTGACCAACGGACAGGCCCTGAGCCAGGAAGAAGGTGTAGGCCATGCCGCCACCGATGATCAGGGTGTCAGCGGAGTCGATGAGGTGATCGAGAACGCCGATCTTGGAGGAAACCTTGGAACCGCCGACGATAGCGACGAAGGGGCGCTCGGGCTCGGCGAAGATGCCGGTCAGCGTGTCGACCTCCTTCTCGAGCAGGAAGCCGGCGACGGCAGGCAGGTAAGCGGCGGGACCCACGACGGAACCCTGGGCGCGGTGAGCGGTACCGAAAGCATCGAGAACGAAGACGTCACCATAGGAAGCGAGGATCTTGGCGATCTCGGGATCGTTCTTCTTCTCGCGCTTGTCAAAACGGACGTTCTCGAGAACGAGGACCTTGCCCGGCTCGACGGCGGCAACAGCCTCAGCAGCCTTCTCGCCGTAGGTGTCGGCGACAAAGGCAACATCGAGACCAGAGAGCTCAGCGAGCTTCTTGGCGACAGGCTCAAGGGAGAGCTCGGGCTGGAAGCCGGTGCCATCGGGACGGCCGAGGTGGCTCATGAGGATGACGCGAGCGTTGTGCTCAACGAGGTAGTTGATGGTGGGCAGGGCAGCCTTGATGCGGGTGGTATCGCCAACGACGCCATCCTTGATAGGCACGTTGAAGTCAACGCGGACGAGAACGCGCTTGCCGTCGACATCGATGTCGCGGACGGTCTTCTTGGTAAAGGCCATGTTTGCTTCTACCTTTCGTACGTGTCTGCCTCCCATTACGGCAGACGATTTCCTATAAAAAGGGCGCGACCCTAGGGTGTAAGCCCTATGAGGCCGCGCCCTTCTTTAGACGCTCAACGAGCTATTCGCTAAAAGCTAAATTAAGCAACGAACTTCTCGAAGTACTTGATGGTGCGGACCATCTGAGAGGTGTAGGAGTTCTCGTTGTCGTACCAAGAGGTAACCTGAACGAGGGTCTGGCCGTTGCCGAGGTCAGAGCACATGGTCTGAGTGGCGTCGAAGATGGAGCCGTGGGTCTCGCCGATGATGTCGGTGGAGACGATGTCGTCCTCGTTGTAACCGAAGGTCTCGGAGATGGTGGAAGCGTAGGCCTTCATAGCGGCGTTGACCTCGTCGACGGTGACCTTCTTGTCAACGACAGCGTAGAGGTTGGTGATGGAGCCGGTCGGCGTCGGGACGCGCTGGGCGGCACCGATGAGCTTACCGTTGAGCTCGGGGAGAACCAGGCCGATAGCCTTGGCAGCACCGGTGGTGTTGGGGACGATGTTGACGGCGCAGGCGCGGCTACGACGCTTGTTGCCCTTGCGCTGCGGGCCGTCGAGCGGCATCTGGTCGCCGGTCCAGGCGTGAATGGTGGTCATGATGCCGGACACGATGGGAGCGAAGTCGTTCAGACCCTTGGCCATCGGGGCGAGGCAGTTGGTGGTGCAGGAAGCAGCGGAGATGATGTTGTCCTCAGCGGTCAGCGTCTCATGGTTGACGTTGTACACGATGGTGGGCAGATCGCTGCCGGCCGGAGCGGAGATGACGACCTTCTTGGCGCCAGCGTTGATGTGGGCCTGAGCCTTAGCCTTGCTGGTGTAGAAGCCGGTGCACTCGAGAACGACGTCGACGTCGAGGTCGCCCCAAGGCAGGTTGTTGGCGTCGGCCTCCTTGTAGATCTTGATCTCCTTGCCGTCAACGGTGATGGAATCCTCGCCAGCAACGACCTCGTGATCGCGAGCGTAGTTGCCCTGCGTGGAGTCGTACTTCAGCAGGTAAGCGAGCATATCGGGAGAGGTGAGGTCGTTGATAGCGACGATCTCGGAGCCCTCATGACCGAACATCTGACGGAAAGCCAGACGACCGATGCGACCGAAGCCGTTAATAGCAACCTTTACTGCCATTGTGTCTCCTTTCGTAAGGCCCCCGCGAGCTACAGCGCCCGCCGTTGAGGCCCACAAACTAACCACTCGCCTAATATACCTTTTTTTTGACTTGAATTTCACGAGAATAGTCGAAATTGAAAATCAAATTTACGTTAAAACGTTTTAAAGAATAAAATAGCAGCTAAATCCGTATATAAGTCGATACTATAAACTACCTGTTTGCTTCAATGAGCTTTTCAAGCCTCAAAACTCGATGGTAGAGGGCCGACTTCGACAAGGGAGGGTCAGCCATCTCCCC
>CANRSF010000028.1 GCA_947642445.1 uncultured Collinsella sp. | reverse complement strand
ATCGTCACCGATCGCAGCCATGCCATCACCGGTGCCGACCTCGATCGCATGAGCGACGAGGAGCTCGACGCGCACATCGAGGACTACGGCGTGTACGCCCGCGTCCAGCCCGAGCACAAGACCCGCATCGTCGAGGCTTGGAAGTCGCGCGACCAGATCGTGGCCATGACGGGCGACGGCGTCAACGACGCCCCGTCCATCAAGCGCGCCGACATCGGCGTGGGCATGGGCATCACCGGTACCGACGTTACCAAGAACGTCGCCGACATGGTGCTCGCCGACGACAACTTCGCCACCATCATCGGTGCTTGCGAAGAGGGCCGTCGCATCTACGACAACATCCGCAAGGTCATCCAGTTCCTGCTTTCGGCTAACCTTGCCGAGGTGTTCTCGGTGTTTATCGCCACGCTCATCGGCTTTACCATCTTCCAGCCGGTGCAGCTGCTGTGGGTGAACCTGGTCACCGACTGCTTCCCCGCGCTCGCGCTGGGCATGGAGGATGCCGAGGGCGACATCATGAAGCGCAAGCCGCGCAACGCCAAGGACGGCGTCTTTGCCGGTAATATGGGCCTGGACTGTGTGGTCCAGGGCTTGATCATCACCGTGCTGGTGCTGGCGAGCTTCTTTGTGGGCGTGTACTTTGACATGGGCTACATCCACATCGCCGATATGATCGCCGGCAATGCCGACGAGGAAGGCGTGATGATGGCGTTCATCACGCTCAACATGGTCGAGATTTTCCACTGCTTCAATATGCGCAGCCGTCGTGCGTCGCTGTTCACCATGAAGAAGCAGAACAAGTGGCTGTGGGCTTCCGCCGCGCTGGCGCTGGTGCTGACGGTGATCGTAACCGTGCAGCCGACGCTTGCTGAGATGTTCTTTGGCCCCGTAACGCTTGAGCTCAAGGGCGTTGTCGCTGCCCTGGGCCTTGCCTTCCTGATTATTCCGCTGATGGAGATCTACAAGGCGATCATGCGCGCTGTGGAGAAAGAGTAACGTTCCTGTCCGGGTCCGACCGCCTGCGGGGTTTCCACGGGCACGTCCTCGCCGCTTTGCGGCTGCGGGATGTGCCCTTAGGAAACCCCTCCCGGCGGGCGGGCCCTGCGGTATCCTTGCTGGCTTTTCTCCCGCGCGGATGATAAAGGGCTGAGGGAAAGTTTGTGAGCCGGTCGAGCGTTTGCTCGACCGGCTCTTTTTGATTTAGGGCTTTGCCCGGCCAGCTCTTTTTGATTTAAAATACCTGCTCAGTTGTGATTTTGGGTGCTGGGAGGCGTTTGTGGCTAAGGCTAAGGCTAAGGCTAAGAAAAAGACGACGGGGGCGCGGGCTAAGCGTGATCGTCGTCGGAAGCTCGCGACCGAACCCCCTGCATCTGCTGAGGAGTTGCTGGCGAGTGTACCGGGGCTTGACGCGCTGCGGGACGTTCCGGCGTTTGATGACCTGCCGGTCGATGAAGCCCAGCAGGCTGCCTTTGATGATTTCTGCGCGCATGTCGAGGAGCCCGAGCAGATGCAGCTTGGCGCCGTGGTGCGCTTGGATCGCGGGTTTCCACTGGTGGCGACTGCCGATGACACGTTTCGTGCCGAGCATGCTGTGGGGTTTGCCAAGTCACGCGGCGAGGACGAGGTCCTGCTGCCTGCCGTGGGCGATCGTGTGGCGGTGCGCCGCGCTCCCGGGCACGATATGGGCGTGATTGAGTGCGTGCTGCCGCGCCGTACGAGCTTTGAGCGTTGGCGCGGCCGTGCCCGCGGGGAGCGTCAGGTGCTCTGCTCCAACGTGGATAGCGTGCTAATCGTGCAGGCGCTCGGTGCCGGCGAGGTGCTGCTCGACCGCGTGGCGCGCTCGCTGGTGTTGGCGCTCGACTGCGATGCCGAACCGGTGGTGGTACTCACCAAAGCTGACCGCTGCGATGCCGAGGAACTCGAGCGCGATCTGGACCGCGTGCGCCGCCTGGTGGGTCCGGACGTGCGCGTGATCGTGACGTCCTCTGCCGAGGGCCGCGGCCTGGACGAGGTCCGTGCCTGCGTGCCCGCCGGGAGCTGCGCCATGATTCTGGGCGAGTCGGGTGCCGGCAAGTCGACGCTGCTCAATGCGCTGCTGGGCCACGATACGTTGGCGACCGGCGGTGTGCGCGAACGCGACGACCAGGGCCGTCACACTACCGTCGCGCGCGTGATGGTGACGCTGCCGGGCGACGCCGGCGTGATCGCCGATGCCCCGGGCCTGCGCAGCCTACCGCTCGTGGGTCACGAGCGGGGACTGGCCCGCGCCTTCCCCGAGATTGTCGAGGCATCGCGCGCGTGCCGGTTTGGCGATTGCACGCATATCCATGAGCCGGGTTGCGCCGTTCGCGAGGCCGAGGACGCCGGGCAGATCGATAGCCTGCGTCTGGAAACGTTCCAAAACCTGGCGTTATCCATGCGCGTGAGTGCTCAAATGCTCGATCCCGATGTCCATCTGTAATTGATTTTTCCTATGACAGCCGTTTCCCAACTGTTCGGGAGACGGCTTTTTGCTGCGGAAAAGCCTCGAAACATGCAGTTTGCTGACGTGCTGACCAAAACCTTGCCACGAGCTTGACGGGCTGGTCAGCTTTTGGTCAGCGATTGGTTTGACATCGAAAACCAAGATTGCGATTGCGCCGCTTTGCACTCTGACCGCCCAGACAATGGTGGTACGGGCATTCGCCCGGCACTGCCATGAGAGGAGCGGCCGTGAACAAGAGCAAGCGCATCGCCATCAGTCTGGTCGCGGGCGTGCTCGCTGCTCTGCTCTGCATGGTTTACGGCTCATCGATCCGCTCGCAAGCCGAACAGGTCCAGGCTGAGACCTTGGCCAAGTACGGTGGCGATCGCGTCGAGGTATGCGTCGCGGCGCGCGATATCGATGTGGGCGAGACCCTCGATGAGACCAATGTCATAACCCAGGAATGGCTGACGAGCCTGCTGCCGCGTGACGCGGCGACCGAGCTGCGCCAGGTGCGCGGCGACGTGACGACTTCGCGTATTCCCAAAAACGCCGTGATCTGCAATGTCTACACCAAGGCCGAGAGCCACAAGCTCGAGGTGCCTAAGGGCAAGGTCGCCGTTTCGGTGGCGGTCGATGCCGAGCACTCGGTCGGCGGTGCTGCGGGCGTGGGCAGCTACGTGGACGTGTACGTGCAAAAAGACGGCGTAACCGATCGGCTGTGCGGCGCGTACGTGATCGATACCAGTGAGGATTCCGGTGCCACGCGCGAGGGCAAGATCGAATGGGTGACGCTGGCGGCTGACCCCGAAGACGTCAAGGAACTGCTGGGCGCCTCGGGCAAGGGAACGGTCAGCTTGACGATTCCCGCCACGGCGCGCGGCAAAAAGAGCGGAGGCGACGAGTGATGAAGGCGATCTGGCTTGCGTGCTGCGCGTGCGGCGATTACGGGCTGTTGCAGCGGGAAGTCGAGGGCCGTGACGCGGGTGCACAGGTGCTTCGCGTGGGTGACCTGGACGGGCTGGTTTCCATGGCGCGGGCGTTTCCGTCGCGCCGCGGGGCTGCCATCATCGCGGCGTCTCTGTTTGATACCGAAGATGTGCGCAAGACTGTTGCGCGCCTGACGGCCGAAGGCCGCGTGAGTCGCGTGGTCGTGTTGATAGAAGCGCTCGATCCGTCGGATATCGAGGGGCTGTTTCGCGCGGGGGCGACCGAGGTCATCGCTGCGCACAGTATATGCGGCAACGGGCGCGCGGGCGAGGGAGCGGTTGATTCCGATCGGCGCATGACGATTGAGCCCGATGCTTTTGTTGATAGGGAACCCGGGGCGCCTCGCGCTACAAGAGGCCCGCGTGTTGATGATTATGGAAAAGCGGAAGCCGAGCATGGTCGGCGCCCCCGGAACCCCCTTGTATACGATGACGCTGGAGGGCCGGTGCCGTATGGCGATGACGTTCTGGCTGAAGATATGGGATACGTGCACGGCGTAAATCTGGCCGATGAGCTCGACGAGGTCGAGGGTTTTGCCGGGGCTGGCGAGCCGTGTGCCGCTGCGTCTTTAGCTTCGGAACCGCAGACCGGGCAGCCTGCCATGCCGGCTTGGACTCAGCACGTGACCGCGGCGGGGGAGACGGGGATGTTATCGCCCGCGTCCGTGTCGCCGGTTCCTGCGCCGTCAGCCCCCGCGCTGTCGGCGGACGCTTCGATTCCGTCGCGTCGGGCACCGGTCGTCTGTGCTGTTTCGGGTTCGGGCGGTTGCGGCAAGTCGACGATCGTTGCCACCATGGCACACACATCGTCGCTGTTGGGCTTGCGTGCCGCCGTGCTCGACCTGGACCTGATGTTTGGAAACCTTTACGACTTGTTGGGCGTCGATGCTCCGCGCGATATGGCGGCACTTATCGAGCCGTCGGCGGCGGGCATGCTCACCGAGCCGGATATCGTAGCCGCTTCGATGCGCGTGGCGCCGGGCGTTACGCTCTGGGGTCCCGTCGCGGCGCCCGAGCAAGCCGAGCTCATGGCACGTCCGGTGGAGCTACTGCTTGATGTTCTGCGTCGCGAATCCGACGTGGTCTTTATCGATACCTCGGTCTTTTGGGGCGACGCCGTGGCGGCTGCGGTGGCGGCGAGCGACCGTTGCCTGGTCGTTGGCGATGCGGCGGTGTCGTCCGCGGCATCGGCATCGCGCGTCATTGAACTGGCAGGTCGAGTAGGTGTGCCGCGCACGCGCATGAGCGCCGTGTTCAACCGGTTCGGTGCGCGCGGGGCAGACGAGGACGTCGCCATGCGCTTTGAGATTGCCTGTGCGTTAAGCTCCAAGATTCGTATCGCCGATGGCGGGCAGGATCTCGCCGCGCTCATGGCGTTTGGGCGCGCTGACGAGGCAGTGGGGCAGACCAGCGCTTTTGCGACTAGCGTGCGCGAGGCCACGCGCGAGATGCTCGTGGAACTGGGGTGCGCCGTCGGCCCTTGGAGCGATATGGTCGCCGACCGTGCAACGCGCACCGAACGCCCACGTATCCGCCTTCCCTGGTCGCGCGAGGGTGATCAGCGATGAGCCTGCAAACGAGGATTAAGGCTGCCGGCGCTGCGGCGGCGGCAGCGCCTGTAGATGTGGGGCGTCGCCGCGCCGTGAAACGACGCACCAAGCGCGCCGTGATGGACCGCATGGGTTACGACGAAGTGGCGCGTATCAGCGCCTATATCGACCCGGCACTTGCCCGCTCGGAATTGCGTCCTGCGGTGGAGGCGGCGCTCAATGTTGAGGAGCCGACCGATCTCGCGACGCCCGAGCGCGAGACCATCATTGACGAGATTTTGGATGACGTGGTGGGCTTGGGGCCGTTGCAGCCGCTCATCGAGGACGACACCG
The DNA here is from genome assembly GCA_947642445.1 of uncultured Collinsella sp. Lineage (GTDB taxonomy): Bacteria > Actinomycetota > Coriobacteriia > Coriobacteriales > Coriobacteriaceae > Collinsella. Next base: position 13,365 of record CANRSF010000028.1, on the reverse strand, counting down.
TTACCGAGATCATGATCAACGGCTGCCGCTCGGCTTTCTTTGAACGCGGCGGCGTCTTGTACCCCATCGAGCATGCGTTTGAGGATGATGAGCAGATCCGTGTGCTTATCGACCGCATTATCTCGCCACTTGGCCGCCGTATCGACGAGCGCAGCCCCATCGTCAACGCCCGCCTCAAAACGGGCTATCGCGTCAACGCGGTGATTCCGCCTGTGGCGATTGACGGACCGATTCTCACCATCCGAAAGTTCTCGGACCGTATCTGCTCGCTGGACGAGCTCGTGGGGTTGGGATCGCTGCCGCTTTGGTATGCGCAGCTGCTGTCGTGTGCGGTGTCGCTGCGACAGGACCTGGCGGTTGCGGGAGGCACGGGATCTGGTAAGACCACCCTGCTCAACGCGTTGTCATGTGAGATTTCCACCGGCGAGCGCATCGTGACGATCGAGGACTCTGCCGAGCTCAAGTTTGCGCATCATCCGCACGTGGTGCGCCTAGAGGCGCGCGAGGCTTCAATTGAGGGCGAGGGCGCGGTGACGATCCGCGACCTGGTGACTAATGCCCTGCGCATGCGCCCCGACCGCATCGTGGTGGGCGAGGTGCGCGGTGCCGAGTGCTGCGACATGTTGCAGGCCATGAACACGGGCCACGACGGGTCGCTCACCACGCTTCATGCGGGTTCAGAACAGGAGACCGTGGTGCGTCTGACGTTGCTTGCACGTTATGGCATCGATCTGCCGAGCGAGCTCATCGAGGAGCAGATTGCCATGGCACTCGACGGTATCGTGATGTCCGAGCGCCACGCCGATGGCAGGCGCTTCGTCTCCTCGTATTCGGGGGTGCGACGCGCCGCATCGGGCGGCGTAGAGCTCGAGCGCTATGTGACGTTCGATGCCGCCGAGCGCACCTGGACGCTTGACCGCGAGCCGCCGTTTATCGCAGAAGGCCTGCGGTCGGGGACGCTCACACAAGAGGAGGTGGACGAATGGAGATCACTGTGCCCCTCGTCGTAGGGGGCTTGGCAGGGCTTTCTGTCGCGACGGCGTGCGGGGCGGAACCTCGTGTGCCGCAGGTACCGCCGGCGGAGCTGGCACGTCAGGCGCTCGAGACGGTGGCAGAGAAGCTGCCGCGTGAGCTGGTGGAAAACGATCTGCTGAAAAAGATCGCCCGTTCGTGGGCATCGCTGGCTCCGGCGCATCGCCTTGGCCTCGTGATCGAAGATGCTTCGGGACGTTTGGCGTTTCTGCTGCTATCGAGCGGTGTCTGCTGCGTTTTACTAACGATGGTGTCGTTATCGCCCCTCGGATTTGCCTTGGGACTTGTTGCTCCGTTTGCCGTTGGTGCCGCTCGGGATGGCTTTGAGAGCCGGCGCGAGCAACACGATGCAGAAGAGGCAATGCCCGAGGCGTTTACCGCACTTTCCATGTCGCTTGCCTCGGGACATTCGCTGGCCCAGGGCATGCGCTTTGTGGGCGCTCATGCGCAAGAGCCAGTGCATACCGAGTTTTTGCGGGTGGCGGCGGCGATCGATTGCGGCATCTCGGCGACCGACGCGCTCGATGACTTGCTCGTGCGTATCGACGCCCCCGGTCTTTCGCTTGTGACCTTGGCGCTTAAGGTGTCTCAGCGCACCGGCGCTCCGCTTGCCGACTTACTGTCCGAGGCGTCGAGCATGGTGGGGGAGCGCATTGAGCTCAAGCGCCGCCTGGATGTTAAGACGTCGCAGGCTCGCATGTCTGCGCATATGGTCGCGGCGATGCCGGCGGGCATGTGCGCGGTGTTGGCGCTGCTTTCGGCAGATTTTCGTCGCGGTCTTGCGACGCCTGCCGGCGCGGGCGCTGTGGTGCTGGGTCTTGCCCTCAACGCCGTTGCCCTGGTGGTTATCCGGCGCATTATGCGGGTGGAGCTATGAGCGCCCCGGTTGCAGTTGCGGCTTGCCTGTGCGCCCTGAGTGTATTTGTCGCGACGGGTTTGGATCGGGCGGATGCACGCAAGATCGCAGGGGCCTGCAAGCGCGAGGCGGTGCTGGTCGCTGCCGCGGGTCGCTCGGTGGTCGATGCTCTGACCGCGCGAGTGAAGGGCGCGGTTGGAGCGGGCAGCCCGGCGCGAGTGTCGCTCGGCGAAGTGTCCGAGATGATCGATGTTGTGCGCTTGGGTCTTTCGGCCGGTCTTTCGTTTGATGCGGCGCTTGAGATTTTCTGTGCCAACCGCCGGTCAGTGCTGGCTCTTCGACTTGAGCGGGCCTGCATGGCGTGGCAGGTGGGCGTGGGCACGCGTGAGGACGAGTTGTTGGCCGCCGCGCGCGACCTGGACGTGCGAGCGCTTGAGACCTTTGCCATCACGGTGGGGCAGGCGCTCGCCCTGGGTGCCCCACTTGCCGAGACGCTGGCCGCTCAAAGTCGCGAGATCCGTGCGGCTCATCGCGCCGCGGTCGAGCGTGAGATCGAGCGTGCGCCCGTCAAGCTGCTGATTCCCACCGGCATGCTCATCTTGCCGGCGTTGCTTCTGTCCATATTGGGCCCGCTGCTGGGAGCAGGCGGGATGATGTAGGGAGGAATACATGAACACGATGACTGACGCTGCTGGCAAGGTCCAGGGCTGGGCGTTTTGCCGGGCGGCACATGTTCGTCAGCGCGCCAAGGAACTATTGCAGGAGGAGAGCGCACAGGGTACCACCGAGTATGCCATCTTGGTCGGCGTGCTCGTGGTGATCGCGATTATCGCCATCGTCGCATTTAAGGGCAAGGTCCAAGATCTATGGAACGCTATCAGCGAGGGCATCAACAGCCTGTAGAGGGCGAGCGCCCCATCGGGGTGCTGCTGGTGTTTGCTTGCCTGACCGTGGCGATAGCGGCGGTGCTTTGGGGGCTTAACGCCGCGCGGCAGCAGCGTCCTGGGACCGCCTCCGATTTGGGCTCAGATTCGGCGGTGGCGTCTCAAAAAGATGAGATGCGAGATGCGGACGATTCGGATGTCGCTGTCACGGCGCAAACCTTTCTGCGGACGCTCGACAAGCGGTCTGGCACTGCGACGGATTCGCCTGAGGGCAACGCGATTGCGGTCCGGCTTGCATGGTCCGAGGACCGACCGATGACCGAAGCGGCGGCGGATATGCTGCGTGCCTATCGCGAGGTACCCACGGCGCAACTTGCTCTGAGCGGCTATCTCGACATCAAGGGAAACGTGTGGGGCGCCATCGTGCGCGACGAACGCGGCTGGGTCGATATGGTGACAATTGCCGCGGATGCTGGCGATGCTTCGTGTCGTCTGCGCGCCGTGCGCCTGAGCCCGCAGGCAACGGACTCAAAGGAGGGATCGTGAAATGCATGACGTCCTGCGCGAGGAATCTGCCCAGGCGACGGTCGAATACGCCATCGTCACGGTGGCGCTGCTTTCCATCGTGCTGGCGATCGCGGGGCTTTGGCGTGCTGGCACCGATGGGCGCTTGGCGGCGCTGGTCGAGCGGGCGGCATCCCATGGCGTTGTCTCGACGTCGGTTATCGACGCCGCTGCGGGCGCTAAGGACATCGCGTTGTATTGATATCGCGTGCGAGGACCGGGCGCAGTCTACGGTCGAGGCCGCTTTTTTGCTGCCGACGTTTCTGACGCTCATCCTTCTCGCACTGCAACCGGTGTGCCTGCTCTATACGCGCGCGGTCATGGAGTCTGCCGCCGCCGAGACCGCGCGGCTCATGACCACGACGACGGCGGAGGACGACGATCTTAAGGAGTTCACCCGCCGCCGGCTTGCCGCAGTGCCCGACGTTTCGATCTTTCATGCCGGCGGGCCGTTGTCGTGGGATATCGAGCTTGGCCGGGCCGGTGCGGGTAGCGTCTCGTCCGTGTCCGTTTCCGGCGAGGTCAAGCCGTTGCCTGTGATCGGTGCGTTTGCGCAGGCTATGGGTGGTACCGCCGAGGGCGGCTACGTTGAGCTCAAGGTCGATGTCTCGTATCAATCGCGTCCCGAATGGCTGGAGGGAGATTATGATTCGTGGATTGCTGCATGGGATTAAGCGTTTCTGGTCTAGACGCGTTTTGACGCGCCGTCCGAGCTGCCATCGCAAACGAGGCGGCTTTATGGGTCGAGCCGGTATCGACCTGTTTATTGAAGACGGTGCCTACACCACGCTTTCCTCTGCCGTGGTCATCCTAGTGGTGCTCACGTTGTTGTTTTCGTCAACCGCGGCGATATGGAGCATGTCGCGTTCCGGGGATACCCAGGTGGCGGCCGATAGCGGCGCGCTGGCGGGTGCCAACGTAGTGTCGTCCTATCACACGGCTGCCACGGTGGTTGATGCGAGCATCTTGAGTTTGGGGCTGGCGGGGTTTGCCACGATCGGGACGGGCCTGGTCGCCATCCTCATCCCGGGTGCCGAGCCGGTTGCCGGCAATATGGTCGACACCGGGATTGAGATCATTAAAACGCGCAACAAGTTTGCCAAAAGCGCATCGGAAGGCTTACAGAAAATCGAGACGGCTCTGCCGTATCTGGTTGCTGCGCGAGCTACACAGGCGGTGTCGGCGCAGGATACCGATAGCGTGAGCTATACCGGTACGGCGCTTGCCGTGCCCAGGACATCCGAGTCTGATTTTGTTGCGCTCGAGGGTTCCGAGATCTCGACCGATGCCATTAAAGATGCGTCGGAAGATCTGGAGCGCGCGGCCGAGGAGCTACAAAAAGCATCGGAGGAGACGGCGAAGGCAAAGGAGCGTGCCTGGCTAGCGGATTGCGGTGGATCGGATAAAGGTTCGGTCGGCAGCTGTTCGTGCATGTGGGAGCGCGCGAAGAAGCTGGCGTCGCTGCCGGGCGAGCTCAACCCACATTACGCATCGAGCGTCACGTGGGAGCCCCAGGTGGCGCTTGACCGAGCGAGAACATATTACCGTCAGCGCCTGGCTAACGAAAAGCCGCTTGGAAGCGGTGTCGAGATGCAGGCGGAGTCTGCCGCTCGAAAGGCGTTCTATCGGTATGCCGGTGAAGAGCTCGGGCGTGCTTCCATTGTGGACGACGGTACGAGCGTTGTCGCGGACCTGCCGCTGCTGCCGCGCAATGCGGACGAGGTCAGGGCGAGCGACCTTTATACCGATGCTGCGTGGCCAACGAGCAGCAATGACGGCAAGACGTACATCCATTATGGAACCAGCTGCCCAAACTATAAAAAGGGAGCGCCGGGAGGACTGTCATCGGTTGCTGACTTTGACGGGAGAGAAGCATGCGACCGCTGCCATTTTGGAGTCAAGACACTGGGTGCCGTCGCCGCTCCTTCTACATCGATCGAAAACGGCTTCGAGTATCACTTTGACAAGTTCAAAGACGCCATGGAAGACTACTCCGAATGCCGCAACAAAGAGCTTGAGCTCGAGCGACAGACCGAAGGCGAGGCCGATCGCGCGGGAAGCGCATTCGATCAGGCCATTAAAGCGCTTTCGGGCAAGCGTCCGCGTATCGCGCCGCCCGGTCGCAACGGCGTGGTTGCCCTTGCGGTTTCGGGCGATATGACCAGCCCCGATCAACTTAACTCCTCGTTTAACACGGCGGTTGAGCTTGACGGTTGCGGTGCCATCTCTGCCGCGGTGCTGGCGCCCGATGAGGCGACGGCGCAAAACAACGTGCTTTCGCGTTTTTTCTCGACATTGAAGGAACGCTCGGGCGGCGTTGCCGGCGTGCTCGACGGCGTCATGGATGTTTGGGGACGGCTGCTCGTAGGATACGGTGATATCCAAGGTTCGGCCGACGAACTTATGGACGAGATGATTAAAGGCCTAGGAGGGGGCAGCGGCGCGTTGGGCTCCATTGCATCGTGGCTCGGCGATACCGTTTCGGCGTCCGTGGCGGCGTTGGGTCTGGAACCGTGCGACTTGCGCCTGCGAAAGCCAGTGCTGACCGATTCCGCCAACGTCATTAAGAGTCCGGGGTCTGACATTGCCGGTCTCTCTCAAGCGCAAGACAAGCTGCGAAGTATTCCGTTGGGCGTGACCGATCCCAAGGCACTTTGCGAGGCGTTGGAATATCAAGTCGAACGCACCATTAGCGGTACGGTGTTCACGCTTGCGGAGATTCCTCTGCCCGGCGGCGGCTCCATCCCACTTACTGTCGATATCGCCACGCTGGTTGGCACTCTGGGCGGTGGGTCGTAATGAGTATCCGCATGCGTCTGCGCGAGGAGCGCGCCCAAGCGACGGTGGAGATGGCGGTGGTTACGCCCGTTTTGCTGGTGCTGGCACTCATCGTGTACAACGTCATGATCTTTGCCGGCGCTGTCGCGCGCTTCGACCGCGTGGTACCCGACATCGTGTTGGCGCACGCCGTGGCGTCGGAGGGGGAGGGCGACGAAAGCTCTGCCGATGCCTCGGCGACGGTTCAGACTCAAATTCTGAATGCCATGGAAGGCTATGACTTGCAGATCGAAGTGTCGAGCGAGCAAGGCGCGGAGGCATCGGATGGTGGCCTGCTCTCCCTATCCGGTACGTTTAGGACCTACACCTGCACCATGCACTATGAGCCGTGGCCGACTTCTCTCAGCATCGCTGGCGTTCCGCTGGGGGCGCCGACAACGTTGTCGCACGAGCGCGCGGTGACGGTCGATCCATGGCGTCCGGGGGTGGTCATGTGACCGCGGTCTCGTCCTACATCGCCTACGCGCGGGCACTCAATAGGCTGGGCTGGACGCCGGCCGAGTTTGCGGTGGCGGAGTCGTTTGCCGTGCGCCTGCGCGGCATGCTGGGACGGTGTCCGGTTGCCGCCAACGGTCTGCCGCTCGTCATGGCATTTCCACGCTGCTCTTCGGTCCATACGTGTTTTATGGCCTATCCCATCGATATCGCCTTTATCGATGCACGTGGCTATGTCCTCGTATGCTACGAAAACGTACGTCCCTGGCGTATGTGCTCCTGCCCCGGCGCCTGGGCCGTACTAGAGCGTCCTTCAATCATTGTTTCGACCCCTGCTCTCCAACGCGTGCCGGCTTAAGAATTGGCGACAGTGGACTTTCGTCATACGAAATTGGGTAAGATGGAGGAGAAGATGCATGGATGTTGAGATCCATCCCAACTCTAAAAAGCACCTGACGGAAGGGGTCGATGATGGGCAAGACGTATACGGCCGCTAATGGTCAGGTTGTAACGGATGAAATGATTGACGCGTGGTGCGAGTCGTACGAGCGCGGAGAGTTTCCGGATGGCGAACACACCGTTGGTGGGATCGTGCATGGACGGCCCCCGCTCTCAGGCGAGGGGACGGCAACGCTGTCGGTCAAGATTCCTCTGGGAATGAAGGAGGCCATTCGTCGACGGGCGGCTGCCGAGGGGATGACGCCAAGTGAGTTTGCCCGTGCGGCTCTGAGCGAAAAACTTCTTGCTGCCGGCTGATGCCTCTGACGTGCCGATTTATAGAACCGAGGCTGTGCTCAAAAACTTTTTTAAAATTCTCGGTTGACCGGAACGCGTCCTTGGTTATACTAATCAAGCCTTGAAACAAGGCACACCTCAAATGGCTGGGTAGCTCAGTTGGTAGAGCAGAGGACTGAAAATCCTCGTGTCAGGGGTTCGATTCCCTTCCCCGCCACCTTGAATTGACTAGGATCTCTGCAAAGGGGTCCTTTTCTTTTATGTAGTCCCCTGCGGAAAGCGCATCCCAGACATTCCTCCCACTTTCGCGTCACTTTGCAGACCGTTCGGTCGCCTGTCCGCACACGCGGGTATACTCAAAACGATACTTATCCTACGCAATACGATGCGGGTTCGACCTGCATGATCCGAAGGGGGCAGTGATGGAGAGGATACTCGGCGTTAATCTCTCTGGCTGGTTTATTCCCGAGCCTTGGGTGACCCCGTCGCTGTACGCGGCGACCGGTGCATCCAACGCGGCTGAGCTACAGGAGGCCATGGGTACCGCCGCCTATAACGAGCGCATGCGCCGTCATTACGAGACGTTTGTGAGCGAGGACGATTTTCGCCGCATGGCGCAGATCGGTCTCAATGCCGTGCGTCTGCCGGTGCCCTGGTATGCCTTTGGCTCACAGGAGTCCGATGCCTCCTACATATCGGTTGTCGATTACATCGACCGCGCAATTGAGTGGGCTGCCAAGTACGACATCCGCGTGCTGCTCGATCTGGCAACCGTGCCCGGTGGCCAGGGCGATTCCAACGATTCGCCCACCACGCCGGAGGCTGTTGCCGAGTGGCATTCGTCCACCAACGGCCGTCATGTCGCACTCGACGTGCTCGAGCGCTTGGCCGATCGCTATGGCGAGGCCGAGAGCCTGCTGGGCATTGAGCTGCTGGACACGCCGCAGATGAGCGTTCGCAAGAGCCTCTTCACCATGACGGATGGCATTCCTGCTCACTACCTGCGCAATTTCTATCGCGATGCCTACGAGCTCGTCCGTTCGTATATGCCCGAGGATAAGATCGTCGTCTTCTCGTCGTCGGGGCATCCCAGCGAGTGGAAGCATTTTATGCGCGGCGCCAAGTACAAGAACGTCTACATGGACCTTCACCTGTACCATTACCGCGACGAGTATGCGCTCGACATCACGAGCCCTCGCGGGCTGACGACGGCGATTTCGCGTAACAAGCGCGAGCTTAAAGAAGCGATTTCGACTGGGTTCCCCGTGCTGGTGGGCGAATGGTCGGGCGCGGCGATCTTTGCCAACTCGTCGGTTACGCCCGAGGGCCGCAATGCCTACGAGCGCGTGTTTATCGCCAACCAGCTGGCTTCGTTTGCGCCGGCTGCCGGTTGGTTCTTCCAAACGTGGAAGACCGAGAAGCGCATTGCAGCATGGGACGCCCGCGCGGCGCTCGGTACGCTCGAGCGCGGCATGATTGAATAGGTTGATATGACGCAAAACAGCGCCCATACGGGCAAACTCTATGTGGTCGGCACGCCCATCGGCAACCTGGGCGACCTGTCCCCGCGCGTTGGCGAGGCGTTTGCCGCTGCCGATGCCATTTGCTGCGAAGACACGCGTGTGACGTCAAAGCTACTGATGCACCTGGGCATTTCCAAGCCGCTTGTCCGTTGCGACGAGAATGTGATCGCCAGCCGCGCCGCCGGCCTGGTCGACCGTCTGCTGGCGGGGGAGACCCTCGCTTTTGCCTCGGACGCCGGCATGCCGAGCGTGTCCGATCCCGGCCAGGCGCTGGTCGAGGCGGCGCGTGAGGCCGATGTGCCCGTCGAAGTTATTCCCGGGCCCTCTGCTTGCGTCACGGCGCTTGTTTCGTCCGGCATTCCCTGCGAGCATTTTTTCTTCGAGGGCTTTTTGGGCCGAAAGCACGGCGACCGTGTGCGCCGTTTGCAGCGCCTTGCCGTGGTGCCCGGCGCACTCATCTTCTACGAGTCTCCACATCGCATCGTGGCGACGCTCGAGGCCGTGGCGGAGGTCTTTCCCCAGCGTGAGGTTGCCGTCTGCCGCGAACTCACCAAGCTGCACGAGGAGGTCTTGCGCGGGCCCGCTGACCAGCTTGCCGAGGAGCTGCGTGCTCGCGGCGAGGTAAAGGGCGAGATTGCGCTGGTCATCGCGCCACCGAGCGAGGATGAGGAGGCCGGTATCGTGCCGGTCGGCGCCACGGCAGCGGATCCCGACGAGGCCCTGCGCGAGGATATCCGCGCCGCGCTCGAGGAGGGGGAGCCCGCGTCTGCGGTGGCCAAGCGCCTGTCTCAGAAGTATTCGCGCCGCAAGCGCGATGTCTATGCCATGGTGCTCGATATGCAATAGATGGAGGATATCCAGCCCTTGCGCTAGAATCATCCTCTGTATGCAACGTTTTTCTGGAGGACAAACCCCATGGATCAAAGCAAGCCTTCGTTCTTTATCACGACGCCCATCTACTACGTCAACGCCGATCCGCACCTGGGCACGGCTTATTCCACCATCATCGCCGACGTTCAGGCTCGCTATCGCCGTTCCGCCGGCTATAACGTCAAGTTCCTGACCGGCATGGACGAGCACGGCGAGAAGGTCGCCGAGGCCGCAGCCAAGCATGGCATGACGCCGCAGGAGTGGACCGATAGCCAGGCCCCGCACTTCAAGGAGCTTTGGAGCAAGCTCGAGATTTCCAACGACGACTTCATCCGCACCACCGAGCCGCGCCAGCATCATGCCGTGCAGTATCTGTGGGAGCGCATGAAGGAGTCCGGTTACCTGTATAAGGGCAGCTACGACGGTTGGTATTGCGTGCCTGACGAGACCTACTTCACTGATACGCAGGTCCAGAAGGGCGACGAGGAGTACGGCAGCGTCGGCCAGCATCTATGCCCCGACTGCCACCGTCCGCTTGAGCGCGTGCAGGAGGAGTCCTACTTCTTTAAGCTTTCCGCCTTCCAGGACAAGCTTCTCAAGCTCTATGACGAGCACCCCGACTTTGTCGAGCCTGCGTTCCGCATGAACGAGGTACGTAGCTTTGTCGAGGGCGGCCTTAACGACCTTTCCGTGAGCCGCACGAGCTTTGACTGGGGCATTCAGGTCCCGTTTGACGAGGGTCACGTGACCTACGTGTGGTTCGATGCGCTGCTCAACTATATGACGGCCGTCGGCTACGGTGTCGACACCGACGAGGCGCGTGCCGAGCTGGCCTATCGCTGGCCCGCGCAGTTCCACATCGTGGGTAAGGACATCATCCGCTTCCACTGCGTCATTTGGCCCGCCATGCTCATGGCCATCGGCGAGGCCCTGCCCGAGCACGTCTTTGCCCACGGCTTCCTGACCGTGCGCAATGCCGAGACAGGCAAGGCCGAGAAGATGTCCAAGAGCCGCGGTAACGCCATCGCTCCGCAGGACGTTATCGACATGCTGGGCGTTGAGGGCTATCGCTATTACTTTATGACCGACGTGGTCCCCGGCACCGACGGCGCCATCAGCTTCGATCGCATGGAGCAGGTCTACAACGCCGATCTGGCCAACAGCTGGGGCAACCTCATTTCGCGCTCGCTCAACATGAGCGCAAAGTACTTTGACGGCTGCGCCCCGGCTAAACCGGCGTCTGCCGACGCGTTCGATAACCCGCTGGCAAAGATTGCCGACGGTTTGGTCGAGCGCTACATGGCCAAGATGGACATGCTCGATTACGGCGGAGCCAAGGATGAGGTCATGGAGCTCATCCATGCCGCCAACCACTACATCGAGGACTCCGAGCCCTGGGCGCTTGCCAAGGACGAGGCCAAGGCTGACGAGCTGGCATTTGTGATTTACAACCTGCTCGAGGCCATCCGCATCGCCGCCCACCTGCTGATGCCGCTCATGCCCCAGACTTCTGTCGAGGCTCTGCGCCGCCTGTCCTGTGAGGGCGAGGCCGCGAGCGACGACCTCAAGGGCATTTGCGCTTGGGGCCTGCTTGCTGGTGGTCAGCCCGTCGAGAAGGGCGATCCGCTGTTCCCGCGTCTGGCGTAGAGACCGCGCGAGCGCCATATCGGCAATTTGCTGTTTAGTTGTAAGGGCATGGCCGCCACGGTCCATGCCCTTTTGTTTCAAGACGCCGCCATCATGCTAAGGAGGCAACCATGACAACTTCGCCTTTGGCAAACCCCACGGCCACCAGGGAGCTGCTGGAGGAGTTTGGCCTTGCGACCAAGCATCGCCTGGGCCAGAACTTTCTAATCGACAATCATGTGATCGAGCGTATCTGCGAGCTTGCCGAGCTTGCAGGTGACGAGCGCGTACTCGAGGTGGGTCCGGGTTGTGGAACGTTGACACTTGCGTTACTGCAGGAAGCGGCGTGCGTTACGTCCATTGAGGCCGATCCCGAGCTTGAGCCGGTGCTCGATGCCCACGCCGCCGACTATGCCAACTTCCGCTTTATCATGGGCGATGCGCTCAAAGTGACGCCGGAGCAGATTGAGCAGGCCGCCGGTGGTGAACCCACGGTGTTTGTCGCGAATCTGCCCTATAACGTGGCGGCGACGATCATTCTTCAGTTCTTCCAGACGATGCCCGCGCTTAAGCGCGCTGTCGTCATGGTGCAAAAGGAGGTTGCCGATCGCATTGCCGCAGTGCCGGGCAACAAGACCTATGGCGGCTATACGGCAAAGCTCGGCCTGTATGCGCAGGTGACGGGTCGCTTTGAGGTGCCGCCGCGTTGCTTTATGCCGGCGCCGCACGTGGACTCGGCCGTCGTGCGTATCGACCGTGTTGACGGTGTGGTGCCCGAAGAACTCGATCGCGAATTTATGGCCCGCGTGATTGACGCTGCATTTGCTCAGCGTCGCAAGACCATCCGCAATTCCATGAGCGCCAACGGTTTTGCCAAGGACGTGCTCGATGCCGCCTTTGAGGCTTGCGGTATCGCACCCACCACGCGCGCCGAGACGCTTGATGTTGCCGACTTTGTCCGTCTGGCCCAGGAGCTAATCCATGATGCCTAATGCCGAACGCGTGACGTTTACCAAGAAAAAGAAGACGGTTGCTTGTCCCGTGCCCTTGGCACCGCTTGCTGACACGCATGCGCATCTGCTTTCGTTTTGGGGCAAAGAAGTGCCCGAGACACTCGTGCGCGCCAAAGCCGCGGGCATCGACCTGTTGGTGACGGTCTTCGATCCCATTGCCGATAAGCGCAGCGTGACGGACTATAGCGACTGGCTGACGCGCGAGATTCTGCCGATGCAGGATATCCCGCAGATCAAGTATCTTGCCGGCGTGCATCCGTATGGCGCGCCGGACTATACCGACGACGTTCACGCACAGGTCGTTGCCGCACTCGATGACCCCTTATGCGCCGGTATTGGCGAAATCGGCCTGGACTACCACATGGACTATGATGACGATATCGCGCCGGCACCTCATAACGTGCAGATTGACTGCATGGCGCGCCAGCTCGAGCTTGCCGCGTGCCGTAACGTGCCGGTGGAGTTGCACCTGCGGCACGAGGACTCGGATGGGGAGCGCACCTCGCATATGGATGCGTACAACGTGCTTCGTGAGGTGGGCGTGCCCCAGGCCGGTTGTGTGCTGCACTGCTTTGGCGAGGACCGCGCCACGATGGAGCGCTTTGTGAAGCTGGGCTGCTATATCGCCTATGGTGGTGCGGCCACCTTTAAGCGCAACGACGACGTGCGCGAGGCATTTGCGGCGACCCCGCTCGACCGCATTTTGTTCGAGACGGATTGCCCGTATATGGCTCCGGAGCCCATCCGCGGTCTTGAATGCGAGCCCGCAATGATCTCCATTACGGCAAACGCGCTGGTTAACGACCGTGTCGATCGCACTGGTGAGGACGCCGAAACAATCGCGCAAGCCGCTTGGGAAAATGCCTGCAAACTTTTTCAAAAATAGTTCTTGCGTTCGCGATGGCGCTCCGTTATTCTAATTCCTGCACGCGGGCGTGGCGGAATTGGCAGACGCGTACGGTTCAGGTCCGTATGGGGGCAACCCCATG
>CANRSF010000027.1 GCA_947642445.1 uncultured Collinsella sp. | reverse complement strand
TCGGGCACATGGCGATCGTCACGCTTGAGCTCGACATCGCGCAGGGCGCCAAGGCGAGCGGAGAGGGACTGGGCCTGCTCCTTGTAGGCGCGAACGGGGTCGGAGACCAGCAGGTCGGCCTCGCGACGCTTGGAGGAATCGGTCGGATCCAGGGCGGCGGAGGGAGCAGCGGCCATGGCGTCGGTAATGCCCTCGGAAAGGATGTTGAGCGCCAGGCAGGTGATCATGATGGCCAGGCCCGGGAACAGCGCCTGCCACCAACGGCCGGCGAGCACGCCGCCGCGGGCGTCGGCGAGGATGTTGCCCCAGGTAGCGGTGGGCTCCTGGATACCAGCGCCGATGAAGGTCAGCGAGGCCTCGAAGATGATGGCGTCGGCGACCAGCGTAACGGTGAAGACCATGATCGGGGCAATGCAGTTACGCAGAACATGCTTGATCAAAATCCACGGAGCCTTGGCGCCGGAAACGATGACCGCGCGGACATAGTCCTCGCCGTACTCGGACACGATGTTGGCGCGCACGATACGGGCAATCTGCGGAGTGTACATAAAGCCGATGGCGAAGATGATCGACGGCACGGAGTTGCCCAGGATGGAGACGAAGACGGCCGCGAGGGCGATGCCCGGGATGGACATGATGATGTCCAGGATACGCATGATCGTCTCGGAAACGGCCTTGCGCGAAACCGCCGCAAGGGCGCCCACGACCGAGCCGCAGACCAGAGCCATGGCAGTGGCGCCAAAGCCGATAATCAGCGAGTAACGACCACCGTAGAGCATGCGCGACAGAATGTCGCGACCCTTATCGTCGGTACCGAAGATAAATCCGTTGCCGGGAGCCTGGCGAGCCGTAAAAATCTCGACCGGGCTATAGGGGGCAAGAAGGGGCGCCAGAATCGCAGTCAGGGCGACCAGCACCAACACGACGGCGGCAATCTTAGAAGACAGCGTCATCTTCTTCCAGCCACCGAGCTTGAGCCCCTTGGAGGCAGCCTTCTCGAGCTGCTCGGTTTGCTTCTCTCGAATCTTTACCATAATCTACACCGTCCTGATGCGCGGGTTGATGAGCAGGTAGAGCATGTCAACCACGATGTTGATGATGATGAAGGCAAGAGCAACGACGATAACGACGCCCTGAACCAGGTTCGCCTCGTTGCCCTGAACGCCCTGCAGAATCGCGGTGCCCATGCCGGGGAGGTTGAAGATAACCTCGATGACGACGGCGCCGCCCATGAGGTAACCGATCTTAAGACCGAGGGTGGTGACCGGGGTGATCAGCGCATTGCGAAGAACGTTGATGCCGACGACGACCTTCTCGGGAACGCCGGCGCCGCGAGCCATACGGACATAATCCTTATCGAGCTCCTCGACCATGGCGGTACGCACGATACGAGTCATCTGGCCCGTCAGCGGAAATGCCAAGGCGATAGCGGGCATGATCATACGTCCCAGATAGCCAGCCGGATTCGTGGTGAAGTGAGGCAGAGCACCCGATGCCGGAAGCACCTTAAGGTAGGAAGAGAACAGCAGGATCAACAGAACGGCAAGCCAGAACGACGGGGTTGCCAAGCCGGCGATGGAAAAGACGCGGATCACTTGGTCCGGCCATTTGTCGCGATACAGTGCCGCGATGACGCCGAGTAAAAACGAAACGACCGCACCGATGGCAAGGCCGATGAAGGTCAGCTGCATCGTGACGGGCAGGGCCGTGGAGATGCGCTTGGCAACGGAGTTGCGAGCAGCACCATAGGTGCCCATGTCACCATGGATCAAATCGCCCATATAGCGCACGTAGCGCACAGGCCAGGGGTCGTCCAGACCATACTTCTCATGGTACTCGGCAACCGCCTCGGGCGAGGCACCGTCACCCAACGCCGTGTAGGCGGGGTCGGTCTTGGAGAACGACATAAGGAAGAACACCAGGACGGTGACGCCCAATGCCATGATCGGCAGCGCCACAAGACGCCTTCCAATCAAACGTAGCAAGTTGTTCACGTTCTCTCCCCTTTCTTTTGTCGGTAGGACCAACTGGTATATGAGTACGGATACTCATTACAAGACCCGAGCGACATCGAGGTCGCCCGGGTCTTTGTTTCAACTATGAGGATACGGTCCCAACGACCGACATCCTGCATACAGACTCAAGCGAGTCTTACGCCTTGACGGTCGCAACGCCCCTGAAGGACATGCTCGTCGTACCGATGCCCTTGAAGCCATCGAGGGCCTCGCCGTTGGGCGCAGTGGACGGATCGTCCCAGGAAGCGGAGACGGTCTTGACGTGGACAACGGGGTACAGAACGGCGTTGTCGGCAATGATGTCGAAGCACTCGTTCCACTTCTTCTGCTGCTCATCGCCCTCAGCGGCAAGAGCCTCGTCCATGAGACCGTGGAGCTTCTGCCACTCAGCGGACTCCTTCCACGGGCAACGGGTCTGCATCCAGACGTTGTCGCCGTACCACCAGTTGAGCAGCAGGTCGGGGTCGGCGCCGAAGCAGGAAGGATCGCCAGGGGCAAGGAGGATATCGTAGGCCTCGCCGCCGTCGATGGCAGCGTAGGTGGCCGGCGAGGTATCGGTCTGGATGGTCACATCGAAGCCGAGAGCGTCGAGGTCATTCTTGACCTGGGCGGCCATGCCCTTAATCTGCTCGTTGTCGGTGGTGCGCAGGGTGATGGCACCCGGGGTGATGCCAGACTCCTCGATGAGCTTCTTAGCCTTCTTGGCGTCGGTCTTGTACACCGTGGAAGCCTCATGATAGTTGGTGAAGCTCTTGGGCAGGTAGCAGCTGGCAGCGGTGGCAAGGCCGGCGAAGGTGTTGCTGACCATCTTCTCGGTGTCGAGCGCATACATGACAGCCTGACGGACCTTGACGTTGTTCCAAGGCTCCTTGGCGACGTTGAACATGATGAAGCGGGTGCCGAAACCCTGAACGTTATCGATCTTGCAGCCGGCGCTCTCGAGCTGGTCGACGGCGTCAGCGGTAACGAGCTCCATAACGAGCGTGGAGCCCTCCTGCTGAGCGGTAACGCGAGCGGTGGGGTCGGTCAGGATGCTGTACTGGATCTTCTTATCCTCGGCAGCATACTCACCGTTGTACTCGGGGTTGGGAACCAGGGTGATCTCGGTATCGGAGATAGAGTCGTACATCCAGGGGCCGGAGCCGATCGGCTGCTTGGCGCGATCCTCCTCGGTCTGGGTGGCCGGGGTAACGCGGACGATGGCCAGACGATCCTTGAGCAGGGAGAAGTTGGGGACCTTGGTCTTGACCGTCACGGTGCTGGCGTCCTTGGCCTCGATGGACTCGAAGGGCTGGAAGAACGGAGCATAGGTAGCGGAAGCGGCGCAAGCGGTGTAGGAGGCAACGACATCGTCAGCGGTGACCTCGGTGCCATCGGAGAACTTGGCGCCCTTGCGGATGGTGACCTCGAAAGTGGTGTCGTCCACAGACTTGGGATCGTCGGTGGCGAGCTCGTTGAAGGTGCTGTAGTCGTGGTAATCGATGCCGTAGAGGCCCTCGACGACGTGCCAGTTAGCACCCAGGCCCACAGCGGAGCCGGTGCTGGCGGGATCGAAGCTGGACGGAGCGTAAGCGGAACCAGCGGTGATCACGCCGCCGCCACGGTTGGCGGAATCGGTGGAACCGGAAGCGGAACCCTCGTCGCTAGAGCTGCCACCGCAGCCGGTGAGACCAAGCCCTGCGACAGCAGCGACGCTGCCGGTGAGGCCGAGGAACGAACGCCTGGACATACCCTTGTTGATGATGGCCATGTCTTCTCCTATCAATAGAGAATCTTACCCGGGAGCGCCTAGACGTGCCCCCGCGCAACTTGCGGACGATATATACCTTACCTACCGACGAACCCAACTGAGGTGCCGCGCTCGGCGACCGATACATACATACGCTTGAACGGTATTTGCTACCGTTCACCGAATTCATTGACAAACGATTCGCCAGACAGTATGTATCGACGAGGTGAGATATCAGTCTTCGTCAACCCGCAGGATAGCAGGGTTGTTCACCATGGCTAGTCAAACGTTTTAGCGTTAATTAAACCCGAAATCGGCTGGTAATCGCCGTGAAATAAATGATTGAAAATCACGCAATCATGTATATCAGTTGTTTAGAGGCGTGTTTAGTTTTCGGATTGCTTTGCCGCCGCCTCGGCGCGCTCGGCATTCCATGCAACGAGCGCCTCGTGAACCGCTTTGGCGACATCGGCAGGAATGCCTCGAACTTCCGCGATCTCTTGCTCGCTCGCCGCGCGCAAACGCTTCATCGAGCCAAAATGGCGCATAAGGGCACGTTTTCTGGTGGGTCCCACGCCTGGAACGTCATCGAGTACCGAAACCGTCATGGCTTTATCGCGCAATTCGCGATGGAACGTGATGGCAAAACGGTGCGATTCATCGCGCACCTGTTTAATTAGATAGAGCGACGCGGACCCGGTCGGCAGCACGACGGGAGTCTCGTCCCAAGGCACGAAAACCTCCTCATCGGCCTTTGCCAAGCCACAAACTGGTATATCGAGCCCAAGAGCCTCAAGTTGCTTGATCGCAGCGGTCAATTGCGGCTTACCGCCATCGACAACGAGCAAATCGGGGCGCGAGCCAAAGCGCTCGTCGGCCATACGCTCGGGAGCATAACGTCGTCCCAAAACCTCGGACATCGACACGAAGTCGTTTGCCTCGTCCAATTCGGCCTGAATTTTAAAACGACGATACTGACTCTTGTCGGCGCGCCCGTTGGTAAACACCACCATCGAGGCGACCGTAAAGGTGCCATGCAGTGTAGAGATATCGAAGCACTCGATACGCAACGGCGGCGATGGCAGCGCCAACGCACTTTCGAGCTCCAGGAGCGCTTGATTGGTGCGGTCGTCAGCGTACCCCGTTCGCATCATGTAGCGCATGAGAGCATGGCGCGCATTTTTGGATGCCATATCGAGCAGACGGTGCTTTTCGCCACGCTGCGGCCTATGGAGATGGCAGGAACGCTCACGCTTGCCCGCAAGCCACTCCCCCAGCGCCTCCGCATCCTCAAGCTCGACGGAAAGGTTGACCTCAGCTGGAATATCAGCCGTCTCGTCGTAATAGCGCTTAAGAAAGCCCGACTGGAGCTCTTCCTCGTCAACATCAAGACCCTTGTCGAGAATGAACTCGCAGGTGCGAACTGTTCGGCCCTCGCGAACGACGAAGACGCAAGCGGCGGAGATGGTCTCCTCGCGATAGAAACCGATGACATCTATATCGACACTGGAGGGAAAAACGACTTGCTGACGATCGTCCAGACCCCTGATGACCTCCAAACGACGTTTGACGCGTGCCGCGCGCTCAAAGTCGAGCGCCTCAGCGGCATCCGTCATCTCGGAGGTCAGCTCATCGACGACATCCTTGCGATGGCCCGACAAAAAGCGCTCGACACGCTTGACGTTCTTGGCATAGTCTGCCGGGGAAATCGCGCCGACACACGCACCCGGGCCGCGCCCGACATGGTAGTCAAAGCAGGGGCGCCCGTTTTGCGCGCAAATCATATTGACGATGTCTTCCTCGCCCTTGTGGGACTCGACGATACGGCGACAACGACGCCACTCCGCACAGGATGCGGAGCAGATGGGGATAACCTTGCGCAGCGTATCTATCGTCTCACGTGCCGCGCGGCTATCGGTATAAGGTCCAAAATAGCGCGTTCCCGGCTTATGACGCTCACGCGTGTATTTGATAGCGGGATACAGGTCGCCCTTTGTAATGGCGATAAAGGGGTAGCTCTTGTCATCCTTGAGGTCGACGTTAAAGTACGGATGGTACTGACCAATCAAATTGCGCTCGAGCACCAACGCCTCGTGCTCGGTCTCCACCACGATATAGTCAAAGCTCGCCACCAGCTGCATCATCAGCGGGATCTTCTGGCGCTCGTCCTGCAGCGTCACGTACTGACGCATACGGGCGCGCAGGTTTTTCGCCTTGCCCACGTAGATGACATCGCCCTTGGCGTCTTTCCAAAGGTAGCAGCCGGGCTGCGTGGGAACGCGCGAAACCTGCTCGGCAAGCGTTGGAATGTTGTCGTGACCGGCCACGCGCACCTACTTGCGACGAATCAGCGCCGAGACCTCGGGCATCTTAAGGACGACGGCAAGGCCAAAGGTAACAGCAAGCGAGACGACACCCGCAACGCAAACGTAGCCAAGAGTAATCAGAATCGAGCCGCCAAGTGCCCCGACAAAGTGCTCAAGCGCCCACATGACGCCGGCGCCTGCGGCAGCACCCAGGCCACCGAGCAAAAGGCCAAAGAAACCGCCATGCAGGATAGATTTAACCTGAAGACCACGCAGACGACGACGCAGCCACCACAGCGAGCAACCGACCAAGATCACGTAGTCGACGACATACGAAAGCGCGATTGCCGGCATACCGAAGCCCAGCACAACGCCAAACAGCAGAACCGAGCCGGCCTGGCCGATGGCGGAATACAGACAATAGCGGCTATAGGGCTTCATGTCGAGCAAGGCAGAGAAGCTCTTCTGCATCAGCACGACCACGCCGTAGAGCGGCAGGGAAAGTGCCAGGTAGATAAGGAACTCCGACACCAGCGCCACACCGGACTCATCGAACTTGCCAGCGCAGTAGATCATGTTGAGCGGACGCGCGAAGACAATCAGGTACAGCGCGAATGGAATCAGGAAGAACAGCATCTGGGCGACGCCACGCGAAATGCCCGTGCGGACGCTGTCGTAATCCTTCTCCTGTGCGTCGTGAGAGAGCTCGGTATAGAGCGCCGTCGAAAGCGAGGCGGCAATCAGCGCGTAGGGCAGCGTGTACCACAGGCGCGCATAGGCGATGACGGAAGGACCAGTCTCGGGCTGGACCACCAGCGCAGCAGCGTTGGTGATAGAAGTCGAGACAAACATGCACACCGTGGCGAGCAGCGTCGGGATACCGAGCGCAATCGTCTGGCGCAGTGCGGGGTCCTTAAAGTCGATATGGATATGGGGATGCACGCCGTGCTTGCCAAGCGCGGGGATCTGACATGCCATCTGAACAAAGACACCGAGGGTCGTACCGGCCGCAATCAAGATGATGCCGGCACGTTCGCCAAACTGTGCGGACACGGGCGCAAAGCCCATAAAGCTCGCAATGACGATCACATTGTTGAGGACCGGGGCAAACGTCGACCAGAAGTAGTCGCGGTGTGCGTTGAGGACACCCGAAAACACCGAGCCCAAACCATAAAACAGAATCTGGATGGCAAAGAAACGGAACATGAACGCAGCGGTATCCATGCTGCCGCCGTCACCCGAAAGGAACGATTGCGTCCAGATAAAGCCCGGGGCGAACACGGTCCCCAGCAACGAAATGCCACCCAGCACCAATAGCAGAATACCGAGCAGGTTGCCCACGTACTCGTTAGAGGCCTCGCGACCCTGCTCACGCCTCACGCCCATGTACACGGGCAAAAACGCCGTCACGAGCATGCCGCCCATCACGAGTTCGTAGAGCATATTGGGCAGGTTGTTGGCGACCTGATAGGAAGACGAGAGCAGCGACATGCCGATAGCGGCCGCCATTGCCCACGTGCGGATAAAACCGGTGACGCGAGACACGATGGTCAGGATGGTCATAAGCCCGGCGGAACGACCAACCGTGGAGTAGTCCGACGAGCCCATGTCGTCAGTGTCGTCTCGCGACGAAGAAGCTTCGGATGAGGGTGTCTGAGGCGCAGATTCTTTTGCAAAATGAGCTCCGCACTTCAATTCTTCCTGCGGCATCGCTCAGTCCTCTCTCGTAATCGGGGCGACCGTCGCCCCGCAAAATGCAATTAAATCATCGGGTGCAAGCTCAAGCTGATAACCACGCTTGCCTCCCGAAATAAAAATGGTATCCCAAAGGACACATGTCTCATCAATGAGCGTCCGGTAGCGTTTTTTCATACCGACCGGACTGCAGCCGCCGCGAACGTAGCCAGTCGCCGCAAGCAAATCCTTCACATGCATCATGGCCAAGGACTTCTCCCCCGCGGCACGCGCGGCGGACTTTAGATCGAGCTCGTCGGCAACAGGGATGCAGCACACGACGTGGTCGTTGGACGGCGTCACGCAGACCAAGGTCTTAAATCCTTGTCCGGGCTCCTCGCCAAGCTGCTCCGAAATCGCGACCCCCAGGCCCGCCGACTCATCACCATCGTCTTCGTACGTATGTAGAACATAGGAAATGCCGGCGCTTTCCAGCTCGCGCATCGCATTGGTTTTTGGCGTCTTTACAGCCTTTGCCATGGCATATCCTTTCCCTCGCATTCGGACGCAAGGATTAAGTATATGTCCAATTCGGCTGCATACGTCACTTCGACACAGCAAGCGCCATCGAATCACAAGGAGTCGATGGCGCCCATAAACTGAATCGCCTATTTATTGAGCATCAAGTTGAGCCTGACGCTCCCGGTCACGCCTGAGCAACGGCGCCAAAAACTTGCCCGTATAACTCTGCGGACAGTCCGCAACCTGCTCCGGTGTGCCCGAAACCACGACGGTTCCGCCGCCGTTACCGCCCTCGGGGCCCATATCGATCAGGCGGTCGGCAACCTTGATGACATCAAGGTTGTGTTCAATCACCAGCACCGTGTTGCCCGCATCGACCAAGCGCTGCAGCACATCGAGCAGCTGGCGGACGTCCTCAAAATGAAGGCCGGTCGTCGGCTCATCCAAAATATAGAACGTCTTGCCCGTCTGGCGTCGATGAAGCTCCTTGGCGAGCTTCACACGCTGCGCCTCGCCGCCCGAGAGCGTCGTAGCGGGCTGGCCCAGGCTCACGTAGCCCAAGCCTACATCGTACAGCGTCTGGAGCTTGCGCTTAATCTGCGGGATATTCCCAAAGAAGGCCAGTGCCTCGGTGACGCTCATGTCGAGCACGTCCGAGATGGTCTTACCACGGTAGGTGACCTCAAGCGTCTCGCGGTTATAGCGTTTGCCGCCGCAGACCTCACAGGGGACATAGATATCGGGAAGGAAGTGCATCTCGATCTTAATTTGTCCGTCGCCCTTGCACGCCTCACAGCGCCCGCCACTCACGTTGAAGGAGAAACGTCCCGGCGAGTAGCCGCGTGCCTTCGACTCCGGTGTGCTCGCAAACAGCGCGCGCAGATCATCCCACAGGCCAATGTACGTAGCGGGATTGGAACGCGGTGTACGGCCGATCGGCGACTGGTCAATGTCGATCACCTTATCGATGCACTCGATACCCTCGAGCTTTTTGTACGGACCCACAGGGCGCGTCGAACGGTGAATGGCATTCGTAAGGGCAGGTGCGATGGTGTCGGTAACCAGGGAGCTCTTACCCGATCCCGACACGCCGGTAACGACCGTAAGCGTACCAAACTCGATCTTGGCGGTAACGTTTTTGAGGTTGTTGGCGCGGGCGCCCGTGATCTTAAGGCAGCCGCGACCGGGCTTGCGGCGTTCATCGGGAACCCGAATCATTCGCTTGCCGGTCAGGTAGGCACCCGTCATCGAATCGGGGCACGCCATGATATCGGCAGGCGTTCCCGCGGCGACTACGTGTCCGCCGTTGACGCCGGCGCCGGGTCCCATGTCGACCACGTAGTCGGCGGCACGGATTGTATCCTCGTCGTGTTCGACGACGATAACGGTATTGCCGATATCGCGCAGGCGCTCGAGCGTCTTGATCAGGCGCTCGTTATCACGCTGATGGAGGCCAATCGATGGCTCGTCCAAAATGTACAGGACACCCATGAGGCCGGCGCCGATCTGCGTTGCCAGGCGAATGCGCTGGGCCTCGCCTCCGGAAAGCGTCGCCGAGGCACGATCGAGGGTCAGATAGTCGAGTCCGACATCGACCAGAAAACGCAAGCGCTCCAGGATTTCCTTGACGATGCGCCCGCCGATAAACTGTTGGCGCTCGGTGAGTTCCAAGCCCTCAAAAAACTCGAGCGACTCGCGGCACGATAGGCAACAGACCTCGTAAATGGACTTACCGCCTACGGTAACAGCGAGCATCTCGGGGCGCAAACGAGCGCCGTGGCAGCTCGAGCACGGCTCCTCGCGGATGTACTTCTCCAAGCGCGCCTTGGTGTTCTCATTCGTCGTCTCGGTATAGCGCTCGTACAGGATATTGCGCACGCCCGAGAACTTGGTGTCCCACTGGCTGCGGCGCCCATCGAGCTTTTGATAGTCGACCGAAATCTTCTGGTCGCCCATGCCGTCTAAAAACGCGCGACGCACCCGCGGAGGCAGATCCTCCCACGGCGTATCGACGCTCACCTTAAAGTGTTTGCAGACCGCAGCGAAAATCTGCGGATAGTAGTTAGAGTTGCCAAACAGGCTGCCAAAGACCCCGTCGGCGATCGACTTCGAGGGGTCTTCGATTAGGGCCTCGGCATCGACCGTCTTCTTAAAGCCCAGGCCATCGCACTCTGGGCACGCGCCATAGGGCGCGTTGAACGAGAAATCACGCGGCTGCAGGTCATCGATGGAGTGCCCATGCTCCGGGCACGCTAACGCCAGCGAATACTCCAGCAACTCGCCTTCGGTCCCCTCGGGAGCGTCGCGGTCGGGCAGCAAGTATACGTTCACATTGCCGTGCGCCAGCGCGGTCGCCTGCTCAACAGACTCGGCGATACGGCCCAGAGAGTTCTCACGGATCACGATGCGGTCGACCACGACCTCGATATCGTGCTTGAACTTCTTGTCCAGATCGATCTGATCGTCGAGCGAGCGCACTTCACCGTCGACACGCACGCGGCTAAAGCCCTCGGCGCGAAGATCCTCAAACAGTTTGGTGTACTCGCCTTTTCGCCCGCGCACCACCGGTGCCAGCACAAACGCGCGGCGGCCCTCCCCCGCCGTCAAGACCTTGTCGGCAACCTGGTCGGTCGTCTGGCGCTCAATGACACGGCCGCATTCGGGACAGTGCGGGGTGCCCACACGGGCGAACAGCAGGCGCAGATAGTCATAAATCTCGGTTACGGTGCCAACCGTCGAGCGAGGGTTTTTAGACGTCGTCTTTTGGTCGATCGACACCGCCGGCGAAAGGCCGTCGATTGAATCCAAGTCGGGTTTGTCCATCTGTCCCAAGAACTGGCGCGCATAGCTCGAAAGACTCTCGACGTATCGACGCTGGCCCTCGGCATAGATAGTGTCAAATGCCAGCGAACTCTTGCCCGAGCCAGAAAGACCGGTAATGACCACGAGTTGGTCACGCGGAATGGAAACATCGATATCACGGAGGTTGTGCTCACGGGCGCCGCGAATAACGATAGAAGAATCAGACATGGAAGCTCCTTGCCTCCTATTGCATCGAATCATACTGCCGATGAGTTTAGCGCACTCGACGCGCACAGATGTTCGTAATACAAGATTCGCAGACCTTTAGCTTTGCGTATCGGGCGCTTTGTTTCTCGAAATGCCGTGGAAAGGTTACAGTAATCTAATACTGAACTTAATTTGTTGTACCAGAGGAACGTCCATGACCGAAGATATCCCCCTTGAAATCACTTCGAGCGACATGGCCAATCTGCCCATATTCATCGCCGTCCTTATCGTGGCCGCCGTCGTCGTGCGCGTGTATTTTTCAATCAAACGCAACGAAAAGCCACCCATTGCCCGCGTCTTTTGGTGCGCGACGCTCCTCATCCCGCTCGGCGTGGTAGCTGCATGGGTTACGAATCAATTGCTCGTAAATGAGGGCAGCTCCCTATGGGTCCTTTCTTATTCGGCGCTCGGTGCTGCCGCCGTCATGCTTCTTGTCGAGCCCTTGGTTTCGGGACTTATCGACCAAACCGACCTTGCGACGGGAACGGTTGCCTGTATTTGCCGTGACATCCTTGTCATCGCCGCTGTTTCAGCGCTCTCGTTCGTTTCACTCGAAATTGCCTGCAACGAAACGTTCTATCGCATTCCCGCCAACTCATTCGGGTTTTCCGTCGGGCTGCTCGCGACGGTTCTGCTCTCCCTTTATTTGCTGGGACAGCGTCATGGAGGCGTCATGGCTCTCGTGCCCGTCGTCTGCTGCATCCTTGGCATTGCCGAGCACTTCGTCATAACGTTTAAAGGCGAAGCCATCCTGCCAAGCGATATCTTGGCCCTTGGCACCGCAATGGAAGTGAGCGAGGGATACGAGTTTACCTTTACCGCCGGAATCGTAACCTCTCTCGCCCTGCTGGAGATTTCCCTGGGGCTTCTTTCGCTCATCCGACCGCGAAAGCTCCGTACGCCCACCCATGTCTTCCCCGCTATCGCCACTAACCTCTGTGCTTTTCTGCTAGTGACCGTTGTGGGGCTCTCAGGCTTTTCCAACATCGACTTGGAGCAGGCGCTGGATTTTGGATTTGACCGTTGGCAGCCCATCACCACGTATGCGTCTCAGGGTTTTATCACTTCGTTCACCGAAATGGTCAACGAGTTGCCCATTGAGAAGCCCGAAGACTATACGCCCGATGAGGCGCAGAGCATCGAGCAGGAGCTCGCCGCCGCCTACGACAGCACATATGGCTCGAGCGAGCAGCGCGCGGCGGCCGTTGCCCAGTTCAATGAAATCAAGCCGACGATTGTTGCCGTCATGAATGAGAGTTTTAGCGACCTTTCGTGCTTTGAGCAGCTCCAGGCGGCCGGGTACACCGGCCCCGCATTCTACAACTCGCTTCCCGACACACTTGTTCGCGGCACCATGCTCGCTTCGGTCGCCGGTGGCGGAACGGCGAACTCCGAATTCGAATTTTTGACCGGAGCGACAACGGCCTTTGTCGGATTAGGCAAGATCCCCTATCAGCTGTATCAGATGAATGGCGTAAACAGCCTGGCAAAGGACCTTAAAGAGCTTGGGTATACCACTACCGCTATGCACCCGCAAAACCCCGTCAACTACCATCGAGATAAAATCTATCAGCAGCTGGGCTTTGGAGACTTTCTTTCAATCGGCGATTTCGAAGGTGCGCCCTATTACCATGCCGGCGTATGCGACTACGCCACCTACGACAAGATACTCGACCTGCTTAGAACCGACGAAGCGCCGCAGTTCATCTTTGACGTCACGATGCAAAATCACGGCGGCTACGACTATGGCACCGTTCCCGCCGAAGAGCTGACAAACTATTGGGTCGAGGGAGCCAGCGAAGGCGCCAACAGCGCGCTCAACACCTATCTCACCTGCATCAACGCATCCGACCGGGACCTCGAGTACTTTATCAACGAGCTCCGCAACATCGGCAGACCGGTTGTTCTTGTCTTTTTTGGCGACCATCAGCCGAGCGCCGCAACGACTCTCAACGACGAGCTGTACCCTCAGGAAGATACGGCAAGCCACGCTTTCCGTATCTATCAGTCGACATATCTCGTCTGGGCTAACTATGAGATCGCCGGCAATACCGAGCTCAACGTCTACGACACCGTCGGGGCAAACGAGATTGCAGCCATTACCCTTAATAAGATCGGCGCCCCGCTCACCAATTACCAAAAGGCCCTGCTTGCGACAAGGTCAGATGTGCCCACCATCAATGTCGCCGGCTATCTCGGTGCCGACGGGCTGCGCTACGACTTGGAATCGGAAGACAGCCCCTACGCCTCGACGATCGACAAGCTGCAGCGCATGCAATACCTCGAGTTCGCCAGCATAGTTCAGTAAGCCCGCCCATTCGCTTGGGCCCATCGTATTGCAAGCACGCTCGGCCCAAACGCATCGCAAATGACTCCCGCTCGCAAACGAGGGTACAATGACGCTCGTGTCACATCGCGGGGCCCCGGCCCCAGCATATACAAAGGAGTCATACATGGGTTGCGAACACGCACAGGCCGCCGGCGGACAAACGTCGCCGTCGCAATTTGAGGAGAACACGCTGTCCGAGGTCAAGCGCGTCATCGCCGTGCTTTCCGGCAAGGGCGGTGTCGGCAAGTCATTTGTCACCGGTGCCATCGCCACCGAGCTTGCCCGTCACGGCCACAAGGTCGGCGTCCTCGATGCCGACATCACCGGTCCCTCTATCCCCAAGATGTTCGGTATGAGTGGACGCCACGTCCATGCCCTTGGCAACCTTATGCTGCCCGAAATCTCCGAGCACGGCGTCAAGGTCATGAGCTCCAACCTGCTGCTCCAAAACGAGACCGACCCCGT
The DNA here is from genome assembly GCA_947642445.1 of uncultured Collinsella sp. Classification (GTDB taxonomy): domain Bacteria; phylum Actinomycetota; class Coriobacteriia; order Coriobacteriales; family Coriobacteriaceae; genus Collinsella. The sequence continues at coordinate 7,238 of CANRSF010000027.1, read as the reverse complement.
CCTTTGGCGCGGTCCGGTCATCGCAGGCGCCATTAGGCAGTTCTGGAGCGAGACCTCGTGGGGCCCCATCGACTACCTACTGGTCGACATGCCTCCGGGAACAGGCGACGTCGCGCTCACCGTCTTCCAGTCGCTGCCGGTCGACGGCATCGTCATTGTCACGAGCCCGCAGGATCTGGTCTCGATGATCGTCGCCAAGGCGGTCAACATGGCCGAGAAGATGAACGTCCCCATTCTGGGCATTGTCGAGAACATGAGCTATATTGAGTGCCCTGACTGCGGCAAGAAGATCGAGGTCTTTGGCAAGAGCAAGCTCCCCGAGGTCGCAGAGCGCTATAACCTCGACATCTTGGGCCAGCTTCCCATTAATCCGGCACTCGCCGAGGCCTGCGATAAGGGCGAGGTCGAGACCGCGCTGCCCGATGGCATGTTGCCCAAGGCAGTCTCTGCCGTCGAGGCTATTACCCCGCACGAGACCGACGAGGCCTAAGTGAACGCGAGCGCCCTCTATGACGTCTTGGTAATCGGCGGCGGGGCTTCAGGCCTCGCCGCCGCCATTACGGCCGCACGCGCTGGCAAAAGCGTCTGCATCGTTGAGCGCGATGTCGCCTGCGGCCTCAAGCTCCTTGCGACCGGTAACGGCCGTTGCAACCTCTCCAACGAATCGATTGATCCTCAGCGGTATAACCACCCCGCATTCGTCGAATCCGTCATGGGCCCCCAGCCCGAACAAGAGCTTATGGGTTTCTTCTCCTCGCTGGGCATCATGACAACCTCCGAGGAAGGCCGGCTGTACCCGCGCTCCCTTCGCGCCGAATCGGTGCGCGACGCGCTTCTCAACGTTTGCGACCGCCTAGGTATCACCTTAATCTGCGGAGCCAACGTTGCCACGGCGCACAAAGCTTCCGAAGGCTGGGCACTCCAAATAGACCGTCCAGCGCGGGCGCTCAAGGCAAAAAAGCACGACGACCGAAAATCGGAGCTCCGCTCGCTTCGGAAGGCGCTCGCCGATGTCCCTCGCAAGAACGAGGCCCTGCAGGCACATGCCGTAATTATCGCTACGGGCGGCAACCCCACCGGTATCGCCGATACGTTTCGCCTTCCCCTCACTTCGCTGCGCCCCATCCTCTGCCCCGTATCGGCAACGGTCGTTGGCGATCGAGCGGCACTCAAGACGTTGGATGGCCTGCGCGTCCGCGCCTGCTTGACGCTCGCCCGCAATCATAATGAGCTCTGGCACGAAGACGGTGAAGTGCTGTTTCGAACCTTCGGTATCTCGGGTGTCGCTGTCTTCAACCTCTCTCGTCGTATCCAGCACGGCGATACGATCCTGCTCGACGTTTTCCCCGACCTCTCCAAAGACGAGTTGCTCGATATGCTCAACCGGCGCGTTGAGCTGTTCGGTGACTTTTCACCCCGCGATCCCCGTTGGCTCGACGGCATGCTCGCCCCGCAACTCTCCCGCGTCGTCTGCACAGCGTTCGAGCAGTGCCATCCAGGCTCCAACGATGTCATCCATCTGGTCTCGATCCTCAAGCACTTTAAGCTGTTTGCCGAGGGGACGACCGATGAGCGCTCGGCGCAGGTCACGCGTGGTGGCGTATCTGTCGAGAGCATCTCAACACCCAGTCTACGCGCGCGCAGCGTTGTCGACGCCCCGCTTTACGTCTGCGGCGAAGCGCTCGACATCGACGCCGATTGCGGAGGCTTTAACCTTGCGTGGGCCTGGCTCTCGGGCATTCGCGCTGCAAGCAGCCTGTAGCCGCGCAGTCTATAATCAAAAACACATTCGGGCCGTCTGGGATACCGGACGGCCTCTTTCTTGCCTCTAAGGAGACCTCGATGATCGAAATCACCCAAGTCAACGCGTCGCTCGATGAAGCCGGCGATGAAAATGCCTGTCTCATTGTTGGCAAGCGAGTCGCCAAGCGCGTCCTACGTTGCAAGGACTCCGAGATCAAGTCCATCGAGCTCCACCGCAAGTCAATCGACGCTCGCAAAAAACGAGACGTCCATTTTATCCTGAGCTTTCGTGTTGAGCTGACTAGTCCCCACCTCGAGCGAGAAGCGGTCGACAGCGTTGCCGAGCGTGACCGCTCGCGCGTACGCGCGATAGAAGACGATGAGCCTTCATTCCCCTCCCCCGCCTCCGACGCGCCTCAAGAACGCCCTGTCGTTGTCGGCGCCGGATGCGCCGGCCTTTTCGCTGCGCTTACGCTCGCCGAAGCAGGTCTTAAGCCCTTGCTCATCGAGCGCGGCGACCCGGCATTTCGCCGCTCGCAGGCGATCGACCTCTTTCTAAAGGAGCGCATCCTCGACCCCGAGAGCAATATCCAGTTTGGCCTGGGCGGCGCGGGAACCTTCTCGGACGGCAAACTCAATACGGGAACCAAAAATCCCGCCCATCGCCTTATCCTCGAAACCTTCGTCGAAGCGGGTGCGCCCCGCGATATTCTGTGGGATGCCAAGCCGCACATTGGCTCCGACATCCTTCCCACGGTCGTCACCGCTATATCCCAGCGCATCGAGCAGCTCGGAGGTGTCGTCCGCTATCGAACGAAGCTCGTCGACATTCGCATCGACGCGTCTGGCGCCATCACCGGTATTGATGTCCAATCGTCCCAAGACGCCGCTTGCGAGCCAATCGAGACAAAGCACCTCATCCTCGCCTGCGGGCATTCTGCTCGCGATATTTTTGAGCTCCTTAAGGGCCACAACGTGGCCCTCGCACAAAAGACCTTTGCCATGGGCGTTCGCATCGAGCATCCGCAGCGCGACATCGACCGAGTCCAATACGGAGCCTCGGCGGGACATCCTGCCCTCGGAGCAGCCCCTTACAAGCTCGTCGCCCATCTTCCCAACGGCCGCAGCGTGTTCTCGTTTTGCATGTGCCCCGGCGGGCAGGTTGTCGCCGCCTCTTCCGAGCAGGGCCACCTGTGCGTCAACGGCGCCAGTCTCAATGCCCGCGACGGACGCAATGCAAATGCCGCCTTACTCGTTAACGTCACGCCTGAGGACCTTCCCAACGATGACCCGCTCGCCGGCGTCGAGCTCCAGCGTGCCTGCGAGGCGGCCGCCTATCGCCTGGGCGGTTCCAACTGGAACGCACCGGCACAACTCGTCGGAGATTTCCTCGCAGGACGCGCCAGCAAGGCGCCCGGAAAGGTAAAGCCCACCTATCCGCTCGGTGTGACCTGGACGGCAATTGACGAAGCCCTGCCGCAGCATATCGTCGAGTCGCTCCGCCTGGGACTTCCCCTACTCGGAAAAAAGCTACGCGGCTACGACCGCCCCGATGCCGTTCTTACCGGCGTGGAGACTCGTTCGAGCTCACCGGTCACTGTCACCCGAGACCGAACGTGCCATGCCGTGTCGACCCCGGGCCTCTACCCTTGTGGTGAGGGAGCTGGATATGCCGGCGGCATCATGAGCGCGGCCACCGACGGCATTCGTTGTGCCGAAGCCCTGATCGCAGACCTCTAACGCACGAATTCCAGCGCGCAAAAGACATAGGCCCCGAGCTCCACAGGGAACTCGGGGCCTGTTTGCTATTTCTTAAACCGTGCACCCTGGCGTTTTCTGCCCGATGCGAAAGTGGAACCCTTGCGGGCCTGCGAACGTAAGCGCTCGATCGTCTCGTCCTCAGACGCACCCTCGAGCATCGCCCGAATCTGAACAACGGCATCGCGCAGGCGCGCCGCCTCCTCAAAGTCCATGGCGGCAGAAGCGTTACGCATATCCTCTTCCATGGTTTCAACGATCCGCACAAGCTCGTCATGCGGCAGTTCTTCCAACTGTTCCGCAAGTGTCTGCTCGGGCGCCACCGTTTCCGGCACACCGCCCTCGCCCGGCTCATCGGGCGTATAGAATGCGCCATGGCCAAGAGAGTCGCCCTTCGAGCGTCCCTTGGAGCCCACAGTTTTTTCGGCCTCGGCAATAAAACTTGAGATGTCGTTGATGGCCTTGCGCACTGTCTTGGGCACAATGCCATGTTCTTCGTTATATGCCATCTGAATCTCGCGACGGCGCTGCGTCTCCTCGATGGCCTCTTTCATCGAATCGGTCACAACGTCTGCATACATGATGACTTCGCCATCGGCGTTACGGGCCGCACGGCCAATCGTCTGAATCAGCGAACGGCGGTTGCGCAAGAAGCCTTCCTTATCGGCATCGAGAATTGCCACCAGTGAGACCTCGGGAAGATCCAAGCCCTCGCGAAGCAGGTTGATGCCAACGAGAACATCGATCTTGCCCTCGCGCAGCGTTCGCAAGATCTCGACACGGTCCATTGTCGCCGTATCAGAGTGCATGTAATTGACCTTAATGCCCGCGTCGAGCAGATGGTCGGTCAGGTCCTCGGCCATGCGCTTGGTCAACGTGGTCACCAGCACGCGCTCCTTGCGGGCAACGCGCTCGCGAATCTCGTCCTCAAGATCGTCAATCTGGCCTCGGACCGGACGAACGTCGATCTTGGGATCGAGCAGACCGGTCGGACGAATAATCTGCTCAACGTCGTTCTGGCTAACCCGCAGCTCGTAGTCGCCCGGCGTGGCCGAAACATAGATAAACTGGGGGATCCTTGCCTCAAACTCATCGAAACGAAGCGGGCGGTTATCGAGCGCCGAGGGCAGGCGAAAACCGTGTTCCACCAGCGTCACCTTACGCGAGCGGTCACCTTCGTGCATGCCGCGAATCTGCGGCACTGTCACATGGCTCTCATCGATGATGCAGAGCATATCCTTGGGAAAGTAATCGATCAGGGTAAACGGCGGCTCGCCCGGCTTGCGACCGTCCAGATGACGCGAGTAGTTCTCGATGCCGTTGCAAAAGCCCATCGTCTCGAGCATCTCAAGATCATAATCGGTGCGCTGCTGCAGACGCTGCGCCTCGAGCAACTTGTCGGTCGCCTTGAGCTCCGCCACGCGCTTCTCGCACTCTTCGCCGATCGATTTCAGAGCCGCCTTGACCTTCGGCTTCTCGGTCACGTAGTGCGATGCCGGCCATACGGGGATGGCCTCGTACTCACGCAGCATCTCACCGGTGACCTCATCGATCTCGGCAATCAGCTCGACCTCGTCGCCAAAGAACTCAAACCGCAACGGATGCTCGGCATAAGGCGGATACACGTCGACAACATCGCCGCGCACGCGGAACGTGCCGCGTGCCAGGTCATAGTCATTGCGATCATATTGAATGTCGATAAGTGCATGGATAAAGTCATCGCGCTCGAGCGGCACCTTCTTGTCGACGTTCGGGGCTAGGCCCGCATAGTCCTCAGGAGAGCCAATGCCATAGATACACGAGACCGATGCGACGACGATCACATCTCGTCGAGAGAGCAGCGATGCGGTCGCCTGATGGCGCAGCATCTCGACCTCTTCGTTAATCGATGAGTCTTTCTCGATATATGTATCACTTTGCGGCACATACGCCTCGGGCTGATAGTAGTCGTAGTACGAGACGAAGTAGACCACAGCGTTATTGGGAAAGAACTCTTTGAGCTCGCTCGCAAGCTGAGCGGCAAGCGTTTTATTCGGAGCCATGACCAGCGTCGGCTTTCCCAGGGCCTCAATAGTCTTTGCCATCGTGAAGGTCTTGCCCGAACCAGTCACGCCCAGCAAAACCTGATAGCGATCTCCGTCCCTCACGCCCTGCACAAGCGACTCAATGGCCTTGGGCTGGGAACCGGCAGGCTCATAGGGGGAAACGACTTCAAACGGCACCTCAGCGCCCTCAACGCCAAAGCGCTTAAGTTCACCACCAACGCGTTCTACTTCAAATTCCGCCATGGATACTCCTAACTCATACATCTGCAGTATACGCAGGCGGTGGGCTTAGTCCTATACGAACCGATCGGGATAGAGAGTCTTATATCGAACCCAGGCATTATTGACGCGAATCAGATAAGCCTGAGTTTCAGGGAAGGTAATCGCATTATGGAGTGACGTGTTCTGCTGCGCCCATCCGTCGACATTGCCCATACCGGCGTTATAGGCGGCGATGGCACTATCCGTCGACCCGTTGAAATAGGTGAGAAGATACGAGAGGTATGCGCAGCCAAACTCGATATTCGTAGCCGGATCGTTAAGATTGTCGGCCGAATACACCTCTCCGTCGACAAGGCCCTTGGCGATCATATCCTGGGCAGTCTCGGGCATCAGCTGCATCAATCCCTGAGCACCCTGATTCGACTCGGCCTCGGGATCCCAATTCGATTCCGACTTAATGACAGCGCACACCAGATACGGATCCAGATTATGCAAAATACTGGATTGCTTTACATATGCCTCGTAGTCAATCGGATACAGTGGCTTAAAGAAAGCGGCAGGAGCACACGAGTAGACGAGCGAAATAAGGCCGAAGACGAACACAACGGCAAGTGGCGCCACGCGATACCACGTAAAGAAACGTGCCTTAGGCATCGGCCTCCTCCTTGTCCGCAGTATCTATAAACCCGTGGTATGCAAGCCATGAGTCAAGCTGCTCAAAGAGCGAATTATCGCCAGCGGCATTATCAATCACCGTTGTAGCGAGATTGCAGAGCGCAGACTCTTCGGGCTGGCAAGCAGAACGAGCATCGAAATCGGATGGCTCCATGCCACGTTGAATAGCGCGCTCGCGACGAACTGACAAAGGGGCGCTAATGACCAGAATTTCATCAGCCAAGCCAAATGCATCCTCAAAACCAGTCGGAGCAGAAACCTCGACCACTGCAAAGGGATAACGGGGAGATGAAACCGTACAACAAACCGGATCGAGAATCCTAAGCGAAAGCTGTTCAATCAGAACGGGATGCACGATGCCATTGAGCCGTGTGACCGAATCAGGAGAAGCGAAAGCTCGAGAAGCGAGGATGCTGCGGCGAATGCCGCCTATCTCATCCAAAATGTCCCAACCGAATTCATCCGCAAGAGCGTTAACGATATCAGAGCCCGGCACATACAGCGATTTTGCAAGCTCATCCAGATCGATAAGCATAGCGCCACGAGATTCGAAATAGCGGCAGGCAGTCGACTTACCCGAAGCAATATTGCCCAAGACAAAAACGGTAAACATCAAGTCCTCCCTTACGCCAATGGGAGTTATTATCGCGCAAATAGAAAAGAAGGACTCAAAATACAGCCAAACAGTAAGACAAGCTAAACGAAGGCAAGTTCTTGTATTACAGCTCTCTATCAAACGCAAAAAGGGGGAGGCCGCGAGGCCTCCCCCTTCTTCAAGTCATCCGACGGCTCGGT
>CANRSF010000026.1 GCA_947642445.1 uncultured Collinsella sp. | reverse complement strand
CCGAGCGAAATCTTGGCGATAACGACGGTAACCATGTAGGCCGAAAGAACCGTACCCGCCCACATGGGATCGTGGCCGCCCGTGACGATCTTGGCGCCGTTGACGGTAACACTCGTCATGTTGGTGACCTGGTTGGGCAGGATGGCGCCATTGACCAAGCCCATAAAGAGGAAGGCGACGACAAGCAGCCAAAACGCCGGGCTCTTCTTGATACGAGACCAGCCGACGCTAACCTCCGGCGCCGTGTGCTCGTCCTTGTCGCCAGCCGTCGAGACGGACGGATCGCCCGGGTTCTCGCCGAGCGGCTTGAGGCCGATCTCGGAAGGCTTGGTGCGGAAGGAATAGGCCGTGATGGGCAGCGCCGCCACCATGCAGACGGCGGCAAGCACCAGAAAGGCGGAGCGCCAACCCACGCTCACGATAAGTGAACTCACAATCGGCGAAAGGATGGCACCGCCAAAGCCCGAGCCCGAAAGCGCGATGGAGATGGCAAGACCGCGCTTGGCGGTAAACCAATTAGCGGTCACCAGGCTAATAAGCAGACGGGTCGATGCGACGGCGAAGCAGCCCGAGACGGCAAAGAGCACGTAGACCTGCCACAGCTCACCGACAAAGCTCATGCCCGCGAGCACCGCCGAGGTGGCGATAACGGTGAGCGAGCCCAATACGCGGCCACTCACTTTATCGGCAACATGGCCGATAACGAGCGAACCCACGACGCTCACCACGGTGGAGATGGCATTGGAGATGTTGTACTGCGCAAGGGAAATGCCCAAGTCACTGACGATCAGCGGCTGGAACAGGCTCATGCAGTTGACGAAAATCGTGTAGCACGTGGCCATGATCACGAAGCCAGAGGCCACCACGAGCCAGCCGGGGAAGAGCTTACGTTGCTGAGACATGCTGTTCCTTTTTTAAACAAACGAGTAGCAAGATTGGGTGCTACCGGTGGTCGGCGATGTAGCCCAAAGCGACGGCGGCATAAGCCGCGGCGCCGAGAGGAAGCTCGGCATCGCTAAAACGTGCCTTGGGATGATGCTGAGCAAAATGCTCGTCCGTATCAGTCACGGCAGCGCCCACGGTAAAGTACGCACTCGGGATCTCGCTCGAGATCAACGCGAAGTCCTCGCTCGCCATGGCATGGAACAGCGGCAGGAAGGCGGACTTGGGCAGCACCGCGCCCACGTAGCCAAGCGACGCCTGCGTCATATCGTCATCGAGTACGAGCGGGGGAACATCCGAGAGCGTCTCAATAGTCGCCGGCGTACGATAGGTCGTGGCAACGCCTTTGACGACCTCCGCGATGCGGGCCTTGAGGTGCTCCATGAGCTCGACATCGAAGCCACGCAGCGTTCCCTCGAGCACACAAGTGTCGGGAATGACATTTGCGGCCTGACCGCCGGCGAACTTGCCAACGGTAAGCGCGACCTCCTTGGCCGCCGGCACCTCGCGGGAGATGAGCTCCTGAAGCGCCAAATGCACATGGACGCCGGCCGTGATGGGGTCGATGCAGATCTCGGGGCTCGAGCCATGGCCGCCCTTGCCCTGAAGCGTGATGCGAAAACCGTACACGCCCGAGAGCGCCGGGCTGCCGTAGAGCACCAGGCCAAGCGGCGACTGACTATTGACATGCATGGCAAAGGCGACCTGAGGACGCGGGTTCTGAAGCAGACCGTCGGCGATGGCGGCGCGGGCACCCTCAAAGGTTTCCTCGCCCGGCTGGAACAGCAACTTAACCGTGGCGTTGGCATCAACAAGCGCGGACTCGCGGGCCTTGAGCAGGCGCGCCGCTCCAAGCAACGCCGTTGCGTGCATATCGTGTCCACATGCGTGCATGCAGCCGTTCGTAGAGGCGAAAGGCTCGCCCGATTCCTCGGCAACGGGCAGGGCATCCATATCGCCTCGGAGCATGACGACCGTTCCGGCCTGCTCGTCCTTGCACGTGCCATTGCCCTGAGCGGCCGCAGCCGCACCGGCACCGATCAGGCCAACGACGCAGGAACCGTCGACTAGCGTGGTATGGGGGATGTCCATCTCGTCCAGACGTGCCTGGATATAGGCAGACGTCTGCGGAAGATTGTTACCGAGCTCGGGCATCTGATGGAGATCGTGACGCCATGCGGCAAGCTCACCGGCAAATGCCTGGGCTTCTTTGACCAGGCCATCGCCGATAGCGGTCTGCGCCGCTGTGGTAGCCTGAGGCGCTGGTTGCGGTTGAAAATCAGACAGAGCTGGTGCCATAGATGCCCTCCAGTAACGTTTTTGCAGCACGCACTTTGATAGCGTAAAGTGCAAGGCACAACTGTAAGGGCATGGCATAAAAAATGCCGCCCTGGGAGGGCGGCGCAACAAGTTGTTTACAATTGCGGGTGAGATTTTCGGCGCAAGAAATCGAAATGCGTCTCGCTCAAGATAATCGACAGGAAGATGAGCGCGAAGCCGGCAAGCAGGCGCGAGGTGAGCGCCTCCCCCATCAGCAGCACCGAGAACAGCACGCCCGAAGGCGACTCCATCGAAAGGAGCAGCGAGCCCGTCGAGGCCGGGACGTGCGCCAGGCCGACGTTTTGAATGAGCAGGGCCACGCACGTGCAGCCCACCGAAAGAAAGGCCATCACGGCGATAAAGCTCGGCGTCCACACAGACAGAGGCGCCTGGGTTTCGAACAGCAGCGACGAGACCAGACTCAACACGCCATTGCCCACAAACATCCAAAACGTGATGACGTTGATGTCCATCTTGCGACCATACTTGGCGGTCACTGCCATCTGGATGGCGAAGAAGATCGCGCCGCCCAAGGTAATAACATCGCCGGCATTGAACTCGACGCTATCGAGCGCTACCAGGCCAATACCCGCCAGGCACAACAACGCTGCACCCAGGTTATACCGGGTAAGCTTTTCACCGCTCAGGACATAGCTTGCAAACGGCACAAGGATGCAATACGTGCCGGTCAAAAAAGCGCTCTTGCCCGCCGTGGTCTGTGCCAGGCCGATCGTCTGCAAACCGTAGGCACCCCACATGAGCGCGCCCATGCCAAGCCCGACGATCAGGTTGCGGGCATTGAAATGAGCGATGATGCGCTTATGGAAAATTGCAAACATAACCAGTGATGCCGGGAGAAAGCGAACATAGACCAGCTCGAACACCGGAATGGTGTCGAGTGCGTCCTTCATAGTGGTAAAGGAGTAGCCCCAGATAATCGCCACCGAAAGCAGTAGAACTTTCCAGAACAACGGCGAGCGTGCGCCGGCACCCCGGGGAATACCACCCGCGCCCAAATCCTCACGGGCTACAGGGCTATCGGGCATGTTTTCGATTTCGTTGGCAGCGTATTGGGCCATGGAACATCCTCGCACTCAATCTGGGCGTGGTGTCCGCACGCGTATGGCTGCGTGCCGCCTCATGGTCAAATAAAAACGGGACGCGCCGGACCCCCGGCACGCCCCGCTACTGTAGCAACAACCAAGCAGCTCATGCAATTCACTCAACTAAAGCGTCGAGCCGGAAGGCCTCGATGTTCCGTCAACGCCACATTGTCGCGCTAAATCAATTTGGTTGACTCCAGCTTTTCGATAATCCAGTCGTTGGCTTTGATGACCGGGCGGCGGAAGACCACACCCAGGGCCAGCGACGGAATCAGATAGCTCGCCAGAATGCCCAACTCAATCCAGTACTCCATATGGTAGGCGCCGGCCATGGCGGCATGCATGGCGTTGATGCCGTGGGTAAACGGCAGGAACGGGTAGATCGCCTGGAACACGGGGCCGGTCATCTCGATGGGGAACGTGCCGCCCGAACCGCCGACCTGCATGACCAGCAGCACAACGGCCAGGGCCTTGCCGATATCGCCAAACGACACCGTAAGCGTGTAGACGATATTGGAGAACACGAGACTCGCAACCCAGCCCGCCAGCACAAACTGCAGCGGGTTGTCGCACTGGATGCCAAAGAACAGGATGTCGCCCGCGCACACGAGCGTTGCCTGCAGCAGAGCCAGACCGCCAAAGAACAGGTAACGGCCCAGGTAGATTTCGTGCAGGCGCACGGGGATGAGCTCGTTGATGAGCTCATCGTCAACCGAGACCTTCATCATGGCCGCCAGAACAATCGAGCCCACCCACAGCGACAAAATCGTGTAGAACGGCGCCATGGCCGAACCGTAGTTGCGGATCGGATAGACCGGCTTGCGATCGAGCGCAACGGGGCCAGAAAGCGACACGGCGAGGCCCTCGGGGTCGTTGCCAATCATTGTCTTAATCATGGCCAGGTCACCCGACATCAGAGCGCTATCAAGCTCGTCCTTAAAAGCGCTGATCTTGTCCGACGCCTTGCCCAACTGATCAGAAGCCTTGTTGACCAGCGTCGCAGCCTTGGAGAGGCCCTTTGCGAGCGAGCCAGAGGCGTCGGTCAGACCGCTCACGGCGCTATCCAAGTCACCCGAGATACCGTTCAGGGAATCCAGAACGCCCGAAATGGTCTTCTTGAGCTCCTTGGCCTTAACCGAGAACGTGGAATCGTAGTCGGACTTGGCTCCCGAGATACCCGCCTTGGCATCGGCGATGGCCTGGTCGACCTCGGCACGCGAGTTGTTGACCTCCGCCATGCCGTCCGAAAGGGACTTTGCGGTCGCCGTCAGGTCCTTCGCATTGTTGCGGTACTCCACGGCAATTCTGCCCAGCGACGTCGCAGCGGACTCGAGACCGTCTTTGAGCTTGTCATCACTCACCTGGTCGGCAAGGTTGCGGAGCTGATCGGCCATCGCATCGATATCGTCAGCACGCGTATTGAGCGCCGCTGCGGCTTCGTTGAGCTGAGACACCGTAAGGTAAACATGCTGATTCGCGGCATCGAATGCCTTCGCAAGCTCGGCGGACACGTTGTCGAACGAGCCCGCGCTTCCGTCAATCGCCGCGTCAACGGCATCGTTGGCGGCCTTGAGCGCTTCCTTGGAATCATTGATGCCGCTCTTGGCGTGCTCCATCAGCTGCTTCGTCGACTCATCAACGGTGCCCGTCTGCTTGAGCATGCCGCCCGCCGATGTCAGTGAATCGGACGTGGAGCTCAAAATGCCCGCGAGCGACGTCGCACTCGTCTGAACGTCCTGCAGGTCCTCGACCGAATCGCCCAGCGTCGAGGACAGATTGGCGATAAAGTTGCTCACCTGGTCGGTACTCATATAGTCGAGCAGGCTGGACACGGTCTTAAGGCCGATGGTCGTGATGGTCTTGGTAAAGGTCTCGTTGACCTGACTCTGGACGGCGCTCGAACCCTTTTCAGTCACGATCTGTGCGATGGCGTTGGCCTTCTGGTTCTCATAGAACTCGATATCGGCGTGCTTCACCTCGGTCGAGAAAAGCGTCATCATGTCGGCGCTAAACGTTTTAGGGATAACGACGGCAGCGTAGTACGCGCCCGACTTAACGCCCTCAATCGCCTTATCGCGGTCGTTGAGGACGACCCAGTCGAAGTTCTCGTTGCCGCGCAGGGTGGCGGTTACGTTTTCGCCCACGTTGACCTCGACGGGAATCAGATCGCTCTCGTAACCCTCATCGGTGTTGACCACTGCAATCTTAAGGTTGCCGGTATTGCCGTAGGGATCCCAGCTTCCGGCGATGTTAAACCATGCATAGAGACATGGCACGATGATCAGGCCCATCACGACGACCATGCCGATCACGGAGCGAGACACGTTTTGGACATCGCGCTTAAACAGGTGCAGGATGTTTTTCATTTATGCCTCACCTCCTTTAGAGTGCTTGCCAAGCGGGGTGGTGTCCCCGTCGTTTCCGTTTACGTTGTCAGCGCCGTCGGCATCTTGAGCCTTACGATGCGCACCGATATGCGGCAGACGGCTCGTAGGCTGTTCGCCTCCCTTGGCGCCACGCTCGCTGGCGTTGAGACCAAACATGCGACGGGCGGCAGGGATCGCCGCCGTGTGCTCGCGCATCTCGCGGCGAAGGTCCTCGTCCGAAAGCGCCGAGATACGCATCTGGGTATTGAGGCTCGCACGGATGTATTCGATGTTGATGAGCCAGCCGCAGATGGCGATAACCGAAATGATCCAGATAACGAGCAGGATGATCTTGCCGTTATTGTCGATATCGAGCACCGTCGAAAGCACAAAGAGCAGAACCTGCACGCCTACCACGGCGGCAAAACCGCCCTTGATGTAGTACGGGTAGCGATGCTCAAACGCCACGGCATGATCGAGCAGCTCGCGACGGTACGAATCCGAATCGAGCATGACGCGCATGGCCGTGCGCAGCGAATAGCGCTGGCGCGGTAGGTCGTTGGACTCGCAGATCATTAGGCCCGTCGTGGAAAGCTGCTTATCAAAGAGCAGATTGAGGTTGAGCAGCAACGGGCGCAGCTGCAGACCGATAAAGAGCGCGATGGCAAGGAACACGCCCAGGACGCACAGGTTGAACAGGTAGTTGAACGAATACATGCCACCGACGGTCTCGCGCAGCAGGTTGATGCCATAAGTGAAGGGCAGCAGCGGATGCAGCCATTGGAAGAAGCCGGGCATCATCTCGATGGGATACATGCCCGACGAGCCGGGGATCTGCACAATGACGAGGATGACGCCAATGGCTTTACCGATATGCTTAAACGTGGTGGACAGCGCATAGATGATGTTGACGTAGGTGAACGAAATAGCGATGCCGCCCAGTACAAAGAGCAGCGGATTGACGCACTGAACGCCAATGACCAGGTCGCCCACCGTAACGATAATGGCCTGGAACGCGCCCAGGATCACCAGCAGCAGCCAGCGGCCAAAGTAGCCCTGACGCGCCGTAAAGCTACCGATGCCCTCGCGGTCGACCTCGAGTTTATAGATAGCGATGAGCACATAGCCGCCCACCCACAGCGCCAGATTGGTGTAGAAGGGCGCGATGCCCGAGCCAAAGCTCTTGACCGGATAGATTGACTTGGACGTCAGCTCAACCGGAGATGCCATGAAATCTGCCACGTCATTGACGTCGACGTCCATGAGGTCGGCTAACTCGCCCATAGACTCAGAGGTCTGCAGCGCCGCAATGTCATTGGCGGCGGTCGCGAGCTTGTCCTGAACCTTGGCAAGGGAGGCGTCGGTTTGGGACAGCGTGGTCTTTGCCTGCTTGAGCGTGGCGTCGAGCTGCGCCAGCGTGCCGCGCGCGCTCGCTATCGTGGGGGTCATACCCGACACAATGCCGGTCAAATCGCCCGAAACGGCGGCAAAGGAGTCAAGCGCGCTCGAAGCCTTCGGAAGTGCGTTCTGACCCAGATCGGTCTGAGCCTGACCGAGGTTAGCCGTACCGGTCTGAATTGCCGCGTTGAGTGCGTTGCTCGCGTTCGAGATTGCCGTAGCGTCGTTTGCCATGGCGCTCGACTGTGCAGAAAGGCCATCCTTGATGCTCTGCAGCTTCTGGTTTTGCTCGCGAAGCGAATCGATGGTCGATACAATGCGCGCGTCAATTTCCTCGGAACCTGTCGACGTGTCATTAACGAGAATCTCCAAGTGCCCGATAACGGCCTTATTGTGATCGATCGTCGCCTGGAGAGACTCGAGCGAGTTGTCGATGCGGGTGGTCGTAGATGTGACCGTACCCGTTAGCTTGCCAATCGCAGCGTTCGCGGAGGCTGACGTCTTGGTGAGTGCAAGGCTACCTTCCGAGAGTGCCTTGGAGAGCGAGGTGATAGAGTTGCCCGCCGTGGCGCGAGCCTCGCCCAGCAGGTCGTTGCCCTGGGAGATTGCCTGCGTCAGCGACGGTGCCTGACCTTGCAAGCCGGCAAGCGCCGCATCAGCCGAGGCGATAGCGCCACTCGTCTTATCGATGGCGGCATTCATATCGCCAATCGAATCGCGCACCTCACCCAAGGTGTCGGATGCCTCGGACACCGAACTTGTCAGCGAGTCCTGAGTCTGGGTTGCCTTGTCCTTTAAATCGACACCGGCATCCTTGGCGATACTGGCAACAGTCTCGCCCACCGTGGAGACAAACTCCGAGTTGATCTGCTCCTCGATGGTGTTGGCACCGGTATCGGTGACCTTGGGCGCAATGGCGCTCTTCTTCTCATTGACGTAATAGGTGAGCTTCGGCTGATGGTAATTGCCATCGAGCATCGAGACAAGATTGTCGGAGAAGTTCTTGGGGATTACGATCGCCGCGTAGTATTCCCCGCTCTCGACGCCCTCTTTGGCATCGGCAGCCGAGTCGACGAAGGTCCAGCCCAGCTGATCGTTTTCCTTGAGCTGGTCGACCACCTTATCGCCTGCATTGAGCTCGCCCACCAAGTCATTCTGGGTGCCCTGATCGTTGTTGGCGATGGCAATCTTGATACCTTGGGTGTTTCCGTACGGATCCCAGTTTGCCACGATGTTGTACCAGGCATACAGCGAGGGAATGACGCACACGCCCAAGGTAACCACCAGGGCGACGGGGTTCATAAGCAGTCGCTTAATGTCGCGCTTAAATATCGCAAAGGAGACCTTTGCGTTGGATAGTTTGCTGCCGAGACTCACGCTTGGACCATCCATCCTGTCGTTGAATCAAATCGTACTATCGACAACCATTGTACGTAGGCGCTTTAGCGTCTCGAAGCACAATGGTATTGAGTTTTGCGGGTAGCAATATACTACGAAGACGAATTAACGTACAGTTGTACAGTATCTTTAATTTTAGCAGGTCACAAAACCACAATCCGCACAAATCAGCAATCCGAATAGTCCTCGGGGACGTTCTTGAATGACCAGTCGTTTAAGAGCGTCCCCAATGACTACTTTGGACCACGAAGGCGCCGCAGGTTGAGCATAAGTCAGCGAAAACGCCCCTAAGCGAGCAAGGTGACGCGAAAGAGGAGGGAAGCGTACTTCGGTACGCGACCGACGATTGAACGTCAGATTGCCGCTTAGGGGCGTTTGCAGCGTCGAGTGGCTACATTAGTTCGCAAATAGCCGCCGCGAAGGCAACGGGGTCCTCAGGCAGAATGCCCTCGACGAGCAGGGCCTGGTCGTAGAGCAAGCCGGAGTACTGCTTGATCTTGTCGGCGTCGCCCGCCTTCTGGGCAGCGACGAGCTTGGCGAAGACCGGGTGCTTGGCGTTGAGCTCGAGCACGCGCTGGCTCTTAGGCATGCCGTCGGGCGCGCCCTCGGGGCCCTTCTGAAGCACTTTCTCCATCTCGAGCGAAAGCGGACCCTCGGTGGTGATGCAGGCGGGAGCGTCAGTCAGACGCGCAGAGACGGCAACCTTCTCGACCTTGTCGCCGAGCGCCTCCTTCATGGCGTTAAAGAGGTCCTCGTTCTCCTTGGTGGCGTCCTCGGCCTCCTTCTTCTCGTCATCGGTCGCCAAGTCAAGATCGCCGGTCGCGACGTTCTTAAGCTCCAGGTGACGATCCTCGACCTCAGGCTCAGCGCCATCGGCAACTGCCTTCTCAGCAGCCTCGCGAGCAGCGTCATCCTCGTAGACCTTAGGCATATCGGCAGCCACGTACTCACGCATGGCCTGGAAGGTGAACTCATCCACGTCCTGCGTCAGCAGCAGTACATCGTAGCCGCGGTCGAGCACGCTCTTCACGACGGGCATCTTGGCCAGACGCTCGCGCGAATCGCCGGCGGCGTAGTAGATGGCCTTCTGGCCCTCGGGCATGCCCTTGGCATACTCGGCCAGCGTGATCATCTTCTGCTCCTTGGCAGACCAGAACAGCAGCAAGTCGGCGAGCTCGTCGGCCTTCATGCCGTAGCTCGAGTAGATACCGTACTTAAGACCGCGACCAAAGTTCTCAAAGAACTTCTCATATGCCTCGCGGTCGTTGTCGCGCATATCCTCAAGATCGGCGGTAATTTTCTTCTCCACGCGCTTGGCGATTGCCTTGAGCTGTCGGTTCTGCTGCAGCGTCTCGCGCGAGATGTTGAGCGACACGTCGGCGGAATCAACGACACCGCGCACGAAGTTGTAGTAATCGGGCAGCAGGTCGTCGCACTTCTCCATAATCAACACGTTGGAGCTGTAGAGCGCCAGGCCCTTCTCGTAGTCCTTGCTGTACAGATCGAACGGGGCGCGGCCCGGCACAAACAGCAGGGCGTCGTACTCGAGCGTGCCCTCGGCATGGAAGCTAATGGTGCGCGCGGGGTCATCAAAGTCGTGGAACGTGGACTTGTAGAACTCGTCGTAGTCCTTCTGCTCAACGTCGGAGCTACGCTTTTTCCAGATCGGCGTCATGGAGTTGACGGTCTCGAGCCCCTGATAGTCCTCGTACTCGGGCTTGTAGTCGTCACCAGCGTCCTCGGGCTTGGGCTTCTGGCGGCTCTTGGTCACCATCATCTGAATCGGGTAGCGCACATAGTTGCTGTACTGCTGAATCAGGCTCTTGAGGCCCCACTCGGTCAGGAAGCGATCGTAGGTCTCGGCCTCGCCATCGGCGTCGAGCTTCTCGTTCTCGCGCAGCGTCAGGATGACATCGGTACCGTGCTCAGCACGCTCGCCATCCTCGATGGTGTAGCCCTCAAGACCGTCGGACTCCCAAACGTGGGCGGTGTCCTCGCCATAAGCGCGGCTGACGACCTTCACGTGGCTGGCGACCATAAAGGCGGAGTAGAAGCCCACGCCAAACTGGCCGATGATGTCGACATCGGAGCCCTGTTGCTCGGCGTTCTCGGTCTTAAACTCCTCGGAGCCGGAATGGGCGATGGTGCCCAGATTGCGCTCGAGCTCCTCGGCGGTCATGCCAATGCCGTTATCCGAGATGGTAATGGTGCGGGCGTCTTTATCAAAAGAGACGCGAATAGCCAGGTCGCCCTGGTCGAGCTTGACACTCGGGTCCTGCAGGCTCTTAAAGTTGAGCTTGTCGACGGCGTCACTCGCATTAGAGATAAGCTCGCGCAGGAAGATTTCCTTATTGGTGTAGATGGAGTTGATCATGAGGTCGAGCAGTTTTTTGCTCTCGGTCTTAAATTGACGCATGTGCAGTCCTTTCGCGCTACCCCCGTCCGCAAAAACGGCCCGGTTGCCCGAGCCGCATCGCAGACCTGCTATGTCCAGACTTAGATTTTATAACCCATTAGCGCGCATATATACATACGGAATCGAAAAACTGTATGTCCAAACGCTCTGATACGCCAATTGCCAAGGAGTGTCCCCGACTGCCGGCAGGAAAGGAACGTCCCTATCTGCCATCTACGCGCTTGGCCATCCAAGCATGGGGCTGGCCCTCGTCTTCGTAGTCCACCGGGGCAATCTGCGTGTAGCCCGCCTTGGCATAGAGCGGCAGCACGTATTCCTGCGCATGCAGCTTAATGAGCTTGGCGCCGGCATCACGCGCGCACGTATCACTGGCCTCGACAATCTTGCTCGCCAGACCGCGACGGCGCATGCTCGGCAGCACAGCCACGCGCCCCATAATGTAGGTCTCCCCCGCCGCGACGCCTTCGTCCAAGTCGCACGCCGGCGACACCGGAGCCTCCGCGTCAGCCGCACGCTCAAGCTCTTCGGGAAACACGCGCGAGCAACCGGCAAGCTCGCCGTCTACATAGAGCGTCACATGAATGCAGTTCGGATCCTCGTCGATAGCGTCAAACTCGTTCTCGTAGCCCTGCTCGTCCATAAAAACGACGCGGCGCACCAACGCCGCGTCATCAAAGCATCCCGTCTTAAGTTGGATATCCATGGCTGCCCTTTCATTCAATGCGAACGTTAGGGACAGATTTTAGCGAAAATGAGCTCCGCGCACGCTAAACTTCGCGCGAGCCTTCGCCAGGCAGTCGTAATGACCCACGTTATGGGCATCGCTCGCGATGAAGCTGTACAGGTTCTGATCGAACAGGCGCTGTGCCGGCTTTTTCTCGCGACCAAAGCGACCGCCGGCAATAAAGTCCGCCGAAGCCTGCAGCTTGCAGCCCATATCGACCAGGCGCTCCGCCACGCTTACATCCTTTTGAACCGCACGATAGCGCTCAGGATGAGCGATGATCACCTGGTAGCCACGGCACTGCAAATCGTAAATCGTGTTCTCGTACTCTCTAAACGCATACGCATCGGCATGCGTCGAAAGCTCGAGCAGAAACTCGTTGGTCCCATCGAAATGCAAGTGA
Source organism: uncultured Collinsella sp. (assembly GCA_947642445.1). Taxonomy (GTDB): domain Bacteria; phylum Actinomycetota; class Coriobacteriia; order Coriobacteriales; family Coriobacteriaceae; genus Collinsella. Next base: position 13,276 of record CANRSF010000026.1, on the reverse strand, counting down.
TCCGCGGCATCGATACCAAGCTCAACGAGCTTTCGATGGTTGACCTCGAAGCCCATCTGGAGCGGAAAACCGTCAGCGTTATCGCGCAGCAGCTCAAAGGCATCCCACATCTTGTCGTAATCAAAATAGGGATCACGGCAGTGAGGAGTGCAAACGATTCTGGTTACACCGGCCCGCTTGGCAGCCTCGAGCATCGCCAAGCTCTCTTCGAGATCGGCGGCGCCGTCGTCTACACCCGGCAAGATATGGCAATGAATGTCACGCATAGGTCAGCCTTAATCAACTAAACGTTTGCTCGGTTGGTGAAGATGCCCTTTTTGGAAGTGCCCTGATCGTCGGAGCCCTTCTTAACCTTCTTACCGTCCTTGGTGTAGTAAGAATAGTAGTACTCGCTGGTCTCGGTCTCACAGTAATTCATGACGGTACCGATGAGCTTGACCTTCTCGGACTTCTTAAGCTGGGCGATAGCGTTGAGCGCCTCTTCGCGCTTGGTAAAGTCCTCGCGCACCACGAACAGCGCGCCGTCGGTCAGGCTGGCAATCTCGGCAGCATCGATGAAGGTGCCGACCGGAGGAGCATCGAAGATGACGTACTGGAACTTAGCAGACAGTGCCTTGACCAGCTTGGCAAAGCGATGGGAGACGATGATGTCGGCAGGATTGGGAATATGCGGCTCGGCATCGAGGAAGTAGAAATTCTTCTGACCTGTCTCGACAATCGCCTGGTCGATAGAAACCTGCTCGGACAGGACTGCATAGAGTCCGCCGCGCGAACGAACGCCGAGCATATCGGAAAGGGACCTGCGGCGCATATCGGCCTCGACCAGGAGCACGGACTTGCCGCTCGTGGCGATTGCCTGAGCAAGGTTAATGGAAACCGTAGACTTGCCCTCGTTGGGAATCGAGGAGGTAACGGTGATGGTGCGAATGGGGTCGTCCACGCTCGCAAAGCGGATGTTGGCCAGAAGGGTCTTGGCGGCATTCTGCACAACGAGCTTATCGGTGTTCTTTGCCTTAGCCATGCCTATTTACCACCTTTCATAGCCGGAATTCGGCCAACAACGGGAATACCCAGGAGCTCTTCTGCCTCTTCGGCACCGCGGATGCGGGTATTGAGCATGTCTGCCAAAACGACATAGGCAACTGCGATAAAGATACCGGCGAGGAACGCGACGGCAATATACAGCGTGCGCTTGGGGCCGCTGGGGGCTTCGGGGGTCTTAGCCTCGTCGATAACGTTGATGCTCTGGGCAGCGCCGACGTTCTGAGCGACCGTACTCACCGAGCTGGCAATGGCCTTTGCGACCTCAGCCGTCTCCTTGGCATCGGTGCCGGTAACCGAAAGCGTAATGACACGCGTGGTGGTCTCGGAGGAAACAGACACCTTGTAGTCATCCAGATCGGTGAGGCCCAGTTCTTTGGCGGCGCCGCTCTTAACGCTATCACTATCCAGCAGCGTGGCGATATCGTTGGAAAGCATCTGGCTCGCCGAGAGATCGTTGTAGCTCATCTGACCGCTATCGTCGGTCTTGGCGAGAATGTACATGCTCGTCGTCGCGGTATAGGTGTTGTCCATCGCAACGAAGGACACGATGCCCATGGCGATCGCGCAGACCACCGGAAGGGTGATGACCAGCTTGAGGTGCTTCTTCAGCAGCTGGAACAGTTCGAGAAGGGTCATGCAGCTTGCCTTTCATTTCCCCAGTTCGGATTGACAAAACTGTCCGTATGTTATCGCATCTTTTTACCGAGACCAAACTCTATACATAAGAAACAGGCTCTCCTGTAAAAATGTCGGAAGCAATCGTAAAATTGCGCAACAACGCCGCACCCGAAAGTCAAATGCGGCGTCTACATCAATATCTATGTTGTATCGCTATGCGAATGGCTCGTCCTGCTGTATGGGAAACGTCACCGTAATGGTGGTTCCCACGCCCAACTCACTCGACAGATCGAGCGTGGCGTGATGATACAGGGCCGCATGCTTGACAATGGCAAGCCCCAGGCCGGTTCCGCCGCGTGCCTTGGACCTACTCTTGTCCACGCGATAGAACCGCTCAAATACCTTGCCCTGTTCTTCAGGCGCGATACCGATTCCCGTGTCGGCGACAGCGAGGAACGGATGGTCTTCGTCGTTGGTGCCGCACTGCAACGTAACCGTACCGCCGGGTCGATTGTAGCGGATGGCGTTGCTTGCCAGATTATAGATGAGCTCGTCGATCAAGCGCGACACGCCTTCGATGACCACAGGCTTGGTCTCATGACTTATCGTCACATTCGCTTGACGGGCGACCTGTTCAAGACGCTGCTCAACCGCGTAGATCGCACGCGAGAGCTCAATAGGCTCCGTGGAACCAATGGGCACTGTCTCGCCTTCAGTCGCACGTTCGGCCTCGTCCAAGTTAGACAGCGTAAGGATGTCGTTGACAAGCGCTGCCAAGCGGCCCGCCTCACGATAGATGCGACCGCCAAAGTTGCGCAGGTCGTCCTCGCCCTCGACCATGCCATTTGCGATGAGCTCGGCATAGCCCGAAATCGCCGTAAGCGGCGTCTTGAGCTCATGGGTGATATTCGCCGTGAACTCGCGGCGCATACGGTCGTTGTCCGCTAGCACCGCCATTTGGCGCTTGAGTTCCTGGCGCTGCGACTCGATGCGCTCAAGCATGGGAACCATCTCGGCATAGGCGTGCTCATAGCTACGGCGTGGGTGATCCAAATCCACCTCTTGTAACGGCGCGATGATGGCACGGGACTCACGGCGCGCCATAAAAAACGAGAGTACTGCACCCGCTGCTGCGATAAGCAGCATCGGCGCCAGCATCGACAGCAAAATCGCCGCAACGCCAGGCTGGGCCTGCGCCAAGCGAACGACCTGGCCGTTATCAAGGGTGACGGCGCGATACAGCATAATCTCGTCGAGCGTAGAGCTTGCGCGCTCCGCGGAACCCAAACCACTCTCAAAGGCCTCGATGACCTCGGGGCGATCACCATGGTTGGGCAGTGCGGAAGGCGACGCCTCGTTGTCGTAGGCAACCGATCCATCCTTGTTAATCAGCGTGATGCGTAAGTCCTCGCGATCGAGGCTACGCAAGAACGGGATGGGCTCCTGCTGCTCGTCGAGGGCGGCAGCAATGAGCTCGGTTTCCTGCGCCAGATTGGCACTCGTGGCATCCGCCAAGGTGTTTTGCACAAAGAACGCACCCAGCACCGTAAACGCCACGATAACCGCCATGGCGCAAACAAAGATCGTCACAAAAACGCGGTGCGACAACGTTTGTTTTCCCTGGGGGGCGAAGACCACGGGTTACTCCTCCGATGCAGTGGACGCGGTGTCGTCACCTTCGGCACCATCACCGGCCGAAGGCTCGGCCAGACGATAGCCCACGCCGCGCACGGTCTCTATGGCGCTCGCATGCTCGCCGAGCTTTTGGCGGAGCGTCTGCACATGTACGTCGACGGTGCGCGAACCGCCGTCGAAGTCCCAGCCCCATACGCTCTGCAGCAGCGACTCGCGGGTAAAGACCACGCCAGGTTTGCGCATGAGGTACTCGAGCAGGTCGAATTCGCGCAGCGTGAGCTTGAGCGGTTCACCGGCAACAGTCACTTCGCGGTGGCTGGGCGAAAGTACGATATCGCCCACGCTGAGCACATCGCTCGCCTGCTTGACCATGCCGCCGCGACGCAGCAGTGCGCGGCAACGGCTCGCAAGCTCCATGAGCGAAAACGGCTTAGTCAGGTAATCGTCGGCACCGCCATCGAGCGCCATCACCTTGTCGAGTTCGGTGTCCTTGGCGGTAAGCATCATGATGGGCACCGTCGCCGTCAGGCGATCGGCACGCAGGCGACGCATAATCGCCAAGCCATCGGTGTCGGGCAGCATGATATCGAGCAGCACAGCATCGGGCACCCGTCGCGCCACGGCAGCTTTAAACTCGCCATCGCACGAAAAGCCCTCGGCCTCGATTCCCTGCTTGCGCAGCGCGTAGACTGTCAAATCCCTGATGTTGTCATCGTCCTCGACGTAATAGATCATGTTGAACCCCTTTGCGGCCGATATGACCGCATCTTAACCCTAAAGGCACCTGCAAAAGACAGCGTCAGCCAAAACGCCCCGTCAAATAATCCGCGGTGCGCGGATCGGACGGATTCTTGAAGAGTTGCGCGGTGGGCGCGTGCTCCACCAGCTCACCCAGCAAAAAGAACGCAACCGAATCGGAAATACGCGCGGCCTGCTGCATGTTGTGCGTCACGACCACCAGCGTGCAGGTCTCCTTGAGCTCGCAGGCCAGCTGCTCCACCACCAACGTCGACACAGGGTCGAGTGCCGAGGTCGGCTCGTCCATCAGCAGAATGTCGGGCTGCACGGCAAGTGCGCGGGCGATGCACAGGCGCTGCTGCTGTCCACCCGAAAGACCCAGGCCCGACTCCATGAGCTTGTCCTTGACCTCATCCCATAGCGCAGCGCGACGAAGGGAGTCCTCGACCAGCTCATCGAGCATGACGCGGTCGCGCACACCCATACCGCGCGGACCGTAGGCGACGTTGTCGTAGATGCTCATGGGAAACGGGTTGGGGCGCTGGAACACCATGCCCACGCGCTGGCGCAAACGGCAGATGTCGTAATCGCCCAGGATATCTTGACCATCGAGCGCGATCTTGCCCTCGATGCGGCAATCCTTGATGCCGTCGTTCATGCGGTTAAAGCAGCGCAGCAACGTGGACTTTCCGCAGCCCGAAGGCCCGATGAACGAGGTGATCTGCTTGTCGCGGATCTTGATATTCACGTCCTTGAGCGCATGGTGGTCGCCATAGAACAGGTCGAGGCCCTCGACATCGATGCGCGTCGGCGAGGCGGCAAGATCCTCTGCCGTGGGGCGAGTCGCATCCCCAACCTCGCGCTCATGCGCGGCCTCGGCCTGCGCTTCCATGAGTTCTTCAAGCTCCGTGGGCTCCACAGCCGCAGCAGCCTTCATACCGCACACCTCCATATCGATATCAATTCAGCAGTATCGATAGTAGGAATCGCGGCTCATACGCACGTGAGCACATTGTCAAGTGTTTGTAAGGGCACGCTAGCTATGCGGCGGGCAGCCCGATGGTGAATATCGTGTGTTCGGGCGTCGATTCACATGCAACGGTACCGCCGTGTGCCGCGATGATCTCCTTGGCAATAGCAAGGCCCAAACCGGCACCACCGCGATTGGTCGCACGCGCCGCATCCAGGCGATAGAACTTCTCAAAGATCACCTTGAGCTTAGCCGCAGGGATAGGATCGCCCTGATTGATAAAGCGCACGCGCACGCCGCCATCGTCTTGGCGCCTGGCCTCAATCGTGATAGTCGAACCCTCATAGCTATAGGCGACGGCGTTTTTCATGATGTTGTTGAACACGCGGGCCATCTTGTCGCCATCCACGAGCACCGTCAGGTCCTCGCGAATATCAACTTGGGCTTCCTTATGCTGCTCGTTGAGGATGGGATAGAACTCGTCAGCCACCTGAGCCAGCAGCAACCCCAGATCAACATAGCCGCGCGTGAGCACGATATCGTGGAAGTCAAAGCGCGTGATATCGAAGAACTCTTCGATGAGCGCATCGAGCCGGTGCGCCTTGTCGAGCGCCACGCCCGTAAAACGCGTGCGCTGCTCAAGCGGCAAATCGGGGGCCTCCTGCAAGAGCGAAAGGTAGCCCACCACGCTGGCGAGCGGCGTGCGCAGGTCGTGCGCCAGGTACGTCACCAGGTCATCTTTGCGGTGGGATTCGTCACGCAGGGCTTGTTGAACCCTACGCTCGCAATCGCGCGCCCGGTTGAGCGCGCCCTCGACCTCGAGGAAGTCGCCGTCAATGTTGTCCCATGTGTCGGGGTTATCGATCAGACGGTCCTGAATGCGGGCGGCAATCACGCGGTCGGCGTGCAGCTCGCCCTGCTCGTAACCCTGGTAGTACAGGGCGCGTCCGCAGAAGAACAGGACGCACACGGCAAGCGCCAGCACAAATCCAAGCATGTTGAACACAAAGCCGGCGTCAAAGAATACGGGCTCGCCAATACCGCCAAGCGCCATGGACCCGATCGCCAACGTAATTGTCCACGCGGCGCCGCCGATCACCACACAGCGGCGAACGATTTCGAATCGATCAATCAGCAAAAAGCCAATGAGTAGAACTGCCAGGATGCCAACGATATTGTCAATGCCGATGAGCAGCAGACTCAGCAAAAAGAGCAGCACCGTCGCTAACGCACGGTTGTCAACGACCGCCCTTACGTATTCAAAGAGTCGATCGGGTACCTCGAATGCCCGCCTATCGTCTTTTGTCATATCTACTCCCCCACCATCAAAGGCGTTATTCGATTATGTAGCCGACGCCCCAGACGTTTTTGATAAAGCGCGGCTTCTGGGCATCGTCGCCGATCTTTTCGCGCAGATGGCGAATGTGCACCATAACCGTATTGTTGGAGCCGGGCATAAAGTCCTCGTTCCACACCGCGCGGAACAGGTCCTCCACGGGCACCACGCTACCACGATGCTCGACCAGATACAGCAAGATGGAATACTCGATGGGCGTAAGGCGCACCGGCGCACCGTCCACCGTCACAGAGCGGGCGTCGCGGTTGATCTCGAGGCCGTCGAGCTGGATGATCGGCGACTCGGCCGCCTGTGCGCGGCTGCCGTAGCTGGTATAACGACGAAGCTGAGCATGAACGCGTGCAATGAGCTCCAGCGGACGGAACGGCTTGACCACATAATCGTCTGCGCCAAGCGAAAGGCCCTCGATCTTGTCTTGCTGGGCATCGCGCGCCGTCAGCATGATCACGGGATAGGTATGGCTGGAACGGATCGTACGCAACAGCTCAAAGCCATCGATATCGGGCAGCATGACATCCAGCAGCGCCAGATCGAACTCTTGCTCCAAGATTGCCTTGGCAGCATCGGCCCCGCTATAGGCGACCTGTACGTCAAAGCCTTCTTTTGTAAGGTAGATGCCAACTAGGTCGGCGATGGCCTTCTCGTCATCAACTACCAAAATGTGCTCGTTCATGCGTGCTCCTCTCGCGCTCCATTATGCCCGAGGGGGCGCATGCCACACACAACAAGCGTGGGTGATTAAGTCGGCCTTAAGCACCCTTGTGCCCGTTCGGGCGCGGATGTGGGCCACGCACGCACGCGATGATTGCCGACACCGGCAAACGATATACTCTAGTTCCAGAAGAGACCATCCCGTCGAAAGCGAAATCTGTGAAGTCCCTCACCTCTTTTGCAAAGCGCTCAGCCCAGCTTGCCGCCGGCTTTGTCTGCGCTATCGCCCTTGCCGCTGGCGTGCCCACCGTCGCCGGCGCCCAAGTGCTCACGACCGACAATGTCTGCGGCAAAACCGCCGATGCGCGCGGCATCACGGCCGATAATCTGCCCGATATCGATGCGACCAATGCGCTCGTCATGGGCAAAGACGGCACCGTCTACTACGGGCGCGGCGCCGATGAGCAGGTCAAAATCGCCTCGATCACCAAGGTCATGACCGCAATCCTAACCGTCGAGAATTGCAAGATGGACGAGAAGGTCACGGTGAGCAACGCCGCAGCCACCGTGGGTAATTCGACCGCCGGCTTGCTCGAAGGTGACGAGCTTACCGTGGAGCAAGCACTGCGCGGCCTGATGATTCCCTCGGGCAACGACGCCGCCATCGTGCTCGCCGAATATGTGGGCAAGAAGATCGACCCTAAGACCAAAGACGCCGAGGCCACATTTGTGAAGGCCATGAACGAGCGCGCCAAGAAACTCGGCTGCACCGGTACGCTTTTTGAAAACCCGCATGGTCTGGACTTTGATGAGTGGGCTGGCGATATGCACTCAACCGCACATGACGTAGCGCTGATGATGCAGGAGGCCATGAAAAACAACACGATCCGCGAGGTCGTAGCGAGCGAGGATTCCTGGATCGAGGTCACGGGCGCCGACGGCACCGACCATTCGCATTCCATGGACACGCATAACTATTTGCTGGGCCAAGATGGCAACATCGGTGGCAAGACCGGCACCACCGACGATGCAGGCTATTGCTTTACGGGTGCCTACAACCGCGATGGCGACGAGATCTACACCGTCGTTTTGAACTCCACCACCACCGACCAGCGCTTTACCGATACCGCAACCCTTGCCAATTGGTACTACGGTCACAAGGTGACGGTCGCAATCGCCAACACGCAGGAAAAGACCGCCAACGGCAACCCGCTTATGGCACGCATTGGTCAAACCGACTGGACTGATAAGACGATCGACGCCACACTCGCCGATCCTACGGCGCAAGCGACCGTGTTTTCCCTTGCCGGCGAGGTGACCGAAAAGGTTAGCTACGACGATCTTTCGGGCACGGTGCATGTGGGCGACAAGGTGGGCAGCATTACGCTCAAGCAGGACGGCACCAAGATCGCCGTCATGGATTTGGTTGCCGACGAGGAAGGCTCGGGGCCGAATCCCATTGAGTGGCTACTCGTGAAGCTCGACCGCCTGGGCCGCCGCACCGACAACCGCCCGCTCACAGCCGAGAGCGAGACCGTAGCCAAGGCACCCGAGGTGTAGGGCACAAGAATGATAAGTCCACTGAAAGGAGGCGTCCGAAAGGATGCCTCCTTTTTGAGGGTTCGAATCCCCAGTTAACATCCTTCTAATTAAAAAGGGCCCCAAATGGGACCCTTCTTTAAAGTTAAACTGGCGGAGAGCTGGGGATGTCCGGGCATGCTACGCATGCCCTCCGGCTTCAAAGCCTGGCGGCTTTTCGCCCACGGGCTACAAACGCTTTCGCGTTTGCTTAACGCCCGTGCCCTCTCGGGTTCGAATCCCCAGCCGCCATTCTTGATAATAAAAAAGGGCCCCAAATGGAACCCTTCTTTCAATTCATACTGGCGGAGAGCTGGGGATTCGAACCCCAGATGCCCTTTTGGGGCATACTCGCTTAGCAGGCGAGCACCTTCGGCCTCTCGGTCAGCTCTCCGTAACAGCCGTTCTATAGTAACCAAACAGTCGAGGATGGGCAAGGGGGAATTTGGAGCGATTCCATTTTTACCTTTCCCGCACCGCCTCCAACAAATAGTCGCGCATATACGGAATTGCAAACGAAACACAGCCATAGCCCGCAGGCTCAATCAACCCCGCATCGATGAGACGTTTACGATACGAGCCGACCTTGTTCGCCGGCAGCCCCATCTTTTTGGCGATATCACCGTTGGCAATCTCATCGCCCTCACATTGAGCCATTGCCGCGAGATACTGAAACTGTCGCTCTGAAACCCTGCGCAGCGCCGGGGCAATCACCATAGCATTAAAGCTATCAAGAGCCGCTTGAATACCCTTACGCGCAGACCCTTCGTTCACGCTCTCCGCCCCGCTGCGCGCAGCAACCTGCCAAGCGTAATATCCGACCAACTGGACCATAAAGGGATAGCCTGCTGAAGCCTTTGTTAATAGCTCAGCGGCGTCTTCATCGAGCTCCTTGCCCGCTCGTTTCATTGTATCCTCAAACGATCCGCCGACTTCAAAATCGGAGAGACGAGTGAGTTCGATATGCTTTGCCCGCTGAAGGAACGTAAGGGTATCATCAACCACCACGCCATCCACCGATGTTGGCAAGCCAGCGAATGCAAAAGCGACATTCGCCCCTTGGCGAATCAAAAGCTGCATCTCATTGCCCAGCTCGCGCATTTCCTCAGTTGAGGCATCCTGAATCTCGTCGAGCGTAATGAGCAGACCTCCGCGCTTCGCGGCATCGTACATTGCCTCGCCCAGATGAGATGCCGACTTCGATACCTCAACGGAGCCAAGGCTGACTCCTAGAATTGATGGGGAAATCGACATTGACTCAAGACGAACATTTCGCTGTAGAGCCTCGAGGATTCTACTGCAGAAACCGGCATTCGAGGCGACGTCAACAACCTCGAATCCTTTTTTTCGTGCAAGATCACCCAATGCATTGAGAAGCACCGTTTTCCCTGTGCCTCGGACGCCCGAGATGCGCATGAGTCGATCGGGAGCACCAGGACCATTCTCAAGGGCCTCGGCAAAATCATCCAAAACAGCGTCACGTCCGATAAGCTCAGGCGGATTCATGCCCGCCGTTGGCTTAAAGGGATTAATGGCTTTCGACATTCGACCCTCCTCCGCTAGTTTTAACAACTTTAACAAAGTTTAGCAACTTTAGCAGAGTTTAACAGGTTTAGCAGACCTAGCCGCTTTTGACCTTACCGGTCCTGCTGGAGCCACCCACCTGAGCCAATACAAATAGCTCCATTCAATTTGTCGACAACCTGCTCGATACAGTAATTCGTACTTTAATTCGTTACGACTTAATTCGTTATACCTTATCTATACGCAAATGTTCCCGGTACCGCCGGTAGCAGTAGCCCCTTCGTTTTGTCGGCATGGTGAGCAAATGGGATGACAAGCGCGGTCCAGCCCTTCTATGCCGCGCCTACCCCAGCGAGCGGTTAAGGGAGCCGAGCTCATCGTTGCCCATGGTGCGCCACATTTGGAAGATGCAACCGCGTGCCAGGAAAAAGAAGCCGTTGTCGACCAGTTGCACAGCGGCATCGGCAAGCTGATTCGTCACGGCGGACACCGGCGGCAGCTCGAGTCCAGCCTTGCGGATGGTCTCGACCGCTTCCTCGAACGTCGGAGGCTCGCTGACGCCCATCTCGTTCATAAGGCCCTGCATTTCTTCCAGTGCGCTGCTGCCCGACTCCTCGCCGCGCGGCACCAGACGGTAACAAGCCAGCGCCAGATCGAGCTGATCGCAATTCCAATAGGCAAACGCCAAGCGATAGAACAGGTAGCCGATTGCAGAACGATCGCTGGCAATACGTAGGCCGTGGCGCGCCACCTCGATAATCTCGTCAAAGCGCTCCAGACGCGCAAGCACGTTGATGAGCGCAAAGTGCGACTGCATGGACGAGCGCGCCAGATCGTAAAGATGGCGCACCTCGGGCAGTGCTCGTTCAAAGTCCTCTTGCTCGGCGTAAAAGCTGCAGATCTCGTGCTGGGCAAAGTACAGCGCATCGGGCGCACGAAGGATTCGCACAGAGCGGTCTTCTTCCAACACCGGTAGCACCATGCGCACCAGCTGGTTATCGCAAAACTGCGTTTGAACCGGACCTGTCGCCAAAAGCTCGGCGACGGCGCACTTAGCCTCCAACTCCTCAACAAGACGGGAAAAGCCTTCAAAAGCACCTGTACGGTCGACTTTTGCCTGCTCGCGCAATTCAACAACACGGGCCACGTATGGGTCGTCGTCCTCTTCCATGACCTCCAGCTCGTCAGCCGTATCGGCAAGCAGCAGATCGCGCAGCGCCGGCGGCAGCATGCGATGGTCATCACGCGGACGAGCATGAACCTCCGCAGGTTCAATCGTCTCCGGAGCGGTTGACTCATATGCCTCAAGCACACGCTTGCACGGCATATCGTCCATGTCCATGCTCTCAAGATCCTTGGCGACAGGCACGCAATCGGCCAGATAGGCCGCGCGCCCAAAGAAATACGTTGCGACAACGCACTCGCCCTGCTCACTGTCGGGAGCAGCAATCTGCACATAGCAGCGCGTGATGCAGGTGCCCGCGGCAAAACACGCTGCCGCAAGCGTGAGCGCCACGCGCGCATCGTGCTCCGCGGCCCAGATCGCGCGCGTGTCCTCGTCCAACTCGCGCCAGGCGTCATCTTGAGCGTCGTATTCACGTTGTGGCATAGCATCAACGACAGACTGCCCAAACCGAACGAGCATGATCCCCTCGGCAACGTTTGCCCGATAGGTATAGTCGAGCCGCGTGACCACGTTAAGTGCCTCGACAATACGCGCGAAGCGGGTACGCACATCCCACTCACCGCCCGGCTGGCAAGCCACCGTACCCGGTTTGCCCCACGGGTTATCGCTCGAGGCCGTATCGAGCAGTCGGGGAACATCGTTGGTCGTCTTGGCGATATGCCACGCATCAAAGAGCGCGCAGCCCTCAAGGCTCGGCGAGGATGCCGCAGGGACCAATCCGGCCCCGATGTGCTCAAGGATGGCGGAGAGACGGTTAAGACGGCACTCGATGGCAAGCAGCATGTCAATCTCGCCCTGGTCCAGCAGGCTGCGATCAAAATTGAGATAGAAAAGCTTTGAGCGATCGATGCGAGCCAGGCTCATCTCGGACTTAGCGGCGATGGTGCGCAAGCGGGGCAAGTCAATTTCACTCATAAGGGCGGCGGCATAGCGCTCGATACCGCTCGGATTCTCGGCATGGTCAACGCGGTAAAGCAGCGTCTCGATAGCATCAGGGAGCGGTGCCGTGTTAAAGCCCAAAAACACCTCGACCGGCTCGGGCAACTTTACGAGCTTGATCTTGTCGATAACATTTTGCATACCCTCGTCGAGTCCGCCGGCGTCCGCCGTGCTCGCAATGGCATTTTCGGAGTCAGCGAATATCACGTAGCGCAGGAACATCGATGCCATGAACTCGCCGTAAGGAAGGGAGCGGGTCGAATTCCATGTCTCGTGGTCGGACTGCTCGCGCATGGGGCCTTCGGGAGAGCCGACGGTTCGCGCGCACGCGCGCATTGTGCCGTTGGCTCCCCGAACCACAATCTCACCAATACCGGAGTCCGACTCGTCAAGGACCAGTTCCATGTCGGGATCGTTGGGCAGCGGAGTCTCGCTAACGGGGCGGTCCACCTTGTACACCTCGCCCGAAACGCATACGTAGCCCAAAAGCGACACATGACTTTTGCCAACGAATTCGACGACATAGCAAGATTCATGCTGATCCTCACCAAAGAGTTTCCAGACCACGCCATATGAGCGTCCCGCAGGCTGCTCGGGCATCGCCGGAAAGCGCTTTTTGGGATCGAGAAACCTGAGCTTGTATGTCGGACGCTCTGCCACGAAGTATCACCCTGATCGGTCGCTTGAAGAAGGAGTGGTCGCGAATAAGTCGCGACATCTACTCGGAATCTTACACGAGTCGACAGGAAATCGTCCGCTTTACGCCCGCGCCTCGACCGAGGTTCGAATCAATGCGGTGTTTACGTAAAAGAAAAGCCCCCGTTGCCGGGAGCTTTAATCTCAAATGGTGCGGCGTATAGGATTCCGCGCATCCGCTGCGCGGATCCGCACCGGCTTCGCCCGCCTGCCGGCGTGCTCGCCCGCGGGCTAAAAACGCTCCGCGTTTTCTTTACGCCCGCGCCTCGACCGAGGTTCGAATCCATGCGGTGTTTACGTAAAAGAAAAGCCCCCGTTGCCGGGAGCTTTAATCTCAAAT
>CANRSF010000025.1 GCA_947642445.1 uncultured Collinsella sp. | reverse complement strand
ACGGAAAGCACATTAAGTGCTTTCCTTTGCGTGCGGAACTCGCGGCAAACTTAACCGCCCCGCCCGGCAGGCGAGCTGCGGGAACATGCTTCCGTCCAAGAAATATCGTGCAAAAGGAATTCTGGCTGAATTATTGTTCGCGTGGGTGATTCAGTCGATGAGGGCTATTTATGCCCTGTTGGGGACTAAGGAGTGTCCCGGGGTGCCGGCAGGAAAGGAACGTCCCTGAGTGCCGGGTGGTATGAAAAAAGGCGAGGACCCGTAGGGAGTCCTCGCCTTTGTTACAGGGGGCGATGTTATTCGCGTACTGCGGAATTAGACCAGGCGGGCGTTGATCGTCTCGGCGATCTCGGCGGCGTCGGTGGAACCCTTGACGGTGGCACGGAAGTCCTCGTCCATGAGCGCCTCGGCGACCTTGGACAGGATCTTGAGGTGCGTGGTGCCAGCCTGTGCACCAGGGATGAGCAGAGCGATGGCCACGTTGACGGGAGCGCCGTCCATGGTATCCCAACCGGTCACGCCGGACTCGTCCTTAACGACGATGACGGCAGCCTCGGTAATGGCGTCGGACTTGGCATGCGGGATGGCGAAGCCCTCCATCATGCCCGTGGTGCCCTCGGCCTCGCGGGCCAGGAAGGCGTTCATCACGGCGTCGGCGTCGCTGGCGATACCGGCCTTGACAGCCTGGTTGGAAACGAAGCTCAGAGCCTCGTCACGAGAAGCGAAGTCCTCGGCGACAAAGACATTCTCGACCTTCACGAAGTCGGCAGCCTCGGCCTTAGGGGCCTCAACGGCAGCAGCCTTGGAAGCCTCAACCGGCTTGGCTACAGGAGCGGCCTTCTGATTCTTCTCGAAGTCGTACTTCTTGAAGGCCACGAACAGGATGCCACCAATCACAGCGCCGATGAGGATCGAGAGGACCCACAGCGGACCGTTCTCGACAACGGGCAGGACCAGGAAGCCACCGTGAGGCGCCGGATCGTGAACGTTGAACATAATGGTCAGGATCGAAGCGATGGAGGAACCGAGCATCATGATGGGCATGACCGGCCAGATGTTCTTGGTCATGAACGGAATGGCGCCCTCGGTGATGTGGGTGCAACCAAGAATGAGGTTGACGATACCGGCGTCGTGATCCTCCTGGCTGAAGTACTTCTTGCCGACAACGACAGCGAAGGTGGTGATCAGCGGCGGAACAATGCAGGCGGCAGAGACGGCAGCCATGAAGTTGGTGCCAAAGTTGTAGGTATCGGTGCCAACGCCGGCAGCCAGTGCCTCGGTGAGCATAGCAGTACCGGTGACGTAAGCAGCCTTGTTGACCGGGCCACCCATGTCAAAGGCGCACATGCAGCCGATGGCAAGACCCAGGACAACGGCGCCAGAGGCGGACAGGCCCTTGAGGAAATCCATCATGGCGGTGTTGACGGCAGCCATGGGGCCCGAAATGCCGAGCATGACCAGGCCGACGATAGCCGTCGAGAACAGCGGGTACAGGAAGATAGCCTTGAGGCCGTCCAGGTTCTTGGGCAGACCGGCAAAGACCTTCTCGAGCAGCAGGATGACATAGCCAGCGAGGAAGCCACCGACGATGCCGCCCAGGAAGCCGAAGCCCACGCCGGCGCCACCGGCGTCGATCATGCCGGTCTCGGCGTTAACAGGCAGGCCCTGAATGGCGATCATACCGGCAACAAAACCAGGGACGAGCGCCGGGCGCTTACCGATAGACTCGGCGATGTAGGCAGAAAGCACGGGAACCATGAGGTTCATGGCGATGCCGCCGATGATCTTCAGCATAGCGGCGAAGGTGTTGTAGTCGGCAGCCGTCGAATCGAAGGACGTAATGCCCCACAGGAACGAGACGGCGGTCAGGACACCACCGGCAACGACGAAGACCAGCATATGGCTGACGCCGTTCATAAGGTGCTTGTAGATGACGTGACCGATGGACTCCTTCTCCTCGGCCTCGTCCTCGACATCGGCAGCGGCTGCAACCGTGTTGTCGCCCTTGGCGGCGAGCGCGCGGTCAATCAGCTTACCGGCGGCCTCAACGGACAGGGCCTTGGAAACACCAACGGAAACCATGGGCTTGCCGGCGAAACGCTCAGCCTGGACATCCTTATCGGCTGCGACGACGACGGCCTTGGCACCGGTGATCTCGCTCTTGGTGAGCTCGTTCTCGACACCGACCTGGCCATGGGTCTCGACCTTAATAGTCAGACCTCGCTCGGCAGCTGCCTTCTCCAGTGCCTCCTTCGCCATGAAGGTGTGCGCAATGCCGGTCGGGCAACCGGTGGCGGCGATGATGTCAAACTTAGCCATGTGTCCCTCCTTTTTAAGTTTTGCGCCCGCAGGCGCTCCCCTACACGCGCGTCCTTGCGCGCTTTTCCACAACTGAAAGATACCAACCTACCGTCCGCGTGAGAAGAGACAAGGCGCAATTCTCCGGTGAAAGGTTCTTTCATAACCGTAAACGGTAGGTGAAAGTTTACCATCAACACTTGAAACGGCAAGGTGTATCTTGTAATTGAAAATCCCCCTATACTATGACATTACAAAACGAGTCCGATTTTCATGCCAACCAGGAGCCATCCATGACCGATAGTAGCAAGAGCGCACTTTCCCTCATTAGTACCCATCAGGGATACAGCGAGTCCGAGCAGCGTATTGTCGACTATATATTGGAGCACCAGTCCGAGGCGCCACGCCTCACGGCGGCTCAGCTCTCGCGCGCCGCCGCCACGTCCGAGGCGACCGTTTCGCGCTTCTGCCGCAAGCTTGGCTTTGGCAGCTTCCGCAGCTTTCAGTTTTCGTTGGCGAGGGATTTGGAAAGCCAGCGCAACGAGGGCCTGACTGACGAGGTCTCGCTCGACAATATGGAGCAGAGCCTTAAGAACATCCTGGCTGCCAAGGTGAGCGAGCTTAATGCGACCATCGACGGGATCGACCACGATACGTTGGCGGCTGTTGTGCATGCCCTTAAGCATGCAGGAGTTATTGAGTTTGCGGCTGTGGGCAATACGAACGCGGTCGCGCTCGATGCGACGTTTAAGTTTTCGCAGCTGGGCCTGCGCTGCATGGCGAGCACCATTAGCGAGACATCAATCGGCTTTGCGCTCACGTTGCGCCCGGGTGACGTCATCGTGCTCATCTCAAACTCCGGCAAATCGCGCCGACTGAATCGCATGGCAAAAGCGGCTCGCAACTGCGGCGCAACCGTAGTCGTCATCAGCAGCGACAGCAAATCCCCGCTCGCGCGTCTGGCAGACTACACTTTTAATACCGTCAACCACGAGGCGCTGCTGACGACGGGTGACTTTGCGTTCTCCAAGATCAGCGCCACGATGATCATCGAAGTTATCTACAACTTCCTGCTGCCCGAGATTGAAGACGCTCGCGAACATATCAGCTACTACGAGGAGCTCATCCAGCCGGACAAGGTCGTTGAGTAAAACGCGTAGTGGGACAAAAAATTCAGTCTATTTTGTCCCACCAACACCGCTGATACAACTTAGCCTCGAGCTTCTTCGAGCATCTGCTTTGCGTGGGCCAAGCTTGCCTCGGACTGATCGCCGCTCAGCATTCGGGCGATCTCTGCGGTACGGGCGTCTCCCGTCACCTCGTCCAGATGCGTCTGGGGAACATCGCCGGGTTCCTTGCTCACCACGTAGTGCTTATCGGCCATAACGGCGACCTGCGCCAGGTGCGTAACGACTATCACCTGATGCGTCGCGGCAAGATCGGCCAGCACACCAGCAAGAGCACGAGCCGTGGAGCCGCCGACACCGGCATCGACCTCGTCAAACACCAGCGTATCGACACCGTCCGCATTACCCAAGACCACCTTGCTCGCCAGCATAACGCGGCTGAGCTCGCCGCCCGACGCAATGCGGCGCAGGGGTCGCGGCGTCAAGCCAGCACCGCTGCGATACAAAAGCTCGTAGCTCGAAGGACCCGCCGGCGTCCACTCGGCGCGCGGAAGATCACGCGACTCCCAAACGAGCTCGGCGCCGCCCATCTCCAAGCGTGCCATCTGACGACCAACCTCGTGGCAGAAGCGCGGGGCCGCCGTATTGCGAGCGCGCTTAAGCGCCTTGGCAGCGGCAAACAACTCGCGCTCGGCAGCACCAAGTGATTCACGCGCCTTTTTGATCTGCTCATCGCCATCATCGACCAGGGAAAGGAGCTCTTGCGAGCGGTCGCGCATGGCAAAGACATCGTCCATGGTGGGACCCCACTGACGCAACAGGCCCTTGAGGTCGGAATACCGCTCACGCATGCGAGCGAGCTCGCGCGGGTCGAAGGCGACGCCATCGCGATAGGCACGAAGCTCGTTCGCGCTATCCTCAAGGGAGATACAGGCATCCGAAAGCGCATCGGCAATGTCGCCCAGTTTGCGATCGACGGTAGCCATACGGGAAAGCTCTGCCACGGCGCTGTTCACGACATCGAGCGCTCCCCCTTCGGCGGCAAGTGATGCATGGGCATCGTTAGCCGTGGCAACCAGTACCTCGGCATGTTCGGAGCGCGGCAGCAGTTCCTCGAGTTCCTCATACTCGCCCGGCTTGGGGTCGACCTCGCCAATGCGCTCGAGGGCAAAGCGAGCCTCCTCGACGCGACTCCCCTGCGCGCGTGAGGCTTCCTCCACACGGCGAAGCTCCTTGGCGGCGACACGCGAAGCCTTAAAACAGGCGCGATACTTCTCGAGCGCCTCAAGCGCTGCGCGCCCAGCCCAGGCATCGACCATGGCAACGTGATGCGCCGGATCGAGGAGGCGCTGGTGCTCGTGCTGACCGCAAAGATCCATCATCACGCCGACGCGCTCCGAAAGCTCACGCACGCTGGCGATGCGGCCGTCAATTTTTACGCGGCTGCGGCCCTCGGCAGAAAGGCTACGCTGTACGGTGAACCCCTCCGTGTCGTGCGGACCGTCGAACAGGCGCGCCTCGACGCTGGCAAGCGCCTCTCCCTCGCGTACCGTCGACGAATCCGCGCGTTCGCCCAAAATAAGCTTGAGCGCCGAGAGCAGCGCGGTCTTGCCGGCGCCGGTCTCGCCGGTCAAAACCGTTAGGCCCGCACTCGGAACCAACGTCGCCTCGCGAATGAGCGCGATATTGGAAACCTGCAGCTCATCGATCATGACGGACTCCGTAGAATACGCGGCTCACCGAGTTATAGAAGCTCTCGGGGCCGTAATCCAGCAGTAGCACATCGCCGGGACCGCGGCGCACCGCCACGCTCTCGACCGTGCCATCGCAGGTAATAAACTGTCCGTCGATGGCAATCGCCGGCACGCTCGGGCGATCATCGGACATAAAGATCTCGACGACATCGCTTGGCGAAGTCAAGAAAGCGCGAGCTTGAATGGTGTGCGGCGCGATGGGCACGCAAACCATGCCCGTATAGTCAGGGCTCACGATGGGGCCACCGGCACTGAGCGCGTAACCCGTAGAGCCAGTCGCCGTCGACACGACGACACCGTCACCGCGCAGGCGATCGATATGATGGCCGGACACCGTGATGTCAAACTCAACCATATCGGACAGGGGACCGCGCGTAAGTGCCATATCGTTGAGGGCAAACGTGCGCACGACATCCTTCGTGCCATCGTCGCGCACGGACACGATATCCGCGGCGATGGTGGCGCGGCGGCTCACGTGCAGCTCACCGGACAGAGCATCGCTCACGACCTGCAGAATGTCGCGCTCCTCGGGGCTCGCAGCAGTTAAAAAGCCCAGGTGACCATAGGAAAGACCAAGGATAGGAATCTCGCGATGGTTGAGGATGCGGGCAGCGCGCAGCAACGTACCGTCGCCGCCGAGCGTAATGACCAGATCTGAGCCATCAATATCAGGCGTGCTTTGAATCTTCGATCGCTGGTCGGCAGCCCATGCGACCTCGTAGCCCTGGCGCGAAAGCCAAAGCTCGAGCATCAGGCCGCTCTCGACCGCCTCTTGCTTGTAGTAATTGGGAACCAGAAAGACCTTCATAGCGTTGCAGCTTTCTCGCTCAAAGCCGATACCTGGGATTGCAGCTCATCGTCGCTGCGTTCACCAGGGGCAAACCTTGTGCCGTACAGGAAAAACTCAACGTTGCCCTTAGCGCCATGGATGGGCGACACGCACACATCGACCGGGAACAGCCCCTTGGCAGCAAAGAGTTCAACTGCCGCAACGAGTGTATCGCGGCGCACGGCGGGGTCGGTCACAATTCCGCCCTCGCCCACCAGCGCCGCCGGAGCCTCAAACTGCGGCTTTACGAGCGTGCAGAATGCACCCGTAGGCGCCAGGCACGCCAGCACCGCATCGATAATGTTCGCGATGCTGGTAAACGAGACGTCACACACAGCCAGGTCGATAGCGCCGGCATAGCCAAGCTCAGGCAGCTGCGTCACGTTTGTGCGCTCATGCAGCGTCACGCGATCGTCCTGACGCAACGACCAATCGAACTGCGCGCGACCCACGTCCACCGAGACAACTGTCGCAGCTCCGCGCTTGAGCAGGCAATCGGTAAAGCCGCCGGTAGAGCAGCCCACATCCAGACAGGCAAGGCCCGTCGGATTGATACCAAACGCATCAAGCGCGCCTTCGAGCTTAAGACCGCCACGGCCAACATAGGGAATGCGTCCCTTCACGTGCAGCGGCAGGCCCGGGATCACCTTAAGGCCCGGCGAAGTCAAACGCTCGCCGCCACTCGAGACCAAGCCGGCCATAAGAGTGCGAAGGGCATCCGCGCGATCGGCGCAGATGCCCTGTGAAATCAGTTCGTCATCAAGACGCACGCGTTTCATGAATGCCATCAACCATTCGTATCCGGAGATGCGGCCTAGCTATCCTGGGATTCGTTTGCCGCATCCTCATCGTATTCCTGCTCGAGCTTGTCGGCCTCACGCGGCGTCAGCTCAAACTTATCGACCATGTCGACCGCGCGGGAGCCCAGCTCAATCGCCTCGTCAAACAGATCGAGCGAACGCTCCAAGGAGGTATCCTTGGAGCGAACGGTGGCGATGATCTGGTCCAGGCGATCCGAGATCTCATCGAAGTTGCGGACGGAACCCTCTGGCATGGCTACTCCTCGACGGAGTCGGCCTCGACGGCCTCAGCAGCGTCCGCATCCTCGGCAAGTACACCGGCGGCAGCCTGAGCGGCAGCGACCTTTGCGGCCGCCTCGGCAGCCTGCGCCTCCTCGCGAGCGCGATCCTCGGCCAGCAGCTCTTGGTACAGGTCCTCGCCCGGCAGCTCCTCGCTGCGAGCGATCTTACCCAGCACGCCGTTGACAAACGATGCGGACTGGTCGGTACCATAAGCCTTAGCGATCTCGACGGCCTCGTTGATGACGATAGCGTCCGAGACCTCCTCGTCGGTGAGGAAGCGCATCTCGTAGACGGCGATACGCAGCAGGTTGCGGTCGGCGCCGGGCATGCGCATAAGATCCCAGTTCTTGGCGACGGCGCGCAGAGCGCAGTCGATGCGGTCGATATGCTCGTAGGCACCGCGGCACAGCTCCAGCGCATAGGGGTCGAGGGGACCCTTCGAGATCAGGAAATCGCCCTCGAGGACGCGCTCGAGCGGGCTGTCCGTGGCCTCGGCCTGGAACAGCAGCTGCAGCGCCTGACTGCGGGCAAGCGTGCGCCCGCGATAAACCTTAAGGCTCAAAGGTTACTCCTTGGGGAAAACGAGGCCGTCGATGCAAACGTCAACGCGCTCGACCTCAACGCCCACCTGGGCATCGATGGCGGTGACCACGGCGACGCGAACGGCCTCGGCGAGTTTCTTGAACGGATAGCCAAAGAACACCACGACACGCACGGTGAGTGCGAGCTTGTCGCCGACGACCTCGGCCTCGACCGCCGGCTCGGAAGCCGGGGCCTTGGACGAGAGCATCATGGAGACAAGGTTGGTGGCAAGGTCCTTGACGCCAACGGAGGCGATGCCCTCGACATCGGACACGGCGCGCGAGACGATGGCGGTCAGAACATCGGGCGAAATGCCGATGCCGTCAATCTTGATTTCCTGGGGCATGAGTCCTCCTAGAAGAGTTGGTTGCTAGACGCGGGAGACGAACTTGCCGTCGCGGGTGTCAACCTTGATGACCTCGCCCTCGTTGAGGTACATGGGGACCTGGATGACAGCGCCGGTGTCGATCGTGGCCGGCTTGGTGGAACCCTGGACGGTGTCGCCCTTAAAGCCCGGGTCGGTCTGGACGATGGTGGTCTCGATGAACATCGGCGGAGTCACGCCCATGAGCTCATCGTCGGCGAAGAGCAGCTGGCAGATGTCGTTCTCGCGCAGCCACTTGGAGTTCTCGCCCACCATGTCCTCGGGAACGGGAACCTGCTCATAGGATTCGTTGTCCATGAAGATGTAGTCGGTGCCATCGTTGTAGAGGTACTGGAACTCACGGGTGGTGAGCATGACGCTCTCGAACTTGGTGCCGGCGTTGCAGGTGTTCTCGACGACGCGGCCGCTCTTGATGTCGCGGGTCTTGTAGCGCACAAACGCGCCGCCCTTGCCCGGCTTGACATGCTGGAACTCGACGATGGTGTAGACCTTGTCCTTAATGCGGAGACCGAGGCCGTTCTTGAAGTCGGCGGTAGAAATGGTAGGCATAGCGACCTTTCTTGTTATGGGCAGAACGCACAAGCGTCCAAATTACATACGAGCGAAATTATACACTTGCAGACGGCGCCTGCAGCGAGCGCATAAAAAGAGAACGCGGGGCGTCCGAATTGCTCCGGAGGCCCCGCCCCAAACTATCTACCGAAGTAGACTAGCAATCGATGACGTGAAGGTCATGCGGCGTCTTGGTGAAGGGCTCGTAGCCGTTCTCGGTGACCACGCCGTAGTCCTCCAGGCGCACACCGCCCACGCCGGGCAGGTAGACGCCGGGCTCCATGGTGATAACCGAGCCGACCTCGATGATATTCTTGCTGCGGTTGAAGTTGGGCAGCTCGTGGATGTCAATGCCCACGCCGTGGCCCAGACCATGGTTGTAGTAATCGCCATAGCCGGCATCGCCAATGATCTTCTTGGAAAGCTTGAAAATGTCGTTGCCCTCGACGCCCGGATGGATGGCGGCGACGCACTCCTCGTGCGCACGGCGCACGAGCGCGTACAAGTCGAGCTGCTCCTGCGTGGGCTCGCCCATCACGACGGTACGAGTCATGTCGGAGCGGTAGTCGCAATAGCCCGCGCCATAATCCATGAGAACGAAGTCGCCCTTCTCGATCACGCGGTCGCTCGGGACGGCATGCGGGTTGGCGGTGTTGGGGCCGCTCGCCACGATGGAGCCGAAGGCCAGGCTGTCGGCGCCGTTGGCGAACATAAAGTTCTCGAGCTCGTTGCGAACCTGCTTCTCGGTCATACCGGGCTTAATATAGCCGAGCATGTGCTGGAAGGCGGCGTCGGTAATCGACTGCGCATGGCGCATGAGCTCGATCTCCTCGGCGTCCTTGATGGCGCGCATCTTGCGAATGTCGTCATGCATCAGCGGCAGCATGCAGGCGACGGAACGATCCTCAAGGCCACGCTGGATACCCTGGTAGAAGTTGATCTGCATGTCGTCCTCGACAGCGCAGACACGGCACTTGTTAGCCGCGATCTTGCCGGCGACCCAACCGGGGATGGTGCCCTCGTCCATGTCGTAGACCCAGGGGCTGCCGGCGGACGTGTTCTCCTCAAAGCTGTTGAGATAGCGTGAGTCGGTATGGAACAGGCACTGGTCGGCCGTAATAAATGCAGCGTGCGGGAACTCAAAGGTGTAGTCGAAGACGCCCTTCACGCCCGTGAGCCAACGAAGGTTGGCCTCGTCGCGCACGACGATAGCGTCGTAGCCGCGCTCAGCCATCAGGGCACGGACACGCTCGATACGACCGGCAGGACCGGCAGCAAACTCAGACATGCAGATTCCTTTCTTATTGTCCTCATAAAAGCGGGACGGGCCTCGATCGAAAGATGGAATCGCGCGCGATTCGCAACCGATTGGAAACCCGCCCCTCAACATGATACGAAAGACGATGTATGTCAATAAATCCTAGAGAAGTTCTTTGCGAGAAGCCAAGTATGCGTGAGCATGGCGGTCGAGAACCTCGTCCTCAACGCTCGTTAGACGAATGGCGCCGAGCGCCGCGGGCAGCGGCAACATGCTGCGGTTCGAGCGAACAAACTGCTGCCTGCGGAACTCCTCGATATATGCGGCAGGCTCCAGATCGAAGGCAAGCTCCTCGATACCAAAGTCCTCCAGGCAGTCATCGACCTCAAAGACGTAATCGATATCAAAGTCGCAGGCATCATGTGCTAGGCGCGCCTCAAAGCGCATCCCCTCGGACAGCAGCTGGTAGGCAGGAACCTGCACCGCGGCTTTGCCCAGGCAGACGCGCAGAGTACGCTCCCCCGTCTTGCCAAAGTCTAGAGCGTGGCGGGCGCTGGGATTCGTAGCCATCAGTACGTCCTTACGGGCAGTCTGAGACCACTGAACGGCATTGACGAGCGCGACCTCCTCGCCCGCGAGAATCTCGGGGACGGTCTCGGTAAACTGATTCCAGCGGGACTTGCTGCTCGAAAGCATAGTGCCAACAAGTACCACATAGCCAAGTTTGAGGTCATCGGGGTCCGCCTCGCGAACAAGATCAAGGTCACACACGACCAACCCCGGCTCGGGACGGAACGCGATAGCGGGAAGCGCATTCGCCGACGAGGCAACGAGCGGCCTCATGGTCGTCGCGACCGTGAGCATGGCGTCAAACGTCGTCGGCAGCAAGGCGCACTCGGTGCGACCGCACCACTGATTGGCACACCAGCAAACGACTGAGCAGGTCGCCGTGTCGCCGACAGCGACAACGAGATCGTCACAGGTAATGCCGTTAGCCGACAGGGCGCCAAAGACGGTATCGGCATCGGCCAGCGTAGCACCAGCAGGAGAAACCTCGAGGACGAGCAGCGACACGGCAAAACCGGCGTCGACCAGCGCATGCTCGACGACCTCGCCAAAACGCTCGGATGTAGCGTCGTTCCAAACCACCATCGCGCGCTTAGGCTTGCCCACGGCCGAGGCAAACATGCGCGACAGCTCCTCGAACGCGCCCAATCCAACGCGGACATCGACACTGCGGTTTTGGAAATTGATAAGTTGACGGCGAATCATAGCAGTCCACGCTCCAAAAGCATCTCGGCACAAAGGTAGGAAACGTCCTCGAAGGACTTGTTGCGAATATCAAGGGTAATATCGGCGGCCTGGCGATACAGCGGACGGCGATGCTCAAACAGGCGCGCAGCGTGCTCGGGCGAGCGGAAATCGGGCCGGGTATCGGAGCGGCGAATCTGGCGCAACGAGTCCTCAAAGTCGCCTTCGAGGTACACGCATATACCCATCTCATGCATCAGCTCAATGTTCACCGGCGTCTCGACGATGCCACCCCCGCACGACACCAGCAGGCTGCGCTCGCTTTGAAGCGAACGGAGTGCCGAGGTCTCAAGCTCGCGAAAACGATCCTCGCCCTCGGTCTCAAATATCTCGGTCACCGACTTGCCACATCGACGCACAACCAAACGATCGGTATCGATAAAACGCCGCTTGAACATAGTGCCCACATTGCGCGCAAGCGTCGATTTGCCCACGCCCAAAAAGCCGATAAAGAAGATATGGTCGCAGCCGTGTTTGATGTGCTGAGACATGGCGAAACCTATTCCTCGCAGGGAAGGTCGCGCAGGGCCCGGCGCTCAAAGATACGGAAGATCTGCGTGTACCACAGGTCCTGGGTTGCCTGCGGCTTGACCAGAATAGTGTCAACGCCGGCAAAGTTACCGCTCCACACGTCCGTGTACAGCTGATCGCCGATCAGCACCGCCTCGTCTGCCGTGGCGCCAAGGCGCTTAAGACCCGCCTTCAAGGCAAACGGGGCGGGCTTCATGGCGTGGCTGATGGCCTCGAGTCCCAGCTCGCGTGCAGAGCTCATGACCTGATCGCGATGCCAGTTGTTGGACACCATGCACAGCTTAAAGCCTTTGGCGCGGGCGGTATCGAGCCAAGCGGAAACCGCGGCGGGAACCTGCTCGGTGTCGCGCGGAACCAGAGTGTTATCGCGATCGAGCAGAATGGCGCGTTTGCCGTCGGCCCACAGGGTATCAAGGTCGATGCGATCGACCGAGGCAACGTATCGTTTGGGGCTAAAAATCCTCATGCTAATTCCAAGACTGTTGATGCTCTTCGTAGGTTTGCGAGAAGTACTCCTCGTCCTGCGTAATGTAGAAATACAGGTCATCGGAGTCGGTCGGCTCAAGCGTGGCCTTGAGTGCCTCGAGCGACGGAGAGCAGATGGGCGTGGGTGGCAGGCCCTCGTGCTTATAGGTGTTATACGGGCTATCGCTCTGCAGGTCATCGGCGGTAACCTCGCCACCGGTGACATACATCATGGTCGCATCGCTGTTGAGATAGCGCAGACCGTCGAGCTTGCCGGCAAGGCGGTTGTAGAAGACCGAGGCCACGTGCGCACGTTGATCGGCGTTGAGGCCCTCGCGCTCAACGATAGAGGCCAAGTTGACGATGTCGTAGTCGGACATCTCCACACCGTAGCGTTCCTTGATCTTGGCTTCGCAGCTCGCAAAGTCAAGCGACTTGTACTCGGTCTTAAACTGATCGAGCATGGCGCGAATCACGTCATCAGCCGTCGGCGAATCGCCTAACGAATAGGTCTTGGGGAATAAGAAACCCTCGAGCGAATCGTTGGCGGCGCCCTTAAGGAAGCTATAGTCGTCCACGTAGTTAGAGGCCTTGGCCTGATTGAGGAAGTCTTCCTTAGAGATGCTGTCGTAGGCCTGGGCCACACGGTCCGCGACTTGATCGACTGTCAGGCCCTCAGGGATAGTCAGCGCATTGGAGCCCGCGTTGGGGCCTTCCATGAGCTGCTGGACGACCTTGGTCGCATCCATGAGCGTGGAGAACGAGTAGGTGCCAGGCTTAAGCGACATATCGGCGTTGAGCTTTTTCACCGCCGCGTAGTAATCCTTAGGATTTTCGACGATATGGTTCTCGGAGAGAATCGAGGCGATCGTATCGCCCGAAGCACCGTCGGGAATGGTCACCGTAACCTGCTGACCAGCCGTGACCTTCGTATCCTCACCGGTAAAGAAGCCCTTGACGGCAGGCACGACAAAGAAAGCGATAGCAGCAAGCGCGATTACGGCCACCACGACGCCGACAATCACAGGCACCAGGGAGCTTTTCTTTTGGGCACCGCGACGAGCATGCGTGTTGTAGCTCGAGCGGGTCGCCGGAGCAACGCCATGCGAGCCGCGAGCGTGATGCGAATGCGATTGGGGGGCCTGCGTTCTCTGGGTAGGTGCCTGCTGCTTAAAGCGAATACCGCCTGCGGGCTGAGCCGAACGAGCAGTGGGCTGCTGAGCCGCGTGAGAAGCCGGATGCTGAACCGAACGAGCAGAAGGCTGCTGACCCGTCCGTTGAACAGGTTGGGCCGAACGAGAGGAGGACTGCACCGGACGCGCGGCAGACTGAGCTGCGCGCTGGGTCGGCTGTGCCGGACGCTGGCCAGGCTGGGCAGGGCGCGGCGTAGGCTGCCCATAGCGATTCTGCTGGCGCGGATCGGAAGCGCTAGGCATGCGAAACCTCCTCGTTTTTACGATCGAGCCATGTCTGCAAGAACAGGCTGGCGGCGATCATGTCAATCTTGCCCCTCATCTGCTTTTCGTTGAGCCCCTGCTCGCGCAGGATTCTCTTGGCCTCCTGCGAGGACAGACGCTCGTCCTCAAACTCCAGCGGAAGCTCGAGCTCGTCGGCAATCTTTTGGGCCACGGCGGCGACGCGCTCGGCCTGGGGACCGGGCTCACCGGCCATGGTCAAGGGACGTCCGCTTACCAGGATATCGGGCTCATAGTCCTCAACCAGGTAACTGAACGTCTTGGCCATGCCAGTGACCTCGGCAGCCGGAAGCACCTTGACAGGCATTGCCATCTTGCCATCACGGCTCGAGACGGCAATGCCAATCCTGGTCTCCCCTATGTCCAGTGCGAGCGCGACCACAGCGACTACTTATGTTCTTAGGCGCCAAGCGCGGTCTTGGCGGCCGCGAGGGCATCGGCGATACCGGCGGCGTTCTTGCCACCGGCCTGGGCCATGTTGGGACGACCGCCACCGCGACCATCGACCAGGCCCGCGATCTGCTTGATCACGTTACCGGCGTGGAAACCGGCCTTCACGGCGTCATCGGAGCCGGCGGCGAGCAGAGCCGGGGTGCCCTTCTCGGTCACGCTGGCAACGACGCAGGCGACGGGGCCGGCAACCTTCTGGTGCACGGTATCCCAGACGTTTCGCAGGTCAGCAGCCTCAAGGCCCTGGAGCTCAGCGACGACGAGCTTGTAGCCGTCGAGCTCGACGGCGCCCTCGATGGCGCTGGAGATAGCATCGGAGGAGCCACCGGTCAGCGCCTTCTTAAGCTTATTGGACGTCTCGCGCAGCTCAGCCTGCAGGTTTTCCACGCGGGCGGGAACCTCATCCACACGGCACTTGAGCGCAGCAGCGGCGGCGTCGACGAGCGCCAGACGGTCGGCCATGTAGTCGAGAGCACCCTTGGAGGTCACGGCCTCGATACGGCGGACGTTCGAGCCCGTGGAGGACTCGGAGATGATCTTGAACAGGCCGATCTCGGCGGTGTTGGCGGCATGGGTGCCACCGCAAAGCTCACGGGAGAACGGCTGGTCCTCGGCGCCCACGGAGACAACGCGGACGACGTCGCCATACTTCTCGCCAAACAGGGCGACAGCACCGGCGGCCTTGGCCTCGTCGATGCCCATGACGCGGGTCACGACCGGCTTGGAGGCGAAGATCTGCTGGTTGACCAGGTCCTCGACAGCCTTGAGCTGCTCGGAGGACAGGGCCTCGAAGTGCGTGAAGTCAAAGCGCAGGTGCTCGGGCGTCACCAGCGAGCCAGCCTGGGAGACATGCTCGCCCAGGACCTGCTTAAGCGCGGCGTCGAGCAGGTGCGTGGCGGTGTGGTTGCGACGCAGGAAGCCACGGCGCTCGGCGTCGAGCGCGGCGGTCACGGTAGTACCGACGGTCAGCGTACCCTCGGTGACGTGGGCGACGTGAGCATACAGGCCGTTGTGGTTCTTGGTATCGGAAACGGTCAGCGCAACGCCCTCGGCGGAAAGCTCACCGGCGTCACCCTGCTGGCCGCCCATCTCGGCATAGAACGGAGTGTGGTCGAGCACGACCTCGACATCCTCGCCCGCGGCAGCGGACTCAACGGACTCACCGTTGCGAACGATAGCGACAACCTTGGCGCCCTCGATGACGTCGTTGTCATAGCCGTCGAACTCGGTCGCAGCGACCTTGTCCGAAAGCTCGACCCACACGTCATTGAAGCTGCCCCAGGCATCGCCCTTGGCGTTGGCGCGGGCGCGGGCCTTCTGGTCCTCCATGCAAGCGGTGAAGCCATCCATATCGACGTCGTGCCCAGCGGTACCAGCAATCTCGACGGTCAGGTCGATGGGGAAACCAAAGGTGTCGTGAAGCTTAAAGGCAACATCGCCCGGAAGGACAGCGCCGTCGGCGAGCGCGGCCAGGGCCTCGTCCAGGTAAACGCGGCCGTTGTCGAGCGTCGTTGAGAAACGCTCCTCCTCGGAGGCGACAATGCCCTTAACGAGCGCGACGTTCTTGAGCAGCTCGGGATAGGCCTCGCCCATCTGGGCGTTGACCTCGTCGATAAACTTGGTCAGGAAGGCGCCCTCGATGCCCAGCAGGCGACCGTGGAACACGGCACGGCGGAGCAGGCGGCGAAGGACGTACTCGCGACCCTCGTTACCGGGCAGGATGCCGTCGGAGATCATAAAGTCGACGGCACGGGAGTGGTCGGCGATGATGCGCAGGGAGCGGCTAGCACCGGAGTAATCGTCGGCGTCATAGGTCTTGCCGCTGATCTTCTCGCCCAGCTTGATGAGGTGCTGCATCAGATCGCCGTCGTAGTTAGCGGTCTTGTGCTGCATGATGGCGGCCATGCGCTCCAGACCCATGCCCGTATCGAGGTTGCGGTGCGGCAGCTCCGGCATGGAGCCGTCCTCCTGGCGGTCGTACTGGGTAAAGACGAGATTCCAGAACTCCAGGAAGCGGTCGCAGTCGCAGCCGGGCTTGCAGTCGGGGCTGCCGCAGCCGACCTCCTCGCCCATGTCAAAGTAGATCTCGGAGCACGGACCGCAGGGGCCGGTGGGGCCAGCGGCCCAGAAGTTGTCGTCCTCGCCCAGGCGGGAGATGTGATCCTCGGCAACGCCCAGGGAGCGCCACACGTCATGGGTCTCGTCGTCTTCGGTAAAGACGGTGAAGTACAGGCGGTCGAGCGGCAGCTTGAACTCCTTGGTGATGAGCTCAAAGGCCCAAGCGCAGGCCTGCTGCTTGGAGACGCCGCCAAAGGAGAAGTCGCCGAGCATCTCAAAGAAGGACAGGTGACGGCCGTCCTCGCCGATGCAGTCGATGTCGTTGGTGCGGACGCACTTCTGGCAGGAGATCGCGCCGATCTCCTTCATGGTCTTCTTGCCCTGGTAGTACTCCTTAAACTGGTTCATGCCGGCGTTGGCAAGCAGCAGCGAAGGATCGTCAGGGACGAGGGACGAAGAAGGATAGAGCTTAAGACCGCGCTCCTCAAAGAAGTTGAGGAACTTGGAGCGAATCTCGGCCGTAGTCATTGACGGGTAGTCAGCACTCATAGAGGGAATCTCCTCGGTTTCACATCGAAACAGTTTAAACGTAACGATATTACCATCCCACCGCGCCTGTGCAAAAAAGAGGGCCGCCAAACAGCGACCCTCCAGCGAAAGTGCACGTTATTTAGGTCTGTCAAATACTTTGAAAAAAATGATTTCGGTATAATTGCATATAAGAATCGTCCGGAAGGAGCGATCGATGAATAGCAAACGGTTTGTCGTGAATGCACTAACCTCGGTAGCCCTTTTAGCAATCTTCGCTTACTCGAGCTGGTATGTGAACCAGCCGAGATTTGGCTACGCATTGTACGCAGTAACATCTGGCGATAAAGCGTATTACACCCTAAGCGCAATTGACGCCATCTTTTTCTATGTGGCTGGCCCCTTATCAATCGCTTTGATCGCGTTTATTGTTATTTACAACATCAAGAAACGCTAACAGGGCCTATTTGGAATCCGAATCGTCCATGGAGCCGTCGATGCCGGTTTTGGTGTCGTCGTCAGAGCTTGTGTCGTCGTCCTTGGCAAAGGGGTTCTTAAAGAAACCCGTCGCGTCGGGCTGCAGGCCTGAGAGCTTAATCCAGGGATTATCGAGCTCGGGCTTGGGCATGGCCTGGGCCTCGGGCGCGGTCTCGTTGCCGATGAGCTCGGACTCATAGATGAACGTATCGTCGCCAAGCGCGTCGTAGGCGGCAACTGGGTTACCCTCGGTATCGCGATACGGAGTGCCCTTAAACACGGCACCATCGTATGCCACGAGCTGACGCCCGGTCTCGTTCTCAAAGTAGTAGACGAAAATGCCCTTGAGGGCCGCGCACAGCGGAATGGCGATAACCACGCCGATGGGACCCATGAGTGCCGAACCGATAACGAGAGCCGTCAGGCTCATAACGGGATGCACCTGCACCGAGCTCTGCATGACCTTAGGCGAAATGACATTATCGGTGACGTTTTGAGCCACCATGGTCACGACAAGCGTCCACAACGCCAGCATGGGGCTGAACATAAAGCCGAGCACCGTGGCGATCGCCGCACTCACCCAGGGACCGACAACCGGAACCAGGTGCATAATGCCGGTAAAGATAGCCATGAGTGCTGCATACGGATGGCCGATGATCGTAAAACCAATAAAGGCAAGAAAACCGCCACAGATCGATGTGATGACCATGCCACGCATGTAGCCGCCGACCGAACGCGAAAGGATGGCCACCATAAAGCGGTACGAGGTCTCCTTTTCCTGCCCGATGATGGTGCAGACCTCGTGGTGCATGCGGGGATAATCGCAGGCAAGCCAGTAGGCAAGCACCAGACCCAGGAAGATGACGAACAGCTGCGAGGCCGTGTTGGTAATGAGCGGAAACACACCGCGGCCGAGCTCAGCAGCGATTTGCGAGACGTACTTAGACGCTACGGTAACCAACGAAGAAAGATTGTCGTCCAGATACTCCTTGAGCGGCGTGTTGTTGAGCGTCTTAGCGTGCGAGAGCATCTCGTTGAGATCGCCACCCGCAACACGAAGCTGCTCGGGCAGGCGGCTCAGGACTTCCATGATTTGACCGAGCAAAATAGGCGATAGGATGCAGACGACGCCGACGAGCACGGCAACAACCACAATGAGTGCGATGAGCGAACCGAGGCCACGTCCGACACCGTGATGCTCGAGCCAGTTGGTGATCGGAGACATCACAAAAGCGATGATGGAACCGACAGCGAGAAACTCGATGACCGGTGCCAGGATGCCCATAAGGTTAAAGATGACGGCAGCGATGACAATGCAGCCGACGACGCCCCAAATGCGCAGCGTCAGAATGCGGGTATCGCGAAGCGTGCGGTCGATTTGTTGGGGGTGCTCACTCATGAACGAACCATCACTCCGTCGGGATCAATCTTATCTTGAATCTTCTTAAGCGTGCGGCGCAGCAGGCGCGAGACCTGCACCTGCGAGATGCCAAGCTTCTTGGCAATCTCGATCTGGGTCATGCCCTTAACGAAGCGCAGCTCGATAACCTCGCGCTCGCGCGGCGAGAAATCGCGGATAGCTTCCTCGATTACCAGGCGGTCATCGGTAAAGTCGAGCTCGTTGTCGTCGTCGGCATAGCGATCGAGAATCGAAGGCGCATCATCGGAATCGGACGCACCGGGAGCCTCGATGGGCACCGAGGTGTAGGCCGAGGACGATTCCATGGCTTCGAGCACCTCGTCGACGGTTACGCCAAGGTAATCGGCGATTTCCTCAACCTTGGGCGAACGCTGAAGCTCGTTGGTGAGCTTGTCGGTGGCCTGGTTAACCTTGGCAGAGAGCTCCTGCAGACGACGCGGCACGCGCACACTCCAGCCCTTGTCGCGGAAGTGGCGCTTAATCTCGCCCAAGATGGTGGGCGTGGCAAACGTCGTGAACTCGAGTCCGCGCTCGGGATCAAAGCGGTCGATTGCCTTGAGCAAGCCCAAGTACCCGACCTGCAAAAGGTCATCGAGCGGCTCGCCGCGGTTCTTGAATTTGTTGGCAAGAAACCTTACCAGGTTCATATGGGACATGACGAGCTGCTCGCGAGCATCCGGATCACCGGTCTCCTTATAACGACGAAACAGCTCGCGGGTTTTCTCCTTGTCCCAAGCGGTCTTGCCGCTCCGGGAGCGTTCGGTCATATTAGATATCCGCCTTGAGGTCGAGGGAAAGCGTTAGGGGCGCTGTAGTCTTTTCGTAGGAGTCGCACACACTCGCCAAAATGAGCTCGGCATACACGGCAGCCTGGTCATCCTCATCGACAGTCGCCTGGTCGCCAAAGGTAAAGGTCATGCCCACATGCGATTCGTCGACATCGAATTTGATCGAGATATCGTCGGAATCAACAGCCGTGCAGCCAAAGATGAAGGCTTCTTCGGCAGCCATACGAATGTCCTCGATGCGATCGACGGACATAGAGCACAGGGCGCCGACGTTGGCGGCCGTCATGCGCACCAAGCGCGCGAGACGCGGATCACCAGCAACGCTCAGCGTAATGGGGCAGGTTGCTTCGCTACTCATCGCAGGACTCCTCGGAGGTCTCGGCAGGCGTATAGGTGTAATACTGAGCAGGCTTAGCAGCGGGCTTCTGAACATCATCGTCGTCAGCAGCGGCATCGTCGTCGCCAATCAGAACGCGCTCAGTGGGCTGCTCGGCCTCGGCAGCGGCAGCGGCGAGCTTGCGATCGGCGTCGGCTGCAGGAGCCTTCACCTTATTGAAGAGCTTCTGCACGGCGCCAGCAGCAGAATCAGTCACGCTCGATACGGCATTGCTGGCCTCGGCCACGCTGCCCGTGACCTCGGAAATGTCGCGAACGACCGCCTCAACCTCAACGAGGTTAGACGTCAGAGCATCAACGGCAGTCTTGCTCGACTTGAGGAGCGGCTCCATCTGGGCAAGTGCCGGCGTAAGCTCGTCAACGGCGCCATCAAGCTTTGCCACCACGGGCTGCGCCTCGGCAATCGTATTGTTGAGGTCGGTTACCGTCTTGTCGAGCGAGTCGACAACGGTGCGGGTTTTGCGCAGGGTGAGCGCAAGCTCAACGATAGCCCACACGCCGGCAACGGCAAGCAGCAGCAAGGCGATTTGAATGGGACTCATACAAGCCTCCCAAAGGAATCGAAATACAAACGCTTTCCATGGTACCCCAAAGGGGACCGAACATGCCAAGAGCAGCAACGTGGGACAAAATTATCAGCAGCTACTTCGGTGCATTCCCGCTGCGGTCGCGTTCGCTTTGCTCTACGCGCCATTCTTCCCAACCGCGGCCGGCAGGCTGCCAAAATGCACCGCGTTCTAAGCCTTCGGGCAAATAGCGCTGGTCGACCCAGCCTTCGGGATAATCGTGCGGATACTTATACACACCGTATTCATCGCTGCCCGGGCGATGGCGATCGCGTAGATAACTCGGCACCTCGCGAAGCCCACTAGAGTGGATATCGGCCAGCGCCGCATCGATCGAAGCCTCGCACGCGTTGGATTTAGGCGCCAAGCACACATAGAGTGCAGCCTGAGCCAGGTTAATGCGGCACTCGGGATAGCCAATGACCTCGGCAGACTTAAACGCGGCATGTGCCACCAAAAGTGCCTGCGGATCGGCATTGCCAACATCCTCAGAAGCCTGAATCATAATGCGACGGGCGATAAACTTAGGATCCTCCCCCGCGTCAATCATGCGCGCGAGCCAATAGATCGTGGCATCGGGGTCGCTGCCGCGCATGGACTTGATGAACGCACTGATAATGTCATAGTGCATGTCGCCGTTTTTGTCATACGAAAAACCGCGGCGCGGGTTGGCAATCTTCACGTCATCGACGGTGATGGGATAACGCTCCCCCGCCGCCGGCGCTGGCGTCCCTTCGGTATCGGGACGCGTGACGGCAATCTCGCTCGCCAGCTCGAGCGTCGTCAGGGCAGAGCGCGCATCACCCGCGGCCAGCGTGCAGATGGTCTTGACCGTATCATCATCGGCAGAAAACTTTCCGTTCAAGCCCTGTGGTGCCTCGAGCGCACGCTCAATAAGCGTGGCGATATCCTCATCCTTCAGATGTTCAAGCTCCACCACGCGTCCGCGCGACAACAGTGCCGAATTGACCTCGAAGTACGGGTTCTCCGTCGTAGCGCCAATCATAATGACGGTACGGTTCTCAACTGCATGCAGCAGGGCATCCTGCTGCGACTTAGAGAAGCGGTGAATCTCATCGATGAATAGAATGGTGCGGCGGTCGTAGGTGTTCAGACGGGTCTTAGCCTCATCGATTACGCGGCGCAGGTCCTTCACAGTGCCCGTCACGGCGCTGACCTCGACAAACTCGCTCTTGGTATGGTTGGCGATAATGTGGGCCAGCGTCGTCTTGCCCGTGCCAGCCGGGCCGTACAGAATCACGCTCGACAGCACGTCATGCTCAATCGCGGCGCGCAGCCACGAGCCCTTACCGACGGCCTTTTGCTGGCCCACATACTCGTCGAGCGAATTGGGGCGCATACGCACCGCAAGCGGCGCATTTTTAAAGGAGCGCTCGCGCGTCGAAGCAGAAAAAAGGTCGTCCATAGCCATCCCGTGCATTAATCAAAATCGTTGTTGACCAACAGTATACCGAAAGGATACGAACTACCGTTCGTTAATATAGGTGCGGTGCGGAAACTTTAGACCTGGGAACAATTTGCTCGTCAGCTCGCAGAAATAACCATCCGTCATGCTTGCGATGTAATCGACGACGGCCTGATCCTTGTCGTCCTGCCAGGCATACGTGCGATCGTAGTAGGAAAGCTGCTGCTCAATGCGCGAAACATGATGCTTAAAGATGTAAGAGAACTCGTCGCCTTTATTTAGATCCTGCAGGCAACGGTCGTAGAGCTTTTCGAAGGCCTCACGCAACTCTGCCTCAGAATCGCCTTCGATACCGCCCTTGCTATAGATCTTCTCGTAGTTCTCGCGCTTCGCCCGGCGGATCTCCTCAAACAGGTCCTCGCTCATCTCGATACGCGGTTTGCCGTAGCTATGCTCAACGATATCGATAGAAGCGTGCGTGAGGATCCAGCTGTTGTAAGCCCCGCCCAGGCCATCGTCAAAAGCGTCGGGTGACAACAGGCCCGCCGCGATGGCGTCTTGGCGATCGCGCCCAACGTAGGCGAGGATATCCGAGATACGCACCACACAGCCCTCGAGGGTCATGGGGCGCAGGTGCTCGATCGCGCCATAGCCCGTGGCAATGCAGTCCTCGACGGTACGGTCGAACTGGTCAAACGACGCCATGTCCGAGAGTTCAAAGACACGCTGCTCGTACTCGCCGTTATGGCACAGCACGCCGTCGAGCGTCTGGAGCGACACGTTGCGGCCGTACAGCGCGTCGAGCACGCGGACGGACTGCACGTTATGGAAAAAATAACGACCCGTACGCTCGTGATAGATATCGTTGAGGAAACGCTCGCCGGCATGGCCAAAGGGCGTGTGGCCCAAATCGTGGCCCAGGCCAATCGCCTCGATCAAATCGCAGTTGAGGCCCAGGGCACGGCCGATATCGCGGGCAATGCGCGAGACGAGCTGCACATGAAGGCCGCGCCGCGACAGGTCGTCGTTGCTGCGAAAGCTAAAGACCTGCGTTTTGCCTGCATAACGCGTGTACGCAGGAAGATGAAGAATCTTTTCGGTATCGCGCATAAACGCCGGACGCATAAGCGTGCCTTTGTCGGCAGCGCGATCTATACGACGAATGACCTGGTCGTCGCAGCATCGATAAGGATTAACGACACCCGAGGCGCGGTCGGCGGCGATACGCTCGACCAGCTCGGGCAACAACGCCGCGGGAATGCGGTCCATGCGCGCCTTAATGACGGCCGTTTCTTGATTAGTTGCCATGGCATGCTCCTTAAAAAGGATGCGCAATCGGTTACAATGTCCAGCCCACGACCTCGATTATGGCAAATATCGGCACCAAAAACGGGAGCAAAGGCAGGGAGCGCGATTTTGTAAAGAGGCAGGAGAGGGCCAGGACCAGGAGCGCGACGGCAAATGCCACGATGCCGCCCAGAGGGTCGAGCGTGCAAAGCGCGAAAAGCGCCTTGGCATCCCCCATGCCGATGCCGGGGGCCTGGCGGAAACGCCGCCAAAGCGACTCGGTCAGCACAAGGGAAAGGTACACGATAACGGCAGGACCGGCGTGGTCAAGCGCCGTGTTCAAGCCCCTGTCCAGCCAAACGCCTGCAAACGCCGCCACGGCGCATGCGGCGGCAAGCGCGTTGGGAAACCGCCGTTCACGGACATCAATCACCGCACCGGCAAAGGCGCAGATCCAAAAGGGAATATAGACCATTGAACACCTCCCGTGGCAGTCACTCAAAAGCAAAAACCACCACAAAGGTGCCTGTCCCCTTCGTGGTGGTTTTGGTGGTGGTTATTTAGCGCCCTGCATGACCTCGTCGAGGGTAACGTTGACAGCGTGTTGCGTCGGGACCCAGTCGACCTTCAGGAACAACGCAGCCACCGTGATGGGGATATAGCTGAACATAAAGATCGGGAAGGTAAACAGGTTGGTCACCAGGCGCCACTTTTGCGCACAATGAATGTGCTTGTACTCGAAGATGGTCGTAAGTAGCGCCAGGATAAAGAAGGTCTGATACATCATCGCGAAGGTCATAATGAGCGAGGCGGCACAAGCCTGCATCTCAACCTCGGTAGCCAAAAAGCCATGCGAAAGACCACCGACGATCAGGAACGTGGCGTTGGCGAGCATCGAAATCAGCGATAACAGCATACCAGGGGCAATCGTCATAAACATGTCGTAGGCGGCAAAACGATGATAGCGGAAGGTCGACTTGACCAGATGCTTACCGTAGGTAAAGAACACCTGGTAGAAGCCCTTGGTCCAGCGCATACGCTGCTTCCAGGACGCCTTAAACGTCACAGGCTGCTCGTCAAAGAACTCCGCCGGCGCATAGCCAATACGAATGCCGTGAATAGCGCAGAACGTGGTGAACTGAATATCCTCGGTCAGCGTATGGAACTGCCAGCCGTGCATGCCCTCAATAACGCTAGCCGAGATAAGGTAGCCCGAACCCGATACGGCGCAGGACGTCTTGCAGATATTACGCGCGTTGTTAAGGAAACGCGCCTCGCGCAGGTACCAA
This sequence comes from uncultured Collinsella sp., assembly GCA_947642445.1. Taxonomy (GTDB): domain Bacteria; phylum Actinomycetota; class Coriobacteriia; order Coriobacteriales; family Coriobacteriaceae; genus Collinsella. Next base: position 2,405 of record CANRSF010000025.1, on the reverse strand, counting down.
GTGGCGTTGGCAGCCGAGATCCACGAGCTGCCAAAGTTCTTGGAGTTGCGGTAGCTTGTGACCACATGGAAGCCCTGGTCAAAGGCGTCATTCATCTTGGAGACGTAATCGCGGGAGATAACGTTGTCGGCATCGAAGATAAAGAAGCCCTCAAAGGTATCGGGATACTCGTTGAGAATACGATCGAAACCAAAGTCCATAACCCAGCTCTTGCCCTTGCGGGCCAGGTCATTGCGCTCGTAAACAATAGCACCGGCCTCGCGCGCGAGCTGCGCCGTGTTGTCGGTGCAAGCATCGGCGACCACGAAGACCTCGATAAGCTCGGACGGATAATCCTGATCCTTGATGGAGCGAACAAGGTTGGCGATCACGGCCTCCTCGTTATGCGCCGCAATGAAGAAGGCATAGCGGTGGAGTTTTTTGGCCTTGGGAGGCGCGACCTCGCCACGAAGAGCGCCAATGACAAAGAAGACCACCTGGTACAGAAAGCAGACCGTGAGTAGCGTAACCACAATCTGGTTAAAGATCACGATGGGCGTGTTAGTTTGTAAAAAGGCGAGCATGCAGGCTCCCGAGAACGCGTTACGTAAACAACCGTATATCTTACCGTAGGCTAACCGAGTTCAAGAAACCACCTAATACTGGTTAGGCTTCGAGCAGACCGAGCTGCGGAACGATTTCGTCGCCGGCGGCAGTGCGGCCGAGCGAGCGCAGGGCTAGGTCATCCAGAACGGCGGCGAGATCCCACGGCAGCTCATCGCGGCACTCAATGCGCTCCCCCGTCACGGGATGATCGAACGCCACGCGCCAGGAATGGAGGAATTGCCTGGTCAAACCCTGGTCGGCACGCGCATCGCACTTACCGTAGAGCGGATCGCCCACGCAGGCGTGGTTGATATGGCGCATGTGCACGCGAATCTGATGCGTGCGACCCGTAAACAGGTGGCACTCGACGAGCGTATAGCCATCGTCCAAACGAGTGGAATCGAAGCGCTCGAGGACCCTAAAGGTCGTAATGGCCTGGCGCGCGAAAGGATCGTCCGAAACCGCCATCTTGACACGGTCGCGCGTAGAACGGGCAATGCCGGTGTTAATGGTGCCCTCGTCCATGGCAATGTGGCCGTGGACGAGCGTAATGTAGCGGCGGTCGAGCGTGCGCGTGCGGATGAGATTCTGGAGCGCGCGCTGGGTGTCGTCGTCTTTTGCCGCGAGCATAAGGCCCGAGGTGTCACGATCCAGGCGATGCACGATGCCGGGGCGGTCCTCGCCCTGCACGGTGCCCAGATGGTCAATGCCACAGTGATAGACCAAGGCGTTCGCAAGGGTGCCGCTCTCGTGGCCATGGGCGGGATGGCACACCAGACCGCGCTGCTTGGAGAGCACGATGAGGTAGTCGTCCTCGTAGCGGATATCGAGGGGAATGGCCTCGGGAATCACATCGGTGGGATCGTGCGGCTCGGGCAAATCGACCGAAATACGGTCGCCGGAGCGCACGGCATACTTTTTTGACAGGCATGTCTCGCCGTTGACGGCAACGGCACCGCCCTCGATCAGATGCGCGCAGGCAGAGCGCGTAGGGCAGCCGTCATTAGCGCCCAGATAGGCGTCAAGACGCTGACCAGCGGCATCGTCGGCAACAAGGATATGGATGTCGGCCATTAGCGCTCGCTCCTTTCGCGAATCTTGCGGGCACGCTCCCCACGCTGCTGGGCCTTGCGCTTAGCGCGGGCCTCGTCACGGGCGTTGAGCTCGGCGGTCGCGTCGACCTCACGGGCTGCAGGACTCAAGAACATGTAGCCGATGAGGGCAAGCACCACACCGACCGTAATGCCGACATCGGCCACATTGAAGACGGGGAAGTCGATGAAGGTGGTGGCAATAAAATCGGTCACAAAGCCAAAAGCCAGACGGTCGATCGCATTGCCAATGGCGCCGCCCACGACCATAGCCATGCCCACAACCTCAAAGCGAGCAAGCTGGGGCGCGCGAAGCAAGTACACCGCGATCGCAACGATAACGACAAACGCCAGCACGGCAAACGCGAGGCCATGTCCCTCGCCCATGCTAAAGGCAGCACCGATGTTACGCACGAAAAGGAAGTCGATCACACCGGGGATAACAGTCACATGCAGAGCATCGCCAACGGCACGAACCGCAAGCTTGGTCAGCTGGTCAACAAGCAGCACAGCCAGCGCTACCCCACCAGCAACACCCAACCGCCAACGCAAAGGCGGCGTCATATCCCCAGTACGACCCAAATCAATCCCCTACCCTCAAAACAATCGAATTACGTTTAACGCAAAGCAATATCTTATATTGACCAGCAACGAAATAGCCGATGATTCATTACCGACAGACACTATGACCCAATCCGAGGGCACTAAAAAGATAGGAGCCCCCGCTCG
>CANRSF010000024.1 GCA_947642445.1 uncultured Collinsella sp. | reverse complement strand
GCCAGTATGGCGAGGAGGGCATCTTCACCTCCCTGCCGTGCGTGATCGGTGCCGAGGGCGTCGAGGAGGTCTACACGCTCGACCTGTCCGAGCACGAGCTCGAGGGCTTCCACAAGAGCTGTCAGCACATCCGCGACAACATCGCCCAGCTCGACTGGTGGGATGCCGAGGGCGTTGTCGGCAAGTAGGCCGTCAATCGCCGCAATCTCGCGAATCTAAGTGCGATACTAAGCGGGCCGCGCCGGAAATTCCCGGCGCGGCCCGCTTTTTTGACTCACGCGACACGCTCGCAGATTCAGGTCTAATACTTTTCCCGCAAAGTGAGCGAGCAAAATCGGACCCCCGAAGCATCGACACTTTTCAGCTGCTATTTCCTGCGGTTTCATCGAGATTTTCCTGCGGTTTTGGCGCCAAAAAGTGCGGATGCTTCAGGGGTCCAAAATAGGTCGTTCACTTCGCGGAAAAGTATTCACCTTCGTTTTCGCGCAGACACGAATCCGGCCGCCACAACGCAAAACGGGGTCCGCGCGCAGCACAGACCCCGTCAAAAAAGATAATTCCCAGTGCCTAGTACTGCTCGATGCCCATGTAGCGACGAACCTCGGGGCTGTGGTCAAACACCTTGCCGCGGGCGGCGCGCAGCTCGCAGCTCATGTTGTAGAAGAAGATCGGCTCCAGGAACGAACGCACGCTGGCGGGCACCTCGCCCACGCCGTACTCGAGGGCGTCGAGCACCATAATCGTATCGGTGTGCGTGTTGAGAAACGCGAGCGCGCGCTCCTCCATGGGGCGGCACTCGCCCGCGCCAAGCTGCACAAAGTAGAACACGCCGGGCTCGGTGGCCTCGAAGGGACCGTGGAAGTACTCGCCAGAGTGGATGTAGCAGCAGTGCTGCCACTGCATCTCCATGAGCGAGCAGATGGCCATGGCGTAGGTCTGGCTAAAGTTGGGGCCGGACCCCAGGATATAGAAGAACTTGTGCTGCTGGCAGAGCTCGGCAAAGCGGGCGGCCAGCTCGGCGTTGACCTTCTCGCGGGCGGCGGGCAGCAGCGCATCCATCTGCTTAAGGCCGGCGTACATGTCGGCGAGCGCCTCGTAGCCCTCCTGCTGGTCGAGCAGCTCGGCAGCCATCAGAACACCGATGCCCTGCGGGACCTCGGCCTGCGACTCGCCCTTGCCCCACGGATAGACCCAGGTTGTCCACTTGCCGCTGTCGATCTTGGAGCCCGCATAGTCGGTCATGGTCACGACCTCGGCGCCGGCAGTCAACGCCATCTCGCAACCGTCGATGACCTCCTGCGTGTTGCCACTGTGGCTGCAGGCGACGACGAGCGACTTCGGCCCCAGGCTCTTGGGGGCCATCAGGCAAAACTCGCGCGCGGTGTAGACCGTCGAGGTAAACGTGGTCGCCTCGCGCTTGAGCAGTTCGTTAGCCGGCATGAGGTCGATCATCGAACCGCCGCAGGCAATCCAAAAGACGTTCTCAATCTTGCCCTTGCGCTCGATAATTTCCTGAACCAGATCGTGTGCGTTCATGGTGATGTCCCTCCTTGTGTGGCGGTTTCGAACGACGACAGCTCGTACCTGCGATCGTTCTATGTTGTTCTATTTATAGCATGCGAGCTGTCACAGGTGAAGTCATTTCACCAAACTTGTTCTATATTGTTCTATCTGTGGACGTTAGATGTCGAACACGTAGCGCGAGCCCACGATCTTTTGGCGCCCGAGCAGCAGGGGCCGCCCGTCCGCATCGGTAAAGTACGCCTCCATATAGAAGAGCGGCTCGCCGACCGGCACCTCCAGCAGCGGGGCCGCCTGGGCATCCGCCAGCGCAATCTCCACGGTGCAGGGGTCGGACTTGAGCGGCGCGCGACCCGAATGCTCGGCAACGAGCGCAAAGATTGAGTTATCGGCGAGGTCCTCGTCGGCAAGCGTCTGCAGGTAGGGATGGTCGGCGAGCACAAAGGCGTTGTTCTCGAGCATGACGGGGATGCCGTCGGCCGTACGCACGCGCTCGACCACGATGAGCTCGCAGCCGGGCTCCACGCCAAAGAACGCCGCATCCTCGCGCGTCGCCGCGACCACCGTACGCGACACCAGACGCGCTCCGGCCACCATGTCGTTGGCGGCACAACCCTCAGTAAAGCTCTGGACGTCGCCTTTCTGGACAATCTTGCGCTTGAGCTTGGGAGCGCACACAAAGGTGCCCCTCCCCTGCTGTCGGTTGAGATATCCCGCGCGCGACAGCTCCTCGATGGCGCGGCGCACGGTGATGCGTCCCACGCCGTAAGACTTCGCGAGCTCCATCTCGGAAGGGATGCGCGAGCCGGCCGCATACACGCCGCGCGCGATCTCGCCCTTCAGGTCGTCCATGACCTGCTGGTACAGCGGTACGGCGGATACGCCAGCGCGGTCGGTTTTATCGTCGGTTGCCATCGTTACGCTCCATCCCGCGCATGCTCGGATTCAAACTCTTCAATCGCCGCCATAAACTGCTCGCCAAAGGCGTCGGCCTTTTTCTCGCCAATGCCGTTGACCTGAATCAGCTCGTCGCGCGTCTGCGGGCGCAGGCGGCACAGGCCGCGCAGGGCCTTGTCGGAGAAGACCATGTACGGCGCCATCTCCAGCTCGGCCGCGATCTCCTTGCGCAGGGCGCGCAGGCGCTCGAACAGCTCGGCATCGTCGCCCACGCGCGGGCGCTGATCCAGCTCGGCCTCCTCGCGCAGCAGATCCACCGCACGGCGAGCACGGGCCGAGGCCTTGCGCTTGGACGCGCGACGCTTAACGGTAAAGGCAAACGCCTCGTCCTCGACCTCGCCGGCACGCGGACCCAGGCCCACGACCGGGTACTGCCCCTGCGAGGTAGCCAAATAACCGCGGCCGCACAGCTGGCCAATGATGTCCTTGATGCGCCCGACCGATTCGCTCGACAGCTCACCGTAGCCGCGGTCCTCGTCCAGATGCATCTGGCGAATGCGCTCGGTGTTGCCGCCGTGAAGCACATCGGCGATGAGCGACTTGCCAAAGCGCATGGGGCGCGTGGCCACATAGCGCACGGCGGCGCGAGCCATACCGGTGACGTCCTCGACCTCGAACTGCGTGAGGCAGTTGCTGCAGTTGCCACAGCCCTCGGCCTCATCCGCGGCGGCGCCGCCCACGGCCGCATGCTCGGCCGCGGCCTCGTCGCCAAAGTAGCGCAGCATGTATTCGCGCAGGCAACCGGTGGTATTGCAGTAGCCCTCCATCTGGCTGAGCAGGCGATATCGATTCTGGAGCGCCCACGCGCGCTGCTCGTCGTCGAGCGCCTCGTCGGCAGCATCGCCGCGATCGATCAAAAAGCGACGCATGCGAAAATCGTTGCCGTTCCACAGCAGGTGGCAGCTGGCCGGATCGCCATCGCGGCCGGCGCGTCCCGCCTCTTGGTAGTACGCCTCGATGCTCTCGGGCACGTTGTTGTGGATCACGTAGCGCACGTTGGGCTTGTCGATGCCCATGCCAAAGGCGTTGGTGGCAACCATCACCTGGATATCGTCGTCGATAAAGGCACGCTGGCTCTGGCGGCGGGCGTCGTTGCCCATGCCGGCATGGTATCGGCCCACGCGAATGCCGCTGGGGCCCAGCGCCTCGGCAAGCTCGCCCGCCAGCGCGTCGACCGTCTTGCGGGTCGAGCAATACACGATGCCGCTCTCGCTCGAATGCGCGATCACATAATCGCGCACCCAGGCGGTCTTGGCCTTGTCGCCCATCTCTTCGCAACCAAAGTAGAGGTTCTTGCGATCGAAGCCCGTCACCACCGTCGCCGGGTTTTGCAGGCCGAGAATCTGCTGAATGTCCGCGCGTACGCGCTCGGTCGCCGTGGCGGTAAAGGCCGCCACGATAGGGCGTTGCGGCAGGGAATCGATGAACTCACGAATCTGCAGATAGGCGGGGCGGAAATCCTGGCCCCATTGGCTCACGCAGTGGGCCTCGTCAATGGCCACGAGCGGAACGCCGATGCCGCCTTCGGCCGCAGCTTCCTGCGCAAAGGCCAGAAAGCGCGGCTCGAGCAGGCGCTCAGGTGCCACATACATAAGCTGGTAGCGACCCTCGCGCGCCCGCTTGAGCACGGTATTTTGCTGAGCCGGCGTAAGGCTGGAGTTGAGATAACTGGGTCGCGCACCCGCCGCGAGCAACGCACGGGTCTGGTCCTCCATAAGCGACAGCAGCGGACTCACCACAAAGGTGATGCCGGGCAGCATGAGCGCAGGCACCTGGTAGCAAATGGACTTGCCGGCACCTGTGGGCATAACGCCGAGTGCATCGCGGCCGGCAAGGATCGCATCGACCATGCGGTCCTGCCCCGGGCGAAACGAGGTGTAGCCAAAATAGGCGCCGAGCGTGTCGAGCGCCATCTGCTGCATGCTATCGGTCATGGTTTCCTAACGTCAGAATCATCTGCCGCCGATTATACGCCGCCACGCGGACCAGTGCCGCACGGCTACCGGCCACGGGCAATACGATCCAAGGCGGATGAGCGTGGAAACGTCGCTGGTTGAGCATGAGTCAGCGAAAACGCCCCTAAGCGAGCAAGGTGACGTGAAAGAGGAGGGAAGCGTACTTCGGTACGCGACCGACGATTGAACGTCAGATTGCCGCCTAGGGGCGTTTGCAGCGTCGACCGGTCCGTCGTTCGTTAGAACGACGGACCAAAACTTCTGATCATGCCGCCGAAGTTGAAAGGCAGATTGCCGCTCTGGCGGGCTTGCAGCGTCGAGCCGTTACGCGATTTGGTAAAACCGCGTAACCTACATGACCATGACGTAGCGGCTGCCCACGTAGTACTGCTTACCCATCAGGACCGGCTCGCCATTGGGGCCGATAAAGCCGGCACGCAGGTTGAGCAGCGGATCGTGCGGGGCAATGCCCAGCTCGGTGGCCTGCTCGGCGTTGGCACGAACGGCCTCGACCGTACGGTAGCCAACCGAGACGATCGGTGTTCCGCCAACACGCTCGACCTCGGCAAAAATCGACTTGTCCTCAAGATCGGCCGTCAACAGCTCGCGGTATGCATCAAACGGCACAAAGATGTTTTCCTCAAAGATGGGCTCGCCGTCGGCCGTGCGCACGCGCTTAATATGCAGCAGCAGCGCATCCTTCTGCAGACCAAAGAATTCCATCTCGTTTTGGCGCGCTGGCACAATCTGGCAATCGATCACATGCGCGCCCGCCTTCATGCCGTTATCGGCGCAAAGCTCGGTGAACGTCTGCAGCGTCGAGGCGTGGAACTGGCGGTTGATGTGCGGCGTGGAGACAAAGGTGCCGCGGCCCTGCTGCTTAACCAGATAGCCGTCGGAACACAGTTCCTCGACGGCGCGGCGCACCGTAATGCGGCTCACCTCGTACTGTTCGGCAAGCTCAAGCTCAGATGGAATGCGCTCCTTTGGTGCATAAACACCTTTCTCAATCGCGTCCTTGATCTCGTCGTAAATCTGCTGGTAAAGCGGTGCATTTTTGGGCGCTGGCATATCTGATCACTCTTATCAAAATAGCGAAATAACTAATACGTATATAACGTCTTGTTATATGTTACCTCAGTTTGATAAAACGATACACCACATACAACAAATCCTTACTTGCCGTCGTCCTGCTGCAAGCTTTCCTGATCGTGCAGACGGGCCTGCCTGCTGGCCATGCGCGCGGGCTTGTCGGGATCGGGAACGGCTGTGGGCATGGGCTCGTCGACATGACCGCCCCACCAGCCGCCCACAAAGTTGAGCGTGTGGAACACATTGATTACCGCGCCGGGATCCACGTCGCACACCAGCTTGATAATATCCTGGCTCTCGTAGGTCGAGACAACGGCGTGCAGCAGGTACATCTTTTCGCGGCTGTATCCGCCAACGACCTCGGCGCAGCTGATGCCGTGCTGAAAATGGTCGATATAGGCGTTCATGACCTCGTCGGCCTTGCGCGTCGTGATCTGCAGCGTTACGCGGTCATAGCGGCGGTAGAAGCTGTCGATGGTCTTGGTCGAAATAAACTGGAACACGATAGAATACGCCGCATTGTCCCAGCCAAACATAAAGCCGAAGATCGCCAGGATAAAACAGTTAAAGCCAAAGATGACGCCCCAGATGGTCTTGCCCGTGTGGCTGGAAACCCACAGCGCGATAAAGTCGGTACCGCCGGTGGATGCGCCGGACTTAAGCGCAATGGCAGCGCCCAGGCCCGAGACCACGCCGCCAAAAATGATAAGCATGATCTTGTCGCCCAAAAACGGTGCGAAGTGAAAGATGTTGAGGAACAGCGACGAGAGCGCAACCTGCATCATCGAGAAGATGACGAAGCGCTTGCTAATGCCGCTCCAGCATAGGAGCGCCACGGGGATGTTGAGCGCGAGCATGCCGAGCGAGATGTCGATATGAACGCCGCCGAGCGAGGTAACGCGATCGAGCAGGACCGCGACGCCGGTGAGACCGCTCGGAAGCAAGTCGGCGGGGCGAATGAACGCCTGGATCAGGAATGTCTGGAGAACGGCGGAAATTGTGACCGCCACAGCAGTGATGGCGCGGCGGACAATGGTAAGGCGGCCGAGCACGAGCACGCGGTCCGTGAGCTGATCGATGGCGTTCGCCACGTAGGCTCCTTTCGAGGGCAGATGTAGTTGTGGGGCATGCCGGCGATTGTAGCATGGAGCGCGAGAAGGCGCCTCAATTCACCCGCTCTCGACAACCAAAACGAGCCAGCATCTCCCCAACCAAAGAGCCCAAATTCCAAGTGAGTAGACTTTTCACGACCTGTCGAGCACACCCAAAACAGCCACTTCTGTGACCTGCAGTTTTACTAAGGCAGATTCGCTTTGTGCTCTGCCTGAGCCGAAAAGTCTACTCACTTAGTCCGAGTCGGAGCCAAACGGATCAAATCGAAGCCAAAATGAGCCGATCTGCCGCAAAAGACGCGTGAATCGGTACTTCTCGTAGCGAATTGACGCTATAAAGCGGTCAGAATGTCGGCGAGGCTATCGATGATGGCATCAGCGGCGGACTGATCCAGGTTGACGCCCTCGTGCGGACGCAGTGCCAGGACGCGGGCGCCGGAGCGCTTGCCGGCCTCGATGCCCAACGGCGAGTCCTCGATAACCAGACACTCGGACGGCTCAACATCCAGCGCCTCCATGGCACGCAGGTAGATCTCGGGGTCGGGCTTAAACGCACTGCACTCGTGACCGCTGATGGTGTAGTCCAGCACGTCGCCGATACCGGCAATCTCCACCAGCTCGTCGATCAACTCGCGATAGGACGAGCTCGCGATGGCACACTTCACGCCACGCTCATGCAGCTCACGCATCACCGGCTCCGTCTGCTCGTTGAGCAGCTCGGCATACGGAACGGGGTGGTCCGGGCTGTAGACCTGCTTGTACTCCACACGCAGGCGCTCGCGCAGCTCAATATCGTCGGGCACCAGCGACTTCCAAATGGCAGGCTCGTTAGACCCCGAAAGATCGGGGATCTCGTCAAAGTGGAACCCCTTCTCCTCCATAAACGCCACGCGGCGACGGTTATAGAACCACTCGGTATCGACCAGCACGCCGTCCATATCAAACAGCACTGCCTTGATCATACGCATCTCCTCCCACCTGCCAAAAAGGGACAGGTTTACTTTGGTAGGTTTTATCTGGGGTTTTGCGGCGCGACGGGCGCGCCCTCCCCAGAGCAAAAAAGGGGACGGGGCGCAAACCCCATCCCCTCTCAATCAACCTGTAAGGTCTACTTACTTGTGATTAGTAGGAAAGCTTCCACATGTAGCGACGCATGGTCAGCGGGTGCTGACGGGCCTCGGCGATCTGGTTGCCGTACTCGCGCATAACGGCGAGGTGCAGCAGCGGGTTGAAGTAGGTGACGACGCTTGCCGGCACGGCGTCGGCCAGACCGTAGTCCTTGGAGTCGATCAGAGCGACCTTGGCGCCCATGCGCTTAAGGAAGGTGAGGGCGCGGGCGTCCATCGGACGGGTGGCACCATCGGACATGAAGAAGACGTAGGGCTTACCCTCGGTGGAAACCTCGAACGGGCCGTGGAAGTACTCGCCGGTGTTGTAGGCGGCGGCGTCGATCCACTGCATCTCGGTGAACAGGAAGGCGGCGTGAGAATAAGCCATCTTCTCGGAGGCACCGGAGGCCATGAAGTAGATCATCTCGTCGTCCTTGAAGTCCTGGGCGAACTGCTTGGCGAGGCCCTTGGCGGACTGAGCGGCGTTCTCGCAGAGCTCGAAGACGTTGGTGAGGCCGGTGATCATGTCCTCGTAGTGGTCATAGCCCTCGGTCTGCTGAAGGATCTCGACAGCAAGAGCGATGGCGTAGCCGGGCTTCTCGCACTTGGCAGCGTAGTTGGCGTGGAAGCCGTGGACGATGACGTGGTCGGCGTCGACGGTCAGAGCGGAGCCAGCCTTGTTGGTGAGGGAGACGACCGGGCAGTTGTGCTTCTTGGCGGTCTTGTTGGCCTCGACGGTCTCGGGCGTGGAGCCACCGAGGGAGCAGGTAATCACGAAGGTGTGCTCGTTGACCCAGGAAGGCGTGTCGTAGTTGAACTCGTTAGCGGTGAAGATCTGAACGTTCAGCTTGTCCGTGTTGTTGGCCAGGAAGTACTTGGCGGGGTAAAGGTCGGACATGGAAGCACCGCAGCCGACGAAAGCGACGCTGTGGATCTCGTGGTTGGACAGGACGTCAGCGACGATCTGCTTAGGGAGGTTAAGGTCGATCTCGTACATCTGACACATTCCTTTCGATTTTTTGCGGCGCCACATTGCCGGGCGCTCGCAGGGTTACCGTGGTTTGGACCGAGTCGCCGGCCCGTTGAGGATGTGTCAAAGGAACTGTCCCTTTGACACATCTAGGGATGGAAGCCTGCCTGGGGTATGGGATGCCAGGCAGGCCCCCGGGGGAAAGCGGTTAGGCGCTTGGTCGCGACTAGGCCAGGATGCCGGCCGCGGAGAGGGCGATGCCGCCCACGATGGCGATCACGAGAAGCCAACCGGTGTTGACGTTCTTCTTGATGAGCCAGTACATAAGGCCGGTGAGGCCGAGGGAGATCATCTGGGGCATCATGCCGTCCAGGATGTCCTGGATCACGACGGTGCCGTCAGCGAACTGCAGCGGGGTGGTGGCGCCGATCAGCGTGGCGATCATGCCGCCCACGGACATAAGACCCACGATACCGCAGACATACATGAGCTTCTCCATGAGGTCGCCGCCCTGGAGCTTGCTCAGGTACTCGTGGCCACCCTGGTAGCCGATCTTGGCTGCGAACCAAGTGATCAGCACGGAGGGCACGATGGAGATGAGCATGGCCAGGATCGGGCCCATGATGGAGCCCTGCTGAGCCAGCTGAACACCCAGGCCAAAGGCGATAACGCGGATGGTGCCCTGGAAGAAGGAGTCACCGATGCCGGAAAGCGGACCCATAAGGGAGGTCTTGACCGCGTTGATCGAATCGGGGTCGAAGTTCTCGGGATCCTTGGCGTACTCTTCCTCCATGGAGGCGGCGAGGCCTAGGACAAAAGCGCTCGTCTGCGGGGTGCAGTTGTAGAACGCCATGTGACGGTGGTAAGCCTCTTTCTTAGCAGCGAGCTGCTTGGGGTCGGACTCGTCCGGATAGAGGCGATCGAGCGTGGGAACCATGCCGTAGAGGAAGCCCATGTTCATCTGACGCTCGTAGTTCCAAGAGGCCTGGATGGCCCAGGAGCGCCAGAAGAACTGGCTGACCTTCTTGTTCAGGGACACGTCCTTGGTTGCGGTTGCCATAGTGTGTTCCTCCTTAGTCTTCGTCGTCTTCGAGCGGATCGTAGTCGGAATCGACACCGGCGGCTGCATGGGAACCGTTGAACTTGAAGCCCATGAAGACGACAGCCAGGCACACACCGATCAGAGCGACCGCGATGACGGACAGGTTGAGGTAAGCGGCGAGCAGGAAACCGATGAACAGGAACGGAGTCATACCCTTCTTGATCATCATGGTGAGCAGCAGGGCCAAGCCGTAGGCGGTCATGATCTTGGTCGAAACGTTAAGACCAGTGGACAGCCACTCGGGAACCATGTTGACGATGGCCTGAACCAGGTCGGTGCCAACAAAGACGGCGAGGAAGATCGGCAGGAAGTACATGACGGCGTACAGACCGGAGCCGGCGCAGATGTGCATGCGGTAGGCGGTCTTGAACTTTCCGTTATCGATCGCGCTATCTGCCACATGGGTGAGGGCGGCGATGATGGAACGGAACACGATGCCGAGGAGCTGACCCAGGACGGCGACCGGGATGGCGATCGTCATGGCGGTCTCGGCGGAAGCATCGGTCAGGCACGCAAAGGCAGCGGCCACGATGCCGCCCAGGACCATATCGGGCGGAACGGCGGCGCCGACCTGCACCAGGCCCATGGACACGAGCTCGACGGCGGCACCGACGGCAAGGCCGGTGGGCACATCGCCCAGCAGCAGACCGACGAGCGTGGCGCCAACGAGGGGCTGCTCGAAGTTAAGACGACCGAGCAGGCGGGAGTCCCACATGCAGAACACGCCGACGAGGCCGACGAGCACCGCACTGATGAACGTATTCATACCCTTCTCCTTTCAGTCAGGCAAAAGCCTGGTTGATTACAGCTTGGCGTCGATGTCGACGCTCTGATACGTAGGGGTCTGCTGGACGTAGAGCTTGATGCCCATGTCGAGCAGCTGGTTGACGTCGGCCTTCTGGGTGGCGTCGAGGAAGACGGAGCTGTCCTTGCCGCCAATCTGATCGGCACCGTCGTGGTTGGCGGTGGCGCCCAGGTTGATGGCGTCGAGCTTGTAGCCCTGGCAGAACTGCAGCATCTCGGCCGTGTTGCCAAAGACGAACATGACGCGCTCGCCGAGGGTGTTGAGCTTGTCCATCTTGGCGAGGGCACGCTCGACGGTGAAGACGTTCAGGCGCACGCCCTGGGGCTTGGCCAGCTTAAGAGCGCCCTTCTTGATGTCATCGTTGGCGGCAGCGTTGTCGACGACGATGATGCGCTCGGCCTGAACCTTGGTGGTCCAGGTAAAGACGACCTGGCCGTGCAGCAGACGGTAGTCAAGACGTGCGAGGACGATCTTGGCGGGACCGGAGCTGTGACGGGGCGCCTTGGCCTTCTTGGCGGGAGCCGCGGCAGCCTCGACCGGTGCGTTGGGGTTGGTCAGACCGGTGCGGGCCTCGTTGATGAGGGCCGCGAGCTCGGCGCCCTTGACGGGGGCGGGGCTCATAGCGAGCGTGAGCGCCAGCGGAATGTTGAAACCGCTGACAACCGTGAACTTCGTGCCGTTCTTGGAAAGCTCGACCATGCTGTTGTTGACCGAGCTGCCGAGCATATCGGTCAGCACATAGACGGTGTCGTCTGCGTTGAACGTGGCGATCATAGCCTCAACCTTATTGGTGATGGGCTCCTTGTCGTCACGAGCAAGCGACACGACGTGGACGTTCGACACGTCGCCGAGAACCATCTCGAGCGTGTCTTTGGCGCCTGCGGCCAGGCCGCCATGAGATGCGAGAATGATCTGATTCATCTTGCCTCCTCCTTTTCGTTATGGTCATTATAACGTCTTATATGTTGCTTATATTGCTAATTAGTATAAAGACCGTTCGCGGATGAAAAACGACCGTTTACGGGTTTAACGTACCTGAAACGTTGGGGCTGGGCAGGCCGGCTCTGGCTGGATAACCCCAGGTCGGACGCCGCGCGCAATCCTCTATCGCACGAAGTACCAGGGGCTTTCCTGCACGGTGGGCTCCAGCGCGATGCCGGTGCGCTCCTTAAACAGATCCATGTCCTGCGTTTTCTCCGTCCACCACGCGTTGGGCTTAAAGGTCATGCTCTCAGCGACATGACCGACAAATACACTGTTGCGCAGCTTGGAGAAGTCGGTGTTCATAATCAGGATGGACATGAGCACCAGCACAATACCCAGGACCTTGATCGCGCCGGCGGACTCGGCATAGACACCAATGCCCACCAGTACGGTGACGACCGTCTCGAAAGACATTACGACGGGAACTTTCGATGTCTCGAGCCCCATGGACAGACCCTGCATATATAAGATGTAAGCCACGGCTGTGGGGATGAGTCCAAAGCCAAGGAACAGCAGCAGCAGCTGTGGCGACATTGCCGCGGCGACATCCGGCCACGGAGCCGCGATAGCCGCCATAACCGCACCGCCAAAAACAAGGCCCCAAAACGTGACAGCCAGCGGGTGGACCGTCTTGGTTGCTATCCGGCTAAACACCGCGAGCGACGCCCCACAAAAGCCTGCAATCACGCCCGACGTGACGCCCCAAACCGAAAAATGGAAACCGGAAAGGTCGCCATTAGTTACTGCAAGTACACAGCCCCCTATGTTAAAAGCGATGGCAACGAGCTTGTTGGGGGTCACGTCCTCGCGATAAAGCACGCGGCCGAGCACGACGCCAAACACCGGCGAGGTATAGAGCAGCACCGAGGCCGTGGACATGCCCACCTCGCCCATACACTCGTAATAGCAAGTGTTGGCGGCGGCCAAACCGACGATACCGACAAGCGCGCAGGAAACAAGCTCTTTAGGGCTTGCCTTGAACAGGGCCAGCGGACCCTGAGCCACGGTAGACCCCTCACCCGAACGGCAGCCCATAAACATCAGGACCGGCGCCAAGATAAGCGCTCCGACCAACAAGCGAAAGGCAGCCATACTCTGGGACGTAACGCCCATGGCCGAGATGCCGTTTACAAAGATTCCGATGCTGCCCCACATAAGCGCGGCGATCAGCACCAGCACATAGCCCAGATTGCTTTTCTTCAACGCAGCCTCCTCGGTATTGTTTCCAATATGTTTCACACTACGTTATAGTCGTTATATACATTTTTCAAGGCACAAATCGGCAAACGGGAAAATCTGCTTTTCCGCTACAACCCATTAGTGCAAAGAGGCCAGGTTCATATGCACCAACCCCTTAACAAACACGACGACGCCGACGTTTTGGCAACGTCAGCGAGCGCCCGTCATTTGAGCCAAGGTGCCGTGAAATGAAAAGGCGCTGACCTTCTGGTCGCGCCTTTGAAATTGAACGGCAGATTGGCCAAATGCCGGGCGCGCAGCGTCGAGCCGTTACGCCGTTCGGTAGAACGGCGTAACTAGTAGTCCAGCTTCCACATGTAACGGCGCGTCATATAGTCCTTGTGGGTGACGGCAGAGAGCGCGCGCATATACACGTTGTTGAGGATCGGGGCAAAGATCAGGTGGTTGAAGTACTCGCTCACGCTGTCCTTGATGTCGTTGAGGCCGAGCTCCTTGGCGTCGAGCTGATAGACGCGCTCGCCACCGTACTGGCTGACGAAGCGGATGCCGCGCTCGTCGTTGCAGCGGCTGCGGCCGACGCTGATGAGCTGGAACAGCGAGGTACGCTTGTCCAGGATCTCGAAGGGACCGTGGAAGAAGTCGCAGGTGTTGATGGTGCAGGAGTCGATCTGCAGCATCTCCTGCACGTTGCAGATGCTAAAGACGTAGGCGGCACCAAAGAGCGGGCCCTGAGCCATAACGTTGATGCAGGGCTTGTCGGCGTTCTGCTCGGCCCACTTGGCAGCGAGCGGACGGGTGTACTCGACAGCCTTGCGATAGATGGGGTCGACCAAGTCGAAGGCGGCCATAGCGGTCTCGTACTCGGCATAGCCCTCGGTCTGCTGCGTGAGCTCCATAGCGATCATGGTCACGACGGCGGAGTTGGTGCGGCCCATGCAGGACTCGTCGATGGCCAGGCTGTCGTACTGGATCTTGTAGTCGCAGACCTCGGTGAGGCCGGACTCGTCAACATAGATGGCGATGGTGCTGGCGCCGTGGTCCTTGGCGACCTGGGCGGCGACGATGGTCTCCTTGGTGCCGCGCATGGACACGACGACGGCCAGGGTGTTCTCGTTGACGTAGGCCGGGGTGGCGTGCACGAACTCGTTGCTGGTGTAGCTGGAGCTCACGACCTGCGTGGCCTCGTGCTCCATAAAGTACTGGGCAGGATAGTTGCCGCCGTTGGATCCGCCGGCGCCAATCCACACGACGCGCTTGATGCCGCCCTTGTCAGCCTTGTCAGCCAAAACCTGGGAGACGACGTCCTTAACCTGTTCCTGAGTAGTCATCGCGCATCAGCCTTTCTTCTCGTTTGATGCTCTTGATGGCATACAAGTTACATACATGTTTTGGTTATGTCGACTAGTTGTATGCTATATTTGTCTTAGAAATTATGCTGGTAAGGTTTTCGATAACTCGTTACCAGCAGTTTTATTGTTGTATTGGATACATGCTTGATTAGGCAAGCATACAAGTTAGATACAGGTTGATCGCATGAGCGCTTCATCGAAAAAGAAACTGACCCAATACGAGCGTCTGGCGACCACACTTCGCGACCGCATCGCCGCCGGCATCTACGCCTGCGGAGACAAGCTGCCGTCCGAAATGGAGCTCATGGACGAATCGGGGCTGTCGCGCAGCACCGTGCGCCATGCCCTTAAGGTGCTTGTTGACGAGGGCCTGGTTCGCACCGAACGCGGGAGCGGTGCCTTTGTGGCCGACACGCCGGCGCTCCACGAGAACAACCTGGTGTTTTCGAGCTACACAGCGCAGATCCAGGGTCAGGGCATGAAGCCCACCACGCGCACGGTGGACTCGGGCTTTGCCAAGGCCGCCGGCGACGTGGCCAAGTTTTTCGATGCCGCCGTGGGCAGCAAACTCGTCAAGCTCGTCCGCCTGCGCTATCTGGACGAAGCACCGCTGTGCCTGGAGACCACCTATCTGCCGCCAAGCTTTGAGGCGCTCATCGATCGCGATATCAACGGATCGCTCTACGCCACGCTGCGCCAGGAGTTCCATCGCGCGCCGGCGCAGGGGCACAAGACCTTCGAGGTGTGCTATGCCTCGCAAAACGAGGCGTTTTTGCTCAATGTGGAGCGCGGGCAGGCGCTGATCCTAATCACTGACTACGTCTACGACACCGACGGCCGCCCGCTGCACATCTCCAAGCGCATCCAGCGCACCGACCGCGCCAAATACACCGAGCCCATCGGCTAGCGCACCAAACGAGGCAAAATGTACCTAATAAACGTTTTACCTGCGGTTTTTATTAAATCTCAAGCCGGCATGGCGCAAATGCCAACATCGCCTGGCAACACGCGCCGCCCAAGCTCAACTGTTCCTGCCCAGAATATCCAGCACCGTAAACCTAAGTGAGTAGACTTTTCGCGACCTGCCAAGCACACCCAAAACAGCCACCTCCGTGACCTGCGGTTTTACTAAAGCAGATACGCTTTGTGCTCGCCTTGCGCCAAAAAGTCTACTCACTTAGCTCGCAAGGTGTCTCGACGGGACGATTCGAGTCAAAAAAGCGTACGAACGCGGCGCTTCTTGCGGCAATTTGATACCGCAAGACAGCCAAAAACCTGTCCCTAAATGGTAGGTTTGAAACCTTGGGCAACAAGTGCGGGGAACCAGGTTGGTTTGGGTTGGTTGGAGACGCGCTCGGCCAGGACCAGCTCCATCCAGCACATGTCGTACCAGCGGCCGAACTTTTGCGCGCAACGGTCGAAGGCGCCCACCAGGCGATACCCCATATGGGCATGGAAATCCTGGCTGTTGTGCGTCAGATACTCGTCGTCCTTATCGTGCGGCACGGCGATGAGCGCGCACATGCTGGTGATGCCCATCGCGACCAAGCATTGCTTGAGCGCGTCGTGCAGCCTGCGGCCCAGCCCGCCGTGGCGCACGTCGCGCGCCAGATAGATCGACGTCTCGACCGACCAGTCATAGGCCTCGCGGCTGTTAAGCGCGCTCACATAGGCATAGCCCACTGGGTGCCCGTCCAGCTCCATCACCAAATACGGGTAGCGCTTGAGCGTACGCTCGATGCGCCCGGCGAACTCCTCAACGCTCGGCACCTCGTATTCGCAGGTTATCGCCGTCTCGCGCACATACGGCTCATAAATGGCAAGCAACGCTGCCGCATCATCGGGCGTCGCCAGGCGAATCGTCGGCTTGGACATCTCGGCCATACAACCCTTCCCTCTCAAAAGCAAAGGCCGCCCCGCGCCAAACCCAAGCGCAAGGCGGCCCCTTGTCATCTCATCAACCTACAGGACAGCCGCCAACGCGTCGATGTCCTCCTGCGTCGTGGCCCAGCTGGTGCAAAAGCGCACCACGGTGTGGGTCTCGTCGTACTTTTCCCAATACTCGATCGCGGCATGCTCGCGAATGCGCGCCATGTCCTCGTTGGGCAAAATCACAAACTGCTGGTTTGTGGGCGTCTCCAAGAAGAACTGGTAGCCGCGCTCGTGCAGCACGCGACGAAGCGCCTGCGCGGTTTCGATCGCCTGGCGACCAATCTCAAAATACAGGCCATCGGTAAAGAGCGCCTCAAACTGCACGCCCGTCAGGCGGCCCTTGGCCAACAGCGCGCCGTGCTGCTTAATGCGCGGAATGGGATGCGCCGGAGCGTGCATGCCGCAAAACACCACGGCCTCGCCGCACAGAGCGCCGCACTTGGTGCCGCCGATGTAGAACACGTCGCACAGCTGCGCCAGCTCGGGCAGGGTAATGTCGCACTCATCGGCCGCCAGTGCATAGGCCAGACGAGCACCGTCCACAAACAGCGGAATCTCGCGCTTCTGGCACACCGCATGAATTGCCGCGAGCTCGGCCTTGGAGTACAGCGTGCCGTACTCGGTCGATAGGCTCACGTACACGGCGCCCGGGAACACCGTGTGCTCGTAGCTCTCGTTTTCGTAGAACACCTGGATATAGTTCTCGAGGTCCTCGGCGTGCATCTTGCCCTCGTAGCCGGGGATGGTGAGCACCTTGTGGCCGCCAAACTCGATGGCACCCGCCTCGTGGCAGGCAACATGGCCGGTCTCGGCGGCAACGACGCCCTCGTAGGACGCAAGCAGCATGTCGATCACCGTCGCGTTGGCCTGCGTGCCGCCCACCAGAAAAAACACGTCGGCATCGGGGGCCTGACAGGCCTCGCGAATAAGGTGCTTGGCACGCTCGGTGTGCGCATCGGTGCCGTAGCCGGGCTGCGGCTCCATATTGGTGTCGACGAGCGCCTGCAGCACCGCCGGATGGGCGCCGTGGGAATAGTCGTTGTTAAACGCGAGCATGGCAATCCTCTCTTACCGGGTATCGGCCAGATGATTCAAACGGGGCTATTGTACGCCGTTGGGATAGGCAATGCGCGCGGCAAGGCACTCAAGTGCCAGTACCAGAGCAAAACCGCAGCTCACGTCACTCAAAAAGTGCGCTCCGATCACGATGCGGCCAAAAGCGACGAGCGCCGCAACCACAGCGGCAGCCCAAAAGACCACGCGGCGGCGCGACGGCCTTTCCTTAAAGGCCGCCGCGGGAAGCCCGGCGAGCATAAGGCCGATCGCCGCGTGCGCGGTGTGCCCGCTCGCGAACGACTTAAAGCCGTCCTTGATCACGCCGGCGGCAATATAGCTCCACTTATCGGGATTGCCGATTACCCACCACGGCTGAAAATTGAGCCCCGGCGTGACCTCGATCACGCGCATGCGCGGGCGCGACCACAGCGGCTTGACGATCACGTTGAGGATAATGGCCTGAGCGACCCACACGGCAAGCACCATCAACGCCCAGCGCGTGAGCTCGTCGGGATCGGTGTCGCGTGTGAGGCGGTAGGCGATAAGGTTGGCAGCGATGACCAGCACAAACGTCAGCACCAACTGGACAGCGATGAGTTTGCCGCCAACCTTCAGGGACGAGACGATCTCGTAGCCGGCCAGGCCAACGTTGACGAGGATGCCGAGCACGGCGAGCCATTTGCTCCCCCTGGAGTCGGGACGCACCGCGCGCACGAGCATAACGCCCGCGACGCTCGCCGTCAGCTCAAACGGCAGCTCGCCGGCGGCCTCGATAAAGCGGCCGTACATGCTGCCGATGTTGAACAGCGCGCTCGAGATCTGATAATCGAAAAAGCTGCCCACGCCCAGACAAAGGCACAGGACAACCGCAATGGCAGCGGCGTCTTTCTTGTAGATGTACCCGAACATGCTTTCCTTTCCATCGGGCGAAGGGTCGACCCGCAACGTGGCGGGACAAAGCTATCAGTAGTTTTGTCCCAGGGTCGCTTGCGTTGACAGGCTCGATGCGACTATCGCACCTGGGACAAAAACTACTGATAACTTTGTCCCACCGACTTACTTGTTAGTCATCGTCAGTAGCACCCAGCTGCTGCAGCAGCATGAGCGCCGCGGCCACGGGGCCGGCGCCGTCGTTGGCGTCGAGGCCGCGACCCAGGCCGCTGCCCGCGCCGGCGCCCGCCTTGTAGGGCACCGACAGCTTGCGGCTCTTGGGGAAGTTCACCGCGCCATAGCGATTCTTGAACTCAAAGGCTACCTTCTTGGGAACGTCAACCCCCAGAAAGGTAATGCGCCCACCGCTGAGCGTGACGCTCTCGAGCCCCAGGCGCTCGCCGCGAATGCGGATGCGCGCGCGGTTGAACAGGTTGAGTCCCGCCAACGGCAGCTCACCATGCGCAGCCTCGGTCTCCTCCTGCACCTCATCGATGCTCTCCAGGTCCTCGGCCGCCGCAAGTTTGCGGTACACGAGCACGCGCTGATCCACCGCCGGCATGTACTCCTCGGACAAGAAGTAATCGGCCGGCAGGTTGATGCCCACGCTCGCCGCCTCCACGCCGGCATCGTCATCGCCGCGCGCCTCGGCCACGGCCTGTCCCAGCATCTGCGTAAACAGGTCGAAGCCCACGCTCGACAGGTTACCGTGCTGTTCGGCACCCATAAGCGAACCGGCGCCGCGGATCTCCAGGTCGCGCATGGCGATGCGCATGCCGCTGCCCAGGTCCTGGAACTCGGAAAGCGCGGTCAGGCGTGCCGTGGCCTCCTCGGTAAGCGGCAGCTCGCCTGGGAACATAAAGTACGCGTATGCCTGCGTGGCTGAGCGGCCCACGCGGCCCTTGAGCTGGTAGAGCTGTGCCAGGCCCAGGCGCTGCGAGTCCTCGATGATGAGCGTGTTGGCGGTCGCGTTGTCGATACCGCTCTCCACGATGGTCGTGGCGATGAGCACGTCAATCTTCTTGGTCGCGAACTCGATCATCACGTCCTCGACCTCGCGCGGGCTCATCTTGCCGTGCGCCACGCCCACGCGCGCCTCGGGCGCGGCCTCGTGCACGCGCGCCACGGCGTCGTCGATGGTCTTGACGCGGTTGGACACGTAATACACCTGGCCGCCGCGGCCCACCTCCAGGCGAATCGCCGCGCTCACCACGTCGGGATCGTACTCTCCCACGTGCACGATCACGGGGCGGCGCCCGGTCGGCGGCGTGGTGATCAGGCTCATGTCGCGCACGCCGCTCGTGGCCATCTGCATGGTTCGCGGAATCGGCGTTGCCGAAAGCGTGAGCACGTCAATCTGCTCGCGCAGGTTCTTGAGCTGCTCCTTGTGCTGCACACCAAAGCGCTGCTCTTCGTCGATGATCACCATGCCCAGGTTCTTGGGGTTCACGTCGGCAGAAAGCAGGCGGTGCGTGCCGATCAGCACGTCGATCGTGCCCTCGGCAAACGCCTTGAGCGCGCGCTTTTGCTGCGCCGGGGTGCGGAAGCGGCTGAGCACCTCGACCTCCAGGCCAAACGGGGAAAAGCGCTCAAAGAATGTCTCGTAGTGCTGTTGGGCCAGAATGGTCGTGGGGCAGAGCACCATGACCTGGCGGCCGGAGTCCACGCACTTAAAGGCTGCGCGCAGGGCGACCTCGGTCTTGCCGAAACCCACGTCGCCGCACAGCAGGCGGTCCATGGGCTTGGGTGCCTCCATGTCGGCCTTTATGTCGGCGATAGCCTCCAGCTGGTCGCGCGTCTCGTCGTAGGGGAAGCTCTCCTCCATCTCGATCTGTTCGGGCGTATCGGGCGGACAGGCGATACCGGTAATCGAAGAGCGGCGCGTATACAGGTCGACCAGGTCAAACGCCAGCTTTTTGGCATTCTTGCGCGCCTTGTTGGTGGCACGCGTCCAGTCGGCGGTGTTGAGCCTGGTCAGGCGCGGCTTGTCGCCGTCGGGACCGACATAGCGCGTGATGCGGTCGACCTGCTCCAGCGGCACATAGAGTTTGTCGCCGTCGGCGTATTCCAACAAAAAGTAGTCGCGCTCCTTGCCGCCCACTTCCTGGCGCGCGATCTCGCTAAAGAGCGCGATGCCGTGGGTGGCATGCACGACGTAGTCGCCCGGCTTAAACGGGAAGGTGATCTGCGTAATGTCAACCTTTCGGCGGCTACGCGCGCGGTTGGCATCCATGCGGGCGTTAAGGTCGGCGATCGAGAACACGGCCAAATTGGCATCGGGCACCACCACGCCCTGCGGCAAGGCGGCATCGACAAAGGTCACGCGTCCGCGCGAGATAGTGGGCACGGCAGCACCGGCGGCAGCCTGGGCGGCACCCGCCTCGAGCGAGCGAGCGTTGAGCGCGTCGGCGCGGCGCTCGCGAATGGAAGCATGGGCCTCCTGGCGCGCGGCACGATCGGCGGAATCCGCTGCTGCCACGCGCACGCGGTCGCCGATAGCGCCGGCATTTTCGGGGGCGGCCGTCAGCGACTCCTCAAAGGTAACGCCCTCGTCGCCAAAGGTGAGCTCCATCGACTCGCGCGCACCGCGGTCGGGGATGGCAAACACGCAGGCATAGCGCTTGCCCACGACCTCCTGGATGCGCGTCATAAAACGGTTGTCCGAGCCTGCGATGGCAGGCTGCTCAATCTTGAGCTCAGCCGTCACCGCACCGCCGGCACGAATCAGGCTCACGTAGTTCAGGCGCTGCTGAGCACCAAAGTCGAGCTGTTGGGCACGCACGTACAGGCCGTCCAGACGGTCAATCCCCGCCTCGCCGGCACGGGCCTCGATATCCTCGTAGGCGCGCAGGCAGTCATCGAACAGCGAGCGCGGCTCGGACAGGACCACAAGCGCCTTGCCGCTCACGTGCGCCAACGGGCTCACGGTCTGGCCGTACATCACCGGCAAAAAGCGGTCGAGCTCGGGCGTGACGATGCGCGCGTCCACCATCTCGAGCAGCGCCGCCAGCTTGCTATCGCTCTGGCTGGCGCGATAGAGCGCCACATGCATGTTGTGGACGGCCTCGTCGGTGAGCGCCAGCTCGCGGCACGGGAAGATCTCGATGCTGTCCTCGTTGCCGATGGTTTGACCCGTAGAGCTCACCATGCGGCGGATGCGGTCGATCTCGTCGCCAAAGAACTCAATGCGCACGGGCGCTTTTTCCTGCGCGGGGAACACCTCGACGGTATCGCCGTGTACACGGAACAGGCCGGGCGCGTCGGCGGCACCTGCATTGGTGTAGCCCATGCCCACCAGGCGCTGCGGCACCTCGTCGAAGGGAATCTCCTCGCCCACCGCAAAGGTGGTGGACTCCCAATAGCGGCTCTCGACCGGCGGCACGCAACGCAGTAGCGCGCGGGCCGAGGCGACCATGATGCAGTTGTCGCCGCGCACGATGCGCCCTAAAGCCTCGCAGCGTTGGGCCACCACGGCGTCGTCGGGCGCCTGCTCACGCCATGGATAGTCTTTGCGCTCGGGAAAGCGGCACACATGCGCCAGACCCACATAGGCGGCCAGGCTGCGCGCGGCGCGATCGGCCGCGTCCTCGCCGCTCACGATGTAGACCGTGGGACGCGGACGGCGCGCAAACTGAGCTGCCGCCATGAGCGTGCGGCCCGACTGCGACACGGCCAGCGTCACGTCCTCGCCGGCATCGAGTCCGGCCTCGACGGTCTGCAGTGCCTCGGCAGTGTAGAGCTGCGCGGCTATACGGTGAATGAGCATGTGGTCCTCCGGCATCGCAACGCCAAAAGCCCGCCGGGGCAGGCTCGGCGGGTCGTACATCAAAACTATTGTTTGTCATGGTAACGCATGGGGCGGACGCGCCGGCGCGCACCGGGCAGCTACCCCAAAACGCGCACGCTGGGGCACAAATCTGCCAGCGGACACTCGTCACACTTGGGTTTGCGGGCGTCGCAGATCTCGCGGCCAAAGGTGATCCACTGATGGTTGACCGACTCCCAATACTCGTGCGGCAAAATCTTGAGCAGATCCTGCTCGGTCTTGAGCGGTTCCTTGGCATGCGTCTTGGGACTCAGCATCAGGCGGTGCGCAATGCGGTTGACGTGCGTGTCCACCGCAATACCCTCCACGATGCCATACCCCACGTTGAGCACGATGTTCGCCGTCTTGCGTCCCACGCCCGGCAGCTTCACGAGTTCCTTCATGTCGGCCGGCACCTCGCCGTCATAGTCGGCGACGATCATCTGCGCGGCCTCGACGGCATGCTTGGCTTTGCTCTTGTAGAAGCCGAGCGACTTGATGGTGTCTGCCACGTCAGCTACGCTCGCCCCGGCCATGGCCTCGGGCGTGGGCCACTGGGCAAACAGCCGCGGCGTCACCTTGTTGACCTGCGCATCGGTCGTTTGCGCCGAAAGCAGCACCGCGATCAGCAGGCGGAAGGGATTCTCGTGGTCCAAAAAGCACTCGACCGGGCCATAGCGACGGTTGAGGCGCTCACACACCTCGATGGCGCGCTCGCGCTTGGCGGCATTGGTCTCGCGTGGCATAACGACTCCTCGGCTCAACGGCACAATAAACTTATGGGCACAATTGTCCCACGTCCGAGACGTTTACGCCTCCAAGAATGCGCCGGTCTGACGGCTCCACAGGCTCGCGTACTCGCCGCCCGCCTCGACGAGCTGCACATGCGTGCCGTCCTCGACGATCTCGCCATCCGCCAGTACCACGATGCGGTCGAGCGCCGCCACGGTGGACAGGCGATGCGCCACCACAATGGAGGTGCGGCCGCGCATCAGGTTCTCGAGAGCTTCCTGCACCAACGCCTCGGACTCGCTATCGAGGGCAGACGTCGCCTCGTCGAGTACCAGAATCGGCGCGTCGGTGAGGATGGCACGGGCAATGGCCACGCGCTGGCGCTGGCCGCCCGAAAGCTTGACGCCGCGCTCGCCCACCATGGTGTCAAAGCCATGGGGTAGGCGGTCGATAAACTCCAGGGCATTGGCCAGGCGCGCCGCCTCGCGAATTTGCTCGTCGGTGGCGTCGGGGCGGCCGTAGGCGATATTCTCGCGAATGGAGCGGTGGAACAGCAGCGCCTCCTGCGGCACGTAGGCAACCTGGCGGCGCAGGCTCTGCTGCGTGCAGCGCGAGACATCCTGACCGTCCACGAGTACGCGGCCGCCCTGAACATCGTCCAGGCGCAGCAGCAGCTTGGTGAGCGTCGTCTTGCCCGAGCCCGATTTACCCACCAGGCCCACGCGCTGGCCCGCCGGCACATGGAGCGTCAGGTCGTCGAACACGCTATCGCCCGCCGCGGCGTCACGGTATGCAAAGCTCAAGTGCTCAAAATCGATCGCGCCCTCGGTCACTTTGAGCTCGGGAGCATGCTCGTCGTCCGCCACCAGGCGCGGCTCGTCCAGCACGCGCGTCATCTCGGCGGCGTCACCCAGCGCGCGGTTAATGCGCTGCATCATGGAACTCACGTAGTTCAGACGCATGGTGAGGTTATACGTGTAGGTAAAGATCATGACGAGCGAGCCGGCCGAGATGCCAAACCACGCGTTGCCGCCCGCCACGAACACACTCACCACGGCCATGGTGATGACGATAAGGCCCGAGGTCGTAAAGTTGCGCTGCATCATGGCGTGCATCGATACCGTTTCGGCATCGCGCGCGGCACGGTCGGCGGCATCGAACAGGTCGCGCTCAAAGTCCTCGCGCCCGCAGGTCTTGACAGCCAGGATGTTCGTGACCGCGTCGGACAGCACGCCCGAGAGCTTGTTTTGCGCGGCGGACGTCGCGGCCGAAAGCGGCATGATGTGCTTGTACATAAGCCAGACAAACGCGATGTAGACGACCATGATGCCCACCAGGATCACGGTAAATGTGGGCACCACCGGAGCGAGCGCCGTCACCGTGCAGACAACCGAGGTGATGGTGGGAATGAGCGAATACACCGTCACGTCGACCAGACCCGTGTAGCCGCTCATAAAACGGCTCGTCTGGCTCACGAGCGATCCGCCAAAGCGGCTGGTGTGGAATGTCATGGATTGATTGGAGAGCGTGTCAAAGCACAGGCGCGCCAGGTGATAGTTGCCCGCAATCTCGAGCTTGTAGACGGTGTAGTCCTGTAGCTTGGAGAGAATCTGACCCACCAGGTTGACGAGCACGAGCGCCAAAATGTAGGGACCGAAGACCTCAAACACCTGGTCGCCCGCTACGGGGCCGGCCTGGACACGATCGACGATGAGGGCCATAACGTAGGTGTTGGCAAACGTGAGCAAAAAGATGTAGCCCGCCGACGAGAACACCGAGAGAAAGACGATCAGCGGCTGCGTGCGCGTGACATCCCAAAAACGCTGCAGCGTGCGGCGCACGGTTGAGCGTTTGAGCGGGCTGGTGCTTCTCTGAGACATGGGCTTCCTTTCGCGTCTGATAGGGCGAAAGGCCATTGTTGCACATTGAAGCGCGCTTCAGTCAAGCGCGACGCGAAAAGCGCCCGCGCCCCGCGTTTACGCCGGCGCGCCGCCGTCCGTTGCGGCTAGTCCTCGTCTTCCTGGCCCGCGAGTAACCCTGCGGACTCCAAGCCCAAAATCTCGTCGGCCTCCCGCGCGTCTTCCAGCGCGTCGATATCCTTGAGCTTGCGCTCCATAACGTTGGTGCGCGTGGTGATGATGCCCTCGACTGTTTTGCCCGCGGTCTCGATCTGCTGTTGGGCGCGACGCAGTGCTGCCTGGTAACGCGGCAGCTCGGCCTTGACGGCGGAAAGTACGCGCAGCACGTCGTCGGTGCGCTTTTGCAGCTTAAACGTCTGGTAGCTCATCTGCAGGCTGTTGAGGATGGCCGCCATGGTGCTGGGGCCGGCAACGTTGACGTGATAGTCGCGGCCCAGGGTCTCGATAAGACCGGGGCGCGTGACGACCTCGGCGTACAGGCCCTCAAACGGAACGAACAGGATGCCAAAGTTGGTGGTCGCGGGCACGCTCAGGTACTTGTCGCAGATGTCCTTTGCCTCGCGCTTGACCATCATATCGAGCGTCTTGCGCGCGGCAGCGACAGCCTCAGCGTCACCCGACTCCTGGGCATCGAGCAGATGCTCGTACGCGTCGCCCGGGAATTTGGAGTCGATCGGCAGCAGCACGGGATCGCCCTCGTCTACCGGCAGCTTGACGGCAAACTCAACGCGCTCCGAGGCGCCGGGCTTGGTGGCGACGTTTTCCAGGTACTGGTCGGGCGTGAGGATGTCCGCCAGGATCGCTCCCAGCTGCACCTCGCCCAAAATGCCGCGTGCCTTGACGTTGCCCAGCACGCGCTTAAGGTCGCCCACGCCGGTAGCGATAGACTGCATGTCGCCCAGGCCCTTGTACACGGCCTCGAGCTGGTCGCTCACCTGCTTAAACGATGCAGACAGGCGATCGTTGAGCGTACGGGAAAGTTTCTCGTCCACTGTCGCGCGCATCTGATCGAGCTGTACGTTGTTGTCCTTGCGGATGGCGCCCAGCTGGGCATCGACCGTCTCACGCACCTTGTCCAGGCGGTGCTCGATGCCTTCACGGTTGGCGCCAAGCTGTTGGGCCGTCTCGCGGCGCAGGTCGTCCATGCGGTCGCCGGCCTGCGAGAACTCACGCGCGATGGTCAGGTAGCGCTGCTGCTCCACGGCCGCGTCGGTCGTCTGCTGCTGCGCAATGGCATTTGCCGTGCGGCGGGTTTCGGCCAACGCGACGTTGAGGGCATCGAGCGCGCTGTTGGCCTGCTCGAGTGCTGCCAGCGTTTCCGCGCTACTGTCGCCACGCTCCCGCAACTCGGCACGAAGGCCCTTGAGCTGCAGGGCACAGGCCGCAGCGACCCCCACCGCCACCAAAGCAATCACAATAAGTGCAATATCAATTGCAGACATAAACTCCGCCCAACAAACCCAATCGATCATCAATCAAAACCGCGATCAATCTTACCCCGCCACACACACCGGGCGCCCGGCCCCTTCTTGGGCGCCCCTCTCCTCCGCATATTCCATAATGCGGCGCGCCGTTTTCCTGCTCACCTTTGAGTCATCGCCGGCCAAGTATGCGTATACGTTTCCTTTATTCAGGCGCAGAGCACGGCAGAGGCCATAGCGCGTTACACCCGATTCCTCCAATGCTTCCAGCGTTTTCTTTCTCATCAGGGCGTTCACCCTTCTATCGGCCGCCGGCTTTTCCTTCACCGCTCTATACGCACGCCAAACGTTGGCATAACGATTAGGGAGCTCACTTTTGGCGCATAGAGACGCCATGCTACCCGCTTGACCGTACAAGGATAAAACGTCTCGATAATCCCGTTCCATCCACGAGCCCTCGGATAAACCCAGAACGTATTCGGCTTTTCCTTGCGCCAAAGCGAGCAAAAACAGAGCCTCCGCCACGCGCGGCACATCCGTCGTCGCCTGCTCAACCAATTTTCTAAAACTCAGCGACTGCTGTCCGGATAGCTCTCGGCAATAGCCTTTTAAGAATCCCTCAAAGGTCAGATTCAACCGAGCACCTCCTTTTTGTATTACCTGTATCCCTTATTATTATTCATCTTCAATAATACTATTCAGTCGCACGACAGGACCCACAGGATGCAAGGATTCCACTCGTGGCGATAATCCCTACACCCTAGAAGTCCTAATGCGACAAACGCTAGCTCTCCCAGCCGGCGCGGATGGTTGTTATGACGTCATCTAGGCGCTGGCCCAGGGCCGCTAGATGTTGGAGCACCTCGTTGGGCGATGCACCGTTGAGGATGCACGTGAGGGCATACGACGCCAGAAAGATGGCCGCAAGCCCCAACGGGATGAGCACGATCATCGCCAACGTACGCAGGCGCTGGGCCCAGCGACGGCGACGCGCACGATGCTTGTCGAACGCGAGCTCCTGCGCATATGAATCTTGCTGTACGGAATAGGCCTCTGGCGCCGATTCACACCCGGGCACAGCTGCAGGTACAGCAGCGGGCACGACGTTTTGCACGGGCGCCTGGTTGGCAACCCCTTGCATTTGCATCTCCATGAGTCGTTGCTGCTGACGCAGCATGCGCTCAGCTTGTTGCTGCGGAGTCTCAAGAAACAGATCCATACTGGCCTCCAAAATCGGAGCATTCGACGCTTACGACCAGCATCCCGCACCGCCATGACCGCGACAACGCAATCGCCGGCAATAGCCACAAAGTTTCTTTTGCTCAAAAGCTGTCGAAAAGCTCAACAACTCCCCTACCAGCACTTTCTCTGAGCTTTTTTCGCCAACAATCTTTTGGCCTTCCACCCTTACGCCAACTGACCAAAATCTAACCAATAGCTTGACGAAAATTGTGGAGACCGGGACCCCACAAAAACGTGCCGCCCCAAAAAGGGGCGGCACACAACCTTTTTTATCAGCTTTTCTGTATCGAGCACGCGACGACCCAACGCCGGAGCGCAAGGCGGGGAAATACCTTTGCCTCGCGCGACTCTGCGAAGCCGTGAGCGAGAGGGAAAGGTGTTTCCCCGCCCTGCGCTCCGCAGCAGCCAGCGCCAAGCGCTAGTAGTTCACCACCTGCTCCTCAAAGTACGCCTTGGGGTGGTTACACACCGGGCACACCTCAGGTGCCTCGGCACCAACGTGCAGATGTCCGCAGTTCAGGCACTTCCACACCTTTACGCCCTCGCGCTCAAACACCTCGCCCGACTCGATGCGCTCGACGAGTTTGTTGTAGCGCTCCTCGTGGGCCTTCTCGACGGCGGCGACACCACGGAACTTCTCGGCGATCTCGACAAAGCCCTCCTCCTCGGCGGTCTTGGCAAACTCGTCATACATCGTGGTCCACTCGTAGTTCTCGCCCGCGGCGGCGTCGCGCAGGTTGTCCAGAGTGCCCGGAACGGCGCCGTCGTGCAGATACTTAAACCACAGTTTGGCGTGCTCGGACTCGTTGCCTGCGGTCTCGGCAAAGATGTTCGAGATCTGAACGTAGCCGTCCTTCTTGGCCTTGGATGCATAGTAGCGATACTTGGTGTGTGCCTGGGACTCACCGGCAAAAGCGGTCTCGAGGTTCTTCTTGGTTTGGGAGTTCTCAAAATCCATAGGTGTACTTCCCTTCAACGCATGCCGCCCGTAGGCTTCGAGCGGCCTCGCCTTTAGGATGCCCTCAAGCCGAGAATTTAAACCTTACAATCCCGTTCTTCAGATTTGAGCGGGCTACACACTCAACCAACGATCGTCCTCGGCTCGGCAAAAGCCCTCACGCTCCAGGTCGGCCAGAATGCCCGCGACAAGCTCGCGCTCGACCGGCCCGCGCCCAGCCGCCGCTTCCATATCGTTAACGCCCACCACGGCATCAGCAAGCGTAATCCCCGCCGGTTGGCCATCGCGCGCTGCCAGCAACATGCGCACGATATGCGCGCGCTTTTGGCGACGTGAGCCCTCAAACTTTGATTGACGGCTATAGCCCGCCGAGCGCCTGGACGGATTGGGCAACGTCTTTTTTAGATATGCGCCGTAGTCCAGCAACGCGTAATACCACGCGCGCGGCGTGTCGGCATCATCGAGCGGCACGGCAAAGGGAGCGATCTCGTCGGTCGCCGCACCGGGGACCGCCGGACAGGCCGCCTGAATCAGCGGCACCAGCTCGCGGTCGGGAACAGCCGGTACATCGGGAAAGAAGTGATGCAGAAAGACCGTGCGCACGTTGGTCTCCAGATACACGCCCGGAAGATCAAACGCAAACGACCGGATACCTTGCGCCGTTGCCGGGCCAATACCAGGCAGAGCGACCAAGTCACGCGTCTCACGCGGAAACTCACCGTCCCAGTCCTCCACAACGCGCTGAGCGGCCTTGTGGAGCGCCAGAGCGCGTCGGTTGTAGCCCATGCCCTGCCAAGCGTCCAAAACATCGGAAGGCGCGGCTTGGGCAAGCGCCTGCACGGTCGGAAAGCGATCGAGCCACGCCGGCATACGCGTCTCCACGCGTGGCACCTGTGTTTGCTGCAACATGACCTCGGAAAGCCAAATGATGTACGGATCGCGCGTGCGGCGCCACGGAAGGTCGCGATAACGCAGGACCCCTTCCGAACGAATCATCGAACGAAAGGGGTCCTGAATCATATCTATGCTCCTTATGCGGCGCTATTCCTCCCGGCATGTATACGCACAGGTGGCGTACTCGGGAAACGCTTCGCGGTCGGCGAACTTGGGATCGACGGCCGGGAACTGGCGGTGAGCGACGATGTCGCCGAGCGAAACGGAATCGAGGTAGTCGCGCATCAATGCTTGAGCTCCGGCCCACAGGGGATGATAGCAGCACGTGCCCATGCGCGCACAGTCGCCATCGGGTGCGGTGCAATCATTCATAACCATAGGGCCCTGAACGGCCTCGACGACCTGACGAATGGTAACGTCGTCCGGACTGACCTTGAGACGCATGCCACCGTGGACGCCACGCAGGCTCTCCACAATACCGGCCTGGACCAAACCGTGCTGAATCGAGCGGGCAAACGAATACGGGACATTGACCTCTTCGGCAGCGGTGCGAACAGAAAGCAAACGCTCCGGATCCTCGGCAAGCATCGCCAGCATACGAAGGGCGTAATCAGTCTTCCTCGATATGTCCATTTTTCCCCTTTCAAGGAATACGAACAGCTCGAACGAGCTCCGGGGCCGAGCTTGTGTCGAGACGCTAAATGACCGCAGGACATCCAAATGGTAAATCGGATATCCACTGAATGCCGCGCTTGGAGCGAAATGCATCAGATGCGGCCCACAGTGCAATTTAGTATAACCTAACCCCCTGCTTCGTTGAACAGGTGTTGCGCAACAAAGCTGTTGTTTAGACAGATATGCTTATTAGATTTTACTTGCGTTCCCGAAGGGGCGGGGATTCTGGGCGAAGATGCGCCAGGGCGATCGTTCTATCGAAACAAAGTGCATCAAACGCAAAAAGCCACGTCCGAAGACGTGGCTTTAATTGCGTTGGCGGGAAGTACGGGGCTCGAACCCGCGACCTCCGACGTGACAGGCCGGCGCTCTAACCAAACTGAGCTAACTCCCCAGG
This sequence comes from uncultured Collinsella sp., assembly GCA_947642445.1. Taxonomy (GTDB): domain Bacteria; phylum Actinomycetota; class Coriobacteriia; order Coriobacteriales; family Coriobacteriaceae; genus Collinsella. The sequence continues at coordinate 199 of CANRSF010000024.1, read as the reverse complement.
CAGACGTTCGCGTTTGTTTCCGCTCGCGTGCGCTGCGGGGATTAGTATACACAGAAGTCTGTCCGGCGCGCAACAACTTTTTTGAAAAAATTTTTCGGTCCCTCCGGGAGGGTCTCCGGGGCCGGCGGGCGCGGGTTAAGTTTGCTGCTCTACAGTCCTGCGCAAGACGGAAAGCACATTAAGTGCTTTCCTTTGCGTG
>CANRSF010000023.1 GCA_947642445.1 uncultured Collinsella sp. | reverse complement strand
GATCACCGTCAGGCGCGGCAGTAGATTAAAGCTCTGAAAGACAAAGCCGATGCTCAGCGCTCGCACCTCGGTGAGCTCATCATCGTCGAGCTCGGCGACGTTGAGCCCTTGCAGGAAGTAATCGCCCGCCGTCGGTTTGTCCAGGCAGCCCAGGATGTTCATGAGCGTCGACTTGCCTGAGCCCGAGGGGCCGGTGATGGCAACGAACTCACCGGGATCTACTGCCAGGCTCACGTTATGCAGGATGTGGGCGCAACCGGCCTCGCTCTCAAAGATGCGGTGCACGTTGCGGATGTCGATGACGGGACGCATTACTTGCCCTCGTCGGCAGGCATGTTGTCGCCGCCGTCTGCCGTCATTCCTGTGCCGGTATCCGTCACGATGGTGTCGCCGTCGCGTAACTTGGTAACCGGGACGTCTGGGTTGATCTCGTTGCCCTGGTCGTCGCGCTTGACCTGCGTCTTACCGACTACAGCCTCGTTGTCGTTTTGCGTCACGACGGTCACCTTCACGCGGCGCGTCTTCTTGCCTTCCGAATCGGTGGCCAGATTGACGTAATAGTGCTCGCCGTCTTCGGTCATCAGCGCCATGGTCGGCACCATAACCACGTCGTCGAGCTTCTCGGTCACTACCGAGACCTCGGCAGTCATACCCGGCTTAAGGCGACTGTCGGGTGCTTCGATGAGGATGTCGACGTTAAAGGTCACGCTGCCGCCGCTACCGGAGCCGGAGTCAGAGTTTGCCACCGAGGCGATAGCCGTGACGGTGCCTTGACTCACGATATCGGGAAACGCGGGATAGGTCACGTTGGCGCTTTGGCCCACGGCAATTTTGGCGATATCCTTTTCGCCCACCTGAACCGTCACCTTCATCTTGGACAGGTCGGCGATTTGCATGCACTGCTTGCCGCCGCTCGTGTCGCCTTCGCCCATGATCGTGCCTCCGGTCACCGTGGCACCGACTTTGGCGTTGAGCTCGACGATGTTGCCCGAGCTGGGGGCCTTTACGGTGCGCTCGGCCGCCTTTGCAGTTGCCTGCTCCAGCGTTGCCTGGGCCGAGGCGAGGTTGCGCTGGGCGGTCGAGACGGCATTTGCGTTGGTGCTTGCGTCCGATGGGCCGGTCGATCCGTCACCGTCCGTTGCCGGTGCGGCCTGTGCGGCCGCGAGCGTCGCCTTTGCATTGTTCAGGTCTTCCTGGGCGGCCGCGACCGCGCGCTGCGCCTCGGAAACAGCGTTATCGAGCGCGTCGTTCTTAATAGTCATGAGCACGTCGCCCTCGTTGACGCTCTGTCCGGCCTGCACGTTGATCTGCGCCACCGTACCATCGACGGAAGGGGAGACGACCGAGGCTGAAATAGGCTTGAGCTGTCCCTTGGCTTCGACTGTGGTGGTAAACGTGCCTTCGGTGACCATGTCGGTCACCGGTCCGTTGGTGCCTGCGGGTTGCGCGTTGATGACCAGCGTTGCGATGATGGCAATGAGCGCGATGGCAACAACGACACCGACGGCGATACCGCGTCGGATGAGCTTTTTGCGCCGACGCTCGGCACGCTTTGCCTTGAGCTTTGCATAGGCTTCTTCATCGGAAATCTCGGCGGTATCGTTCGTGCGTCCGCTCTGCTTTTCGGCATGTACGTTTGTAATCAAAGGAATCGTTTCGGTGGCACCTTCGGGCGTGTACTCGGCATCATCCGGGCCTGGGGTGATGGTGGGGACATTCGGCATAGCGTCTCCTTTATAGAAAGTTCCTCAATAAGTATATGCGCCCGTCGCGTAAGGCGGGCGCATATGGCGGATTATTTCGGAACTGTTAGATTGGTCGCAGCGGCTCCACGTTGTGGGAATGCGCGCGTTGCACTACGAGTGGACAACCACGCACAGGCCGACTTTGATGCAGTCGTGAAGTGCCTTTGCATCGGCCAGGCGCAGGTTGATGCAACCGTGGCTGCCGCACCACTTGTACGACTCGGCATTATCGAAGCTCTTGTCGTTTTGCCAGGTGGCGTCGTGGAATCCGACCATATTGCCCTCGAACGGCATCCAATAGCTGACCGGGCTCTCGTATTTGGGCTTGCCGGTCTCGGGGTCCTTGGCACCGATAAGCTTGCTGGCGCCATTGTTGCTGTTGATCTGCCATACGCCCTCGGGGGTGGCGTCCTCTCCCGGCTTGCCAGAAATAAAGTTGGCCTCCCAAACGATATTACCGTTCTCGTCATAGTAGCGCGCGTGCTGCTCGGACAGATCGACGTCGATATACGCCTTCCAGTCGGGCTCTCCCTTTGCGGTAAAGGTGTCGGCCTTCTGGGAGTACTTGATCTCGATTTCGCCGGTCTGCTTGTTGTTAATGGCGTCCTCGACCTGCTTGGCGAGCGAGCTGCTGTCGATGGACCAACCAAAGTCACCGCCTTCGACGGCACACTGCTTGCCATCGGCGCGCGTCCACCAGCGAGTGGAGCCCACGGTATTAAAGCCGTTGGCGAGCTCGGCTGCCCAACTGCTGATCTGCGACGTATCGAGTGTGGGGTTGGCCGGATCGGCAAAGCTGATCCACTGCAACACGGAGCTGCCATCAACCTTGCCGGCATCCTCGCCGTTGAGCTTGAGGGTCACGTTGACGCCCAGGAAGTTGTTGGCAGCATCGCATGCGGCCTGAATCTGATCATCGGTCAGCGTTCCATTGAGCGGCTCATAGGCATCGTTGCCAAGCTTGGAAAGGTCTACGGTCTCGGACAGCGAGGCAAGCTCGAGCTCGGCATACTTAATGACATGCTCGCGGTCGAGTTTTTCGTTGGAGCGCGCCTTCTCGACGGTAAACTTGCCGGCCTGCTCGTCATAGGAGCTATTGGCTTCGAACGTGCCCGAACGCCCCTCGTTAAACTCGTCGATGGCGGCGCCCAGATCCTCCTCAAACTTCTTTTGGTCAAAAGTGTCGGAGAGCATGGACAGGTCGACGTCTTGATCAAGATCGACTTCGTTGGAGGTGGCGGTTGTTTTGGTCTTTCCGCTTAAGGATTCCACAAGGCGGACCGGCCATACAAAGGCTTCGTTGTGGCTGATGATCTCTTTTGCGGCAGCTTCGCCGTCGACGATGGGCTCATCGGACTCGGGCTGATACGTCCAGCTAAAGTCATCGCCTGTCACGGTGAGCTTATAGTGCTTCCAAGCCGAGTTGACCTTGGTGGCGGCAGACGAAGCGTTGGAGAATGAGACGTCGACGCCGGCGATGGTGGTATTGGGGTAGGCTAGCTGTGAAAACGCTACGACGCCTACGATATAGACAATGACGATAAGACCCAGGACGACAAAGAGCGTCGTCTTTTTGCCCGACTTATTGTTCCCGGTGGGTTTGCGCGCGGGGCCGCGATCGCCTCGACCGTGCTTGGGGGGCTGCTTGGGCGTATTGCCGTTTGCCTGTCGCTGCTGACGTTGCTGACGCTGCTGGTTCGGCCGTTGGGAAGCGTTTGCCGCACCACGCTGCTGACCGTGGCTCGGCGCGATAGGACGCGGCGACTGAACGCCACCGGTGTGCCTGCTCGGCTGCTGCGGATCGGGAATCAGTTGAGTTCGATCGTTTTGCGACATCGTATGCATATCCTTCGAATTTCGCCTTATGGCTCATCGTGTTTTTACTGGGCTTGCATTATAGCGATTACCTAGTTGTTTGTGGTACGGAAACGGTGGCATTCAAAAGGGGTGGGACATTTGTCCCACTATCGAGTCGTTCTTGGTCACTACCCGCACACACCGCATTTTGCACAGGCCGAAAGTGCGGCCGGAGCCTGCGCGATGCCGCCCTTTGCCGTCTCGCGCAGCGTGGCCGGCAGGGCGTGGCCCACCGAGAGCATGACATGTGCCATCTGGTCAAACGGCACCAGGCTCTTTATCCCGGCGAGGGCGAGCTGCGCCGAGCTAAAGGCCGCTGCCACGCCGATGGCGTTGCGGTTTTGGCAGGGCACCTCCACGAGGCCTCCTACGGGATCGCATACGAGTCCCAATAGGTTACTCAGCGCGATGGAACTGGCGTCGAGCGCCTGCTCGGGCGTGCCTCCGAGCATCTGCACCAGCGCGGCGGCAGCCATGGCGGCGGCGCTTCCCACCTCGGCCTGGCAGCCGCCCTCGGCGCCGGCGACGCAGGCGCTCGTGGTGAGGTTGAGGCCGATGGCGGCTGCGCAGTAGAGCGCGTCCATGACCTGCTCGTCGTCGAGCTGAAGGTGGTCAGCGAGCGCCAGCACGCAGCCGGGCACGACGCCTGCGGAGCCCGCCGTGGGGGCGGCGACGATCACGCCCATGGTGGCTGAGCGCTCGAGCACGGCCATGGCGCGGGCCACGGCATCGGTCTGGACGGGGCCCATTAAGTTGGAGCCAAGGTCGTTGCGGCCGGTGGCATCGACAAGCTTGGCCTCGCCGCCGATAAGCCCGCCGAGTGAGCACTGCGGATTGACGATGGGGGCCGTGGTCTCCTCGCGCATGACGTCGAGCACGCGGCGCATGGCGGCGACGGCGTGGGCCTCGCCGGTCAGACGCGCCTCGCGCAGGGCCATAACGGCGCCGATGCTGAGTCCCAGTTCCTCGCACGCATCGAGCAGCTGCTCGCCGTCGTCGAAGATTTCCTTTGCTGAGACGCCGGGGGAGAGCGACGAGGCAGAACCGGGGAGCTCGATAAAGGTCGCGTAATCGACATTGTCGAGCTTGCGTAGCATCGGGATAACGGTGTCGTCGGGCGCGCCGTCGGTCTCAAAGACGGAGTAGGCCTGACCGCCCACTTCGGTACGGTAGGTGCGGCAGAAGGCGATGTTCACGTGGGCGTAGGCGAGCAGGTTGGTGAGCGCGGCGAGCACGCCGGGGACGTCTTGGTGCGCAACGAAGAGCGTGGAGTACATACCCGAGATGTCGACGCCGACGCCGTTAATGCGGCTGATGCGCATCTTGCCGCCGCCCAGGCTCTCGCCGCGGACCTGTGCCGTAGCGCCCGTGTCGTCGACCATGTCGATGTCGACGGTGTTTGGGTGGATGGAGGCGTCGTCGCCCTTAATTTCAAAGTGATATTCGAGGCCCTGCTCGCGCGCGAGGTCGAAGGCCTGTTTGATGTTCTCGTCATCGGTGTCGAGGCCTAGGATGCCCGCGACGAGTGCACGATCGGTGCCGTGGCCGCGGTAGGTGTGGGCGAAGGAGTTCCACAGGCCAAAGGTGACTTTGGTGATGCGGCCTTCCAGCAGGCTGGCGGCAACTTGGGCGCAGCGTAGGGCGCCGGCGGTGTGCGATGAGCTGGGGCCGACCATGACGGGGCCCAAGATCTCGAATGCCGAGGTCGTAGCTAGTGTTTGCGGCTTGCCTGCCATGGCTGCTCCTTTGTTTTGTCCCATCGTCCCGAGGGCGGGGCATAAGGTCGCCTGCTCGGACAGTCCTGCTCGCACGGAGGCCACATTAAGTGGCCTCCGGCTCGTGCGGAACTCGCGATCGACCTTATGCCCCGCCCTCGGGACTAAGGATACATGGTAGAAGTGCCTGTGCTGCAAAATTCATTAGGTGGTGACGCAGCGTAGGCTCATGTCGAAACATCTTCACCACCGTTTAAATAAAAAAGAAGTACCGCTTGGGGGCGGTACTTCTTTTGGTGCGTTGTTATTTGGCTGGGGCTTTTCTCGTTAGCTTACAGGCCGCAGGCTGCTTTGAGTTCTTCGACTCGATCGGTTTTCTCCCAGGTGAAGTCGGCGTCTTCGCGGCCGAAGTGACCGTAGGCTGCCGTCTTTTCGTAGATGGGGCGACGCAGGTCTAGGTCGCGGATGATTGCGCCCGGGCGCAGGTCGAAGGTCTTCTCTACGGCCTCGACGATCTTGTCCTCGGCAACATGCGCGGTACCGAAGGTGTCGACCATGATTGAGAGGGGCTTGGAAACGCCGATGGCGTAGGCAAGCTCGACCTCGCAGCGGTCGGCCAGACCGGCGGCGACCACGTTCTTGGCGACCCAGCGTGCGGCATACGCGGCGGAGCGGTCAACCTTGGTGCAGTCCTTGCCGCTAAAGGCACCGCCGCCGTGACGTCCATAGCCGCCGTAGGTGTCGACGATGATCTTGCGACCGGTGAGGCCCGTGTCGCCCATGGGGCCGCCCACGACAAAACGACCGGTGGGGTTCACGTAGATGTCCGCGTTGTCCCACGGCATGTTCTCGGCAGCCATGACCGGGGTGATGACGTGCTCGATGAGGTCGGCCTTGATCTTGCCCATGTCCTCGATCTCGGCGGCGTGCTGCGTGGAGATGACGATGGTCGTGACCTCCACGGGCTTGCCGTCCTCATAGCGCACGGTGACCTGGGTCTTGCCGTCTGGACGCAGGTAGGGCAGGGTACCGTCGTGGCGCACAGCGGCCAGGCGCTCGGCCAGGCGGCTTGCCAGATAGTGTGGCATGGGCATGAGGGTCTTGGTCTCGTTGGAGGCGTAGCCGAACATCATGCCCTGGTCGCCGGCACCGATCAGGTCGATCGGGTCGGTGGTAGCGCCGGTCTGGGTCTCGAAGGACTCGTCAACGCCCTGGGCGATATCGGGCGACTGCTCGTGGATGAGGCTCATAACGCCGCAGGTGTCGCAGTCAAAACCGAACTTGGCGCGGTTGTAGCCAATGCGGCGGATAACGCCGCGGGCGATTTCCTGTACGTCGACGTAGGCCTGAGTGCGAATCTCGCCGGCTACGATGACGGTGCCGGTGGTCACGAGGGTCTCGCAGGCGCAGCGGACGTTCTCAACGTTGGCGGGCACGCCGTTGGGCGCAATGTAGCCCTGCTCCTGCAGCTCTATTTCTTTAGCGAGGATTGCGTCGAGGACGGCGTCGCTGATCTGGTCAGCGATCTTATCGGGATGACCTTCGGTCACCGACTCCGACGTAAAAACAAAGGACCCGTGTTGGGGCGGGATGGAACGAAGTTCTTCTGACATGATTGTCCTTTCAAAAACGTGTCCCGGCGACCGTTACCATTCCGCCGGGCTCTCTATGCAAGGGCACATCATAGCGCGTAAATCAAACATTCACACCCTTTCCGCACCTACTCATTGGGGACAGACTTAAATGATCAGCCTTACCGAAGAGTTTCCTCAACGACCAGTCGTTTAAGAACGTTCCCAACGACTGGTCATTTAAGTCTGTCCCCAATGAGTAGGTCGGTGCCCTTTGTGCGGAGGTTGCTTTGTTGCTTTATACTGGTGCGGTTAGACATCCATCCTGCAATCGAGGAGATTTCCATGGCATCAGACGTTCGCGTCCGCTTTGCACCCTCACCGACGGGCAAGCTGCACATCGGCGGCGCCCGCACCGCTATCTATAACTGGGCTTTCGCCCGTGCAAACGGCGGCACGTTCATCCTGCGCATCGACGACACCGACCCCACCCGTTCCACCGACGAGAACACACAGATTATCCTGCGTGCCATGCGTTGGCTGGGCCTGGACTGGGACGAGGGTCCCGAGGTGGGCGGCGACTTTGGCCCCTACGCCCAGACCGAGCGCCTGGACCTGTACAAGCAGGCCGCCCAGAAGCTCTGGGACGAGGGCAAGGCCTATCCCTGCTTCTGCACCAAGGAGCAGCTCGACGCCGACCGTAAGGCCGCGCAGGAGCGCAAGGACCCCTTCCAGGGTTATCAGCGCCGTTGCCGCGATCTTGATCCTGAGGAGGCCCGCCGCCGCATCGAGGCCGGCGAGTCTTACGTCCTCCGCATCAAGGTGCCCGAGGACCGCGGCGACGTCGTTATCCACGACGCCGTCCACGGCGAGGTGACCTTCGACGCCAAGGAGCTCGACGACTTCGTCATCTTCCGCTCCGACGGCACGCCCACGTATAACTTCGCGACCGTCGTCGACGACGCCATGATGAAGATCACCCACGTCATCCGCGGCGACGACCATCTGTCCAACACCCCGCGCCAGGTCATGGTCTACGAGGCCCTCGGTGCGCCCGTGCCCACGTTCGCCCACATCTCCATGATCCTGGGCGCCGACGGCAAGAAGCTCTCCAAGCGCCACGGCGCCACCTCGGTGGAGGAGTACCGCGACGCCGGCTACCTGTCCGACGCCTTCGTCAACTACTTGGCGCTGCTCGGCTGGTCGCTCGACGGCGAGACCACGATCATCCCGCGCGATGTCCTGGCCAGTAAGTTCTCGCTCGACCGCATCTCCAAGAATCCGGCGACCTTCGACCCCAAGAAGCTTGATTGGGTTAATGCCGAGTACATCAACGGCATGTCCGATGCTCAGTTTGCCGATGAGATCATGGTCCCCGAGCTGCACGAGGCGGGTCTCATCGAGGGTAATGTCGAGTACGGCGAGGATTGGATCGATGCGCTTGCTGCCATCGTTAAGCCGCGCACCAAGATGCCTGCCGACGCCGTGACCGTCGCTGCTCCCATCTTTGCTACGACCGAGACGCTCGAGTATGACGAGAAATCCGTCAACAAAGGCCTGGCCAAGGAGGGCATGGGTGCCATTCTGGACGCCGCCAAGGCTGCTCTCGAGGGTGTGGACGAGTGGACGGCTGACAACATAGACGCCGCGCTTGAGCCGCTGCCCGAGCAGATGGACCTTAAGAAGCGCGTGGTGTTCCAGGCCGTGCGCGTCGCCGTCTGCGGCAATATGGTGAGCCCTCCGTTGGGTGAGACCATGGCGCTCGTCGGCCGCGACGACTGCTTGGCGCGCATCGACCGCGCCCGCACGATGGCGCTGTAGCAGCTGCGCAAACGTATGTATCCGAGCCCCGTTCACCCGAGCGGGGCTCTTGTTTCTGTACCGATGAGTGGGTTGCTGGGACAAAATAATCAGTAGTGTTTGTCCCATGTTCGAGTGACGCAACGAGCTCGACACTCGTATCGGCCATGGGACAAACTCTACTGATTATTTTGTCCCACCCCTTTCAGGTCCGTTCATTAGAGGTGGTGTATGGCTCAACAACTGTCGCTGTTTGGTTCGCCGGAACCGGAGGAGGTTCCAGCGGCGCCCGTGCCCGCCGCTGCACCGGCCAAGCCCGAGCATACACTTGACCCCATCGCCGCCTACGCGAGCGTGGTCCTCGACATTCCCACCCGTGTGCTCTCCGAGCCATTCGCCTACGGCATCCCGCAGTCCCTTGCCAACGATGCCCAGATCGGCTCCACCGTCCTAGTTCATTTTGGCAACCGTGCCGCCGCAGGCTACATCGTCGACATTACGCCCGAGCTGGGCGACCTGCAGGGCAACAACGCCCTCGACCCTTCGCGCATCAAGCCTATCGAGGCTATCCTCAGCAAGCCGCTCTTTACCGCCGAGGCTGCCCGCATTGCGCGTTGGATGAGCCGCGAGTATGTCGCGACGCTTTCCGAGTGCCTGCGCCTGTTCTTGCCCCCTGGCGGAAGTCCACGTGTCGTGAAGGGTGATGACGGGGCGTGGACGGTTGAGCACCCGGCCGTCAAGCCTATCCAAAACCGCTGGGTGATGCTTACGCCCGATGGCTTTGACTATTCGCCACCCAAGACCGCGGTCCGCCAGCGCCAACTTATCGAGGCGCTTCAGTGCGGACCGGTCACGACGCGCGACCTCAACCTGCTCTACAACAGCATGTCGGCGACCATCAAGGCGCTCGAAAAGCGCGGCGTCGTGGTGGTTGAGGAGCGCCGTGCATGGCGTGGCTGCAGCGAGCAGACCACGCTGTCCTCGGCAAGCGGCAAGGCGCCGGTCTCCCTTACCAACGGCCAGCAACAGGCACTCGCGCAGATTGAGCGCGCCCGTCTGGACGCTCATGGCGACGTGGTGCTGGTCGACGGCGTCACCGGCTCCGGCAAAACCGAGGTTTACCTCTCCGCCATCGAGCGCGTGCTCGCAGCAGGTCGCTCGGCCTGCGTGCTGGTGCCCGAGATCTCGCTGACGGCCCAGACCGTCGGCCGCTTTCGTTCGCGCTTTGGCGAGACGGTCGCCGTGTTCCATTCGCGGCTTTCGGCCGGCGAGCGCCTGGACCAGTGGGACATGGTTGCCAGCGGTGCGGCCCGCGTGGTCGTGGGCGCCCGCTCGGCGCTCTTTTGCCCGCTCAGCGACTTAGGCCTCATCATCATCGACGAGGAGCACGAGACCAGCTACAAGCAGGGTTCCAGCCCGCGCTACCATGCGCGCGAGGTGGCGGCCGAGATGGCGCGGCGCTATCGCTGCCCTCTCGTGCTGGGCTCCGCCACGCCTTCTGCCGAGGCCCTCGACCGCTGCCGCCGTGGCACGTATAACGGTGCCACCTGGACACGTGTCGAGATGCCCGAGCGCCCCGGACACGCCGTGCTGCCTACGGTCCGCATTGCTGACCTGCGCCGCGAGTTTTCACACGGCAGCCGCTCCATGTTCTCAAAACCCTTGATGGAGGGCTTGGAGCGTGTGGTCGAGCGTCGCGAGAAGGCCGTGCTGCTGCATAACCGCCGTGGCTTTGCGCCGTTTTTGATGTGTCGCGAGTGCGGCTGCGTTCCCACCTGCAACCACTGCTCCACAGCGCTTACGTATCACGAGCGCACGCACACGCTGCAATGTCACACATGCGGATCCTCCTGGCGCGTGCAGCCGTATCCCGCGCCCACGAGCCGTTGCCCCAAATGTGGCAGTCGCTACCTGGCAAAAATGGGGCTGGGCACGCAGCAGATCGAGGACGCGCTGCACCAGATGCTGCCCGAGGACGTCGCCATTATTCGCATGGATGCCGATTCCACGCGCGGCAAGGATGCGCACAAAAAGCTGCTCGAGCAGTTCGATGCGGCCGATTGCGCCGTGTTGCTGGGCACCCAAATGATCGCCAAGGGCCTCGACTTTCCCGAGGTCACGCTCGTGGGCGTGGTCAATGCCGACTTCGCCCTCAAGCTGCCGGACTTCCGCGCAGGGGAGCGCGCCTACGATCTGCTGGAGCAGGTGGCGGGCCGCGCCGGCCGCGGCGATCGTCCCGGCGAGGTCACCATCCAGACCTATCTGCCCGAGGATCCGGTCATTCGCGCCGTCGCCGAGCACGACCGTTCTATCTTTACCGACTACGACCTTGACCAGCGGCGCGACGCGCTGTATCCGCCCTTTGTGCGCCTGGTCAACATTTTGGTGTGGTCGACGAACGCGGATGACGCGCAGGACTACATTGGGCGCATTGCAAAGCTTCTTAAGCGCCGCTGGCATGCCGCCGCGCCCGACTTTTTGAGGGCGGGGAGTGCCATGCCGCAGGTGCTGGGCCCGGCTTCGTGTGTAATCGAGAGAGCCAAGGACCGTTACCGCTTCCATCTGCTTGTGAAGTCGCCCGTGGGGTACCATGTCTCTGATGATATCGACGCCTGCCTCAAAGAGGTGGGCTCTGTGCGCGGCGTGAGCGTGAGCGTTGACGTCGACGCCTATGATTTGATGTAACAACCCGAAAGGATGGCCATGGAAGCCAACGGAATCGTACTGTCGCCCGACCCGCGCCTTCGTCAGGAGTGCGCCGTCATCGAGGAGATCACCCCAGCGATTGAGGCGCTTGCCGAGAAGATGAAGAAGATGATGTTCGAGAACGGCGGTTGCGGCCTTGCTGCCCCGCAGATCGGCGAGCTCATCCAGCTCGTCACCATCGACTGCGACTACACCGACAAGAACGACTATGACCCGTACGTGCTCATCAACCCCGTGATCGTGGAGCAGAGCGACCATCTGGTGCCGTTTAGCGAGGGCTGCCTGTCCATCCCTGGCATTAGCTGCGAGATCGAGCGTCCCGACCATGTCGTCGTCGAGGCGTACGACTTGGACGCAAACCTGATTCGCTACGAGGCTACGGGCGACCTGTTCTGCGTGTGCCTGCAGCACGAGATCGATCACCTGCACGGCAACACCATGTTCGAGCGCCTTAAGCCTATGCAGAGGATCAAGGCCGTCAAGGAGTACCAGGACGCCCTGGCCCGCGGCGCTCGACCGGGCGAGACTGAGTAGGTTTGTCCGTCCCCGGGGCGCCCGCCTATATCATCCCGTGCTCAAACATTCTCGCTGCGCTGCGAAACTGCGCGCGGAACGATATAGGCGGGCGCCCCGGGGACTACGTTGACGCTGCTTGTCTCGCCCAGGTGCCGTCGGGCCAGGGATGGGCGTCTTCGCTGATAGGTGCTTTGTTGGAAGAGCTGCTTTTATTGCGGCTCTTTCTTTGGTTTTGGGTATATTTGTCTTTGTTGAACTGTTCTTGCGGCTGGGTGCGCTTGCGACCTGAAACGCTTTTTTGTAGCCGTCTCGGCTCGTTATTGAGAGGAGACTAACTTTTATGCGTATTGTGTTTATGGGTACGCCTGATTTTGCTGTGCCTTCTTTGACTTCGCTTGTTGAGGCTGGGAATGAGATTGCGCTTGTTGTTACTCGTCCTGATGCTGTTCGTGGGCGTGGTAAGAAGCTGGAGCCGTCTCCTGTTAAGGCTCGCGCGCTTGAGCTGGGGTTACCCGTTGTCGAGGCTAATCGTATGACGGCCGAGGTTGTTGAGGCGCTCCAAGCTGCGCAAGCCGATATTTTCTGTGTGGCTGCTTATGGTTGCATTTTGCCGGATGAGGTGCTGCATATGGCGCCGCTTGGTATTGTGAATGTTCATGCGTCCTTGCTGCCTCGCTGGCGTGGGGCTGCTCCTATTCAGCGTGCGATTCTCGCTGGTGATGAGGTTGCCGGCGTTTCCATTATGCGCATTGGACATGGCGTGGATACTGGTGCTTATTGTGCTCAGGCTTCCACGTCGGTTGCCGGTAAGCATGCTGAGGCGCTGACCATGGAGCTTGGTGAGCTTGGCGGTAAGCTGCTGGCCGATACGCTACCGTCGCTTGCCGATGGTACGGCGGTGTGGATCGAGCAGGATGAGTCGCTTGTCACCCATGCTGCGAAGATTTCCAAGCAGGAGATGCGTCTTGATCCGCAGATGGCGGCGCTCGATTGCGTGCGTCATGTGCTTGCTTCGTCCGATACCGCACCTGCTCGCTGCGTGATTGCCGGCAAGACCGTTCGCGTGCTCGATACTGCGCTGGCCGATGTTTCGCTTGGCGAGGGCGCTGTTGACGTTAAGAACAAGCGTGTTTACCTGGGTCTTTTCGATGGCTCGATTGAGTTGCTCGAGGTTAAGCCCGATGGCAAGCGTGCCATGGATGCTTCTGCTTGGGCTGCTGGCCTGCAGGGTGCCGATCTTATCTGGGGTGTTTTGTCATGAGCAAGCTGTCTCCCGCGCGCAAGCTTGCGCTCGATGTGCTAATGGAAGCCGATCGCCGCGGCATGTATGCGCGTGACGTGCTCTCTGCTCGCGCTACGGCCAAGGCCATCGACCAGCGCGATTCTGCATTTGCCGCCCGCTTGGCGCTGGGCGTTGCCGCCACACAGGGCATTTTGGATGAGCTGCTCGACCAGTTTCTCGATAAACCCAAAAAGGTTGCACCGCGTGTTCGAATGGCGCTTCGTATCTCGGCCTTCGAGGTGCTCTATCTGCATACGCCTGGCCGCGTTGCCGTAAGTCAGGGTGTTGAGCTGGTTCGCTGCGGTGCTAAGTCTGCCGCGGGCCTGGCTAACGCGGTGCTGCATAAGGTTGCGGACAATGTTGAGGACTTTGCTACTGCGTCCGATGTGGATGAGTCTGAGCGACGCTTGGTTCGTCTGTCGCGCCTGATGGGTCTTCCTCGCTGGCTGTGCGCTCGCATTATGGCGTCGTTTGACACGCCCGAGGGTGCGCTTAACTTTGCCGGCAATCTGGCCCCCGCGCCGCTGGCCCTGCATGAGAACGCCTTTGCGACTAAGCTCGATCCGTATATTTCGCAGCTCGTTGCGCCTGTCTTCCCGGGCTGCCATGCCCCGGTTGATGCCCAGGTTACCGTTGCTTCGGGTGTGTTTGAGCGTGCTGCCGCGGTGGCATCTGATCTCAACGCGCAACTTATCGCCACAGCTGCCACGCGCCCTGGTGGCTGCCTTGAGATTGGTGCCGGTCGTGGCACCAAGACCTATGTGATGATGTGCCAGGCCAAGCGTGCGGGCTATGAGCGTCAGCATACGGCGCTCGATCTTCATGATCGCAAGTGCGATCTAAATCTCGCTCGCCTGCATAAGGCCGGTATTCAGGGCGTTCGTACGGTTTCGGGTGATGCTTGCGAGCTTGATGAGGTGCTCACATCGTTTGATGCCATGCTTGGCGAGCCGGTTAAGTTCGACACGGTCTTTATCGATGCGCCGTGCTCGGGCACCGGCACCATGCGCCGTCATCCCGAGATCCCGTGGCGCCTAACTGAGAATGACGTTACGACCGAGTTGCCCAAACTGCAGCTGACGATGCTCAAAGAGGCTGCCGCGCGCGTGGCTGCCGGTGGCGAGCTCATCTATGCGACGTGCTCGGTCTTCGACGAGGAGAACACGCAGGTGGTGGACGCTTTCCTGAACTCACCCGAGGGTACCGGCTTTACCGTGGCGCCACTCTCCGAGGCGCAGATCCTGCAGCTCCCCGAGTTCGATCAGGCTAAGAAGCTTGTCTCCGTACGTCAGAACGATCGAGGCCTCTTCCAAAGCGTGCCCGTTAACGCCGACTCCTACGACGGCCACTTCTGCGCCAGGCTGGTGCGCAACTAATACGGCACCCGAGGGTTGACCCGCTTGCCATGAAATGGGCCTATCTACTACATTAAACCCATTACCCCCAACCATGCCGAATTTAGCGAATTCAAAACCGCAGGTAGACGGCTCGTCGATTTTGTAAAAACGCAGGTGTGCTCGGACTATACGGGTCAAACGTAGTAGATAGGCCGTTTTCGTGGCGCAACCCCAGACCAGTCGCCGGGGCGTTGTTCATTCCTGAAAAAATTCAACCCCGCGATCGGGCTTGATCGCGGGGCCACTTGTCACTAGTGGCTATGCGGGCAGTTAGCGCAGCAGCCGCTGGTGGCGCTGGTGCTGGAGCCGCCGCTTCGCTGGTCGGTGTTGTAGAAGCCGCTGCCCTCAAACTTGATGCCGCTGGCCGAGAACGTCTTGGCGGCCGGAGCGCCGCAGTTGGGGCACACGACCTCGGGGGTCTCGGACATGGGATGCTCAACCTCAAACACGTTGCCGCAGCTCGAGCACTTGTAATCGTAGCGCGCCATAATACTTCCTTTTCAGCACAAAGCGGGCAGATTACTCTGCCCGCAAAAATTCAAACGTCTGTAACTGTACCCTATATCGGGCGTTTTATCACGCTTCGCCCCAGAATCTATGCGTGTTGCGCAGGAGCTGTGCGGTTTTACTCTCGGCGGCCGCAACGTCGGCCTCGTCAGCCTGCCAGGTCCAGTTGCCCGTGGCCACGCCCGGTACGTTCATGCGCGTGTCGTCGCCAAGCCCCAGCACGTCCTGCAGCGGCATCATCACCAGGGGAGCGTCGCTTGTCAGCGCGTCGCTCATCAGCTTGGCTGCCACCTCAACACCGCTCGGCTCGTCGCCGCCCGCAAAGGAGCGCGTGCACCAACCCGCGAGCGTCGACGTGTCATGCGTCGATGTGTACAGGATCTTGCCGGGCGTAGGGTGCACGCCGCAACGAACGTCGTAATCGCTAAACTCCAGTACGTCCATACCGGGGAAGCCGCAAGTCGAAGCCATGGCGCGAACGCCGGGCGTCAGGTAACCCAGATCCTCGGCGATAAAGTTGAGCGGACCCAGCTCGTCATAGGCGGTCTGGAACAGGTCCTTGCCCGGGCCTGACAGCCAACGCCCGTCGGCGCAGGCCTTACCCGCGGGAATGCTAAAGTAGCTGTGGAAGCCCAGGAAGTGATCCAGGCGCACGCGGTCGTAGAGCGAAAACGCACGACGCAGGCGATCCATCCACCAGCGGTAGCCGTTCTGCTTCATGTGGTCCCAGCGGAACGTCGGGTTGCCCCACACCTGACCCTCGGGCGCAAAGTTGTCGGGCGGCGCGCCCGAAATCTCAATTGCCTTGCCGGTATCGGACAGCCAGAAGTTCTCGGGCTCGCTCCACGCGTCGGCCGAATCGTCCGAGACATACATAGGGATATCGCCGATGACCTCGATGCCCTTCTTGTGCGCATAGTTCATGAGCTCGCACCAGGCAAGGTCAAAGCGGTACTGCATGTACGCCTGCAACTCTGCCTCGTCGTGGAAACGCTTGTCGTCAATCAGATGCTCGTTGTAGCGCGCGACATCGGCCGGCCAATCGTGGCGCGACTCGCCCTCAAAGTACTTCTTAACGGCCATGTAGACGCAGTACTTCTCGAGCCAATCGGCATTGCGATGTTTAAACGCGGTGTACAGCGGATCGGCATCCTCGCCGCCGCGGGCCTTCCAGGTCTCAAAGTCGGCGGCCAGCTCCTCGTGGCTCTCGGGCAGCAGGTCGATATTGCCTGCAAAGGCCGAAGGACCGGCGTAAGGGGAGCGGAAGAAGTCCGTCGGGTTGACAGGCAGAACCTGCCAGTAATGCATGCCCATAGCGGCCAGATGGTCGATAAAGCGACGCGTGGGTGCGCCGATTGTGCCGGGCTTGCCGTCATCGGTCGGTACCGAGGTGATGTGGCACACGACGCCCGCGCCGTGATCAAGCGGCTCTTGCAGGCGCTGCTCGGCATGGTGATAGATGATCGAAGAGCCCAACGGGTACAGGTCGAGCGTAACCGTGCCGTTGTGGATCTCGCACTCGTGACCGCTGATCACGTCACTCGCGCATTCGTCGAGCGCCGGAATCGTCACGCGGTGCGAATTGCGCAGACTACGGTTGATGATAACCGTCGCGGACTCGCCATCCTTGCCCGTGCGGTTGTATGCCAGCACCTCGTCGTTGAGCGCGAAGGCCTTGATCTCGCCGTCGATCATAAACGGCAGTGCGCGGCGTACGGCGGAGGCGTTTTTGACAATAGCCAGCGTGTCGAAGTCGTGCAGTTGGTCCTTGGTCGGCAGGGTGCGGCGGTTGCCCGGATCGGTTAGACCCTCCAGGCCGTATTCGTCGCCGTAATAGATCGAAGGCACGCCGGGGAAGGTCATCTGCATGAGCGTGGCGAGCCAAAAACGGCTCTTGGCCAGGCCCATCGAGTTCTCGTCCAGGCGCCATTTGCTGCGCTCGCACTCGGGCAGCTGCGACTCGTCGGGGCCGCCGCCGAGCACCGAGATGATACGCGGGCGGTCGTGGCTCGACAGCAGGTTGAGCGCGCAGGACAATGCCTCGCTCGGGTAGTTCTCGCGCAGGGTTTCGATATCCTCGGCTGCCTGGTAGGCGTTCTTGTAGCCCATCAAAAAGCCGATGACCATGTCGCGGAAGGGATAATCCATGGCCGAGTCCAGCTCGGAGCCTTGCAGATAGCGGCGCAGATGGCCGTAGCTGATCTTGTTGGAGGCGTCTTCCCAGACTTCGCCGAGCAACAGTGCATCAGGCTTCTCGGCGAGCACGGCCTTTTTGATCTCGGCCAGGAAGTCATCGGAAAGCTCGTCGGCCACGTCTAGGCGCCAGCCATGAGCGCCGGCACGTAGCCATTTACGAATCACGCCGTCCTTGCCCAGGAGCCGCTCGCGTACCAGATCAGAGCTCTCATTGATGGCGGGCATATTGCCCACGCCCCACCAGCAGTCGTACGAGCCGTCCTCGTGGAAATAAAACGCATCGCGCCACGGCGAATCCTCGCTCTGCCACGCGCCCACACCGGGATAGTTGCCGTAGCGGTTAAAGTAGATCGAGTCGTCGCCCGTGTGGTTGAACACGCCGTCCAGGATGATGGAGATGCCCAGCTTCTCGGCTGCCTGGCAAAGCTCGGTAAAGTCCTGCTCAGTGCCCAGGATCGGGTCGATCTTGGTGTAGTCGGCCGTGTCGTAGCGGTGGTTGCTCGCGGCTTCAAAGATGGGGTTGAGGTAGATGGCCGTAAAGCCCAGCTCGGCGATGCGGGGCAGGTCTTCCTGGATGCCCTTGAGCGAGCCGCCGTAGAAGTCCCAGGTCTTGATGGAGCCGTCATCAGCGCGCTCGTATACGGGCGGCTCGTTCCAGTCCTCGACCATGCGGCGCTGGATTCCGTTGCGCGGCTTTTCGACTTCGGCCAGCGTGCGCTCGCGCCAGTTTTCGTCGCGGGCATAACGGTCGGGGAAGATCTGGTAGACCATGCCGCGCTCGTACCACTCGGGACGAACTTCGCGGTGCTTGTAGACGGTGACCTGGAACGACGGAACCTCGGCGTAGTCGTAGGTTACGCCCTCGCCGCCGGTGCGGCCCTGCGGTGCGCCCAGACGAACCTCGGGCTGGCCCTCGATATTGCAGATAAAGCTGTACCAGATAAGACAGGGCTCGGTGCACTCAAGCTCTACGGTAAAGATGCCGTCGCCCTCGTGCGTCATGGGATACAGAGTTTCCCCGATCTCATCGACCCAGGTTCGCAGCGTAAGCGTTGCCTGGTTGGGGTCGGCATCCTCCAAAATTACCGACAGCGAAACGGAAGTTCCTATGGTCACAGCGCCAAACGGAGTGCGAAACTGCGGCAGACGGCTGTTGTGTATCAATCTCATAATACGGTCCAGTTCAATAGAATCACGGCCTGCTGGCCATGGGCTTTACGCACAGGATGTAAGTATATCTGTTGTACATAGGCTGTATAAACAACATCCGTTTACCATCGGCGAACGGTTGTCCTAGAAAATCGTTTTACCAACTATTAACAGAGAAGGGGCGCCCGGTTGGAGCGCCCCTTGCTTAGGGTTTAATGAGGTTTTGGATCGTCTGGATTAGCGGCGCTTGCGGGTGGCCGTTGCCTTGCGGACGGAAGTCTTCTTGGTCGGAGCCTTTTTCTCGGTCGGAGCGGCAGGGGAGACCGGGGTCTCCTTGGCAGGCTCGGGCTTAGCCTCCGCCTTCGGGGCAGCCTTGGTCTTAGCCTTGACCTCGGCGGCCTTCGGTGCCGGCTCGGGCTTGGTCTCCTCTTTGACGGCGGCGGGCATAGCCTCTGCCTTAGGAGCAGCAGCCTTGGTCGTGGTCTTTTTGGCCGTCGTTGCAGTGCGCTTGCGCGTGGTGGTCTTGGCGGTCGGCTTGGCCTCGACAGCTGCCTCGGCCTTGGGCTCGGCGGCTGCCTCCTCGGCCTTGGTCGCAGTAGCATTTGCGGCGGCCTTCGGAGCGGCCTTGGTCGCAGTAGCCTTGACGGCCGTCGACTTCGTTGCCGTGTTCTTCTTGACGGTCGTTGCCTTCTTGGCGGTCGTGGTCGTCTTCTTGGCAGCGGTCTTTGCCGGAGCCTTGGCGGCCGGCTTGGCCTCTGCGACCTCGGCCTTTACCTCGGGAGCAGCCTCGGCCTCGGCGGCTTTCTTGGCAGCGGCGGTGGTGCGCTTGCGCGCGGTCGTTGTCTTGGCAGCGGTGGTCTTGCTCGCGGTCGCGGTCTTGCTCGCAGCGGCTTTCGTGGTCGTGGCCTTCTTCGCCGTCGTCTTACGAGTCGCGGTCTTCTTAGCTGCGGGCTTTACAGCAGGCTTGACCTCGACCTCTGCCTTGGGAGCAACCTCAGCCTTCACCTCAGGCTCGGCCTTTGCGGGCTCAGCCTCAACAGACTTCTCCTCGGCCTTGGGCTCCTCGGCGGCCACCGGCTCAGCAACAGCCTCAGGCTCGTCGACAACAGCCGCTGGCCTCTCAATCTCCGGATGCATAAAGAAGTACAGGTCCAGATACTTGTCGGCCGAGCGCGTCCAGCTAAAGTCCTGGCTCATGGCCTGCGTGACCAGCTGGTTCCAGGCATCGCGGTTGTCCCAGAACAGGCGTGCCGCACGGAACACGGCGTCGCCCATCTCGTCGCCGTTAAAGTTACTAAACGAGAAGCCTGTGCCCTCGCCGGTAAACTCGTTATACGGGATCACGGTGTCCTTCAGACCACCGGTCTCGCGCACGATGGGCAGGGTGCCGTAGCGCATGGCGATGATCTGCGACAGGCCGCAGGGCTCAAACTTCGAAGGCATCAGGAACATGTCGGCGGCAGCATACATGCGCTGTGACAGCGCCGGATCGAACTCAATGCGTGCGGCCATGGTGCCGGGGTACTTGCCCTGGAAGTAGCGTAGACCGTCCTCGTAGTCGCGGTCGCCGGTGCCCAGCACCGCCACCTGCACGCCGCCGGCCAAAATGCGGTCGAGCGCGTACATGACCAGGTCCATGCCCTTCTGGCGCGTCAGGCGCGTGACCATCACCATGAGCGGACGATCGTCGCGAACCTCGAGCCCCAGCTCTTCCTGCAGCTTGGCCTTGCACACGGCCTTACCAGAACGGTCCTCCACGGTGTAGTTGGCGGCAATGCGCTTGTCGGTCGCCGGGTCAAAGCCCGCCACGTCAATGCCGTTCAAAATGCCCTGCAGCGCATAGGAGCGCTCGCGCAGAACGCCGTCCAGGCCCTCGCCAAACTCGGGCGTCTGGATCTCGCTGGCATAGGTGGGGCTCACCGTGGTGATGGCATCGGCATAGCGCAGCGCGCCCAGCATGTAGTTGATGCTGCAGGCGTCGCAACGCAGCTGCGAGGCGGCCGCCGGAATGTGCGCCACGCCCAGGATGTCCTCCATCACGGTGTCGCTAAACTGGCCTTGGAACGCCACGTTGTGGATCGAGAATACGGTCTTGACGCGGTCGTACAGCGGCAGGCCCTGGTAGAACTCGCGCAAGAACACGGGCGCCAGTGCCGTCTGCCAGTCATTGCAGTGCAGGATGTCACACTCAAAACCGGCCGGCAGGTGCTGCAGACTCTCGGTGATGGCCTTGGAGAAAAACGCGAAGCGCTCGCCGTCATCAAAGAAGCCGTACGGATAGTCGCGCGCAAAGTAGCGCTCGTTGTCGATGAACATATAGGTGACGCCGTCGTGCTCGAGCTTCTCGAGACCGCAGTACTCGTTGCGCCAGCCCAGGCTCACGTAAAAGTCGGCAAAGTGCTCCATCTGCGCCTTGTACTCGTCCTTGATGGTGGCGTACTTGGGCACCATGACGATGACCTCGGCGCCGGCGCGCACGAGCGCCGCAGGCAGCGAGCCCGCCACGTCGCCCAGGCCACCGGTCTTCACAAACGGTGCGCACTCGGCCGAGGCAAACACGATCTGCATCTTTTTGCTGGAATCTGCCATATTGTCTCCCATGTTGCAATTCGAGAATAGCCGCCTGGCGCTAACCGGGCGGCTATTCTACATGTTACGAGCGATGTTGCGGTGCCAACGTTAACGTACGATGGTGGTGTCGGAAGTTAACGGAGCCTTGCCCAGCACCAGGATGTTCTCGGGCGTGCCGCGAAGCTCGGTGTTGGTGGGGACCACGTTGTTCTTGTCCAGAATGGCGTTCTCAACGCGGGCGCCGCTCTTGATGATGCAGCTCTGGTTGATGATCGAGTTGGTCACCGAAGCTCCTTCCTCGACCACGACGCCGCGTGACAGGATCGAGTTGCGCACGGTGCCCTTGATGATGCAGCCGGCCGAGATGATCGAGTTGCAAGCGTGGCTGCCGGTAGCGTAGCGCGAAGGCGGCACATCGTGGGCCTTGGTCAGGATCGGGCGCTCGGGGTCAAAGAGCTGGTCGGTCACGGTCTGGTCGAGCAGGTCCATGCTGCGACGATACAGCGACTTCTCGCTAAACACGCCCACGACCTCGCCCTTGTACTCGTAGCTGCACACGTCGATGTTGCCAAAGTCGCCCTGGAGTGCCTCGAGCAGGTCCAGATAGTCGGCGGCCTGGTAGTGGTCGATGATCTCGAGTAGCGTCTCACGGTTGACGATGCAACAGTCCATAGAGGCGTTGTCGCCGTACACGACGCCGGCGCTCACGCCCGTCAGGCGGCCGTTCTCGTTGATCTGCAGCTTGGTCTCGTCATCGACGTTGCGCGTGGCCTTGCAGTACACCACGGTCATCTGGGCACCGGAGTTCTCGTGCGCCTCGATGATGGTGTTGAGGTCCATGTTAAAGATGATGTTGGTGCCCATCATCACAACGTAGGGCTTGTCCGAGCGCTGGAACAGCGTCTTGTTGGAGATGATGTCGCGCAGCAGGAAGCGCATGCCGCCCTTGGTGGTGCCATACGCATTGCCGGGCACCATGAACAGACCACCCTTCTTGCGGTCCAGGCCCCAGTCCTTGCCCGAGCCCACGTGGTCGATCAGCGAGCGGTAGTTGCCCGGCATGACGACACCGACGGTCTTGATGCCGGCATTCATCATGTTGGACAGCGGGAAGTCGATCAGGCGGTAGCGACCCAAAAACGGGACGGACGCGATGGGGCGATCCTTGAGCAGCACGCTGCCGTAGGTCGAAGAGTAGTTAGCGGTGATGTAACCGATGGCCTTGCGATTGATCATCGGATCATTCCCCCTTCCCGATAACGACGTCATTTCCAACGACGGCCGTATCCTTGGTGGTATCGACAGAGCCGAGCTTCACGCCCTCTTCGACCGTGGAGTTCTCGCCCAAAATAGCGCGGCAGATGTGCGCGCCGCTCTTAACGTGCGCACCCGGCAGCAGCACGGAGTCCTCGACCACGGCGCGCTCCTCGATGATGACATCGGTCGAAAGGATCGAGTGGCGTGCGGTGCCGTAGATCTTGCAGCCGTTGGAGACCAGGCAGTCGTCCAGGCGGCCGTCCGGACCAATGTAGTGCGGCGGACGCGTGGTGATGTTGGACATGATGGGGAAGTTCTTGTCAAACAGATCGAACTCGGGGTTGTTGCCCAGCAGGTCCATCGAGGTCTCGTGGAAGCTGGCGATGGTGCCGACGTCCTTCCAAAAGCCGTGGAACTCGTAGCTGTACAGGCGCTTGTTCTCGCCGAGCAGCTTGGGGATGATGTCCTTGCCAAAGTCGTGGCTCGAGCGCTGGTCCAGAGCGTCCTCCTCGAGCGCCTCGATCAGCACGTCGGCCGAGAAGATGTAGATGCCCATGGACGCGAGGTTCGAATCGGGCTTCTCGGGCTTCTCGGTGAACTTGGTGATGCGGCCGTCATCGGGGTCGGTAGTCAGGATGCCAAAGCGGCTGGCCTCCTCCCACGGCACGGGCATAACGCTCACCGTGAGGTCGGCATTGTTCTCGATGTGCGTCTTGAGCATCTTGCGGTAGTCCATGCGATACAGGTGATCGCCCGAAAGAATCAGGACGTACTTGGGGTCGTTGGCCTTGATGTAGTCGAGGTTCTGCGTAATGGCGTCGGCCGTGCCCGCATACCAGGCGCCGCCGGTCTGCGTTTCGTACGGCGGCAGGATCGACACGCCGCCGTCGCGGCTGTCCAGATCCCACGCCTCGCCAGAGCCCACGTAGGCATGCAGCAGGTAGGGGCGATACTGCGTCAGAACGCCCACCGTGTCGATGCCCGAGTTGGAGCAGTTGGAGAGCGAAAAGTCGATAATGCGGAACTTGCCACCAAAGCTAACCGCCGGCTTGGCGATCTTTTGGGTGAGTGCCCCCAATCGGCTGCCCTGTCCTCCTGCGAGGAGCATCGCGATGCATTCTTTCTTACTCATCGATTTCTCCTTCTGTCATCGATGTTCCTAAACCCATTGACGACGGGCGCGGCGCTCGGTCGCGCCCGTCGAGTAATGCCGTGCGGCAAAGGGAGCTCGCGCGCCTTTACGCGTGCCAGATCTCGTCGCGGTACTCGCGAATGGTGCGGTCGGACGAGAACCATCCGCTCGAGGCGGTGTTGAGCAGGGCCTTGCGGTTCCAGGTTTCCTGATCGCCATAGCTGCCGGTGAGCTTCTCCCATGCATCCACGTAGCTGCGGAAGTCCGCCATGACCAGGTCGGGATCGTTGTTGTTCATGAGCTCGTTGTAGATGCTCTCGAAGTTGCCCGAAAGACCCGCAAAGGTGTTGTCCTTGAGCTCGTCCATCACGCGGCCCAGACGCTCACGATCGTTGTTGAGCGTATCCCACGCAAAGTAGCTGTTCGATGCCCAGAGCTGCTCGACCTCGGGGGCGGTCAGGCCAAAGATGGCCTCGTTCTCGCGGCCGGCCAGGTCGGCGATCTCGATGTTGGCGCCGTCGAGGGTGCCCAGCGTAATGGCGCCGTTCATCATGAGCTTCATGTTGGACGTGCCCGAGGCCTCCTTGCCGGCCGTGGAGATCTGCTCCGAAATCTCGGCGGCGGGGTAGATGAGCTGGGCGTTGCTCACGCGGAAGTTGGGAATAAAACAGACCTTCATGACCTCGTTGACGCGGGCATCATTGTTGATGACGTCGGCCACGGAGTTAATGAGACGGATGGTCTCCTTGGCGAAGGTGTAGCTCGAGGCAGCCTTGCCGCTAAAGATGAAGGTCGTCGGCGTCACGTGGAAGTTGGGGTCGGCGATGCGACGGTTGTAGATGTCCATCACCTTCATGATGTTCATGAGCTGGCGCTTGTAGGCGTGGAAGCGCTTCACCTGAACATCGAAGACGGTGTTGGGGTCAATGACCAGACCGGTCTCGGCCTTAACGTAGGCGGCAAGGCGCTCCTTGTTGGCGCGCTTGGAGGCTCCCACGGCCTTCAGGAACTCGGTGTCGTTCTGGAACTCTTTGAGCTTCTCCAGCTCAAAGGCGTCCTTGAGCCAGCCATCGCCAATGGCCTCGGTAACGAGCTTGGCGTAGGTGGGGTTGGCCTCGGCAAAGAAGCGACGGTGCGAGATGCCGTTGGTCTTGTTGTTGAACTTCTCGGGCGTCAGGGCATAGAAGTCCTTGAGCACGATGTTCTTGATGATGTCGGAGTGGATCTTGGCCACGCCATTGACGCTGTGGCTGCAGATCACAGACAGGTTGGCCATGCGAATCTCGCCGTCCCACAGAATGGCGGTCTGGCGCAGACGCTCCTGCCAGCCCTCCTGCGTGGTGTCGAACGACTCGTGCCAACGACGGCTGATCTCGTCGATGATCTGGTACACGCGGGGGAGGAGCTTGGAGAACGTGCCGATGGGCCACTTCTCCAGAGCCTCGGGCAGGATGGTGTGGTTGGTGTAGCTCACGACCTGCGTCACGATGTTCCAGGCGTCGTCCCACTCGAGCTTCTTCTCGTCGATGAGGATGCGCATGAGCTCGGGGCCGCACATGGCGGGGTGCGTGTCGTTGGTGTGGATGGCCACAAACTGCGGCAGCAGCTCCCAGTTTTCGCCGTGCTCCTTCTCAAAGGTGTCGAGCAGGCTGTAGATGCCGGCCGAAACAAACAGGTACTCCTGCTTTAGGCGCAGCAGACGGCCGTGCTCGCCGGCATCGTTGGGGTAGAGGATGGCGCTGATGGCCTCGGCCTCGGCGCGCTCGGCATCGGCCAGGGCGTAGTCACCGCGGTTGAAGGCCTCCAGATCGAAGTGCTCCTCGACCGGCTCGGCGGCCCAGACGCGCAGCTTGTTGACGGTCTCGCCGGCATAGCCCACCACGGGGATGTCGTAGGGAACGGCCAGGATGTCCTGCGTGTCCACCGTGCGATAGAACGTGCGGCCGTCCTCCTCAAAGCCCTCAACGCGGCCACCAAACTTGATGGTCACGGCCTTGTCCTGACGACGGACCTCCCAGGGATAGCCGTGGGTGAGCCACTCGTCGGTGGCCTCGACCTGGCTGCCGTTGACGATCTCCTGCTTAAACAGGCCGTAGCGGTAGCGCATGCCGTTGCCGTAGCCGGCAATGCCCTCGGCTGCCATGGAATCCAGGAAGCATGCGGCCAGACGGCCCAGGCCACCGTTGCCCAGCGCCGGATCGGGCTCCTGGTTCTCGATGACGGAAAGGTCAAAGCCCATGTCGTCGAGCGCCTCGGCGACCATGTCGCGCACGCCAAAGTTGAGCAAGTAGTTGTCGAGCAGGCGACCGATCAAAAACTCGATTGAGAAGTAGTACACACGCTTTTTGCCCTCGGCGGTAACACGGGCGTCGCTCTTGGTGGCAACGGTGCGCGCCTTCTCGGCCACGAGCTTGGCCAGGGCGTTAAAGCGGTCCAGGTCACTGGCGGCCTCGACGCTCTTGCCGCTGATGCTCATGACGGCATCGCGATAGAGCTCGGTAAACTCCTGCTTGTTGTCGAAGATCTTATTCATACGTTCCTTTCCCCCGGGAGTTGTTCCCCGGAACGGTTATGACATGTATCCTACGCCCTCGCAGGGCGGGTAATTACAGTGGTAACGCCTTTGTTACGCTTTCTTGGCAGGAGCCTTAACAGTAGCTGCCTTGGCCTTGGGAGCAGCCTTTTTGGTGGCTGCCTTCTTGGCCGTGGTGGACTTGGCCGAAGCCTTGGCGGCAGATTTGGCGGCAGACTTGGCAGCCTTCGCCTTGGCCGGAGCCTTCTTAGTAGCAGCCGCGGGCTTGGGCTTCACCGAGGACGCCCGCTTGCGCGTCGCCTTCTTGGGCTCCTCGACCACAGGCGGCTTATAGCTGCTGGGGCCGCGGCGCTTAAGCACCACGCCAGCCAGCCCGGGCACCTTAATCTCGATGGAGTCCATCTGCCCGTTCCAGGGATAGGGCTCGCTCGAGCAGGTGTAAGGCTCTTCGCCGGCATAGCCGCTGCCGCCAAACTCGGGACGGTCGGAGTCAAAGATGACCTCCCAGTCACCCTCGCGCGGCACGCCCACGCGGAAGCTCTCGTAGCTCGCCGGGTCAAAGTTAATCAGGATCACTAGGTCGTCATCGACGTCCTCGCCCTGGCGCACAAAGCTCACGATGGACTGCTTGGAGTTGTCCGCGTCGATCCAGGTAAAGCCGTCGTCGGTGTAGCCGCGCTCGTACAGGGCGGGCTCGGCGGTGTAAAGGTGGTTGAGCGCCTTGATAAACGCCTGATGATGACGGTGGGTCTCGTACTCCTCGGTCAGGAACCACTGGATGGACTCGTAGTAGCGCCACTCAATAAACTGGCCGATCTCGTTGCCCATAAAGTTGAGCTTGGCACCGGGGTGCGTCATCTGGTAGAAGGCCAGCGTGCGCAGGCCGGCAAACTGGCGCCACCAGTCGCCCGGCATGCGGCCGATCAGCGAGCACTTGCCGTGCACGACCTCGTCGTGGCTCAGCGGGCAAATAAAGTTCTCGGTAAAGGCGTACATGATGGAGAACGTGAGCAGCCCGTGGTTGCCGGGGCGCCACGGAAAATCGGTCTGCATGTAGTGCAGGGTGTCGTTCATCCAGCCCATGTCCCACTTGTAGTGGAAGCCCAGGCCGCCGTCCTGCGGCGGATAGGTCACGAGCGGCCACGCGGTGGACTCCTCGGCCATCATCATCACGTCGGGGAAGTGGGCCTCCACAGCGCAGTTGACCTGGCGGATAAACGCGCTGGCGTCCAGGTCCTCCTCGGTACCGTACTTGTTGAACTTCTTTTGGCCGGGATCATCAATGCCAAAGTTGAGGTACAGCATGCTGGACACGCCGTCCATGCGAATGCCGTCAACATGGAAGTTCTCGAGCCAGTACAGCACGTTGGAGACCAGAAAGGAGCGGACCTCGCCACGGGCGAAGTCGAACTTGTGCGTGCCCCAGTTGGGGTGAATCTCGTGCTCAAACAGCATATGGCCGTTAAAGGTAGCAAGGCCGTGGGAGTCGGCGCAAAAACCGCCGGGCACCCAGTCCATGATCACACCGATGCCCGCCTCGTGGCACGCATCGATAAAGTGCATGAGTTGCTGCGGGTCGCCATAGCGCGACGTGGCGGCATAGTAGCCGGTCGTCTGGTAGCCCCAGGAACCATCGAAGGGATGCTCCATGAGCGGCATGACCTCGATATGCGTGTAGCCCATGTCGCGCACGTAGTCCACGAGCTCCACCGACAGGTCGTCGTAGGTGTAAAACTCGCCGCGCTGCGCGGGGAAGGGGTCCATGGGGCCTGGGTAGTTGCCGTACTCGTCCGGCTCGCCCTGCGGCGCATCGCCGTGGCGCTTCCACGAGCCAATATGCACCTCGTAGATGTTGAGCGGCTGCGACATGTGGTTGTGGCCAGCGCGGCGCTTGAGCCATGCGGCGTCGTTCCACTTATAGCCGTCGAGTGTCCACAGCACGCTCGCCGTTCCAGGAGGGCACTCGGCCTTAAAGGCATACGGATCGGCCTTGTAGAGCTTTTCGCCCTCGTTGGTCTCGATAAGGTATTTATAGAGCTGACCTTGTTCTGCGCCAGGAATAAAGCCTTCCCAAATAGCGCTCGTATGCACGGGCACCAGAGGGTTGGCTTCCTCATCCCAGTCGTTAAATTCGCCAATGACATGCACGCTCTTTACATCGGGCGCCCAAACGCAAAAGCGCCAGCCGCGCGTACGGTTCTGCGTGTCGGGGTGCGCGCCCATCTTTTCCCAGCTGCGCTCCCACGTGCCGATGCCAAATAGGTAGACATCGTCCTTGGTGAGCTCCGGTGCGTGCGGGGCGGCTTTACGGGTTGCGGGCTTTTTAGCCGTTGGCTTTAGCTTTGTATCGCTCACGTTTGATCCCATCATGACGCGGCAGCGTGTTGCCTTGGTGACTAGATGCGAAAGGTCCAAGGCTGCACGAATCGAGGGGACGGCGATAGTTCTAAGATTCGTTCCACCTCGCGTGCTCGGTGGAACTTTCGGCACGAAATACGATAACACCTGTTCGTTACTTTTATGGAGAAAAGTGGATTTGCGGCGGTGTTTAATCGGCGAGCGCCATGTTTATACCACAGGCAGAATTGCGATGGTAAAACTCTTGACAGTTTTACCAAATAGGGTTTCAAGATTGTTAGTCTGACGTTTGGTAAAACGTTTTTAGCAGGATGTTTACCATTTGACATCGAAAGGTTCGTTTATGTCCCAGACCGCCGCCCCCAACGTTGCTTTTATTTTCGATTGCGACGGCACACTGGTTAATAGCACCCCCGTTTGGGGATATGCACAGCCCGAGTTGTTGCGACGCCACGGAGTTGACGTGACGGTCGACGATTTTGCCCAGTTTGAGCATTTGTCGCTCGAGGATGAGTGCCAGGCCTACCACGACACCTGGGGTATTGGAGCGAATGGCGAGGAGCTGTATCGCGAGCTGAGCGACATCCTGATCGATGGCTACTCCAAGGTGCCACCGCGCGAGGGGCTCTTGGCATTTTTGGAGCAGGCGAAGACGGCCGGCATTGCCATGTCCGTTGCCACGTCCACGCCGGCCGAGCTGGTGCAGTCTGCGCTCGCTGGTGCCGGGCTCGATGCCTACATGGAGTTTGTGACCACCACGGGTGAGGCGGGACGCTCCAAGCAGTTCCCCGACGTATACGAGCTTGCGCTGCGCCGCCTTGAGGAGCGCCATGGGCACAAGTTTGAGGGCACATGGGTGTTTGAGGACGCCGTCTTTGGCCTAAAGAGTTCTGGCGCCGCCGGCTTTAAGCGTGTAGGCATCTATGACCCGCATGGCCGTATGGAGCGCGACGAGGTTCGCGACAACTGCGACATCTTTATCGATAGCTATGAGGACCTGGATCTGGCCCGCGTGCTTGCGTTTGAGGGATAGGCGAGGACCGTGGCTTGCAAAGTATTAGTGGTTTGCGGCTCGCCGGTGGTGGCGAGCGCGGATTTGTTGCGTAAGCTAGCGGGGGAGTGCGACCGCGTTGTTGCCGTGGACCGCGGGCTCGACGCGCTGCTGGGCGCTGGCCTGAGCTGCGACGTCTACGTGGGCGATGCCGACACCGTAAGCGATGAGGGACGCGCCCTGGTCGATGCCGCTGCCGATTTTGAAGTAGAACGCCACAACCCCTACAAGGACTACACCGATCTGGCACTGGCACTCGATTCTGTCCGCCGCCGTTGGCCGGGCGCCGAAGTGGTTGCGACCTGCGCCACCGGCGGCCGCCCGGACATGTCTCTGTCTGTGTTAGGGCTACTGGCAGGCTATGCGGACGCCCCCGTCTGGATCGAAGAAGACGAAGTGACGGCCAGAATCCTGCACCAGGACGAGACCTGGACCATTGATGGCGCCGAGGGCAAAACCTTCTCCATCATTGCCATCGCTCCCAACACCAAGGTAAGCGAACACGGCCTAGAATGGGAACTAAATCACGCCCCGCTGGGTTTGTTGGCCGACACCGGCATCAGCAACGTCGTCAGGTCAACAGCCACGATCCAAGTCCACGCCGGCACCGCCATCGCTTACCTCTACAAGTAAGGTCTATCCCATCAGGGCTTTATCGGGACGGGCTGAATTCGCTAATGTTGGCAACGCAAAAACGGGTATACAAAATAAGCAGTTGAAAGTTGTTAAACGATTGGTTGGTTTCCGCAAACGGAATTCTGTTTAATCCAACCGCTTATCTAACAACCCGATCGTATGCAAATCTAACCATTTGCTTAACAACTTTGCTTTTTGATTAAAGGCCTGAAGTCCACCACGCCTTGGCGGGAAAATCCTTTCCCCGTCGAGTATTCTCGATCGCGCTCGGGGTCTTCCTCGACGAATTTGCACACACCCTTTGCTATGAGAGAGATGAGCCCTTCAAGCTTGACGACGCAATCGAACTCGCAGTCCTGTTGGCTTCCATGGCCGATTCCTTTATGGCCATAACTCGCGATTATCCCCCGCGCATCGCCCTGTACGCAAACCCCGATGGCTTTGTAGGAGCTATACTCTTCGCCCCTTCCCTCGATGACCGACGACCCCGCATGGATCACCGCGCAGCGAAGCTGATAGAGATCCGATGCCGTAAAGATGCCTCGCTTCTCTATCGTCTCAAACTCCTCTTTTATCTCATCTGGGCGCTTCTCGCCCTTGCGCGCATTGGTCATTTTTCTCCCATCGTTCGGGAGCCCCAAGTACTCCTTGCACCATTTCCGGTAATCTGTCCCGTCGATGTTCGCGCATACGTCTGGGATGGTCACTACGAGAGTCAAAGCGGCGAGCAGCAGCCCAGCGTCGAAGGCGTTTTCGCACTCTTCCACAAGCCTGCTGGGCGTACGGCAGACGACAGTGGGAAACCCGTATTCGTTGTCGCTGCATTTTAAACACGCAGAGGGCATGGGCTCCCAATCGGCAATTGTTGTCATGTTCATAACACCTCGCCCGTTTCTGTGCCGATTCTCAGATCTGTCCTCAGTTCGATTAACTCATCCACCATCTCGTTGTCGCGGTCGGGCTCGGTCACGAAGAGCGGTCCCGGGACGTCGACGCGCGGGCCAATCGTCAGGCCGTTGCTCGTGATGATGCGATCGAGGTTCTGTCTACGGTGGAGCGTGCGGGCCCGTAGTGTGTCGAAGGAATAGCCCCGGCCCCGCAGGTCAGTCTCGTTGATGAGCCTGTTGGCGCACTCGGCGTAGCCGTTCGAGATGCGGATCGGGCAGTTCCCAGTAGTGTCGGCGGGGCGTAACACATCGTGCACGTAGTTGGCGATACCCAAAATCTCGTTCACGTAGTCGAACGCGGACTCCTCGGCCATGGTCGGTCCTCTCTGGCAAAGACGATTTCAGCCAGAGATTTTACAAGTTCAATGAATTACTTCGCTTTAAATCCAACCATTGGCTTAACAAAACGGTAGGAGGCTTTCTTCAACCAGAAAACTAACAAACCCAACCAGTTATTTTACATGCCTGCCAAAAATAGCTATAGAAATACGTCCCAGAAAAACCCGTAAGTAAGACAATCAATCAAAATTCCCCCCTTGCATCAAGCTAAACATTCCCCTATAGTATCTCCTCGTCACGGGGGCGTAGCTCAGTTGGGAGAGCGCTTGACTGGCAGTCAAGAGGTCAGGGGTTCGATCCCCCTCGTCTCCACCATCGTGAATGCAAAGGCCTCGGAATTCCGAAGGCCTTTTTTCATGTCAAAATACCTCGCGCCACAAACCCATGCCCACATCAACAAAAAGTTGCACAATTTATTTCCCATGTCTGTACATAGTTTGTTATCCAAACGCAATTACCAGTGCAGCTCGCTGCTCCAGTTGGGCTTCAGGAACGCTCCCAATTATTGCCAGCACCCCAATAACCTGCGCCAACGTGAACAACATCCCAAAACAACCCCCTTGAGCACGTCATATGAACGATATGTTGTCCAACGCAGCCCAAATCAGTTTCACTAACAGCTTGTGCTAGGATACCTAACGTTACATGAGTTTAACTGTGCTCACGGCTCCAGCAAGTCACAAAGCGCAGGGTCGATCAGCATCCGGCCGTAACGGCGGTGTTAGAAAAACCACGAGCTCCAATATCGATTGCCATGCACGTTTTGTACTTACTTTTGCGGCTATTTACAAGTTCGCATTAGAAGGTGCAATAAGTTGTTACGGCAAACCACGGCAGTCCTTCAGCTTTTTGCGTGCGGTCCAGTTTTGAAATGGCTTGACCGGCTCGCACGCAGTCAGCTGAGGTTGCAGACATTTTTGCGATACGTGCCTGTGATCTCAGCGCTGCTTTTGTACATACCGTTCACGGTGGGGCAGAGCCACGTGCTTGTCTGACTGGGCTCAGGGTTTGAATATGGAGCGCCTTCGCGCACGAGCGCCCTGGCGAAGCCATATCCAAATCACGTGAGCCATACGTAAGACAGAAAGGGGGTGGTGCTCGTGTGGTATGTAATTCAGGTCATTAACGGTCGCGAAGACGTAATGCGCGAGCGCATCGAGCGTGTGGTGCCGGTTTGCGCCATGCAGGAGCTCTTCTATCCTCAATTTAAAACCGAAATTAAAGTACACGGCGAATGGGTCAATACGACCAAGCCGCTCTTTCCCGGTTATCTTATCTGCGACACGGCAGATCCCCGCACTGTGCAACAGTATCTGCTACGCATGGACGACTTTGCCCGGGTGCTTTCCCAGGACGGTCAGTTTGTGCCACTGGCAAAAGAAGAGGTCCAGCTTATTGGTGGCTTTACGCATAGGGGAGACCGCGTAGTGCCCATGAGTGAGGCCTTAAAAGACGGCGACCAGGTCTTAGTGACGGCAGGTCCGCTGCTGGGCCACGAGGGCCTTATCAAAACCATTAACAGACGCAAGAGCACTGCTTATTTGGAGCTCGACCTGTGCGGCCGACGCGTAACCACCCGCGTTGGCCTTGCCGTGCTTTCAAACGAGCAGCGCGTCATGCGCAACCTCAAAAAGGAAATCGCCTAGCTGCTGGCGATTTCCGCAAAGGACAGGGAGGATCCCCGACCCGGGGACGAAATCTTGGAAGAGAACGTGTCGGATAAAACAGAATTTGAAACGGATGCGCCCGCCGGAGCGGCGCTAATTGCTCTGGCCATGGACCGACGTGAGGGCGCCGGCCGCTACAGGGCCATGAAATCCATCATGGACTGGGATCGCTCGCGCCTGGCCTACCGCACCGTCAAGCGCGCCTTCGACATCGTGTTCAGCGGTGCCGTGCTCGTCGTCATCGCGATCCCCAGCTTGGTGCTGGCGGCGGCCATCCGCATGGAGAGCGAGGGCAGCCCCTTCTACAGCCAGATCCGCGTTGGTCAGACCCGCCCCGACGGCAGCTTGACCACCT
>CANRSF010000022.1 GCA_947642445.1 uncultured Collinsella sp. | reverse complement strand
CAATATCATCGGTTCCCACATGACGCCGCAGCCACATAAGCTCGGCATTGTCGTGCGTCACAAGCAGCACGCCTAGTTCAGCCGCCTCCGTGAGCCGCGCGAGCATCCTATTCCGCGCCAAGGTGTTACGTGTTGCATGTTTGTGTTTGAAAACGATATTAGACACTTCCATCACCACCACATCGGACAAATGGACCATTGTCACCGTTACCTCCGCTGATAAACGTCTTGATCTGTAACAGTTAGACGTTCTCCAGGCCCCTAAACGTTACAGATTTAGACAAACCAGCGGCGCCCAAGTATTCGTCTCGATCTGTAACAGGTAGACCGGTTTTTTGTCCCTAAACGTTACAGATCGAGACATAAAGACAGAGGGCAAGGCAGGCGACAGCTGCCCATCCCCTACTTCCACTCCTGCTCGTAGATGTTGAGTGACTTCACGTACCGCCCCTGGGCACCCATGATGTCGCGGACCAGACGCAAGAAAAAGCTGATGCACGAGGTGTCAAAGCCGTCCTGCAGGTCCTCGGGATGCACCGCACCCGGCCCATCGACCGCCGTGTCGTTCAGGCGCGCGATGTCATACAGGTAGAGCTGTCCCGCCGTAAGCCAGGCATCGTCGACGCAGGCAAGGCGCACCGCAATCGCGCCGTCGTTCCAATGCTCCTTCTGCACGATATGCGGGTCGTAGACATCAAAGCGATGATCGGTGCGCGTGTCCTTCAGCACGACCATGCCGGACGCAGGATTCTTGTCCAAAATGCCAAAGCGCGAGAAATACTGCGTGTCGCGTACCTGCTCGAGCCGCTTGAGCGAGGCAGGCGAAAGCGATGCCGGCGGCTCGTCAACATATAGCTCGAGCAGCGTTTTGCCATGGCGATAGGGGCGCTCGAAGAGCAGCCAATCGGTAAACGCCATGTTGTAGGCCATGATTTCGTTTTGAGAAGGCCCCTCGCAATAGCTGAGCCACGGGTCGACAATGACCTCGAACTGTTCGCGTGCCGGCTCCAGGAATTGAAACTTCCGCAGCATCCAAAAGTGAGCCATGTCGGCAATATCGTTGCCGACGGCTTCAGCCAGCTCTGCTCGGTCAAAAGCGTGGTCAGTCATGGCATCCTCCTCAAACTGATGGACCTCAATTTGAGCTTACGAGGAGGGTGGGCAGCCACGACCAGCGCGGGCAAAATAGGCCTCCGGCTGCAAACCAGATGCTGACCAAACACTTGACGAAAAGCTTGACCGAAAATGCGCACCGCAACAAAACCGCAGGCAAACATAGACGGCCAGCCCGCCCTTTTGAGCCAGATGCCTGCAGCCACCACAGAAACAACAGGTGACCACAGCCCAAGAAGTCGACAAATGAACATCCTTACGTCGACAAACGCGCAAACTGCTCGCAAATCCGCAAGGAGTGTCCCCGAATGCCGGCACAAAAGGAACGTCCCTAACTGTCGGCACTTAGGGACGTTCCTTTTGTGCCGGCAGTTAGGGACAGCCCTTGCCGATTCGATTGTTGAATATCTCCGTGACTACTTTACAGTTCCAGTGCCTCGGCGACTTCGGCTGCGCAGGCCAGGGCATCGGCCATGGCACTCACCACGAGCGAGCTGCCGTTGCGGGCATCACCCGCCACATACACCGGCGCGGCATCCGCGGCGACGCCCTCCGTGCGAGCCGCGAGATGCGAGCCCTCGGCAGCCATCACCGGCAGCGGACGACCAGCGGTGGCAACAGGCACGCTCACCGCATCGAACACACCGTACTCCGGACCCGTAAAGCCGCAGGCGATGAGCACCAGCTGCGCCGGCACCTCGTGCTCGGAGCCCGCGATGCGCTCGGGCTTTCCCGCCGACCAGTCCAGATCGACCACGCGCAGACCCGCAGCCGCACCCTTCTTGTCCAGCAGCACCTCGAGTGTATCCACGGCCCAGGCACGCATCTCGCCACCCATCGCAGCGATAGCCTCCTGCTGGCCGTAATCGGTCTTCTTAACGTTGGGCCACTGCGGCCAGGGGTTGCCTGCCGCGCGCTTATCGGGCGCAGCCGGCAAGAACTCAAACTGGCGCACGCTGCGCGCGCCCTGACGCACCGCGGTACCCACGCAGTCGTTGCCGGTATCGCCACCGCCAATGACCACGACGTCCAGGCCGCGTGCGTCAATAGCAGGCTCACCGCCATCGAGCACCGAGACGGTCGAAGCCGTCAGGTAGTCCACGGCATACACCACGCCCGGGGCATCAATGTTCGCAGCCGAAAGTCCACGCGGAGCACGGGCGCCGGCAGCCACCACGGCGGCGTCAAAGTCGTCGAGCCTGGCGGTAACCTTGGGATCGCTCACGTCGGCGCCCAGCTCGAACACAATACCCAGCTCGCGCATGAGCGCCACACGCCGCTCGACCACAGACTTCTCGAGCTTCATGTTGGGAATGCCGTACATGAGTAGGCCGCCGGGGCGGTCGTCGCGCTCAAACACCGTCACGCGGGCACCGCGACGCGCAAGCTCCCATGCTGCCACCAGGCCAGCCGGGCCGGAACCAACCACGGCGACCGAGGGCGCGTCCTCCCCTGCCGGCTCAAAGCGACGTAGGCCGCCGTTGGCCCACTCATGGTCGCTGATCGCACGCTCGTTATCGTGAATCGTCGTGGGTTGGCCGTCGACCGAGCCCAGGTTGCACGCGGCCTCGCACAGTGCCGGGCACACGCGGCTCGTGAACTCAGGCATGGGCGAGGTGAGCGACAGGCGCTCGGCAGCCTCATCCCAGCGGCCGCGGTACACCAGCTCGTTCCACTCGGGAATCAAGTTGTGCAGCGGGCAGCCGCTCGGACGTGCCTTGCCAAAGCTCGCGCCCATCTGGCAAAACGCCACGCCGCACATCATGCAGCGGCTCGCCTGGGCGCGACGTGCGTCGTCGTCGAGCTCCACGTACAGCGGATCGAAATCACGGCTGCGCTCCTCCACGGGGCGAAGCTCGTGGGTCACGCGATCGATATCAAGAAAAGCACCGGGCTTACCCATGGCACTTACGCCTCCTTCTTGGTCGAAGCAACAGAGCTGGCGGCCGCGGACGCAGCACCGCCCGCAGCACCGCCCGCAGCATCGAAGCGAGCGACATCCGCAGCGCTCGCGCGACCGGTCACGATGTCAAACGCCAGCTCCTCTGCCTGCGCATGCGTCTTGCCGACGGCCTCGGCGGCGGCGACAATCGCCAGCACACGCTCGTACTCGGTCGGAATGACCTTCACGAAGTGCTTGCTCATCGTCTCAAAGCTGTAGAGCAGCTTGATGCCGCGCGGGCTCTGCGTCGCGTCCACGTGCTCTTGGATGAGCTCGCGAATCTGTGCCAGCTCGCCGGCCGTCGAGGCCTTGAGCTCAACGCTCTCGTGGTTCACGCGGGCATCGAGCGTGCCGTACTGGTCAAAGACATAGGCCACGCCGCCCGTCATACCGGCGGCGAAGTTCTGCCCGACCTCACCCAGGATAAGCGCCAGACCGCCCGTCATGTACTCGCAGCCATGGTTGCCGCAGCCCTCGACCACCACGGTGGCACCGGAGTTGCGTACGCCAAAGCGCTGGCCGGCCAGGCCGTTGATGAAGCCACGGCCGCTCGTGGCGCCAAAGAACGCAACGTTGCCCACGATGATGTTTTCGTCGAACTTATAGGTCGCATGCGGGTTGGGGCGCACCGACACCTCGCCGCCCGAAAGGCCTTTGCCAAAGTAGTCGTTGGCGTCGCCGCACACGTTGAGCGTAATGCCGCGCGGCAGGAAGGCGCCAAAGCTCTGACCGGCCGAACCATCGCAATCGATGGTGATGGAGCCGGCGGGCAGGCCCTCGGGATGCGCCTTGGTCACCGCATTGCCCAGAATGGTGCCCACGCAGCGGTTAACGTTGGCGATGTCGGCATGGAAACGAATCGGGCGCAGGTGCGCACGGGCATTGGCCGTGTAGGGCACGAACAACGTGGAGTCGAGCGTCTTGTCGAGCTCGCTGTCGGCAGCCATCTGCGGCAGGAAGTGGCGACCGTCGGCACCCGGAATATGGGCACCGAACTCGCAGGTCGCGCTTGCCAGCACGGGCGACAGATCCAGCAGGTTAGCCTTGCGGTTGCCCGGCACCTCGATCTGGCACAAACACTCGGGATGGCCAACCATCTCATCGACGGTGCGGAAGCCCAGGCTCGCCATAACCTCGCGCAGCTGCTCGGCCACAAAGAGCATAAAGTGCTCAACGTGCTCGGGCTTACCGCGGAAGCCGTGACGCAGGCGGCAGTTTTGCGTGGCGATGCCGGCCGGGCAGGTATCCTGCTGACAGTCACGCTGCATGAGGCAACCCATGGAGATGAGCGGCATGGTCGCAAAGCCAAACTCCTCGGCGCCCAGCAAGCAGGCGACGGCAACGTCGGTGCCGTCCATGAGCTTGCCGTCGGCCTCGAGCACCACGCGGGAGCGCAGGCCGTTTTGCAGCAGCGTCTGCTGGGCCTCGGCAAGGCCGAGCTCCAGCGGCAGGCCGGCATGCCAAATGGAATCGCGCGCCGCGGCACCCGAGCCGCCATTGTGACCGCTGATCAAGATCTTGTCGGCAGCGCCCTTGGCCACACCGGTTGCGATGGTGCCGACGCCGGCCTCGCTGACCAGCTTGACCGACACGCGCGCGCCGGGGTTGGCATTCTTAAGGTCAAAGATGAGCTCGGCCAGGTCTTCGATGGAGTAAATGTCGTGATGCGGCGGAGGCGAGATCAGGCCGATGCCGGGCGTGGACTGACGGACCTCGGCAATCCAGGGGTAGACCTTCTTGCCGGGCAGGTGGCCACCCTCGCCGGGCTTGGCGCCCTGGGCCATCTTGATCTGAATCTCGAAGGCGCTGCACAGGTAGCGGCTCGTCACGCCAAAGCGCGCACTTGCCACCTGCTTGATCGCGGAGTTCTTGGAATCACCGTTAGCCAGCGGGGTCTCGCGACGCGGATCCTCACCGCCCTCGCCGGAGTTGGAACGGCCGTGCAGGCGGTTCATGGCGATGGCCATGCACTCGTGTGCTTCCTTGCTGATGGAGCCGTACGACATGGCGCCGGTGTTAAAGCGGCGGACGATGTTGAGCGCGGGCTCGACCTCGTCGAGCGAAACCGGCGTGCGGCCGCTGGCATCAAAGTCGAGCAAGTCGCGCAGA
This sequence comes from uncultured Collinsella sp., assembly GCA_947642445.1. Classification (GTDB taxonomy): domain Bacteria; phylum Actinomycetota; class Coriobacteriia; order Coriobacteriales; family Coriobacteriaceae; genus Collinsella. The sequence continues at coordinate 29,775 of CANRSF010000022.1, read as the reverse complement.
CGCACGGCATGGCCGGTGCGGTGCAGGCGGGCGCTGTACTCCTTAAAGGTGTCGTAGCTGTCCTCACGGCAGGCGGTCTGCAGCAGGTAGACGGTCTGGGGGTCGATGAGGTGTTCCTCGCCGCCGAGCGGGCGCCACTTGGTCAGACCCAGCGTAGGCAGCTGATCGGGAGCCGGGCTCTTAAGGATGGCGAGCGCGGCGTCGTAGCGCTCGTTTTGCTCGCGCTCAACGTCCTCGACACCCATACCGCCCACACGGCTCACCGTGCCGGCGAAGTACGCGTTGACGAACTCCGGCGTAAAGCCCACGGCCTCGAAGATCTGCGCCGAATGGTAGCTCTGCACTGTGGAGATGCCCATCTTGGACATGATGGAGACGATGCCGGCGGTCGCAGCCTTGTTGTAGTTGGCGATGCCCTGCTCGGCCGTCACGTCCAGGTCGCCGCGTGCCGCCAGATCGCGGATGCACGCATGTGCGTTGTACGGATAGATGCCGCTCGCGGAGTAGCCCACCAGCGCCGCAAAGTCGTGCGGGGACACGGCGTCGCCACACTCCACCACGATGTCGGCAAAGGTACGCACGCCGGCGCGGATCAGGTGGTTGTGCACGCATCCCACGGCGAGCAGTGACGGCACAGGGACCTCGCCCGCCGCAGCACGGTCGCTCAGCACCACGATGTTCACGCCATCGCGGACCGCAGCCTCGACGTCCTCGGCAAGCTGCTTGAGCCCAGCCTGCAGCGCGCCCTCGCCGGCATCGCGGCGGTAGACGGCACGGAAGCGGCGGGTCTTAAAGCCCACGCGGTCGATGGCGCAGATGCGGTCAAACTCCTCCTCGCTCAGCAGCGGACGCTCCAGGCGCACCAGCTGGCAGGCCGTACGGGAATCCTCAAGCAGGTTGCCGTGGTTGCCCAGGTAGAGCGTGGTCGAAGTTACCATATGCTCACGCAGGGCATCGATCGGAGGATTCGTGACCTGAGCGAACAGCTGATAGAAGTAGTCAAAGAACGAGCGCGTCTTCTTGGACAGGCAGGCCAGCGGTGCGTCGATGCCCATCGAGGCGAGTGGGGCCTTGCCCTGCTGGGCCATGGGACGCACGACCTCGTCGACGTCATCCCAGTGGTAGCCGAGCTTGGCCATACGCACGGCGGCGGGCACCTCGGCGTCCTCGGCGGGCGCGGGCGCGGCGGACTCATCGAGCGCGTCGACGGCCAGCGTCTCCTCGGCAATCCAATCACGGTAGGGCTTTTCCTTAGCGTAACGGGCGCGCAACTCATCGTTGTAGATGACGCGACCGCGGGCAAAGTCGACCTCGAGCATCTGGCCCGGTCCCAGGCAGCCGCTCGTCAGGATGTTCTCGGGGCTCACCTCGATGGTGCCCACCTCGCTTGCCAGCATAAAGCGACCGTCGCGCGTCACATAGTAGCGGGCGGGACGCAAGCCGTTACGGTCGAGGGCGGCGCCCAGCGTGCGACCGTCGGTAAAGGCGATGGCGGCCGGGCCATCCCACGGCTCCATGAGCATGGACTGGTAAGCGTCGTAGGCGCGGCGCTCCTCACTCAGGCTGTCGTTGTGGTCCCACGGCTCGGGCAGCAGCATGGACGCGGCACGCGTGAGCGGGCGACCGTTCATGACCAGGAACTCAAGCACATTGTCCAGAATCGCGGAATCGGAGCCCTCGCGGTTGATGATGGGCATCACGCGCTCAAGATCGTGCTGCAGCACGGGGCTGTACAGGTTGGGCTCGCGGGCGCGAATCCAGTTGACATTGCCCTTGAGGGTATTGATCTCGCCGTTGTGGATGATAAAGCGGTTGGGGTGCGCGCGCTCCCAACTGGGTGTGGTGTTGGTGGAGTAGCGCGAGTGGACGAGCGCCACGGCCGTCTTGACGGCGGCATCGTTGAGATCGATGAAGAAGCGGCGCATCTGCGTGGCGACCAGCATGCCCTTGTACACGATAGTGCGCGAGCTCATGGAGCAGACGTAGAAGATCTTGTCGCGCAGGGCAAACTCGGCATCGGCCTTCTTCTCGATAGTGCGACGGCACACGTACAGGCGGCGCTCGAAGGCGTCACCCGCCGGCGTATCGTCAGGGCGGCCCAGAAAGGCTTGCAGAATGGTGGGCATGCAGGCGCGGGCGGTCTCACCCAGGTCGTGCGGGTCGACGGGCACCTCTCGCCAAAAGAGCAGCGGCACGCCGGCCTCGGCGCAACCCTCCTCAAACACGCGGCGGGCATCCTCTACGCCCTTGTCATCCTGCGGAAAGAACAGCATGGCCACACCATAGTCGCCCTCTGCCGGCAGAATCTGGCCGCACTTTTGAGCCTCTTTACGGAAAAAGTGATGCGGAACCTGGAACAGGATGCCGGCACCGTCGCCGGTGTTCTTCTCGAGGCCCGTGCCGCCGCGGTGCTCCAAGTTGACCAGAATGGACAGCGCATCGTCCAGAATCTGGTGATGGCGCTCACCGTTGATATCGGCAAGTGCGCCGATGCCACATGCATCGTGGTCGAATTCGGGGCGATAAAGGCCCTGCTGCTGAGCGGAATCTGCCTGCATCGCGATCCTCCCCTAGATATTAGACAGTCAGTTGACTAGGCATACTATGAGCATCGCCGGCCCGTTGTGTTTCCCGCCCGTTTCGAAACAATCGCGTAACGCACGCCCTACGAGTGGACACCGCCGACCTCAAGGGCGGCAACAAGGCGCCCAAGTTCGGCCTGTAAGCCCACCGCTTCAAACATCTCAATCTGTAACACCTAGGCCCAATTTCCATCCCTAGTTGTTACAGATCGAGACATTTCGGCAGCCCCCTTTCACCATCCCATTTAAATACAACAATTTTGTTAGTCTTGGTTAACTTTTAAGGTTAAAACGGGTATCCTTTGCGGCGTCAAGCAAACGGCACGCACACCGTGCCAGAGCAAGGAGGCCCCTATGGCGCACCAAGCAGACCAGCAGACGATGCAACTCGTCCTTATCCGTCACGGAGAGTCCGAGTGGAACAAGCTCAACCTGTTCACCGGCTGGACCGATGTTGAGCTCACCGACACGGGCCGCGAAGAAGCCGCAGCAGGCGGTCGAGCCCTCAAAGAAGCCGGTTTCGACTTTGACGTCTGCTACACTTCGCGCCTCAAGCGCGCAATCCACACCCTCAACATCGTGCTCGGCCAAATGGATCGCGAGTGGCTGCCCGTCATCAAATCCTGGAAGCTCAACGAGCGCCACTACGGAGCGTTGCAGGGTCTCAACAAGGCCGATGCCGCGGCGGAGCACGGCGACGAGCAGGTGCTCATCTGGCGCCGCTCCTTCGATATCTGCCCGCCGGCACTCGAGCCGAACGACGCGCGCGATCCCCACACCCAGGAGCAATACCGTGATGTCGCGCCTGATCAGCTGCCCTATACCGAATGCCTCAAGGACACGATCGCCCGCGCCTGGCCCTATTTCGAAGACGAGATTCGCCCCCAGATGCTCGCCGGCAAGCGCGTACTCATCGCCGCACACGGCAACTCCCTGCGCTCACTCGTCATGAAGCTCGAACACCTCACGCCCGAGGAGATCCTCAAGGTCAACATCCCCACCGGCGTGCCGCTCGTCTACACCTTCGATACCGATTTCAATGTCCTCGACAAGCGCTACATCGGCGACCCGGCGACCATCGCCGCCAAGATCGACGCCGTGGCCAATCAGGGCAAAGCACACAAGTAGCCCCAACCCAAAACCGACGCGTGGCGCCGCACGGCCCAGATGTGACGTCACGCCGCCCATACACAGGAGCGCACCATGCTCAACCATCTCAAACAACACTTTGGTTCCCGGCGCACCGGCGGTCACGGAGGCCTAGACATTGCGCGGCATATCGGCCCCGGGCTGCTCGTGACCGTCGGCTTTATCGACCCGGGCAACTGGGCCTCCAATATGGCCGCGGGCTCGCAGTTTGGCTACGCGCTGCTGTGGATCGTCACGCTGTCCACGATTATGCTCATCGTGCTGCAGCACAACGCGGCGCACTTGGGCATCGCCACGGGCGCCTGCCTTGCCGAGGCCACGACCCGCTTTCTCCCCCGCATCGTGGGACGCGCGGTGCTCGGCAGCGCCTATCTCGCGACCATCGCCACCGCCATGGCCGAAGTCCTGGGCGGCGCGATTGCCCTTCAAATGCTCTTTGGGCTGCCCGTGCGTGCGGGCTGCGTCATCGTGGCGGCAGTATCGATGGCGATGCTCATGACCAACTCCTACAAGCGAGCCGAACGCTGGATCATCGCCTTCGTAGGCGTGGTAGGACTCTCGTTTTTGGCCGAGCTTGCACTAGTCAAGGTCGACTGGCCGCAAGCCGCCGCAAGCTGGATCACGCCCAGTATGCCCACTGGCTCTGCCGCGATTATCGTGAGTGTCCTGGGTGCGGTCGTTATGCCACACAACCTTTTTCTGCACTCCGAGGTCATCCAATCCATGCACTTCGAAGGCCAAGGCGAGCAGGTTATCGAAGAGCGTCTGCGCTACGAGCTCTTCGACACGCTCTTTTCGATGGGCGTGGGCTGGGCAATCAACTCGGCCATGGTCATCCTGGCCGCAACGACCTTCTTTGCGCACGGCATGGTCGTAGACGACCTCGCCGTCGCAGCGGCCACGCTCTCCCCCATTCTGGGCCCGGCGAGCTCGACCATCTTTGCGGTAGCGCTGCTGTTCGCGGGACTATCGAGCAGCGTGACAGCGGGCATGGCGGCGGGGACCATCACTGCGGGCATGTTCGACGAGGAATACGATATCCACGACCGACATTCCTCGATCGGGGTGGCGGCCTGTTTCGTCGGCGCAGTGACGGCGTGCCTGGTCGTCCCAAATCCTTTTGAAGGTCTCATCTGGAGTCAGGCACTGCTGTCGCTTCAGCTGCCGATCACGGTCTTTGTGCTCATACGACTCACCAGTTCGTCCCGCGTCATGGGCAAATACGCCAACTCGCGCCCGCTCAACGCGCTGCTTGTAGGGATCGGTGTCGTCGTAACGGCGCTCGACGCCGTGCTGTTGACCGGGATGTAACGAGGCCGCATGTCCACCCAGGCAAACGTCTCGATCTGTAACATCTAGACCCGCTTTTAATGTCTAGATGTTACAGATCGAGATTATTCCGAGGGACAGCTCCGTTTGTCTCAATCTGTAACACGTAGACCCCGTTTCCACCGTTAGATGTTACAGATTGAGACAAACGGTCGGCCGGACTCACGTCAGACAGGATCGGCTAACAGCAGCCGTGATCCCTTGGGGACGGAGGAAAAGGGCCCCGGCCGAGAATTCGACCGGGGCCCTTGGACAGAGCTCTGTATGGCTAATCGCCGTGTGCCTGCGAGCTACTCCTCGACGAGCTCAAACTGATCGGGACCGACGCCGCACACCGGGCACACATAATCCTCGGGCAGCTCGGGCGTATCGACCTCAACCTCGTAACCGCAAACGACGCACACGAACTTATACGTCTTCTTCTCCTCAGCCATGATGTTCTCCTCTCGAACGTGACTGGTGATGTACTTCGCTTATTAGTATATGTTCTCAATAATATAATGCAAGTGTTTTTAAAACATTTCTAGCCTTGATACGAGGACGCCTTCGGAGGCGTCTTGCCCTTCAGGACCTTATGGTAGTAGTCGTAGGTCAACGGCGTCTCGTCGCTCAGGCGCTCGGCGTCCTCGACCTCGCCGATAAACAGTAGATGCGTACCCACATCCACAGTGTCGATCAAACGGCAGCTAAACAGAGCCGCCGCGTGCTCGGACACATAAGGCATGCCCAGAGCCGTCTCGCGGGTCTCGTATTTGGCAAACTTGTCATAGTTGCTGCTGGTGCGAAATCCAAAGTTGCCAATGTAGAGCATATCCGCCGTCTGGTCGATCACGGTCAGCGCAAAGGCCTTGGCAGTCTCGATCACGCCAGCGGTCACATTTTCCTTGTTTACGGCAACCGAGATGCGAGGTGGTGCTGCCGTCACCTGCACCGCCGTGTTGATGACGCAGCCGGCGCGCAGCCCGTCTGCCGCGGCGCTCACCACATACAGACCGCTCGGCATGGTAAAGAATGCAGTTTTGTCCATAACAAGTACTCCCCTAACCCGGGATTGAACCTTAAGGCTGTATGTACCCATAAAAAGCGGCGCCCATAACGGACGCCGTTTTTTGGAAATATATGGCAAAACAGCAAGGAAGACGGGGCGGGCGCGGTAGGGCACCTTCCCGTGAACTCGCTCCTAGCGGTTGCGTTCTTTAAGGGCGCGGTCGATCTCGCGTTGGACATCACGCTTGGCCATGTCCTCGCGCTTGTCGTAGAGCTTCTTGCCGCGACCCAGGCCCAGCAGCAGTTTTACGCGACCGTCGGTATTAAAGTAGAGCTCCAACGGAACCAGCGCATAACCACGGTTGCGAAGTTTGCCGTCAAGAAAGTCGATCTCCTTGCGGTGCAGCAGCAGACGGCGCCGACGGTCGGGATCGCGATTCCACACGCCACCATGGCTATAAGGGTGGATATGTAGGCCGACGAGCCAGCACTCCCCGCCACGAATCAGTGCAAAGGTATCGGTAATCTGGCACGCGCGCTCGCGAATCGACTTGACCTCGGTACCGCTCAGCTCAATACCGCACTCAAACGTCTCATCGATAAAGTACTCGTGATGTGCCGAGCGATTCTTGGAAATGAGCTTGCGCTCGCGCTTACTGGGCATCGCCGGCCTCCTTGGCGCCATCGGCGTTTGAGCCCGCAGCCTCGCGCTTTGCCTTGCGCTCGGCGTTAAGCTCGGCATCACTCTCGCGCACCAGCTTGATAATCGCCGCGCACGCCTCTTCGCCCACCAGGTCGCGGGCACGGACCGTCAGGCGCGTAGCCTCCTGCTTGTCGCCGTCGCTCGCAGCGTCGGTCGCGCACATGATCAGGCAGATGGCGATCTCGGCCGAAGGCGAGGTCGGCACGCCCTGCAGGGCGAGCTCACCCATCACATGGTCGTCACTCTCGTCCGCGGCATCCGGATAGGTGGTATGGATCTTGTTGAGCAGGCGCGTCGTATGCGCATCATTGGGCGCCAGGCGCAGCGCCAGACGCGCGCAGCCCACGGCAGCCGAAACGTTCTCGGTCTCGGGCTCCAAGAAGTACTGACCTAGATTGGCGTAAGCGCGGGCGGCGCACTTGCCATCGCTTGCACGCCCCAGCACCGAGAACGAGAGCGATGCCCACTCCTGCTTGTCCTCGAGCGCGCGGAACAGCTCGGCCAAGTCCAAGCGATAGTTGCAGTTCATGGGATCCCAACGCACGGCCTGCATCAGGGCATTCCGAGCACTCACATAATCCTGCTGGCGAATGTAGGCAAACGCCATGTCGGAGTACAGGCGGTCAAAGGGAACCTCGACCTGCACCAGCTCGCGCGGATCCTTCTCCACGCGGCGATAGGCCAGGCGCTCAAACTTGCTGTCGAAGCTAAAGTACTGGCGCTTCTCCTCCGTCTTGCACTCAGCGTCGATATACTCCTCGGCGAGCTCCACCAGACGCTCAAGCAGCGGCGTCGCCGTAGCCAGGTCGCCCTGCGCCAGGTAGTTCTCGGCATACGTGATGTCTTGCAAGCTGATGGGCAGATCCATGACAACTCCTCGGTCCGGGCGGCAGACTCAACGCGCGCCTTAAATATCGGTCAATACACAAAACCCGGGTCTCTTACGAGGCCCGGGCGTTCAATTTTGGTAGCCCGTACCAGATTCGAACTGGTGATCTCCGCCTTGAGAGGGCGGCGTCCTAAACCGCTAGACGAACGGGCCATATGTAGCAAATGCAATGGCTGGGATGGAGGGAGTCGAACCCCCATTGACGGAACCAGAATCCGCTGTCCTGCCATTAGACGACATCCCAATGACTGCATCGCTGCGCTCGGCTGTGCCTTTGCGCAAGAAAGAAATATACGGGAAGTCCGGCCGTGACGCAAGCCCCAATTTTGACTTTTTTGAAATTCAGTCAAATACGGCCGACACGTGAAGGACCTGTGAAGCGCCAGCGACACGTACGGCGCCAAAGCCCGTAAAACATCCCGCATCTACCGCTGGTAGATTACAACAATGCAGCACTCACGGCTGATGGCACAATCGAACCGTCATCATTGCACGGATATCGAGGCGCCATGGACGAAGAGCTTGATTACCTATGGGAGACCCTGGGCCTCGAGATCACTGCTGACCTTTGGCCCGAACGGGACAAAATCCATCCCACACTGCGCCCCGCCATCACGGTGATGCAGGCAAACTACCGCCGTGCATCCTTTTTGATCATGCGGATGTCATGGCACGCGGGACTCCCCGACCTTAAGCGAATCCAGGCAAGCCTCGTCGAGCTGTCCGGCATGCCGACCGTCATATCCGAGGCGCGCCTGGAGCAGCGCCAGCGCGAGCGACTGCAACAGCAGCGGATTCCCTTTATCTGCCCCGGCATTCAGGCATACCTGCCCTTTATGGACGAGGAGTACTGGAGCGGCAAGCCCAACAAGCACGTAAAGGTCTACGATCCGCACGAATGGGCACAGCTCGAGGATTGAGCCGAGCGAGCCCGCCGATGGAAAACACGTCCTACCCCGATCACTCAAAACGGGTCGCACTTTCCGCAGCCGCTACAGCAACGCCTCGGCCCAGGCCGCTTCCCTAAAGCCGGGAATCGCAAAGTCGTCGCCCACCAGCAGCGGACGCTTGACCAGCATGCCGTCGGTCGCCAGCAGCTCGTAGCACTCCCGATCCGTCATGCCCGCATCCAGACGCGCCTTCAGGCCCAGCTCTCGATATTTCATGCCCGACGAATTAAAGAAGCGCCGCACCGGCAGCCCCGAACGAGCAATCCAGGTCGTAAGCTCATCAGCCGTGGGATTGTCCAAAACGATATCGCGGTCGATATACTCTACCCCGTGTTCGTCCAGCCATGCCTTGGCCTTCTTGCAGGTCGAGCACTTGGGATATTCAACAAACAGTACGGTCATGGGATTTCCTTTCTTAGAGAAAACAGGTGTCTGGAAAACTGCACATCGACGACCACTCGCGATTGCAGCCGTTATTGTAGTCAATGTCGAAGCGTAGGCAGTCGCGATGTCTCGTCTTAAGGCTAGCGCCTCGCATGGGCGCCGATTGGTCGATTCGCATGGCGCACCAACGCCGCCGCCAGCAATACCAACAGCATGGCGGTGACATAGCCCGCAGCATCGAATCCTAGATCGATAACGTCGAAATGCCTGCCGGGAACAAAGATCTTATGTACCTGATCGCCAACGGAGCAGGCGGCGCAAAAGAGCAATACGGGCACGCAACGGGAGCATACGCTCCACGGACGCCTGGAAAAGCAAACCACGACCACCGAGGCGAACAATCCGACGAAGAAAAACTCTACGGTATGGGCAACGCGACGGACGTTCGTGCCCACCCACATGCGAATGGAAACAAGTCGGCCAGACTGGACATTCGAGGCAGCCGAATCGGTGCCCCCGGTCATTCCGTTCTCCGTCTGGGCTTCACCCGTGGCATCGACAGCCTGAACGCCCGTAGCCTGGCCCTCCACCACACGCGCGGTGGACTCGCTCAGCAACGACGTCTCCACCGCATTTTGCTCCGTCAGCACCCAGATGCCCGCCAGCGTTGCAGTAAACAGAACGATCGCGGTCCATCCGATTATTTGTTTTACGCGCACCAAGGGCCAACCTCCTTTTTTGAATATCAGCGAGTGTAGCCCCAAATGACATCGTCACCGTATCAAAATTTGAATCGCACCAGGAAGCGACAAAGCGACGCAAACCCCTACCCCGCCTCGCGCATCCAGCGATCGAACGTCCCCACGCACACGCCCAGGCACTTTGCTGCCTGGCTGCGGGTTATATCGCCTGCCTCATAGCTATCGCGCACCAGCTCAAACTGAGGAGGGCACGGCTTGCGAGGTCGACCGAAACGGACCCCTCGCGCCCGCGCCGCTGCAATTCCCTCCGCCTGGCGCCGATGGATATTCTCGCGCTCCACCTGCGCCACGTAGCTCAGCAGTTGCAGCACAATATCGGCAATCAGGGTGTTGGTCACATCCGGCGCGCCGCTGGCCCTGACGCGCGTGTCAAGCAATGGCATATCCAACACCACAATGGCAACCCCGAGCTCCTTGGTAATGCGTCGCCATTCCTCAAGAATCTCGGAGTAATTACGACCAAGTCGGTCGATAGAAAGCACCACCAGCACGTCCCCGTCTCCCAGAACGTGCAGCAGCTCGCGATAACGCGGTCGATCGAAGTCCTTGCCGCTCGCATGGTCGGCATAAATATTCGCCGAGCCCACGCCATAGGCGCCCAGCGCATCCAGCTGCCGATTAAGGTTCTGATCGCGCGAACTCACCCGCGCATAACCGTACACCGTCGCCATCTCATCCCCGCTTTCTTGTAAACCTGCCAAAAAGGGACAGGTTTATTTTGGTAGGTTTTACCTCTCGAATAGCAGGTAAGCGGGCGGCCGAGCAGACGGCAAGGTAGCCATGATCCAAATGCGGAGGGCGGCCCCGAAAGACCGCCCTCCGCTCTCCCGCCATGAGTCGAGATTTGGCTAATGGATAAGCTTAAAGTCCAAGTGCCCACGCGTGGTATTGACGCGCGAGACCTCGATAATCACGCGCTGACCCAGTTCATAGCGAGTCCCCGTGTCGGCACCTGTGAGCGTGAGCGCATCCTCGTCGAACTCGAACCACTCGTTGCCCAGGCTCTTGATCGAAACCAAGCCTTCGACCTGCGTCAGGTCCAAGCGCACAAAGAGGCCCATGCTGCTAACCCACGAGACGGATCCGGCATAGCGCTCGCCCAGACGGTCCTCATAGTACTGGGCAATCTTGATCTTTTGCGTCGCATGGCTGGCGGCATCGGCCGCACGCTCGGCATCGCTGCATGCGCGGCAGATCTGCGGCAGAATGCGCGGCAGCGACTCGCGCCCCTTGCCGATCAGTCGCGGCGTACGGACCAAGGCGTCCTTGCCGCCAAGCTGTTCATAGGCCAACTGCAGTTTGAGCACGCGGTGCACCACCAGATCGGGATAGCGACGGATGGGACTCGTAAAGTGACAGTAGCACGGCGCGGCGAGCGCAAAGTGGCCCTCGTTGCGCGGCTTGTACAGCGCACGCTGCATGCTGCGCAGAAGCAGCGTGTTGACGAGCGGTGCGTTTGCCGTACCGGCGGCAGCATCAACTGCAGCCTGCAGCTCATCGGGACTCCCCAGGGCAATACCGGCAGCACGGCGATCGTCGATGATGCCCAGCTGCGCCAGCGCAACGGCGGCACCGTGCAGGCTATCGGGGCTCGGATCCTCATGCACGCGATAGCAGGCCTCGATATCACGGTCTGCCAGCCACTCTGCAACGCACTCGTTGGCGAGCAGCATGGCTTCCTCGATAAGCGACGTGGCACACGAACGCTCACGCGCCACAATCTGCACGGGTACTCCGTCCTCGTCCAATAGAGCGCGAATCTCGGCCGTGTCAAAATCGACTGAGCCGCGGACGCGACGAATACGACGGCGAAGTTCGGCGAGTTCGTTGGCGGCGACAAGGAAATTGCCGAGGTCGACGTTGCAGCCGCGGGCGGCCTTCTCGCACGCAAGACCGCGCTCAAGCGCCTCCTCGCGCGAGGCCTCAGCAGCCGCAACATCCTCGGCAGCACCCTCCAGCACCCCATACTCCACCGCGCCGGCACGCACCAGCAGCGCCTCGGCGCCGTCATAGTCCATACGCACACGCGAGCGAATCACGCTGGGGTACGGATCGTAATGCCGCACGCGACCCTGCGCATCGAGTTCAATGTCAACGGTAAACGCAAGACGGTCCTCGTCAGGGCGAAGCGAACACAGGTCATTGGACAGGCGTTCGGGCAGCATGGGAAGCACGCGATCGGCCAGATACACCGATGTCATACGATGGCGAGCCTCAAGATCGATATGCCCGTCCCAAGCCACATAGTGAGAAACGTCAGCGATATGCACACCCAGCTTGTAGCCACCCTCGGGCGTGCGCTCAAGCGAAATGGCATCGTCAAAGTCGCGCGCGTCGACCGGGTCGATCGTGATGACAAAGCGGTCGCGCAGATCGCGGCGGAGCGGGTCCTTAAGCGCCGCGGACACATCGAGCGAAAGCCCCTCGGCCTCGTCCAGCGCGGCCTCGGGATAGCTATCGGTATAGCCGTAACGCGCCATCACGTATTGAACGCCCAAATCGGGCGCGTCATCTCCGCCAATGCGGCGTTCGATCGTCACGGTGCCCGATTCCAGGCGCGTCGGGTAGGTCAAAATGCGCGCGACAACGGCATCACCCGGGTGGACGCCCAGACGATCCGCCGAGGTATCCTCGGGCAGAATGAAGAAGTCGGCCTTCAGGCGCGAATCGAGCGGCTCGATCACACCGAGCGGACCAGCGGTCTGGTACGTACCCACCACGCTTATGGCTGCGCGCTCAACCACGCCTTCGATCACGGCGCGCCGCTCACCGTGCGGGCTGTTCTTAATGCTCACGGCAACGGTATCGCCATCCATGATCTCGCGCTTACCGCGGCCCATAACCTTGTAGTCGCCGCTCTCGGTTATGACATAGGCGCCATGCTCATGGAGCTGCACGCGCCCGGTCAGGCTCGGACGGCGTTCGCTGCGCACCGGCCCGCGCTTATTGCGGGCACCGCGCTTATGCTTGTTATTGCGCCCCATGGCGCCTCCTTGCTATCGATGACGAACTCCAAAGAGTCTACCCAAATGATTCGCTTTCCTGCCGTCCCCTAGAGATCAAAAAACGGGCCGCCCCATAAGAGACGACCCGTTGGAAGGGATGAATTCCAGACATGCCTACACGCGCAGGTAGCGGCGCATGGCTATGGCAGAACCAAAGAGACCGATAATCACACCGACCAGAATCAGCGCAGCATAGGTCACCAGGTAGTACTGCATCGGCAGGGCAAACGACATCCAGCCGATGCTCTCCTGCAAACGCGGAATCATCAGATTGCGCAGCAGCTCCAGAACGCCGATGGAAAGCAGCGAGCCCAAAATGGCCTGCAGTACGCCCTCGGTGATAAACGGGCCGCGAATGAAGCCGTTGCTGGCGCCGACCAGACGCATAATCGCAATCTCACGACGACGCGCCGTGATGGACAGGCGAATCGTGTTGTTGATGAAGATGAATGCGATAAAGGTCAGAAGGCCAACGAGCACCACGGCGGCGATGCGGATGTAGTTGGTCACCTGGAACAGGCGGCTCACTTCCTCCTGGCCGTACAGCACGCTCGCGTTGACGTCGCCGTCATCCGCGATCTTCTGGAAGTCGGCGTTCTTCTTGAGCTTCTGGGCCGTGCTTTCGACCTTGGACGGATCGTCCATCTCAATTGCAAACGAAGCCGGCAGCGGGTTCTGGCCATCGAGCGCGCTCATGGTGGCGTCGGCGTTGCCCGACATCTTGCTCGTATACTCGGCCAGCGCGTCGTCCTTGTCCTTATAGGTCACGGACTTGACGTTATTCCACGTCTTAAGCTCGGCCTCAAAAGCCTGGACATCGGCCTGATCGGCGTCATCGCTAATGAACGCGTTGATGACAACCTGATCCTCGACGGTGCCGATCACGGAGTTCAGCATCGCGGAGCCCATGATGAACAGGCCGATGATAAACAGCGAAAGGAAGATCGTGATGACGGCGCCGAGCGAGGTAGTCCAGTTACGGAAGAAGTGGCTGATTGCCTCTTTGAAGGAGTAGCCCACGTTAGTTGGTGCCATAGTTGCCGTAACCTCCCCTCTCCTGGTCGCGGATAACGTGGCCGCCCTCGAGGGCGATCACTCGACGGTGCATGCTATCGACCATCTCGCGGTCGTGCGTGGCGACGATCACGGTGGTGCCGGTGCGGTTAATACGCTCGAGCAGCTTCATGATGCCCAGCGAGATCGCCGGGTCGAGGTTACCCGTGGGCTCGTCGCAGATCAGCAGCGGCGGACGGTTGACCATAGCGCGGGCGACGGCAACGCGCTGCTGCTCGCCACCGGAAAGCTGGTCGGGCAGCGAGTCCATCTGATCGGCCAGACCGACCAGACGCAGCACCTCGGGCACCTGGCTGCGAATGACGCCCTTGGGCTTGCCGATGCACTGCAGGGCAAACGCCACGTTTTCGTAGGCGGTTTTTTGCGGCAGAAGCTTAAAGTCCTGGAACACGGCGCCAATCTGGCGGCGCAGGAACGGAACCTTGCGGTTCTTGATCTTCATGAGGTCCTGACCGGCAACCAAGATGCGGCCGCTCGTCGGCTTGACGTCGCGGTTGAGCGTCGACAGCAGCGTGGTCTTACCCGAGCCGGAATGACCGACCAGGAAGACGAACTCGCCCGGATAGATCTCGATGTTGATGTCGTCGAGTGCAGGCTTGTTGGGCTGTGCCGGATAGATCTTGGTGACATGCTCCATAAGGATGACGGGCTCGACACCGGCCTGCTTGGCCATCTTCTTGCGGCTGGCTTGCGGATCGATGGGCGCAAACACCGACGTAAAATCGGGGTTGTTGAGCGCGTTATCGAGGCTTGCGACCTCGGCGGCCTGATCGCTCTCGACCACCGGGGCAGCAGGCTGCGTGGGATCGGGAATAGCGGCAAAGAGACCGGACTGCGCAGGCTGAGGAACCGGCGTCGCAGGGGCCATGGGGTCGGGAATGCCGGCCATGGTAGGCTGCGGCGTGGCGGCGCCAGCCTGAGGCTGCTCCACGCGAGCGGTCACGGCCTGAACGGGCTCAAAACCCGCCGTGCCGGAAAGCGCGACATCGCTGGTGGGATTGTAGGCAAAGGGATCGGATGCCGGCTGTGCCTGATCTGCCGGCTGAGCGGGGGCCTGAGCAACAGGCTGGCCCTCTGAATCCGGAGTGGCGAAACGACTGCCCTGGACGCCTGTCTGCGTCTTGGGGGCATCATCGCCCGCACCGGAGGTACGGAAGTGGTTACCCACTGGTGCTCCTTATCGTCGTGCGTTTAAACTACATGAGCGCTTTGTATTTTAGCAGCATTAGCTTTACTGCACATAAGAAGCATGGCGGGGTTTGGGTCTCACCGACCGGGCGCAGGGTTACCTCCCAAATCGTCCTCGCGCATGGCCGGCATTTGTCCTGCTCCTGCGGAGCTGCGGACAAACGCCGGCCATGCGCTGCGGAAAGATTTGGGAGGTAACCCTGCGCCCGGCCTGCGGCTACTATGGGGCCGCCGCACCAACTTGAGATGCTGCACATACAAAGTTGGAAGGGTCTGAATTGCACTTTGTTGTGATGGGCCCGTTTCCCCATGGGAACTTTGCTTGGCAGGACTCTAATTTAAATTCAGCATAAACAGGGGCGCCCTCTTTGAGGACGCCCCTGTTCTGGCTTGTTTGCGGTTGTCGACGCGATACTTTGCCTCGTCTTGCCTTATGCCAAGAACTCCTTGGTGGTTGCCACGATGTTGGCGGCGTCCAGGCCATACTTGTGCAGGAGCTCGGCGCCCGGGCCGGACTCGCCGAAGGTGTCGTTGACGCCGATCTTCTTGAGTGGCGTCGGGCGCTGCTCACACAGGACGTCGGCAACGGCGCTGCCCAGGCCACCGATCACGGAGTGCTCCTCGACGGTCACGACGTGACCGGTCTTGGTAGCGCTCTTGACGACCAGGTCGGCGTCGATGGGCTTGATGGTGTGCATGTTGATGACCTCGGCGTCGATGCCCTCGGCAGCGAGCTGCTCGGCGGCCTCGAGGGCCTCGCCGACCATCAGGCCGCAAGCGATGATGGTCACATCGGCGCCCTCGCGCATGACAATGCCCTTACCCAACTCGAACTTGTAGGTCTCGGGGTCGTTGATAACCGGCGAGGCCAAACGAGCGAAGCGCATGTACACCGGGCCGTCGCACTCATAGGCGGCGCGCGTCACGGCGCGGGCCTCGACGTCGTCGGCCGGAACGATCACGGTCATGCCGGGGATGACGCGCATGAGGGCGATATCCTCGCAGCACTGGTGCGTGGCGCCATCCTCGCCCACCGAGATACCAGCGTGCGTGGCACCGATCTTAACGTTGAGGTGCGGGTAGCCGATGGAGTTGCGGACCTGCTCAAAGGCGCGACCGGCAGCGAACATGGCAAAGGTACTCGCGAAGGCAACACGACCAGTGGTCGCGATACCGGCGGCGACGCCCATCAGGTTGCTCTCGGCAATGCCCACATCGAAGAAGCGGTCGGGGCAAGCGGCCTTAAACTTACCGGTCTGCGTGGCGGCGGCCAGGTCGGCGTCGAGGACCACAAAGTCATCGTGCTCGTTGGCGAGCTCGACGAGGGCCTCGCCGTAGCTTACACGCGTGGCGATTTTCTTGACGTCTGCCATCCTAGAGCTCCTCTCCGGCGGCCGTGAGCTCTGCCATGGCCTGCTCAAACTGTTCATCGTTGGGGGCCTTGCCGTGCCAGCCAACCTGGTTCTCCATAAAGGACACGCCCTTGCCCTTTGTGGTCTCGGCGATAATGGCGGTCGGCTGCCCCTTGGTGGCGCGAGCCTCGGCAAAGGCGGCGCGGATCTGGTCGAAGTCGTTGCCGTCGGCGAGCTCAACCACGTGGAACTTGAACGCGCGGAACTTGTCGGCGAGCGGCATGGGGTCGTTGACCTCCTCGACGGGACCGTCAATCTGAAGGCCGTTGTGGTCGACGATCACGCAGAGGTTATCGAGCTGCTGGTTGCCGGCAAACATGGCGGCCTCCCAGACCTGGCCCTCCTCGCTCTCGCCATCACCCAGCAGGGCGTACGTGCGATAAGTATCGCCCCAGTGCTTGGCGGCAACGGCCATGCCCACGGCGGCGGAAATGCCCTGGCCGAGCGAGCCGGTGGACATGTCGACGCCCGGGGTGTCGTTCATGTTGGGGTGACCCTGCAGGTGGCTGCCGATGTGGCGCAGCGTCTCAAGATCCTCCTTGGGGAAGAACCCGCGCTCGGCGAGCACGGCGTACAGGCCCGGAGCGCAATGGCCCTTGGAGAGCACAAAACGGTCGCGATCGGCCTTGCGGGGATCGGACGGGTCGACGTTCATTTCCTCAAAGTACAGATAGGTCATGATGTCGGCAGCACCGAGCGAACCGCCCGGATGGCCGGACTTGGCAGCGTGCACGCCGGTGACGATGCCCTTCCTTACCTCGTTGGCAACCTTTTTGAGCTCTTCGTCGCTCATTGTGCCTTCCTTTCATCCTCTTTAGACAAGATGCGCACGGCACCGAAGGTAATCCCAACACAGCCGCAATGCACGTACGTCATTCATTATGCTGGAAACTGATGGCTTTACCAGAGTTTTTATCATTATTTGAACAATTTAGCAGGCAGAACCGCTGATGAAACGGTTTATCAATGTGAACGTCTTTTGGATGGAACGCGGTCGCCCCTACGCGCTAATGTCCTTGAATCCCTCGCCGAAGGCTTCCGTAACGTCAGCGACCGTCACAATGGCGTGAGGATCGCGCTCGCGCACGATCGTCTTAAGGGTATTGAGCTCTCGACGGCTCACGATGACCATGATCACCGGCTTCTCGGCACCCGAATACATGCCAGTCGCCTTAAACTTGGTACAACCACGACCCAGGCCATACATAATATCGGCAGCGATATCAGGGAACTTTTCCGAGATGATGAGTACCATACGACGCTTGTTGCCGCCATCGACCACGGCATCGATCACGTAGCCGCTAATGACCATCGAAAGGCCTGCATATAGTGCATTTTCGATTGAAAAGACCGGAGCCGAGAGCGCACATACGGCAACATCGATCGCCATGACGGTCGAGCCCACGGGCAGCGAGGTATTACGCGAGATGATTTGGCCAATCGTGTCCGAGCCGCCGGTGTTGGCGCCGGCGCGCAGCACCATGCCATAACCGATGCCCGTGATGATGCCGCCCCACATAGCGGGCAGCATCAGATCGGCATGTGCCAGCGGCGCCACAAACGGAGCGAACAGGTCGGTGAAAAAGCCCAGCAGCACAAAGCCTGTCGCCGTCTGCACCACGTAGAACATGCCGCCCTCGCGCATAACGACCAGCAGCAGCAAGGCGTTCATCACGATCGTCTGAATACCAACGGGAAGCGATAGACCGCGCGATGCGCCGACCGCCTGGATAATGGTGGCAAGGCCCGTAACGCCACCGGCAGCAAGGCCGTTAGGAATCAAAAACAGGTCGGTCGCAATAGCGGCCAGAGCGCACCCCAACATAATCTGGGGCAGGTCGTGAAAGAAGTTCATCGAAAGAATGCGCTTAATGTCCAGACGATATGCCATGCTGCCTCCCTCAAAAAAGCGCACCCCATCGGATGCGCTTTGAACTTCTTCTTGTATTCGATTCTACCGATTCGCCGGACAAAAACCACCCCTGCGCAGGGTTTATTCCGAATACAAACCCGTCCAACCGTTGGGCTTAGCATCGGCTTGAAGCCGCCCGATGTTTTAGATCTCCGAGCCTTGTACATCGGCGTTGCCGGTAGCCCAACGGTGATAGCCAATCACAAACGGATCCAAATCGCCATCGTCAAGAACGGCCTCGATGTTGCTGGTCTCCACGCCCGTACGCAGGTCCTTAACCATCTGGTACGGGTAGAGCACGTAGCTGCGGATCTGGTTGCCAAAACCAATCGTGGTCTTGGGTCCGCGAATCTCGTCCAGGGCCTCGGCACGCTTCTCGAGCTCAATCTCGTACAGGCGAGCCTTGAGGATCTGCATGCACGCGGCCTTGTTCTGGATCTGGCTGCGCTCGTTTTGGCAGGTGACCACAATGCCGCTGGGGAAATGCGTCACGCGCACGGCGGAGTCGGTGGTGTTAACGCCCTGACCGCCCGGGCCGCTCGCGTGGTACACGTCCACGCGGATGTCATCGGGACTGATTTCGATGTCGATATCATCGGGTAGCACGGGGATGACCTCGACGCCGGCAAACGTGGTCTGGCGGCGCTTCTTGTCGTCGGTGGGGCTAATGCGAACCAAGCGGTGGACGCCGGCCTCGGCGCGCAGCATGCCAAATGCGTCCTTGCCCTCGACGGTAAAGGTCGCGCGGTCGATGCCGATGACCTCAGCAGCGGGGCAGTCGTTAATCGTGACCTTCCAGCCGCGACGCTGGCAGTACTTCATGTACATCTTAAAGAGCATGAAGGTCCAGTCCTGGGCCTCCAGACCACCCTGTCCGGGCTTGATGGTCACAATGGCATCGCCGTGATCGAACTCACCGGTAAACCAGCTCGAAAGCTCAAGCTCATCGATGGCACGGGCCAGGCGCTCAGCCGTGGCTGTAGCCTCCTCGCGAAGGGCGGCGGCATCGGGGTCATCCCCCATCTCCTCGGCAAGCTCCAGCGCGGCGCGGGCATCGGAAAGCTCGCCGCGCGCGTTGTCCACGGCAGCGATATCTTCCTTGGTGCGCGCGATTTCCTCCATGGTGACACGGGCGGCGTCGGCGTCATCCCAAAAGCCGGGGGCCACGCTTTTGGCCTCGAGCTCGGTCACGCGCGTGCGCTTTTCGTCCAAGTGGAGATATGACTCGACCTCGCCGAGCCGGTCCGCAAACGCGTCCAGCTCGGCGGGCGTTACCTCTAAAGCCTCAGCCATTAACGATTCCTGCCGTGGCAGTACTTAAACTTCTTGCCGCTACCGCAGGGGCACGGGTCGTTGCGGCCCACGTTGACGTACGGATCGTCGCTCTCGGACTTGCGATAGGTGGTCACCTTGCCACCGTTGTTGACGGCAGCCGGACCACACTGGACAGCCGTGCGGGCCTGCACCTGCGCCTGCTTGCGCAGCACCGAGTCGCCGTTGTCACCATCGACCTCGGCAGGACCGGAGAAGTGCGCACCCTCGAGCGCGGGCTCCTCCTTGTGCTCCACGGCACGCGGGGCAGCCTTGATCTCGATGCGCAGAACCGTGCGCAGGTAATCCTCGTACATGGTGTCGACGAGGATCTGGAACGCGCCGTAGGCCTCGGTCTTGTACTCGACCAGCGGGTCGCGCTGGCCAAAGCCGCGCAGGCCGATGCCGGTCTTGAGATAGTCCATCTCCTGCAGGTAGTTCATCCAGCGGGTATCGATGACGCGCAGCATGACCTGGGTGTTGAGCTCGCGCATCAGGTCCTCGCCCAAGCGCTCGGCTTTCATGTTGTAGCACTTCTCTACGTAAGCCAGGACATCGGCAGCCAGAGCCTCATAATCCTCGTCGGGGAACTTCGGCGTATCGATGTGGCCGGTGAGCTCCACAACCCACTTGCGCAGACCCTCCAGGTCGCGCTCGCCATCGTGACTGTCCTTGGTGCAGAACTCCTGAACGCAGCGGTACACGGTGTCGTGCATGACCTCGGTGATGTGGTCGGTCAGGTCCTTGCCGTCCAGAATCTTATTGCGCTCAGCGTAGATGACCTGGCGCTGCTTGTTCATGACGTCGTCGTACTCAAGAACGCTCTTACGCATGGAGAAGTTGATGCTCTCGACCTTGTGCTGGGCGCTCTCGACAGCCTTGGAGATGATCTTGTGCTGGATGGGCATATCGTCGCCCATGTCAGCCGTGACCATCATCTTGGAGACGCGGTCCATCTTGTCGCCGCCAAACAGACGCATCAGATCGTCCTCGAGCGACAGGTAGAACTGGGTCTCGCCCGGATCGCCCTGACGGCCGGAACGGCCGCGCAGCTGGTTGTCGATACGGCGGGACTCATGGCGCTCGGTGCCGATAACGGTCAGGCCGCCGGCGGCAAGAACGCGCTCGCGCTCGGCCTTGCAAGTCTCCTTGGCCTCGGCGTTAAACTGCTCAAGCTGCTCGGGCGTTACGTCCTCCATGGTCAGGCCCTCGTACTCCAGGCGCTCGCGCACCAGCTCGTCGGGGTTACCGCCCAGCAAGATGTCGGTACCGCGGCCGGCCATGTTGGTAGCGATGGTCACGGCGCCATAGCGACCAGCCTGGGCAACGATATGGGCCTCGCGCTCGTGGTGCTTGGCGTTGAGGACCTCGTGCGCGATACCGCGCTTCGTGAGGGCGGCGGACAGCTTCTCGGAGCTCTCGATGGAGACGGTACCCACCAGGACCGGCTGGCCCTTAGCGTGACGACGCTCAACGTCGTCGGCAACGGCGTTGTACTTAGCCTGAATGGTGCGGTAGACCAGGTCCTCGTGGTCCACGCGCTGCACGGGCTTGTTGGAGGGGATTACCTCGACGGGCAGCTTGTAGATCTCGCGGAACTCGGCGTCCTCGGTGAGTGCCGTACCGGTCATACCGGAGAGCTTGTCATACAGGCGGAAGTAGTTCTGCAGGGTGATGGTCGCCAGCGTCTGGTTCTCCTCGCGCACGAGCACGCCCTCTTTGGCCTCGATGGCCTGGTGCAGGCCCTCGGAGTAACGGCGGCCTTCCATAATGCGGCCGGTGAACTCGTCGACGATCTTGACCTCGCCGTTGGTGACCACATACTGCTTGTCGCGGTGGAACATGTACTGGGCCTTCAGCGCCTGCTGCAGGTGGTTGACCAGCTGGCCGGAGAGATCGGCATAGATGTCATCGATACCCAGGCGGCGCTCGATCTTCTTAAGACCGCGCTCGGTGGCAGCGATGGTGTGCTTGGCCTCGTCCATGACGTAGTCGCCCGTGGGTTCAACGTCCTCGGTAGCGGTAAGCATGTCGTGCGACACGTCCTCGCCGCGCTCAAGGCCACGCACGGCACGCGCGAAGTCCTTGTAGGTACTGGCGGACTTGGTGCCAGCGCCCGAGATGATCAGCGGGGTGCGAGCCTCATCGATCAGGATGGAGTCAACCTCGTCGACGATGGCGTAGTTGTGGCCGCGCTGCACGCGCTGCTCGGGACGGGTAACCATGTTGTCGCGCAGGTAATCAAAGCCGAACTCGGAGTTGGTGCCGTAGGTGACGTCGGCCTGGTAGGCCGGGCGCTTGAGCTCGAGCGGCATGTTGTTCTGGAGCAGACCGACAGTCATGCCCAGGTACTTATAGATGCGGCCCATCCACTCGGAGTCGCGCTTGGCAAGGTAATCATTGACAGTAACGACGTGCACGCCCTTGCCGGCAATAGCGTTGAGATAGCCAGCCAACGTGGAGACGAGGGTCTTACCTTCGCCGGTCTTCATCTCGGCGATGTGGCCCTCGTGCAGTGCCATGGCGCCAATGAGCTGCACGTCAAAGTGGCGCATACCCATGGTGCGCTTGGAAGCCTCACGCACGGTGGCAAAGGCCTCGGGGAGCATGTCGTCAAGCGACTCGCCGTTGGCGTAACGCTCGCGGAACTTATCGGTCTGGGCGCGGAGTTCCTCCTCGGTCATCTTCTCAAACTGGGGCTCAAGACCGTTGATTTGGTCGACGATCTTGTAGTAGCGCTTAAGGTCCTTATCGGATCCAAAGGACAGCAGCTTTGACATGAATCCCATGTGGTTTTCCTTTTTGGCCATCGCCCACGCCGTGCAGCTGCGGGCGAGTTAAACACAGATGATTGTACTTTAGCCAAACAAGGCGCGGCCTATACGGTCGACCTCGACCGCCACGTAATAACTATGACCAACCTGCCACAATGGGACAGGTTTATTTTGGCAAGTTTTATCTGAGCAAACGCCGTCTCTCTGCCATTTGGTGCCACGGGGACAGGTTAGCTTGCACCAATAAAAAGAAAAGGGCCGCGCACCCAAATGGATGCACGGCCCTCATGCCATGAATGCGAGCGATTCCGCGGCGAGCTATTTACTCAGCAGCCTCGGTGGTCTCGGCCTCGGCAGCGGCCTCCTCGACGGGAGCCTCTGCAGGAGCCTCGGCGGCCTGCTTGGCAGCCTCCTCGGCGAACTTAGCGGCACGCTTAGCCTTCTCGGCAGCCTTAGCCTCAGCGGCGGCCTTGCGAGCGGCCTCGGCCTCAGCAGCCTTGGCGGCCTTGGCAGCCTTGGCCTCCTCGGCCTTCTTGAGCTGGGCGGCAGCGGCGCCACCGAACTTGTCGGCGAAGCGCTGGACGCGTCCACCGGTGTCGACGAACTTCTGCTGGCCGGTGTAGAACGGGTGGCACTCGTTGCAAAGCTCGACCTTCATCTCGGACACGGTAGCGTGCGTCTTGAAGGTGTTGCCGCAGGAGCACGTCACCGTGCACTCGACATACTGGGGATGGATACCCTGCTTCATGGTAGGACTCCTTATTAGTCAGGCGCTGGTTACCGATCAGCGCATAAGGCGTCTTGGTTTCCGACCAAGACAACAAACTCGGCTATGGTACCACGGCGCCGCGTGTCCCACAAAAGGTTCACGGTCTTTTCGGCACAACACGAGCTGGACCTTAAATATCAACTTCATCCGAACACTCCCCCACATTCATCTCTCGTATGTATCGAGATATTCCTGCTTGAGCGTCTGCGAGGACGACTTGATCTTTTCCACGAGCGTGCCGGCCTCGATGAAGTAGAACGAGTTGGTAAGGTCTGCCAGGTCGTCGAGCAGATGGCTTGAAATGAGCACGCTTCGTCCCCGCGCCACCTCGCTGCGCATCGCGTCGCAGGAGGTTTTCCGTTTTCCCGGATCGAGGCCGTTCAGCGGTTCATCGAGGATAAGGTACGGGCAATCGGTCGCTATCGCCATGGCAAGCTTTACCTGCTGCTTCATTCCTGTCGAGAGTTTACGGGTCGGCTTGTCGAGATATGGGGAGATTCCGAGGGAGTCGCAGAGCGAGTCGATGTCGGCGGCCGATTTCCACGCCTCCCTAACGAAAGCAAGGTGCTCGATGGCCGATAGCGTGGGGTAGAGATCCGCGCTGCCCGAAGAGCTCAGGTAGACGAGTCCTGCAAATTCGGCTGATCGACGTTGGCGGATTCCGTCTGCCGCCAGGCTTCCCGAGCGGATGCGGGTGGGAAATTGGCCCGACAGCGCTTCAAGAAGGGTGGTTTTCCCCGAGCCGTTGGGAGCAACGAGGCCCGCCGCCGTTCCCGGGCTCAGGAAAAGCGACCCGATTGAAAGTATCGTCGTGCTCCCGTATCCCACGCTCGCGTCCAGAAGCTCGAGCCCATGGTGCTTTTTCGCGGGTCCAGGCTGTTTGGGCGAACGTGCCGCAACGGCGCCGACCGCAAAAAGGACCGCGACGTATATCAGGGCCACGGCAAGCATCGATGCGCTGCCTGAACCGGAGCCAATGAATTCTGTCGGGAAGCATCCTACGTAGCCCGTTGCCTCGATAGGCGAGAACACGGCCAGCGGCAGGAGCCCGAGCACGGCATTATGCCCTGGTGCCGAATCGGACAGCAACGGGAATGCCGGGGCCGCGACAAGCAGCGCGGAGGTAAGGGGGCCCGCGAGGACGCGCCTCGTTGCGGTCGATATGACGGCGGAGCAAACGGATATCAAGGTTCCGCCCGCAAGCAGCGCGAGAAGCAGGGCTGTGAAGACGTTTCCCGCGGTCGTGGTGGCAAGCGCGCCGTCATGGAAGAAGGCGATCGGGTACCCAATTTGCCCGAAGCCGTTTAGGGCCAAGGCGTAAATGCCCCCGGGTGCGAGGCCGGCGAGGAGCATCGCGGTCCCCGCGGCGATTATCGAAAACACGATCTGGATAAGGCGCCGGAATTTGGGCGCGGGCGCCTTCGCCGCCAGGGTCCCGGGCCTTGTGGCGCCGAGCACGAGTATCGACGAGAGAAGGAAGGGGATGAAGGGAAGGAAAGACGGCGCCGTGGCAATGGCGTAAGGCAGGAAGGAAAGGAACGGCAGGTCGTTTGCGGAGGCCGGGATATCCGTGATGCCGGAGCTGCTCAGGGCACGGCAATATGCGAGCGCTGCGTCATTGGTCTCTCGGTCTCCCACGATGGACCCGGATTGGAAGCCTTCGCCCATGAGCGCGTAGTAGCTCTCGGCAGAATCGAGAAAGGCGGCGTCGGTTTGAGCGGCAAGGGCGGCGTTCGCGTATCTTGCAAGCTCCGCGTCAGCTTGCTGCTCTGGCGATAGGTCTGTGCCGCTGGCCTGGGGCGCGCGCGTATTGAATGCGTCGACAAAGCCCTGCATGCCCTGCTTCATAAAGAAGGGCCCGTAGATGGGTGAATTGAACGCAATGGGGACGGAAAAGGCTGCAGCGAGAACGAGCGTACAAATCCATGCGGCCTTGTCTCTTAGGATCAGTTTGAGAAGAAGTCGACAGTACATTTGGAAGCACCTACGTTCCTCAAAGAATCGTTAGATTAAAAGTAACAGACCGGATGAAGATACGTGCGACGGGGGCGAGGCGAATGGCTGAGCGGTATCGATATGCGGGTTTAACGGTATTATATTGGCCACATAGATTGTTAACTTGCATTTCTACCCGCCCTTTTCGTAGAGTCGCCGATACGTGCTTAGCGCACCCTCGGCGCGTCCGGCAGGCTTTGCGAAATGGGATCCAGGAGACTTCGGCGCAGCATCATCTTGCGGAATGCTTCTAATGAGCCTCCCATCCTTCAAAAACAGAATCTCATCGCACAGCCTATCGACCGAATCCAAGATGTGGGATGACATGATGATGCACGTACCAGAATCGGCCAGCTTCCTGAGAATCTCGGAATGCAAGTCCACCCTGCTGGGGTCGAGCGCGTTCATGGGCTCATCTAATAGAAGGTACCGCGCGCCCGTCGCATACGCAATCGCCAGGGTAAGCTGCTGCTTCATGCCCTGGCTCAGAGTGCGGATCCTCATCTTCGCGAACTCGCCTATCTGCGTTTGTTCCACTATCTCTTCGATATCGCGAGCATGCGGCCACATATCGCAAACCATCTTGAGGTGATCTTCCGCACGCAATCCGGGATACAGCAGCGTCCCCTCACCAGGTGCATAGAAGATCATAGAACGGACCTCTCTCGCACCCGTACCCTGCACCTCATCCAGAACGATGCTCCCGTCCACGCGAGGACCCGGCAAACCTGCCATCGCACGCAGCAACGTCGTCTTTCCATGCCCGTTCGGAGCGACGAGACCGTAGACCGTACCCGGGGCAAACTCAGCGTTCACCGAATCTACGAGCACCTTCTTTCCATAAGAGATCGTCAGCGTTTGAAGGTCAATCATCGAGATCATCCCCTTTCGATCTTTGGAACACTCAGGCGCACCATCAACGGAGATACGGCGCCCAAGACCACCAGCAGAGCGCCCGATGCGCCGACGACCTCTCCAAAAGGCATCGCGTTCGTCCCTCGCCCAAGGAACCCAATCGTCCCCACCTGGGAAGCGGGATCAAACGAGGCGAATGGAGCCAGCAGCGCGACGCCCATGCCCACGCTTTCAACATGAGCGCTCAACGAACCCAACACCAAGAGAACCGCGCAAACCATTCCGGTGACAACGGGGTTGCGGCTAATCGCTGCTGTCAACGCAGCGACGACGGAAATCACGCCGTATGCCATGACCAGCAACGGAATACTGCACAACACCGCCTCCTCCACCATGGACGTTGTCGAAGCTCCCGCCCGAATGAGAGCGACGGGATACTCCGATCCACCCGCACCGTTCTTAATCACGGACACAACGACAGCGGGAACCATCGACACCAAAAGCAGCGCCAAGCCAAGCAGGAGAGACAGCGCAACAGCCGTCAGAAAACGCACATGCGCTGTTGCGGGGACTTGGAAAACCAGAAGGGAACGGCACCGCAGGTAGGTGCACGCAAGCGATGTGACAACCACGGGCAACAGCCAAAACAAGGAAGGAAGCGCTGCCTGGAGATACGAAAGGAGGATTAATGGGGGCATCTTCGTACTTAACTCGTAAACCTTGGGGTCCGGCAAGCTCGCGATCGACTCGAGCAGAAGGGCGCGCGCCTCCGCACGAGAAGGAGTCTCCGGCTCGATTCCGATCGATTGCAGGAGGGTCGCATCTGCCGCGCCCAGCTCGCCTCGAGCGCGCTCGTACGTCGCAAGGCTTCGAAACCCCTCCGCAGGCGTGGGCGCGTACACGAAACCCGAAAGAGCATCTCGCATGCCTTCCAGGGCCGCTTTGCCCTCGACGTCCATATTCGCAGCGTCCTGCTCTAGATACCGATCTATTGAACGGAGTTCCCCATCCCTATACCGAACAGCGGAAACGTCACCAGCGTCAGGAAACACCTCGACCAGAGCCGGGGCCAGCATCGCCGTCGACATTGCAATCGCGCATACGGCGAGGGCAGGAGAATGCAGGAGCAGCTTCCCCATCGTTCTTACGTATGCAACGGCGGAGGCACAAGCGCTCGAACGGGCTGTCGTTCTCGATGCGGTGAAGGAACCTCTCTCAAGACAAATCGGGGACATCGGGCGCGCGCAGCCGCTCTTTCCAGCAACGCAAAGCAGGCTAATTGCCAGCACCTCGATCCCGATTGCGCATACGAGGGTAATCGCGCCACGCTCGAAGCAAAGTCCAGGCAGATTCACTATCTGCGTTGTCGGGTACGGGCTATAGGCGCCGACGGTCAACTCAGTGTTCGCATACGTAAGGAGATTCAACAGGGCGAACTCACGTAAAGCGATGGATCTTCCGTAATACCCGGGAACCATCGTCGCCCCCATCAGGGCACATACGAACACGATTCCAAGCGTAGGGTTATTGGCAATCTTCACGGCAAGGTGAACGACGAGCGAGATGAACGCCGCCACCAAGAATTGCAAGATGGCCGTCTGTGCGAACACCAGCCAAGCCGGTTTGATAACCGGAGTCGCATATTGAACGTAGCCTATCGGATAGAACAGCGAGCCCGGGCCATTCTTCACAAGTGCGGCGATTATCCCTGGAAGATTGACGGCGAAGACGGCAAGCATCGCAAAAACACTCGCCCATACGCTCGATGCAACAAGCCTGCCCAGCTCACCCATCGGTGCCTGGATGATGAGCTTTTCGCGTTTGTTAAGACGCGCGGCAAGGAACGAGACGGCAACGGCCGTTGCGGCCCATAGCAAGTACTCCTTCGATCCGTCATAAAAGGAGTACGCTCCATCCGACACCTGCAGAAACGGAAGCAGAGGAGAGAGCGGCGCCAAGACAAGACGCCCCGCGGCAAGAGGGTACAGAAGCGCGGGCATGCTTGATGAAGAGGTATAGACACCGTCCTCCCCCGCATTCACAAGCGCATCCGCATAGGATGCTGACAATTCCTGCTCAACACGGGTTATTCCCGACTCGAGGTATTCGACCCGTCCGTCGATGCCAGCCGCGCTCCTGAAGACGGGCAGAGCACAAAGAACCATCAACGCAACAACGACAACACAGAGCGACCTGGAGGAGAGAAGCGACCTAAAGATCGCCTTCGAGATTTTGAGCATATTCAACGCCAACCTTAACCTCATCCAGTCGGAACAGAGGGGCCGAACAAAATGCTCGGCCCTTATTACTTGCCGGCAAAGTCAATTTAACATAAACTGTTAAAAAGTAACCTGAGTTTTTTAAATTCTTCGGAGGTTATTATGAGTTCCGACAATCGCACTCCCCGGCTTCATTCCTTCCGCATCGCATGTGCGATAGCCTCTGCGACCCTTTGCGCCACCGCCATCGCACAAGTGGCGTTCTCCTTAAAGCCAGCAATCGAAGTGCTCGACAACCCTGTAATTGCAGACTCCCCCGCGTATCCAGCCCTTGCGATCTCGACATTGGTCCCTGCCGTCATCGGTATCGCTACGACCATCCTCAGCGCCGTTCTCGTGTGGACGATCAAGAGCGGAGACCCCTTCAAGAAAGGGTCTGCGACATGCTTGAAGGTGCTCGGCATTCTCTTCGTTGTTCAAGCTGCCACCAGCCTCTACGCCGGCTCACTCAAAACCTCCGTTTCGATGTTTGGCGGCGAGGGGGCCGTCGGCGCCCAAGAGATCGCTTCATCATTCGATTGGACCTCTCTGGTTCTCGGCATCGTCCTGTTCATGCTTTCCCAGCTCTTCTTGTACGCCCGAGAGCTGTACCTCGACTCCGACGAGATTGCGTAAGGAAACGCCATGCCCGTAATTGTTCGCCTCGACAAGATCATGGCCGAGCGAAAGATTTCCTCGAACGAACTTGCCGAAAGGATTGGAACCACGCCCGTGAACCTGTCCCGTATTAAAAAAGGGCATATTCGCGGCATTCGCTTCAACACACTCGAGCAGCTATGCCTCGCCCTTCGTTGCCAACCCGGAGACCTTCTCGAAGTCATGAGCGAAGAGGATGCCCGAAAGGAGTTCGGACTCGATTGGTCCGCCGAGGATTAGAGGGCGGTCGTACTCGCCCTGCACACGGGAATGCGAATCGGCGAGGTCTGCGGCCTTCGGTGGTGCGATGTGGATTTCGAGACGGGCCTGATCTCGATCAGACACTCGGTGGCGTACGCGAAGGGAATGGGTTCGTTCATCAAGGACACCAAGACCCATGACGCCAGGGGTATCCCCATCGACCCGGTCGGCCTACTCCCCTTCCTGAAGGAGACCCACGAGATCGACTGCGGAAAGCTGCGCTTGCGCGGCCTTACCGGGGCGGTCGAGATCGGGGACTGCTACATCCTGTCGGAGCCGGGCGCGACCTTCGCGACGACAAGCTATATCCGCAGGGCGTTCAAGACGTTCTCGGAGACCAACGGCCTCATGGGCACCAACGACGAGCTGATCACGTTCCACGGCCTTCGCCACACGTTCGCAACGCAGTGGATCCGCCAAGGCGGCGATATCAAGGCGCTCCAATCGATCCTCGGCCACAAGGACGCCATGGCGACGCTCAACGTCTACGCCGACATCGAGCCCATCTCCAAAATCCATGGCTCTGTTAGACCAAGGTTGACATAAAAACGATGTCACCGCGAGGCGGTA
>CANRSF010000021.1 GCA_947642445.1 uncultured Collinsella sp. | reverse complement strand
CCGCTCTGGCGGGTTTGCAGCGTCAACCGGTTACGCGGTTTGGTAAAACCGCGTAACTAAACCAGCTTGAAGCCCTTGCGCTTGCCCACGGAGAGGGTGTCGCCCAGCTTGAGGGCGCTCGGATCGATGTTGTAGCTCTTGGAAGCCACAGCCTTGCCGTTGATCTTGACGCCGCCGCCGTCGATGTCGCGGCGGGCCTGACCGGCGCTGGCCGAAAGGCCCAGGTCCTTGAGCAGGCCAGCGAGGTAAATCTGGCCCTCGTCGTTGACGGTCAGCTCAACGTGCTTCTCGGGGAAGTCGGCAAGCTGGCCCTCCTTGAACACACGGTCGAACTCGGCCTGAGCCTCGTCGCCGGCGCCAGCACCGTGGTAGGTGTCGCACAGGTCGCGGCCTAGAGCGCGCTTGAGCTCGTAGGGGTCGGCGGAGCCATCGGCCAGGGCGGCATCGATCTTGTCGACCTCGGCCGGGGCGAGCGAGCTGGCCAGACGATAGTACTTGCCGATCATCTCGTCGGGGATGGACATGGTCTTGCCGAACATATCCTTGGGAGTGTCGGTCAGGCCGATGTAGTTGCCATAGGACTTGGACATCTTGCGCACGCCGTCGGTGCCCTCGAGCAGCGGCATGGTAAGCGCGATCTGCGGCTCCATGCCCATCTTCTCCATGAGCTCGCGGCCGGCGAGCAGGTTGAAGAGCTGGTCGGTGCCGCCCATCTCGACGTCGGCCTTGATCTGAACGGAGTCGAAGGCCTGCATCACGGGGTACAGAAACTCGTGCAGGGCAATCGGCGTCTGGGACTGGTAGCGCTTGGTAAAGTCGTCGCGCTCAAGGATGCGGGCGACGGTGAACTTGGAGCACACCTGCAGCAGGCCGGCCAGGTCCATCGACAAGATCCAGTCGCCGTTATGCACGATGGTGGTCTTCTCGGGGTCCAGAATCTTCATGGCCTGGCTCACGTAGGTCTCGGCGTTGGCCTCGATCTGCTCCTGCGAAAGCTGCGGACGCGTGGAGTTCTTGCCCGAGGGGTCGCCGATCAGCGCGGTGCCGTTGCCGATGATGAGGGTGACGTTGTGGCCCAGGTCCTGGAACTGACGCATCTTGCGCAGGGGCACGGCATGGCCCAGGTGCAGGTCGGGGCTGGTGGGATCGACGCCGAGCTTGATGTTGAGGGGCTCGCCCTTCTCAAGCTTCTTGCGAAGGTCGGCCTCGGGGACGATCTGCGCTGCACCCGAGGTGATGATACGCATTTGCTCGTCAACAGACAGCATTGGGTATCCTCCTTTTGCTATAGCACCCTCGCCGAAAACGGCGGTGCTGGAAGTCCATAAACTCTCTTATGATAACAAACTGACGCGACGCGGCACTTACGACAGGAAAATCCTCGTCCTGCCGCATGCGTCAATGGCAACTGGCAGACGTGTACCGTCACGCTCGACCAGATAGCGTACCTGCCGACGACGCAAGCAGTCGCGGCAACGGACCTGTCCCGTCGCATCGGTGGCGCAGACGCCCTCGGCGGTCAGCAGGCAGTGCTCGCACACCATGAGCTCGGGGCAATCGGCATCGACAGGGCTCAGAACACCAGGTTCGGCCGTCAGTTCGGCAATACGCTCCGCATCATTGCCGAGCAACTCGGCCGGCAAGTACACCCGCCCCGCACCGAGTCCGCGCAGCCAGGTAAGCGTGGCCCGATTCGCGCAGAACACCGGCGCCGCCACGTCAAACGTCACGCCCAGCTCGCGAGCAATCACCACCTGTCCCAGGTTGCGGCAGACGACGCGCCCGGCACGCTGCATCAGCGAGCGGGTCCGGTCAGCGTCACCCGTGCGGCACACCTCGTCAAGCACCACAACGGTGTCGGACAAATCGAGTTCTCTGCGCGGGTCGGTATCCATCAGCTGCCAAGCAAAAACCATGCGAGCGGGAACCGCGCACTCCACCAACTCCGGCGACGCACCGCTATCCACCGCAACGTCCTCAAAGGGCAGCACCTCAACGGCACGCGCAACGGGCGCAATCGCATCCGCCTCGGCCCGCATGCGCTCCAACACCGCCGCCGTCTGATCCAACACGCCGGCGCTACGAATCAGGTATACCTCGCAGCCCGCGTCCACCTTACGCTTGCAATGCACGACGACGCGCTTCCCCGCTGCGGCATCCACCGGGCAGGGCACCTGCGGCCAGCGCTTGGGCACATCGGGACGCGCGTCGACACCCGGATAGAACCGAATCTCGAGCGTGTCACCCGCCGCCACGGCGGCATCGAGCTCAACGGTCACCTCTTCGTGGCCCACAGCGACCAAGCGCCCCACGCGCACGCCCTGGTTAATTGCACGCTCAAAGCTCATCAGCTCGGCACCCGAACGCCCTCGCAGGTACGCATCGGTAAACCCACGGTTAAACGACCTTCCCAGCTCGCGCTCAAGCTCTTCCACGGCACCGGGGTCCCACGCGCCGTCGCGCAGCATATCGAGCGCCCGGCGCCAAACCCGCACCACGTTGAATACGTAATCGGGGTTCTTCATGCGTCCCTCGATCTTGAGCGACGCAACGCCAGCATCTACAAGCTCGGGCAGATGCGCAATACCCAGATAGTCATGCGGACACAGCAGACGATCCCCCTCAACGGCGACAACGCTCTGCCCCGCCTCGTCCACTAGGTCGTACGCCAGACGGCACGGCTGCGTGCAGTCGCCGCGCATCGCCGATCGTCCACGCCGCAGGGCCGAGAACTCGCACGCCCCCGAATAGCCGATGCAAATCGCACCGTGGCAGAATACCTCGATGGGCACGCCCGTGGCACATAGCGCCGCAATCTCGTCGACCGTCAGCTCGCGTGCCGTCGTCACGCGCTCGACCCCCAGCTCATCGGCGGCAAGCCGCACGGCACCCTCGCTATGAGCGCCCGCCTGCGTGGACAGGTGAATCTCGACCCTGGGAATCGCCGCGCGCAGCGCGCAGGCCAACCCGGCATCGGCGACAATCAGAGCATCGGCGCCCAGCTCCAGTGCATGAGCTCCCAACGCCACCGCGTCGGACAACTCATCGTCAAACACGAACACGTTGAGCGTTACGTACACACGCACGCCATGGGCATGCGCCACGGCGCAGCCGCGCGCAAACTCGTTATCCGTAAAGCCATGGGCGCTCACACGGGCGTTAAAGCCGCCCAACCCCGCATAGATGGCATCGGCGCCCGCGGCGATGGCCGCAAGCATCTGGTCGAGCCCGCCCGCCGGCGCCAGCAGCTCGGGCAGCGCCGCACCGGCAGCATCCAATCCAGTCTCGTATTGTCCGCTCGGCCCCATCGTCCGAATCGCCATCGACAAACTCCTTACCAAGGTATGCATTCACTCTGAAAAATGCCGTCTTCCAGCATACACGAGGCCTCGCGCGCCCCGTTTGGTTTATCGTGTAATAACTTATGTCCATCCTGCCCCGACGGCACATCCACCGTCTGGCACGACATGCCTGGAGGTCAATATATGGGTCCTCGCCAACGACAGGGACACAGCCGTTCAAAGACGCACGCCCTGCCCATAATCCTGCTCTCGTTTTTGGGCTTTCTGCTGATTGCGGGCGTGGCGTTTGGCATCGGCATGGTCGGTAACGTCAACCGCTGGCTGTCCGATCTGCCCGACTACACCGACGCCAACGCGTATCTGGTGAGCGAGCCCACCGAGATCGTCGACTGCAACGGCAACAAGATCGCGAGCTTCTACACGCAAAACCGCAAGTCCATCACCAAGGACGAGGTCTCCCCCTACGTGCTGCAGGGCACCGTTGACGTCGAGGACGAGCGCTTCTACGAGCACGGCGGTATCGACCTGTGGGGTATCGCGCGTGCTGCGGTGGCAACCCTCGGCGGCGGGCACGAAGGCGCCTCGACGATCACCCAGCAGCTTGTGCGCAACACCATCCTGCAGGAGGAGCAATTCGACTCGACCATTGAGCGTAAGGTGCGCGAGGCCTACATCGCCATCAAGATGGAGGACATGTACTCCAAAGACGAGATCCTCATGATGTACCTCAACACCATCTATTACGGCCACGGCGCCTACGGCATCGAGGCCGCAGCCGAGACCTATCTGTCCAAGAGCGCCGCCGACCTCACCCTGAGCGAGGCCGCGCTGTTGATCGGCCTTCCCAACTCGCCCTCGCAGTACGACCCCACGGTCAACCCCGACCTGGCGCTGTCCCGTCGCAACAAGGTCCTCGACAACATGTTGCGCCTGGGCCACATCACCCAGGAGGAGCACGATGCCGCACAGGCCGAACCCATCACCCTCAATGTGACCGAAATCTCGGGCAGCGGCGTCGACGTATACTCGCAGCCCTACTTTGTCTCCTACGTCAAGCAGCTGCTGGAGCAGGAGTTCTCGACCGACGTGCTCTTTAAGGGCGGCCTGACCGTCAAGACCACCATCGACCCCACGATGCAGCAGGTGGCAGAGAATGCCGTCCGCGAGCAGCTCGACACGCTCTCGCTTGACGGCCTGGACATGGGCATGGTCGTCGTCGACCCCAAGACCGGCTACATCAAGTGCATGGTGGGCGGCTACGACTACAACGCCGACGAGAACCACGTAAACCATGCCACGGCCAAGCGTCCCGTCGGCTCCACCTTTAAGGCCTTTACGCTGGCAACTGCCATCCAAAACGGCATGAACCCCAACGTCACCCTCAACTGCAACTCGCCGCTCAAGGCCAAGGGCACCACGACCGAGGTCCAAAATTACGCCAACCAGAGCTATGGCAACATCACGCTTAAGCAGGCGACGGCATACTCCTCCAACACCGGCTACATCCAGGTGGCGGAAGCCGTCGGTAACAGCAAGATCATCTCGCTCGTCAAAAAGCTCGGCATCGACCCCGCCAAGGACAACATCGAGGACGTTCCCGTCATGACCCTCGGCACCGGCTCGATCTCGCCGCTCGAGATGGCCGCCGCCTACGCGACGTTTGCCAACGGCGGCTACTATCGCCAGCCGATCGCCATCACCGAGATTGACTCTCGTACCGGTTCGGTGCTGTACCAGCACACCGACAATCCCTCACAGGTGCTTACCGAGGGCGAGGCCGCCGCGGTCACCGATGTTCTGTCCGGCGTCATGAAGGGCAGCGGTACGGGTGCTGCCGGCGCTCTGAGTGTCAACCAGCCCTATGCCGGCAAGACGGGCACCACCGACAACACCACCAACCTGTGGTTCTGCGGCTATACCCCGCAGCTGGCGTGCGCCCTGTGGACCGGCTATTCCGCGGGCGAGATCCCCATCCAAAAGTACGGCACGGACCTGCTGGGCGACAGCACCAACCTGCCTGTCTTTAAGCGGTTTATGAACACCGTTCTGACCGGTACCGAGCGCGAGGAGTTTGCGACCGGAACGGCGCCCACCTACAAGAACAACAGCGTCTGGAAGTTCTACGGCACCAACAACACCAAGAAGTCGGAGAACGACGACAAGGACAAGGACGAAGAGGAAGAGGAAACCACCACAACGACTACCACGACGACCACGACCACCGAGACCACGGGCGGCGACACCACCGGCGGCACCGGTACGACCGGTGGCTCGACGGGTGGCTCCACTGGTGGTTCGACCGGCGGCGATGGCGGCACGCCTACGCCTACGCCTACGCCTACGCCCACTCCCGACCCCTCGCCCACGCCTGACGATACGGTCGGCTAAGAAGTACGCGACTAAAGCCAACAAGGCCCCGAGCAGCTTATTGAACTGCTCGGGGCCTTTTAGTTTGAAGCGACCTGGTGGGCGGTCTTTATACCGGCAAACAAAAAGGGGTACCGACCAACGTCGATGCCCCTTACAAGCCACTATGTCAGCGCACACAATGCCGAGCGCACGACCCGCACACCTACTTGCGAGAATTGCTCAACTTATTGATCAGCGCCTCAAGACGCTCGCCGTCCTCGGCCGTCTGGGCAATAACCAAAATCGTATCGTTGCCGGCAAGCGAGCCAAGCACATCGGGCAGCTCTGCCGCATCAACAGCGGCGGCGATGCCGGAAGCCGTGCCAGGCTGAGCCTTGATCATAACCAGATTATCGGTGCGCAGAACGCCCGTTACGAGCTCGGAAACCATACGCTGCAGGTGCAGGTCCTCTGCCAGAACATAGATGCCCTCAGGGAGCTTACGCAGCCCCATATCGGCAATATCGCGAGAGACAGTCGCCTGCGTGCAATCAAAGCCCATAGCACGGAGCTCATCGACCAGCACACGCTGCGTGCGGACGTCCTTATTGCGCACAATATCTCTAATGGCATCCTGGCGCCCATTGCGTTTTTTAGCCATACAAACCCTCACTCCAAAAGATGGCGGAGACAATCAATCAGTGATTGAATAGTTTAACGCTATTTGAAGGCTTTTGTGTATAAGAACGCATTTCGAAACAATTCTATGCAAATTTGTTTCGTAATGAGCCGTTTAGGCGGTTTTTGCGCCCGTCCGGTTAAGAAAAGCTGCCAGATGCGTACACATCACGCAACGCGCGGGCTTGGCGCTAGCGATCGGCCCAAACAACAGACCGAGCCCCCGATGGTTATCCTTGAGCGCGGCGACCATTTGACGGGTTCGAGGCGCCTCGAGCATATCACGCATGCGGGCGGAACGCTCGATTGACGACACCCCATGCGGGCTCAGACACAAATTCTCGATGCAGGCGACCAGTCCGGCAAAGTAGAACTTTTGGCTTGCCAGCTTGAGCCGACCACCGCTATCTGCTTCCGAGAGTGAGTCCGCAAGCTCGTCGAGCGCTCGGGTGTCATCGGATACCTTGGCATACATGGTGGGATCAAAGGCATCTGCAAGCTTAGGCGCCACCGCGTGGAAACAAGCGTCGCCGCATCCGGAGACGCGCTGCGCCTGCGAGAGCGCGCATGCCATAAACCCAACTGTGCGAAACGCCTTGTCGCACAAAAGGCATGCCTCAAACAGCGGACGACTATACATCACGCCAGAGACTTGAGCAACCAAGCCGCCCAAAATCAACTGAGGCAGCCCGGCCACCATCGAAGATTTGCTATCAATGGAAATATGAGTAGCATCCAAGACGCGCGAATGGCGCTCTCGATGTGCATCATAGCGGTCGAGCGACACCGTGGGGAACACTATGTCTGCCGCAGTATCGCACGCGATATCGACCATCTTGGAAAGTGATTGCGGAGCAAACCACTCATCGGCGTTCATGGCGATGATTTGAGAGCCGCGCGAGGCAGCAAAACCGGCACGAAGACACGCGCCGCGCGTCGCGTCCTCGACGTCAATCAAATCAATATGGATGTCCCTGTCGGCAGCAACTTGAAGCGAATGGCGCACACCGGGCGCAGTATCGCGACAGACAACGACAATCTGCAAATCGTAGAGGTCTTGGTTCTGGATACTCTCGAGCGCACGCATCGCATAGCTGGGCGAACCTTCTACCACAAGGATCACCGAAAGTCGCGGATGCGAGCCACGTCGAACCAAATTATCCGTCCTCTCGACAGCAATGAATCAAACCGTGGTTCATGGTACACCCCGGCAATAAAAGCAATGAGACACCGGTTGCATTGCACGCCAAGAACAGATGTTGCACACGCGCAGCCCACAGATGACAGGTGTCGACGCACGACACGTCGAGCCCTGCCCTAGTCGAGCACGACAAGCTCGGCGGGATCGTAATCCACGCCCATAAACGTAAGGCCGCAGGCAGGAGCCGTGGGGCCCGCAGCGGTGCGGTCGCAAGCATCGATAACCTCGCGCATCCACCCGGGTTCACGGCGATGCATGCCAATCTCGACAAGCGTGCCCACGATCGTACGGACCATCGAATGCAGAAACGCATTGCCCTCGATGGTGAACGTCAGGATGTCCTCGCCAAACGCAACCTCATGGCCAAATTCGGCACGCATCACGCAGCGATGCGTGGGCTTGCCAACGGCCGAAGCAACCTTGCAAAAGCTTTTAAAGTCCTGCTCGCCCAGCAGTGCGGGGCAGGCAGCAGACATAGCCTCAACATCCAAGGGATAGCGATGCCACCACACGGCACCGCGGGACAGCACGGGGCGCGCATCTCGATCGGCAATACGGTACGTATACGTACGGGTGCGCGCGTCAAAACGCGCAGAAAAGCCTTTACGGGCTTTGTAGACCTCGTTAATGGCGATATCTTTGGGCAGTAGGGCATCCATAGCCCGCAGCCACCTACGGCGCGTACAAGCGAGCTCAGCGTCCGTTACGGGCACGCTGATGTACTGAGCCACGGCATGCACGCCGGCATCGGTACGCCCCGCGCACGTCAGATCGATCGGGCGGCGAAGCAGCGTCTCGATGGCTCGACGTAGCTCACCCGCAACCGTCATCTGTCCCGGCTGCTCGGCAAATCCGCTATACGACGAGCCATCATAGGCCACGCGAAATACGAGCGTAGCATCAAGCTCGGAAATCGAATTGAAATCAGACGGCGCAGTCATGGGCGCTCCCAACAAACAAGCAACGGTATCGCGACAAAAAAAGAGGGGTACGCGAACGTACCCCTCGAATATAGCCTATGCAGACGGATTGTCTACTCAGCGGTCTCCTCAGCAGGAGCCTCCTCGACGGCCTCGACCTTCTTGGGAGCAGCGGCCTTCTTGGGGGCCGGAGCAGCCTTCTTGGCCTTAGGCGTGCAAGGCTCGGTGACGAGCTCCATGATAACGATGGGAGCGTTGTCGCCCTTGCGGTTACCGAGCTTCATGATGCGGGTGTAACCGCCGTTGCGGTCCTGCCACATGCCCTGAGCAGCCTTGTCGAAGATCTCGGCAACGAGCTGCTTATCGCCGAGCTTGGCGATGGCCAGACGACGAGAGTGCAGGTCGCCCTTCTTGGCCCAGGTGATGATCGGATCGACGACCGAACGCAGCGCCTTAGCGCGGGTCTCGGTGGTCTTGATGCGGTCGTTCTCGAAGAGGGCCTTAGCAAGGCTCTTCTTCATGGCCTTGGTGTGGCTCGCATCGGTGCCGAGCTTCAGGCCCTTCTTAACGTTGTGACGCATGGTCTAGTTTCTCCTCAAATATGCGAAGCATTAAGCCTTCAGGCTCAGGCCCATGGACTCTAGCTTGTCCTTCACTTCCTCGATCGACTTAACACCGAAGTTACGGATGTTGAGCAGATCGTTCTCCGAGAACTCAACGAGCTGACGGACCGAGTGAATGCTGGCGCGCTTAAGGCAGTTGTAGGAACGGACGGAAAGGTCCAGATCCTCAATCTGCTTGTCCAGCTCGGCGTTGTCGTTGGTGACCTCGGGAGCGAAGATCGAAGCCTCCTCCTCGACCTCGGGGGTCTCGGCAAGGTTCATAAAGGCAGCCATATGCTGGTTGATGATATTGGCAGCCTGGACCACGGCGTCGCGCGGAGCGATGGAGCCGTTGGTCTCGATCTCGAGGACAAGGCGGTCGTAGTCGGTGTGCTGACCGACACGGCAAGCCTCAACGAGCTTGGCGCAACGGGACACCGGCGAGTACAGCGAGTCGACGTGGATCACACCGATGGGATCGTTGTCGCGCTTGTTAGCCTCGCCAGAGACATAGCCGCGGCCATAGCCGATGCGCATGCTCATGGTGAGATGGCCACCCTCGGTGAGCGTAGCGATGTGCTGCTCGGGGTTGACCAGCTCAAACTCGGACGGAATAAAGAAGTCCGCACCGGTGACCTCGCAGGGGCCGTCAACAGAAATGGTGGCGGTCGCCTCGTCGGTCGTGCCGAGAGCCCTGAAGACAAGACCCTTGACATTCAGGACGATGTCGGTGACATCCTCGACCATGTTAGGGATGGTCATGAACTCGTGCTGCGCGCCATCGATCTGAATAGCCTCGACGGCGGCACCCTCGAGCGAGGACAGAAGAACACGACGAAGGGAGTTACCCAGCGTATCGCCGTAGCCACGCTCGAGCGGCTCAACGGAGACACGAGCAGACGTCTCGTTAATCTCTTCGACCTGAACCTGAGGCCTAATGAATTCTGACATGTATTACCTCCAGCCTCAGCAGCCCGGATGGACTACTTAGAGTAGAGCTCGACGATGAGCTGCTCGTTGATATCACCGCTGATCTGCTCACGCGTCGGCAGAGCGAGCACGTTACCAGACAGCTTCTCGATATCGACCTCGAGCCAGCCAGGGACCTCGAAACGCTCGGAGGAAATCAGGGCCTCCTTGATGGGGAGGAGGTCACGGAACTTCTCGCCGACAGCGACGACGTCGCCGGCCTTGACGCGGTAGGACGGGATGTCCACGCGCTTGCCGTTCACGGTGAAGTGACCGTGACGGACGGACTGACGAGCCTCTTTGCGGGTGCGGGCGAAGCCAAGACGGAAGACGACGTTGTCGAGGCGAGACTCAAGGATGATCATGAGGTTCTCACCGGTAACGCCGTTCATCTTACGGGCCTTATTGAAGTAGCCGTGGAACTGCTTCTCCAGAACGCCATAGATGAACTTGACCTTCTGCTTCTCGCGCAGCTGCATGCCGTACTCAGATTCCTTGCGACGGCGCTTGGGCTGACGGATAGATTCCTTCTTGCTGCTGTAACCGAGCTCAGCGGGATCGATCCCGAGCTGACGGCAGCGCTTAAGAACAGGAGTCCTGTCGATTGCCATATTGATACGATCCTTTCAGTTACACGCGGCGACGCTTCTTGGGGCGGCAGCCGTTGTGCGGGATGGGGGTCTTGTCCTGGATGCTCGAGACCTCGAGGCCAGCAGCCTGGAGGGAGCGGATGGCGGTCTCACGACCGGAGCCGGGGCCCTTGACGAAGACGGAAACCTTCTTCATACCGTGCTCCATGGCCTGCTTGGCAGCAGCCTCGGCAGCCATCTGGGCAGCGAACGGCGTGGACTTACGGGAGCCCTTGAAGCCCACCTGGCCAGCCGACTTCCAGGAAATGACGTTGCCCTGGGGATCGGTGATCGAAACGATCGTGTTGTTGAACGTAGAACGAATGTGAGCCTGGCCCACGGAAATGTTCTTACGGTCCGCGCGCTTCAGACGGGCAGCGCGAACGTTCTTCTTAGCAGTAGCCATCTATCTAGCGCTCCTTATTTCTTCTTCTTAGCACCGATCTGACGCTTCGGGCCCTTACGGGTACGAGCGTTAGTGTGGGTGCGCTGGCCGCGGACCGGGAGGCCCTTGCGGTGACGAAGGCCGCGGTTGCAGCCGATGTCCATAAGGCGCTTGACGTTCTGGTTGCGCTCACGGCGGAGGTCGCCCTCAACCATGATCTGGTTCTTGTCGATATAATCGCGGATGGCGTTAACCTCATCCTCGGTGAGGTCCTTAACGCGCGTATCCACGTTAACGTTGCACTCGACGCAAATCTTCGTCGCAGTGGTGCGGCCGATGCCGTAAATGTAGGTCAGACCGATCTCAACGCGCTTCTCACGCGGGAGGTCGACACCATTAATACGGGCCAACGTAGTCTCCTCTCTTAACCCTGACGCTGCTTATGACGGGGGTTCTCGCAAATGACGAGGACCTTGCCATGGCGCCTAATGATTTTGCACTTATCGCACATCTTCTTGACCGAAGGACGTACCTTCATCGTTCTTCCTTTCGGTAGCGCTCAAACTACTTCCCTACTATCTACTCGCCCAGCCGCAGGCGTTTAAAACTATGGCTGGTCTTCACACACAATCCGACCGTAGGTTGAGCTAAGCCTGCAGTCGGAAAAGGAGTGCGTGTATGCGTGCCGCTATTTATAGCGATAGGTGATGCGGCCGCGGGTCAGGTCGTACGGGGAAAGCTCCACGACAACCCTGTCACCGGGGAGAATACGGATGTAATTCATTCGGATCTTGCCAGAAATGTTGCACAGAACCGAATGACCGTTCTCGAGCTCAACCTTAAACATGGCGTTGGGCAGCGGTTCCTTTACCGTACCCTCGAGCTCAATTGCGTCTTCCTTCTTCACAAGCAATCATCTTTCTCTAGAAAACGACAGCGATTGAGTATTCTACAATACGCATGCACGTATCGTAATATCTTCGTAATGGCTCCACAACTAAGTGGAACCTGTTACATTCGAAATGTAAAACAAAGCCGTTCCCTGATGCCCAAGATCGCTTTGAAATGAGAAGGCATAGACCTTGGGGTCATGCCTTCGAAATTGAAAGGCGAGGTTGGGCATCAGGGGGCGGCGACTTTTACATTTCGCCGCCTTGCAAGGAGCACCAAGCACCTTGGGCATCCGTGGTGAGAATCACCGGACCGTCATTGGTAATGGCGACGGTGTTCTCGTAGTGCGCGGCGGGCAGGTGGTCGTTGGTCGTAACAATCCAACCGTCGGAGCCCGTGCTCACATGGTTGGAACCCATCGTAACCATCGGCTCGATGGCAATGACCATGCCGGCCTGGAGGCGAACGCCCCTCCCCTTCTTTCCATAGTTAGGAACGTTGGGGTCCTCGTGCATCACGCGGCCAATGCCATGACCCACATAGTCGCGAAGCACGCCGTAACCGTGAGACTCGGCGAGGGACTGAACGGCATAACCGACGTCCCCGATATGGTTACCAGGAACAGCCTGCTCGATGGCAGCCTTAAGGCAATCGCGCGTGACCTCGCACAAAGCCTTGGCTTCGGGCGTGGGGGTGCCGACGAAAAACGTCCATGCGTTATCGCCGACCCAACCGTCGACAACGGCTCCCGTATCGATGGAGATGATATCGCCATCGCGCAGGATCATATCGGGGTTGGGAATACCGTGGACCACGGCATCGTTGATCGATGCGCAAATGGTTCCGGGGAACCCGCCGTAACCCTTAAAGGCCGGGGTGCCGCCATGCATGCGGATAATCTGCTCCGCTAGCTGATCGAGCTCAAAGGTCGAAACACCAGGGCGGACCATGGCCCCAACGTGGCGGAGCGCCATCTTAGATAGCGCTCCTGCCTTCTTCATCTGCTCGATTTGCGTTGCAGACTTAATCTTGATCATAGACCGAGAGCCTCTTTGACATCCCCGTACACGGTCTCGCGAGCCTGGTCACCGTTGACCGACTTGAGCAGACCCTGGCCACGATAGTAGTCGACGAGCGGGCTCGTGGACTTCTCGTAGACGTCGAGACGGTTCTTGATGGTCTCGGGCTTGTCGTCGTCGCGCTGATACATCTCGCCACCGCACTTGGGGCAGGTGGCATCGGCAGCAGTGCCGGTGTAACCGCAGGCGCGGCAGGTGCGACGCGAAGACAGACGATCGATA
The DNA here is from genome assembly GCA_947642445.1 of uncultured Collinsella sp. GTDB lineage: Bacteria > Actinomycetota > Coriobacteriia > Coriobacteriales > Coriobacteriaceae > Collinsella. The sequence continues at coordinate 23,050 of CANRSF010000021.1, read as the reverse complement.
ATGACCTCAGGGGCCACATCGACCAGAAGGGCGCAATCGATCTCGCGACCCATGGCGGAGAGCTCGGAATCGAGCGTCACAGCCTGGGCGGTGTTGCGCGGGAAGCCGTCGAGAATAAAGCCCTGCTGGGCATCGTCGGCGGCAAGGCGCTCCTTGACAAGGTCGATCACGAGCTGGTCGGGAACGAGCTCGCCAGCGTCCATGTACTTCTTAGCCTGAATACCAAGCTCGGTGCCACCCTTGACGGCAGCACGCAGCAGGTCACCCGTGGAAATGTGAGCGATGCCAAACTCGGCGACGAGCTCCTGTGCGACGGTACCCTTACCGGCACCCGGAGCTCCGAGCAATACGAGGTTCATGAGCAATCCTCCTCTAGCCTATTTAAAGAATCCATCGTAATCATACATCTTGATCTGGCCTTCGAGCTTATCGACCGTGTCGAGCACGACGCCGACCATGATGAGGATGGACGTGCCACCAAATGCCTGGATCAGATGGTTACCCGTGAAGGAGAAGATAATCGAAGGCACGATGGCGATGAGCGCCAAAAAGACAGCGCTGGGAAGCGTGATCTTGTTGAGCGCGTTCTTGATGTAGGCCGCGGTAGCCCTACCCGGACGCACGCCCGGAATAAAGCCGCCCTGCTTCTTAAGGTTGTCGGCCGTGTCATCGGGGTTAAACACCATGGAGGTGTAGAAGTACGCGAAGAACACGATGAGGACAACGTTAAGCACCCAGTTGAGCCAACCGGTCGAAAGCGCAGAGGCAACTGCCTGAATCCAACCGATGCCGGGGAAGAACACGGCAATCTGAGCCGGGAAGTACAGCAGCGCCGAAGCGAAGATAATCGGCACGACACCCGCGGTATTGACCTTAATGGGCAGGTAGGTGGTCTGGCCACCCATCATGCGACGGCCCACGACGCGTTTGGCGTAGGAGACCGGGATGCGGCGCTGGCCACGCTCAAGGAAAACAATCAGCGGGATAACCAGCAGGATGATGGCGCAGATGATCACCATGGTGATGATGCCACCGGCATTGCCCTCGGTGCTGGAGAAGATCGCCTGCGGCAGACCGGCCATGATGTTCGCAAAGATGATCAGCGACATGCCATTGCCGATACCGCGCTGGGTGATGAGCTCACCAATCCACATGATCAGCATGGCGCCCGCGGTGAGCGTGCCGACAATCATGAGGTCGAAGATGATCTCGGGAGCGCCGGCGCCATTGAAGCTGATGCCGAAGCTCTTAAAGAGGAAGAGGTAACCCACGGAGTTGAGGATTGCCAGAGCCAGGGTGAGGTAACGCGAATACTGCGTAATCTTGGTCTGACCGACCTCGCCCTCGCGGGCAAGCTCATGCAGGGAAGGCACGACGGCCTGGAGCATCTGGAGGATGATCGAGCTGGTGATGTAAGGCATGATGCCCAGCGAAAACACCGACACATAGCTCAACGCGCCGCCAGAGAAAAGATTCAGGAGGGCCATAGCACCTGCGGCGACCGAATTGTTATCGGTCGAGAAAAGGCCCAGCATCCCCTGGAAGGGAATGCCGGGCACAGGAACGTGCGCACCAATGCGGTACACGACGAGCATAGCTATGGTAAAAAGAATCTTTTCGCGCAATTCTTTGATGCGGAAAGCATTCTTAAGACCATTTAGCACGGCAGCTCGACCTTTCCGCCGGCGGCCTCGATCTTGGCCTGCGCAGAAGCGCTGACCTTGTCGACCTTGACCGTGAACTTCTTGGTGAGCTCACCATTGCCGAGCACCTTGACGGGCTCGAACTCGCTCTTGGTGATGCGAGCGGCCTTAAGAGCGGCACCGTCGATTACAGCGCCGTCCTCGAACTTACGCTCGAGACGCTCAACGTTAACAGCGGTGTACTCGATACGACGGGGGTTGCGGAAGCCCGGAAGCTTGGGCAGGCGCATAGCCAGCGGAGTCTGGCCACCCTCGAAGCCGGCACCCTTGGTGCCACCAGAGCGGGAACCCTGGCCCTTCTGGCCGCGGCCAGAAGTGGTGCCGTGACCCGAAGAATTGCCACGGCCGACGCGCTTGCGGTTCTTAGTGGAACCGGGCGCGGGAGTAAGATCGTGAAGCTGCATTTGCTACTCCTCTACAATCTCGACAAGGTGCTTGACCTTGAAGATCATGCCGCGGACGGACTCGTTGTCAGCAATCTCGCGAACCTCGCGGATCCTGTGGAGACCGAGGGCACGGACAGTACGGACCTGGTCCTGCTTGCAACCGTTGGTGCTGCGGACCTGCTTGATCTTGATGGTGTCAGCCATGCTTAGTTCTCCTTACCGACGAACATCTCGGAGACCGTCAGGCCACGGCGAGCCGCGACGTCCTCAGGGCTGGAGAGCTCCTTGAGGCCCTCGACGGCAGCCTTGATGATGTTGAGGCCGTTGTCGGTACCGAGGGACTTGGACAGGACGTTCTTGATGCCAGCAAGCTCGAAGAGGGGACGCACAGCGCCGCCGGCGATAACGCCGGTACCCTCGACAGCGGGCTTGATGATGATGCGGCCGGCACCAAAGTGGCCGAGAACCTCGTGCGGGATGGTGCCCTGCTCGGTCACCGGCACGTGGAACATGTTCTTCTTGGCATCGAGAGACGCCTTGGAGATGGCCAGGGGCACCTCAGCGGACTTGCCCATGCCAACGCCGACGTTGCCCTTGCCGTCGCCAACGACGACGAGAGCGACGAGGCTCATGCGACGACCACCCTTGACGGTCTTCGACACGCGGTTGATGTAAACGACGCGCTCCTCGAACTCGGAGGCCTCGCGCTGCTGCTTCTGATTACGAGCCATGTGCTACATACCTCCTAGAACTCGAGACCGGCGGCACGAGCACCGTCGGCGAGGGCCTTGACGCGGCCATGGTAGATACGGCCACCGCGATCGAAGGCGACCTTGGTGATGCCGGCCTCGATGGCACGCTTGCCAACGAGCTGACCGACCTTCTCCGCAGCCTCCTTGTTCGAGGTGTGGGTGCCCTTGAACTCGGCCTCGAGGGTCGAGGCAGAGACGAGCGTCAGGCTGGAGCCCTTGCTGTCGTCGATGATCTGGGCATAGATGTTGGCGTTAGTACGGGTCACGCGAAGACGCGGACGCTCGGAGGTACCCGAGACCTTGCCGCGAACACGACGCTGACGACGCTTGAGGCCTTCCAGCTTCGCCTTATGCTTGTTCATACGTAAACTCCTAAAAAGGTTGATCTTGCCAGCACCTGACGGGGTGCTGGTCTTATGCGAGTGAGTCGGTTACGACTACTTGGCGGCCTTACCCAGCTTGCGGCGGATGTGCTCGCCAACGTAGTGGATACCCTTGCCCTTGTAAGGCTCGGGAGGACGATGGCCGCGGATCTCAGCGGCGATCTGACCGACCTGCTGCTTGTTGATACCCTTGACGTTCACGTGGGTGTTGTCGGGAACCTCGAAGGTGATGCCCTCGGGAGCCTCGACGATCACGGGGTGCGAGAAGCCCAGGGAGAACTCGAGGTTCTTGCCCTTCTGCTGCACGCGGTAACCGACGCCGGCGAGCTCGAGCTTCTTCTCGAAGCCCTCGGAAACGCCAACAACCATGTTGTGGATGAGGGCACGGGTGAGGCCGTGGCGGGCACGGGTCTCACGCTCGTCGTCGGGACGGGAAACGGTGAGGACGTTGTCCTCGATGTTGATAGCGAGCTTCTCAAAGACATCGAGCTCGAGCTGGCCCTTGGGGCCCTTGACGACAACGTTGTTGCCGTTGACTGCCACTTCGACTCCGGCGGGAATCTGGACAGGCTTATTACCGATACGAGACACGGTGATCTCCTTTCCTTCTACCTACCGAGCGAATTACCAGACGTAAGCGATGATTTCGCCGCCGACGTTGTGCTTGCGAGCATCGCGGTCGGTCATAACGCCATGGCTGGTGGAAATAATGGCGGTACCAAGGCCACCGCGGACGCGGGGCATGTCGGCAACGCCGGTGTACTTACGCAGGCCCGGCTTGGAAATGCGGCGGATGCCGTTGATGACCTTAGCCTTCTTGGGACCATACTTAAGCGTGATGTGCAGAGTCTTCTGGGGAACGGTGTCCTCGACATCGTAGCCCTCGATGTAGCCCTCCTCGTGCAGAACACGAGCGATCTCGACGAGCTTCTTGCTGCTCGGCATGGAGACCGTGGCCTTGTTCACAGAGTTAGCGTTACGGATGCGCGTAAGCATATCTGCGATCGGGTCTGTAAGGTTCATACAGATTCTCCTTCGTTCTTGATGAACACGTGCTCTTGGTTCTTCGCCGCCCTTAACGGCAAAGCCTAACTAGCGCGTTTTCCCTGTTCCAAACGGATGCTTGAAACGCTGGTAGTGACTTACCAGCTGGCCTTCTTAACGCCGGGAAGCTCGCCCTTGAGTGCAAGCTCGCGGAAGCAGACACGGCACAGGCCGAACTTGCGGTACACAGAGTGCGGACGGCCGCAGCGCTGGCAGCGCGTGTACTCACGAGTAGAGAACTTCTGCTTGCGATTGCACTTGACGATCATCGATGTCTTAGCCACTTATATCCTCCTCACATAGAGTATTGTTCGCCCCAAGCGCCGCCCCCTTCTGGGAACGGCGCTCATAGGGCAGGTGAACCTATTTCTTGAACGGGAAACCGAAGGCGTCCAGAAGGGCCTTGGCCTCCTCATCGGTATTGGCGGTGGTCACGAAAGTGATGTCCATACCACGCTGGTGATCGACGGAGTCGAAGTCGATCTCGGGGAAGATGAGCTGCTCGGTGACGCCCATGGAGAAGTTACCACGGCCGTCGAAGCTCTTGGCAGAGATGCCGCGGAAGTCGCGGATACGGGGAATCGCGACGGAGGTCAGACGATCGAAGAACTCCCACATACGGTCGCCACGCAGGGTAACCTTGCAGCCGATCGGCATACCAGCGCGCAGGCGGAAGGTAGCGATGGACTTGCGGGCACGGGTGATCATCGGCTGCTGGCCGGTGATGGCGCGCAGGTCGCGCACGGCACCGTCGATGGCCTTGGAATCGGTAGCGGCCTCGCCGACACCCATGTTCACGACGATCTTCTCAAACTTGGGGATCATCATGACGTTCTCGTACTGGAACTTGTCCTGAAGCTGCTGCTTGACCTCGTTGTTGTACTTGGTCTTCAGACGCGGCACATACTTCTCTTCTGCCATTGTTCACTCCTTCTTGGGGTTTTAAGCACGGGGCGTGGCCACGATGGGTTGTCCTCGTGCCTCCTGGCTGCATCCGCGCCGCTCATGGCATTTCGCGGTTTGGACTCGACGCAGCAGGAGCCGACAAAACAATCGGTACTATACGCGCATTGGGTGCGTATTTCCAGAAAAACCTCGTCTGCCTGCACAACTCCACAACTCCCCCGCACAAATTGATCCCTAGGGCACGGAGGAAAACAGCAGTTGCGGTGAGATAGAGACTGTTTGATGGCTTAAAAGGCTTAAACAGTCCCTATTCCACCGCAACTCATATATGGGGCGTTATTTTTGGCGCGGGAGGACCAGGTTGAGGATCACAGCAACGAGCGCGGCGACGGCAATGGAGGATCCGCCAAAAACGGTGCCGACCCATGCGGGGAATCCAGCGCCGGCAAGCGCGCCGGCCGTGCGCTCAATGCCCGTGCCAAAGGCGATAGAGAGACCCATGAGCGTGGTATCGCGCTGAGACAGGCCGTGGCGGGCAAACATGACCACACCGTTCATACCGATGGTCGCGAACACGCCAATCGTGGCGCCACCGATGACCGGCTGCGGAATAGACGTGAGCACCGCCGCACACTTGGGCAGCAGGCCCGCGATGAGCAGGATGGCAGCCGCAAGCGTAAAGACCATGCGGTTGACGACCTTGTTCTCGGCGATAATGCCCACATTCTGGCCAAAGGTTGCCGTGGGGACGCCGCCAAAAAAGCCTGACAGCATACCGACCAGGCCGTTGGCGATCAGGCCACCCGAGATCTGGCTATCGGTCGCAGGGGTATCGAGCGCAGCGGACGACACGGCGGCAAACTCGCCCATGACCTGTACTGCGTTGACAATGGCGACAACGCCCACAACGGCGCACGCGGCCGGGTCGAACACCAGGCGATGGGCGCCCAGGGCCGGCGGGGCGAACCAGCTGGCGGTCGCGATGGCCGAGAAATCGACCATGCCCAACACCGCAGCCAAAACAAAGCCCGCGCAGATACCAGCCAGGATGCTGCCCAGCCTAAGCGCGCCCTTGCCGTAGTTGCCAGCCATAAAGGTGACGACGAACGTCACAAGTGCGACGGCCCAGTTGGTGACACTGCCAAAATCGGCCGCGCCCTCCCCGCCCGCCATGGAGGCAACTGCCACTGGGCATAGCGACAGGCCAATGACAAAGATGACGGTGCCAAGCACCGGGGCCGGAAACAGAAAACTCACGCGCCTAAACAGTAGGCCGAAGAGTGCGACGAGCGCGCCGCCGATTACCTGGGCGCCCAGTACGGCCTCAAAACCAAGCTCAAGACCGACTGCCTTGAGCGCCGGCACGAAGGTAAAGCTCGCACCCATCACAATGGGCAGGCCCGAACCGACGACACCTTTTATGGGAAACTGTTGAAGGAAAATGTCAATCGCCGAGAGGACGAGCGACGCCTGGATGACAGCGGCTTCCTCTTGAGGGGTAAAGCCACAGACCGACGCGATAATGATGGCGGGCGTGACGATACCCGCGAATGCCGCCAGCACATGCTGCAGTGCATGGGGTAATACCTGCACAAACGAAACTTTTCCCGTACGCTCGAACAGGGCATCCCCTGCTGCCGACTCTGCCATTTGTGCCTCCCATACCCTAGGCAGCGGCCCCATGCCGCTCAACGGTCGGACATTATAGGGCATATGGCACAGGTAGCATTTTGACCCGCATGCGGCAGAGGGCTGGGGCAGCTCATTTGGGATACGACTATCGCTTGCGGGGGACGAGTTTGGTGCGGCGCAGGTGGATCATCTCGGCAGCGATGGAGATGGCGATCTCCTCGGGGTCCTCGGCCTCGATGGCGACACCGATCGGCAGGTGCAGTCCGTCAATCTGCTCCTGCGTAAAGCCCTCCTGCTCCAGGCGGGCGCGCACAAAGGCCGTCTTGCGGCGCGAACCCAGGCAACCCAGATAGGTAGGCTTGGCACGCATGGCCTGAATCACCACGTCGATATCGGACTTGTGACCTGCTGTGGCGACGACCACTAGGTCACGCGGGCCGATGGGGCACTGCTTGCTCAGGTTCTTGTAGTCGACCAGACGACGGTCGTAGACACCGGGCACCCATTCGGGCGTCAACGTGCCCGGGCGATCGTCGCAGGCCACGACGGCAAAGCCCGCCGCCGTGAGCACCCGCGCCGTCGCAGCACCCACGTGTCCGCAGCCAAAGATATAGGTCAGGCCCTCGGGGCAGAGCGTCTCGATGTGCGCGGGAGGAATCTCAGAGGCGGCGTTGGTGTAGGTGACCCTACTCCCCTCCTCCACCAGCGAAAGCTCGGGGCAGCCTGCAATGGTATGGCGCGATGCCTCGCCATGGTACTCGGCCACATCGCCCTCGAGCGCGCTCGCGATAAACGGCTCAAAGTCGATGACGAAGTCGCCGATGCGCCGATAGGCCAAGACGTCGGCAACCGACTGGAACAACGGTGCCTGAGTCGCATCCAAATGCAGGTAGCACAGGCAGATGGCTCCGCCGCAGATCATGCCGGTATCGGAGTTCTCGCCGCCCATGGTGTAGCGGACCAGACGCGATTGCCCTGCGGCCAGCAGCTCGCGCGCCTCGTCCAGCGCAAAAAGCTCAATCTTGCCGCCGCCGATGGTGCCCGCTTGGCTGCCATCGGCAAAGACGGCCATCCAGGCGCCCACGCCGCGTGGTGATGACCCCGCCGTACCGGCCACGACCACGAGCTCGCACGTCTCGCCAGCACGCAGGGCGGCAAGCGCCGCATTCACAACATCGAGCTTTTCCATTGCCGCCTTCTATCCTCTAAAGACATCGGTGAGCATAGCGAGTGCCTCGAGCACGCCGCCGCCGACCGATGTCGCCTTGTCCGAAATATAGTTGATGTAGCTGGCGTCGCCGCGCGGATCGACATCGGCGCATTTAAAGCCCTTAGTCACCTGCACGCCGTTCGCCAAAAGCCCGCGCAGACAGCCATCGATCTGCGTGCACATGGGCGTATCGCCCGCGTAGCCAATCACGTCTCCGGCGCTCACGATGTCGCCGATTGCGCGGTCGGACCGAAACACGCCGGCGGCGGGGCTGTGGATAACACGTTCCTTGCCATAGCCGGCGATAATGCCCGGCACGCCCGTGTTGGGCTGGGGCGAACCTTGGGTAATGACACGGCCGAGAAAATGCCCGCGCATGGTCTCGACCACGGCGTCGCAGTCAATCGGCGCGGTAAAGCCCGGCCCCACAGCGATGACGGCAGGCGCCATGTCGCGCGTGGTGCCCAAGTTGCGCTTAGCCAAAATCGCGTCGACCACAGCCGTGGGTTTCAGCTCGCCGATCATCTTGGCCTGGGGGTCTACCACAACGGCGACGTCTCCAGCCTCGGCAATCGCAAGCGCCTCAGCCGGCGTCTGTGCCAAGCGAGCGCGAATGCCCTCGACCTGGACCTCGCCCAGGCGAATGGCCTCGCAAAAACTGATTGTGCGGCGGATGCACGTGGGAACCGCGATATCGGCCATGACAACCGACACGCCGGCGCGCACCAAACGGGCAGCGACACCCGTGGCGATATCGCCGGCGCCGCGAACATAAACGAGCATTCCCGGGGCACCTCCCTGTGCTACGGTTTGAGCAGAGCAAAAGCGGTTCGGCCGCTACTCTGATGATTATTTATTATCACAGTATTATACGGCGGTGAACAGATGGAAACGGTTAGCGGCAATCTTGCCTCCGCGCTCAGGATCGAGTCGGGCATTACCGCGATTATCGGCAGTGGCGGTAAGTCGACCTTGCTAAAGACGCTGGGTCTCGAGCTCATGCGCGCTGGCGGCCGCGTGCTCCTCTGCACCACCACGCACATGTTTCCCGTCGCCGGCGTGCCGTGGGACGGGTCAAACCGTCGCCTGGATGCCGCGCCTTGGAAGCCGGGTGCCGCGCATGCCCCCGGCTGCACCTGCGAGGCCTGCGCGGGCCTTGTGCGCGGAAGCATCTGCCAGGCGGGTGTTTTGAACCCGGAGACAGGCAAGCTCTCCGCCCCCGCCGAGCCGCTCAACGAGCTGGCGCAGCGCTTTGACTATGTGTTGGCCGAGGCAGATGGCAGCAAGCGACTCCCGCTCAAGGCACATGCCGCCTGGGAGCCGGTCGTTCCCGCCGGCACGGCAAACGTTGTCTGGGTCGTCGGCGCCTCGGGGCTGGGCAAGCCCGTCGCCGAGGTTGTCCACCGCCCCGAGCTCTTCTGCGAGCGCTGCGGCTGCGAGCCCACCGACGCTGCCGCCCCAGAGCGCGTCGCCCAGGTGCTCAATGCCGAGCTGCAGATGCTGAACCTCAGCAATGCCCGTATCATGCTCAACCAAGCCGACACGCTTGCCGACCCAACAATGGCAGATCGCTTCGAGGCAGCCCTCAACCGCCCCCTCATCGCCACCAGCCTCCAGGGGTAGCAAATTTGGCGGCCTCCCTGTTAGCGGGGGACGTAGCGGCCGGGTTGGGCTCCGGTGGGCTCGCCGTCGCGCGCAGCCAGCACGCCGTTCACAAACACGGCCTTGGCGCGGCCGTGTGCCTCAAAGCCCTCGAGCGGCGTATAGTCCACAGCCTGATGCTGCGTCGCCGCGCGAATGGTCCAGCGCGCCTTGGGATCCCACACGCATACGTCGGCATCGGAGCCCTCGGCAAGACAGCCCTTGCGCGGATACATGCCAAAGACGCGCGCCGGGTTCTCGCTCATCAAGCGGCACAGATCCTCAGGACCCAGCTGTCCCTCCAAGCTCGTAGCGATCGCAACGGGGCGATGCTCCACACCGGGCCCGCCGTTGGGAATCGCGCGGAAGTCGTCGCGTCCGCGGTCCTTTTGCCCGTGCAGGTTAAAGCTGCAGTGGTCGGTCGCAATCGTATCGATCTCGCCGGACACAAGCGCCTCGCGCAGAGCCGCACGGTCGCCAGCATGGCGCAGCGGCGGACTCATCACATACTTGGCACCCGCAAAGCCGTCCTCTCCCTGCTCCAGATAGCAGGTGTCGTCGAGCATCAGATACTGAGGGCAGGTCTCGACATAGATGTTCTTCTGCCCGCGCGCCTTGGCGGCACGGATAGCCTCAAGCCCCAGCTTGGTCGAAAGGTGCACCACGTTGACCGGTGCGTCGCCGGCCAGGTGCGCCAGATATAGCAGACGGCTCACGGCCTCGGCCTCGCACACATCCGGACGGCTGAGTGCATGGCCCTCGGGTCCATGAATCCCCTGCTCGTACACGCGCTTCTGCAGCTCATTCACCAGCGTACCGTTCTCGCAATGCACGCACAGTATGCCGCCAATACGCTTGAGCTCCTCCAGCACCTCGAGCGTCTCGGCATCGTCCAGGCGCAGATGATCGTAGGCAAAGTAGGTCTTAAACGACGACACGCCCGCCTCGCGCATGGCCGAAAGGTCGGCGCGATTGCGCTCGTTCCACTCGGCGAGTGCCATATGAAAAGCGTAGTTGGCCGTGCAGGTTCCGTCGGCGCGGCGATGCCACTCGGCCAAGGCATCGGGCATAGTCACGCCGCGATCGGCCGTCGCGTAGTCCACAATGGTCGTCGTACCGCCGCAGGCAGCCGCACGCGTGCCGGTCTCAAAGCTATCGGCTGTCCAATCCATGCCGGTCCAGCACTGCATGTGCGTGTGGCCGTCGATAAAGCCGGGAAACACCCAGCAGCCCGCGGCATCCTCGACGGTATCGCCCTCGGCCGGCTCAATCGCCGCGGCAATCCGCACGATCTTGTCGCCCTCCATGGCAAGATCGGCGCGGCGAAGCCCCTGGGGCGTCACAAGCGCGCCGTTTTTGATGATGATCATAATTGCTCCTTATTGATTGATGCAGTTTGCCACGCGATCAAAATACGAGCAGGCGGCGATATGCTCCGTTATGCGCCGCTGTCCCTTGGCGGTATCGACGTCCCACAGCTCGTAGGCACGCGCCTCGACCAGTACCACGTCGGTACGGTCCTTGAGAATCGAACCGCCGCCGTCCTTGCCCTCAAGACACATAAGCGCATCGAACAGTTCCGCCGGAAAGAGCACCGGGCTCGAAGGCTCGCCGTTGCACGCAAGACGCACCGGATGCTTGCGGCCACGCTCGTCAAATGCACGAACCATAGCCTCAAAAGAATCCGAACTCACAAGTGGCTGGTCGCCCGGCAAAAAGAGGCAACCTTTCCAGTTGCGTTCGACTCCCCACGAAAGGCCCGCACGGACGCTTTCGCTGCGCAGCTCGGCATCGTGCAGCACGCACGGGCAATGCCTGTCCTCGCAAATCTGGGCGACCTCGGGCCAACGCGTCGAAACCACGACGTCAAAGCCCCGGGGAACCGAATCGATAGTCCGGGCAATCAGCGGCTTGCCATAGATATCGGCGAGCATCTTGTTAGAGCCAAACCGCTTGCCCTCGCCCGAAGCCATAATGACGCAACCGAGTTTCATGGCGATACCTCCCCTGAAACCATCGTACCCATAACTCGCGTCGCGGGGCATCTACATCGAAAGCGCTTATCCCGCACGCCCACGATGCAAAAAGGGGCACCCCGCCGGTTGGCAGAGCGCCCCCTTTACATGGCTTACCTCAGCGCGGCTTTAGGCCTGGAACCAACGGGCGGTGTTGCGCTCGTCGAGGGCCTTGAGGGTAGCGGCGGGATCGGCAACCTTCTGCAGGAACATCATGGCTGCGATGGCGTACGGCTTGTAGCTGGCCTCCTTGTACATGCCCACGCGGTGCATGTCAAAGACGTCGGCGTTGACCTCGCCGTGCTCGCAAGAGACACCGGAGATGTCGGCGGGCAGCGGATGCATAAAGATGGTGTCCTGGCCGTTGGCAGTCTTCTCCATGAGCTCGGTCGTGGAGCACCAGTCCTGATGGGTGGCGTTCTGAGCGAGCAGCTCCTTCTCGAGCGCTGCGATGCCGGCGTCGTCGCCCTCCGCGTACAGGTTGGTACGCTTCTCCATGGCGGCAAACGGAGCCCAGCTCTTGGGGATCACGATGTCGGCGCCCTCGAAGGCCTCGGCCATGGTGTTGACCTGCTTAAAGGTGGTGCCGGACTCGGCGGCATAGCCCTTGGCGCGCTCGACGACCTCGGGCATGAGGTCGTAGCCCTCGGGGTGGGCCAGGGTGACGTCCATGCCAAAGCGGGGCAGCAGGCTGATCAGCGACTGCGGGCAGGACAGCGGCTTGCCGTAAGAGGGCGAATAGGCCCAGGTGACGGCAACCTTCTTGCCCTTGAGGTTCTCAAGACCGCCAAACTCGTTGATGAGGTAAAGCATGTCGGCAGAGGACTGCGTGGGGTGATCGGAGTCGGACTGCAGGGAGATGAGCGTGGGACGGTGATCCAGAACGCCGTCCTCGTAGGCCTGCTGGACAGACTCGGAGACCTCGGCCATGTAGGCGTCGCCCTTGCCGATGTACATGTCGTCGCGGATGCCGATGACGTCGGCCATGAAGGAGATCATGGTAGCGGTCTCGCGGACGGTCTCGCCGTGAGCGATCTGGGACTTCTTCTCGTCCAGGTCCTGCAGCTCGAGGCCGAGCAGGTTGGCGGCCTTAGAGAAGGAGAAGCGCGTACGGGTGGAGTTGTCGCGGAACAGGGAGACGGCCAGGCCCGAGTCGAAGATCTTGGACGAAACGTTGTTCTCACGCAGCTCGCGCAGGGCGTCGGCGACGATGTAGAGCGCCTTGAGCTCATCGGTGGTCTTATCCCAGGTGTGCAGGAAGTCGCTGCCGTACATGCCCTTAAAATCGAGGCCGTTCAGCTGCTCGACGAGCTCGGTAAACTTGGCGTCCATGTAAATATCCTTTCCAAAGATGAAACGATCGCAATGAGTAGATGTGCTCCGGCATGCGCGTGTGGCTAGAACATGCAGAGCACTATGACGAGGACCCGCTACCGTTGAGGAAGCATGGGAGATAACGACCGCGGGCCCCAAGTCAACAGGGGGTGCCGGGGACACGAGCTGTCCCCGGCTCAACAAGATCGAGGAATGGGACTAATCGATCTTGTTGTTGGTCAGACCGGCGCGGAACACGGTGGCGTCGCCATCGGCCTGGCTCGGATCGTAGAGGTTCAGGGCAGCCACATACATGGCGGCAGCGGTGACCAGGTCGTCCTTGTAGGTGACCTCGTTGGGAGCGTGAGCCTGAGACTCGGCACCCGGGCCGAAGCCGACGCAGGGGATGCCATAGCGGCCCTGGATGGAAACGCAGTTCGTGGAGAAGGTCCACTTGTCGCACAGCGGACGACCGGTGCGCTTGTCCATGCTGGGCTCGCAGCCGATGCGCTCGTCACCGAACATGGCCTTGTGGGCGTCGACGAGGGCCTTGACGTGCGGAGCGGTCTCCTTGTTGATCCACGTGGGGAAGTAAGCCTCGGTCTCGTAAACCTCGCCGGTCCAGGACGGACGGTCGTACATGTACATGGAGACCTTCACGTCGTCGCCGTACTTCTTGGCGGCCGGCAGGTTGCGAATCTCGTCCAGGCAGGACTCCCAGGTCTCACCGGCGGTCATGCGACGGTCGATGGAGATGGCGCAGGAGTCAGCGACAGCGCAGCGGCTGGGGCTGGTGTAGAAGATCTGGCTGACGGTGCAGGTGCCGCGGCCCAGGAAGCGGGCGTCCTCGAAGTGCTCGGGGTTGTACTTGGGGTCGAGCATCTTGACGAGGCCCTTGATGTCGGTCGACTCGTCACAGCCGTTGTTGTTGAGGGCGCGGACGTCGGCGATGATGTCGGCCATCTTGTAGATGGCGTTGTCGCCGCGGTCGGGAGCGGAACCGTGGCAGGAGGTGCCGTGAACGTCGACGCGGATCTCCATGCGGCCGCGGTGACCGCGATAGATGCCGCCGTCGGTGGGCTCAGTGGAAATGACGAACTCGGGCTTAATGCCGTCCTTGTTGTAGATGTACTGCCAGCACATGCCGTCGCAGTCCTCTTCCTGGACGGTGCCGACGACCATGATCTTGTAGCCCTCGGGGATGAGGCCCATGTCCTTCATCATCTTGGCAGCGTAGGTAGCAGAAGCCATGCCGCCCTCCTGGTCGGAGCCGCCGCGGCCGTAGATGATCTCGTCGGTCTCGTAGCCCTCGTAGGGATCGGCATCCCAGTTCTCGATGTTGCCGATGCCGACGGTGTCGATGTGGGAGTCGATGGCGATGATCTTGTCACCCTCGCCCATAAAGCCCATAACGTTGCCAAGGCCGTCGACCTTGACCTCGTCATAGCCAAGGCTCTCCATCTCGGCCTTGATGCAGGCAACAACCTCACCCTCCTCGCAGGACTCAGAGGGGTGGGAGATCATAGCGCGCAGGAAGCGAGTCATATCAGCACGATGGGACTCCGCAGCAGCCTTGATAGCGTCGTAATCGAGTTCTTTAGCCATTGTTCATAACCTTTCAAACGAAGGAATCTACCTGTGAGGTGGCGGAGCGATACCTATTTACTCCGCCCCAGCGATTAGCAAGTGGGATATTCGCCTTCCCAAACAATGCGGCGATACTGATCCGGATCGGTGTCGCCCTCGGTGGAGAAGCAGAGCACGGAGCTCGTCTTGTCCAGGCCAATGAGCTCCTTGAGCTCGGCGTACTCGGGATCGAGCATAAGGGTCTCGACCAGACCGGTGGTCACGGCGCCGGACTCGCCGGAGATGACGCGCGGGTCGCCCTTCTCGGGAGCGCCCAGGGTGCGCATGCCGCGAGCGGTGACCCAGTCGGGGCAGGACACGAAGGCGGTGGTGTGGTTGCGCAGGATATCCCAACCCAGGATGTTGGGCTCGCCGCAGCACAGGCCGGCCATGATGGAGGGCATGTCGCCGTCCACGATGCGCGGGTCGCCGTCGCCGGCGGCAGCGCCCTTGTACAGGCAGGCGGCAGGCGCGCACTCGACCACGACGAAGGTGGGCGGGTTATCGGGATACAGGTTGGTGAAGTAGCCCACCACGGCGCCGGCGAGCGAGCCCACGCCAGCCTGGACAAAGACGTGCGTCGGGCGGTTGATGGCCATCTCGCGCAGCTGCTCGGCAGCCTCGGAGGCCATGGTGCCGTAGCCCTCCATGATCCAAGACGGGATCTTCTCGTAGCCCTCCCAGGCGGTGTCCTGAACGATGACGCCGCGCTCGCAGGCGTCGGCCTCGGCGGCGGCCATGCGCACGCACTCGTCGTAGTTGACCTCTTCGATGGTCACCGTGGCGCCCTCGGCGGCAATGTTATCGAAGCGGGGCTTGGTGGAACCCTTAGGCATGTGCACGACGGCCTTCTGGCCCAGCTTGTTGGCAGCCCATGCCACACCGCGGCCATGGTTGCCGTCGGTGGCGGTAAAGAAGGTGGCCTGGCCAAAGTCCTTGGCAAGCTGATCGGAGGTCAGGTAATCGAAGGTGCACTCGGCAACGTCCTTGCCGGTCTCGTCGGCAATGTAGTTGGCCATGGCAAACGAACCGCCCAGAACCTTAAAGGCGTTGAGGCCAAAGCGATAGCTCTCGTCCTTAACGCACAGGTTGGACAGGCCCAGGCGCGCAGCCTGACCATCCAGGCGGGCAAGCGGAGTGACGGTGTACTGGGGGAACGACTGGTGGAAGGCGCGGGCCTTCTTCACGTGGTCGAGGCTCATGATTCCCAAGTGCTTGTCATCGCTCTTGGGCATCGTGTTGCCCGCCCACTGGATCTTATCGGCCATACGGTGAACTCCTTAAGTCCTCTCTTGCCGGCCCCCGCATACGCGTTTCAGCCCGATCCCATTCACACGGCTAAACTTTTATGTGGATGCCAAACAAAAAGTTTGTTAGTACTGTTCTATCACACTTTTTGATTGGTATACCTAACAAATTGTTTGTTGCCGTAATCGGTACCTTTTCGCCGCCGAACGGTCACATAACGCAGCGACGCTATCGTTATTTGCGAACAAGTGTGGTTTATGGCAAAGTGTGCCCAAACTAATTTTTAGGAAGGCACCCATGACCCCCGCACAGATTGAGTTTTATAAGCGCCTTGCACACGGCCTGGCGCTCCAATTTGGCCCCAACTGCGAAATCGTCGTCCACGATCTGGAGACCGAGGACGTGGACCACTCCATCGTAGTGATCGAAAACGGCCACGTCAGCGGGCGCAAACTGGGTGACGGCCCCAGCCATATTGTGTTTGAGTCCATGCACGAGGGCACCACCGACGTGCACGACCGCGAGCCGTACCTCACCAAAACCACCGATGGCAAGCTGCTCAAATCCTCGACCATCTTTATCCGCAACGACGAGGGTAAGCCCGTCGGCATTTTGGGCATTAACTTTGACATTACGCTCATGAAGGCTTTTGAGCGCTCACTCGATGCCTTTACCGGCACCGGCGGCTCGGGCTACACCGAGCCCGAGCCCATTACCAAAAACATCGGCGACCTGCTCGAAGATCTGCTGCGCGAGTGCGAGCAATACGTGGGCAAGCCCGCAGCCCTTATGACCAAAGATGAGCGCATTCGCGCCATTGGCTACCTCGACCGTCGCGGCGCCTTCCTCATCTCCAAGTCGAGCGAGCGTGCCTGCGAGTTCTTTGGCATCTCTAAGTACAGCTTCTATAGCTACCTCAACGAGGCAAAGGCTGCCGCCGGCGACAAGTAGTCATCGCGCCTGCGCCCCTCCCCTTTTGGGCGCGAGTTCTGGAAAGCATGAATCCAAGACCGAGCCGCTTGGAAAGTTCCATATAATCGATGTCATTAGTATTTCGGAAGGATGGAACAGAATGGCGTTGAGCAAGGCATCATGCACCGGTCGCGGATTGATTCCGGCAATTGGTGGACATGTGCACCGCATGTTCGATGAGGGTGAAGACGACCTGTTTTCGCTGAGCCTTGACGACGTGATGGATGATCGCCCGTGGACCGCCGACGAACTCATGGGCGGTGGGGCTCGCCCGTCAAGCCCCAATCCCGCACTTGCGCCTAAGTCCGCATCTGCGCCGACTCCTGCGCAGCCGCCTGTTTCGATGCCCGCGTCTGCGCCCGCACCCATTTCGGCGCCCACGCCCACTCCCCGCCCCGCAAGCGACCCGTCCGAGACGGCGGCATTTCTCGCTGCGGCGACGCAGGGCAAATCGGCCGACAGCACCGTTATGTACAGCGCCCAGCAGTTGCCCGTTCCTGCGGCACGCAAGCCTCCGGTCACAAGGCTCGATGAGCCCGTTGCCCATCAGGTTGCCTACGATTCCTGGGCTGCAGCCGATCTGGATGAGACCTCTACCGGCATGCCGGCGCTCGACGTTCCAGTTAACCCGCTTTTTGCCGCCAACACGAGCGCCGCGGACTATGAGGGCGGTGCGGCATATTCCGATTATTCCGATGGCTATGCTGACGCCGGTCGCATCGAGACCGAGGATTACGGCACCGCATCGAGCGATTATCTCAACGATCCGTACGCTGCCACGCCTGCACCGGAATATGACCCGGAGGCCGCGTCCGCACCGGCGTATACCAAAAGCACGGGCGAAGAGCGCTTCGCCGATTATTACGCCAAGGAAAAGGCGCTGCGTTTCTCGGAATTTCCGCAGGCAGTCAAGGTTGCCTTTATCGCCATTGTCATTGCCCTGCTCGGCGTCATTGCGTTTGAGGGATTCCAGCTGTTCTCCGGCCCCACCCAAGCGGAGTCGGAGACCCAGCAAAAAGAGGACGACAACCAGTACCTGGACATCAACACCCTCAAGGGCGACCCCAACGACGGGGACGACGAGTAGCGAGGGTTAAGTGAGGGCCGGAAGAGCCAGCGGCACGTTACGGCTCCAAAAGCCCTGCCATAAAGATGGGCAGATACAGCACGTCACCATCGCGGTGAAGATTACATTCCGCAAGTACCAAGGCGCGCTCGATTACGTAGCCCTTCGTTGCCAGTGCGTTATCGAGCGCCGCGTGGGACTTAAAGCTCTTGCCCGATTTGACCTCGATGGCGAGCACTTCCCCATCGAACGTCTCTTCCACAAAATCGAGCTCACCAACCTTTTTGGACGTAAAGTAGCGCAATCTAAATCCATGAGCTTTGAGCTCTTGGGCAACGAAGCCCTCAAACGCCGCCCCCATATTCATGCCAAAGGGGCCCTCCGCCTCCCCATCAAAAACGCCTTGGGCGACCCTTTTGGAATACGACGACATGAGCATTCCGGTATCCAAGTAAAACAGCTTGAACAGATTTCGCTGCTCCCCCAATAAAAGGGGTGCCACGGGCGCCGTTACGTTATATACGGGAAGCGCGACACCCGCCTCCGATAACCAGAGAAAATGATCTGTCACCTGCGAAAAACGTTTGACACCGTTAATCGATGACAGTTTGAATCGCTTGTTTTTGGAGCCGGCCTCGCTGGGAATCAAATCATAGATATCGCGAATAACCAAGCGTAGCTCGGGCGGAGCGTACTTTGCGATGTCATCGCGATACAGGGCATGAAGATCACGATGGATGTTTCGAACCTCGTTGACATTGCGCGTCGCCAAGAAGGAATTGACCGCGTCAGGCATGCCTCCCACCACCACATACTGATGGAACAGATCGAGCAAGCGGTCATACAGGTAGCCGGGAAGCTCCCCCTCATCCTTTAGACAGCCCCTGAGCATGTCAAACACGCTGGCACCAACGCCATTTGCCCAGCAAAACTCCTCAAAGTCGAGCGGGTACATCTGGACCTGCTCGACATACCCCACCGGCAGGGAATCGATGCCCTCGAGCTCAACGCCAAGGAGCGATCCGGTAAGGATGTATCGAAAGTCGCCACGCTGGACCAGGTATTTGATAAACGTCACCACGTTGGGGCATCGCTGTACCTCGTCGATAACCACGACGGTCTTGTTCGCAACCATCGGCTGCGTCGCAGCGATAGACATGCGCATAAGCAGGTCGTCCGCACTTTTCGCCGCCAAAAACGAATCGCGTACGGACGCGTCGGCGATAAGGTCGAACGTTACGACATTTTCGAACGATTCGTTTGCAAAGACGTTGACCAAATATGACTTTCCTACCTGTCGGGCGCCCTTGACCAAAAGAGCCTTGTTAGGCGACGAGGCAAGCCAAGATTCAAACTGTGCTTTCGCTTTTCTCTGCAGCATAAGCGTACCCCTTTTTACGTGCTGTTTTAGCACTAGGATACACTTTTCCGTAGTTATTAGATGCTCATTTCGACATTTTTCCGATGTTTTAAAGTGTATATTACGACACTTTTCCGTACTTTTACATGGGCAATTTCGACACTTTTCCTGATTTAAGCCTAGCAGCAGCTGGCGAAAACAAACGCCGCCCGCGCGTCATTTCGCAGGCAGCGCTTGATTTCTGTCCGCGTGCGCTGATAGACTCCATCGTGCCCGCAAGGAGCGGGCGCGTTTTATCCAGAGTCGGGGTAGAGAGTTGGCTCCACGATCCCGACGCCAACCGGCCAAGAGGCACGGTGGCCCTGCCAACATCGATGAAAGGAGTCCGTATGGACAATTTCTCTGTGCGCAGTGAGCGCAATTTCCACAACCTAGCAACCAAGCCAAAGCGAATGCATCTTCTAGACGAGCCGAGCGGCTATGCCTCGGCCATGGTCAAGAGCAGCCTCTCCTATCAGATGCGCTTTACGGTACAGAAGCTCGAGGAAGAGCTCTGCGCTGCCGGCAATCCACATGTGTTGCAGATCAAGCTGCTCGGAGACGACTCGCGCGAGCCGTCCAGCTGGAAGCTCTTCGCCGACGGCGTGTGCGTTGCGGACGGCTCGGGCGACTTTGCCCGCGAGTGTTTCTGCGAGGGCGCCGAGGTGTTCCTGGACCTGTGTCGCGATGTCGTGCGCGCGGCCGAGCTGCGCCAATGGAGCCAGAGGGAGTATGAGCTGCTGAGTGCCGCGCGCGGGATTGCGGGGGTGTAGGTGGGCAGATAAGCCATCGGCAATTCCGAGCTGGCGAAGGCCGAGAATTAGATTCCCGGCCTTCAACCTAGCACTGCTTTATGAGATCGAGCACCGCGGAAATGTCATCGGCATTCCGAAGGGCAACATAGGTCGGTAGGCCCGGGCCAAATCCACCCTGTGTGCGTTTGTCCTGGCACATGTCCTCTGGATCAATTAGATCATCCACACTCTTTGCCAAGCCAACGGCAATCCAGCCGCCGTTGCTAGTCCTGCCTTCCAGCACGGCATGCAACTTCCGTTTACCCGACCTGAATCCTACATAGTACTTGGCCATATAGGATTCCCACGAAGGATTGGCGTTGAGGATAGACTCGCGTATCTCCTCGAACAATTTTTGATTAAGCCCGCCCTCGGCAAAGGTTGGATGGTTCTCTTGCAGGGTCCAAATAGGCGCCTCGTCAGACTCCCCGCGAGAAGGACGATACTTGTCGACGACATCTGCCGGAAGGCTGGGATATTTCCATATCTCACACGCCTCTTTCGCCAGCTCGTCCGCGCGCTGCCTAATCTCCTCCTCGCCCCATTTTTCATGCGAGGCGATCGACTTGTTTAGGTAGAGTGGGCTGCACATAAATCCCACGTTCGAAAGATTGAGCTTGTCTGAGAATGACCGGTTTGAGTACTCCTGGTTGTAGCCCGTCAACGTTAGATTTCCCAAGTTGTTGCACAGCCTGTCGTGGATGTCTTCCCAGTTCTCGCCAAGCGATTCCTTCCAGCCGTGCTCATCATCGATCGTCTGGGGCATGACGTGCTCGATCTGGTAATCGTCAGCCGAGATGGGCTCCTTCGGGCGGTGCCAGTTCTCCATGCGCTCCAGGTAATAGCGCTTTTTGGAGAAGCGGTTGTAACAGTCGCGCGTCTTAAACTCCTCGACAAAATGCTCGTCTGTCGGGAAGTACGCAGTCATACCGCTGCTGTGGATAAGGAGCATCGCCGTAACGTACTCCTCTATATCGGCTTGAAGCTCCAGGTTGCGATACATGCCTGCAAAAAAGTTGTTTAAGCCCGTGGTAAGCCTGCCGCAAACCGCGCGTCTAAACAGAAACGACTCGATGGTCTCGCAGATGCGAAGGAACGCGTTGCGGTCTAGCCTATTTCTCTCGTAAACCGAGTAGAGCAGCATCAAAAGAGGCCTGATCTGTCTCACATCAAGGCTTGCGATTCTGCTGAACACCCGACGTAGGTCAGCGTCCTTTTCTTTGTCTCGGAACAGGCTGGCATACCTTTGCGCATACTCGCGCAACTCCTTGAGCAGACTCTCGGTGTCTCCGTCGTAGTCATCGGTAAAATACCGTTTGAACTCGTAATAAGCCTCATTCTCCTTTGGCTGCCTATTGGGAACCTTGAGCCACAGCCAGTACCAAATGAAGGCGTTAAACTCGCTCTCGCCCCCTTTTCCAAACAGACGCTCAATGGGATGCCAGTAGCCCTCGTAGAGCTTGGTCTGTTCGTCGTTAGGAAGCGACATAAGAACATAGTTGCGTATGAGATCGATGGGCATGAGGGGCTTGCCCTTGGAGTTCATAGACTCAAATATGAGCTGGGCATTGTCTACACCTGCCGTGAGTTTAGTGTCGATGACCTGCACACGGTTGAGACCCGCCCAAAGCCTTGCCGGATCAAATGAGGCACCCCGCATCTTTTCGCGGAAGAACGCATGGTTCTCGACAATGCGATCCGACTTTTCATCTGGCATGGGAAATCCAGACACGATTGAGAACAGCGTCTCTTTATCGTCCTGCGAAAGCACCAGCTTGTAACGCGCCAGGCCGTTGTAGTCGTCATCGTTAAAGAGGTAATTCTTTCGCAGAGCCGAGATCTTGAGATCCCCAAGGAAACCAGCCTTGTCCGGATTGCTCTCCAAATAGTCAGCTAAGGCGGCAATCATCAATGAGAACGTCGTCATGCGCTGTTGTCCATCGATCAGGAGCACGCGCGAGATGCTTGTGGCCGAGCTCTCGGACTCAGGTATATAAAGCATCGACCCCACGAAATGCGGCATGTCATCACGACCCGCTCGCATGACGTCATCCCAAAGCACTTCGCACTCTTTTACGCTCCACGAATAAACTCGCTGGTACACGGGAATGACGAACTGCATCTTCGCCACGCCCATAAGGTCGAGCAGATTTGCCTCGGTTGCCTTCATTTTCGCTTGCCCCCTTTTCTTATTTTACGTCACCTACCGTCAGTCCTCCACTGAACGGAGGGTGCTAA
This sequence comes from uncultured Collinsella sp., assembly GCA_947642445.1. Taxonomy (GTDB): domain Bacteria; phylum Actinomycetota; class Coriobacteriia; order Coriobacteriales; family Coriobacteriaceae; genus Collinsella. Next base: position 721 of record CANRSF010000021.1, on the reverse strand, counting down.
AGACGAGAGCATCGAAGCACGGAAGCAATCGGGATGCTCATATCACTAGATTTTACAACGCTTGTTCCGGACGCATTTTATATGAATTTGAGCAAGGCGTTGGGACGCGATTACACGCAATTGGACGCCCGTCCAGTTCCGATGGGCTGCCCTATGAGAAGCGAGCAGACGGCAAGGGTGAGTCGACTCCCATCGAGCGAGCTATTCGCAAGCTCCCGTCAGGTTGGGCATGGACGCGAATGAGGATGGTCGCAAGGGTTGAGGCTGGCAAGACACCGAGTAAAGATGCCTTTGTCGACGAGGGCATTCCCTATTTCAAAATGTTCAACCTGCGTAATCAAGCAATTGATTTTGCCTTCCACCCTCAGTTTATTAAGCCAGAAATCCACTATGGACAGTTGGGCAAGTCTCAAATTCATCCTGGCGATCTAATTATGAATATCGTTGGGCCGCCACTCGGAAAGCTTGCAATTGTTCCTAATTCCTTTCCAGAGGCAAACACAAATCAAGCTGCTGTTGTCATTCATTCGTATTCGCCTGAAGTGCCGATTGCGTGGCTCTTTTACTATCTCTCCGAGATGTCGGAGATCAACAACGTCTCAACTCGTGGAAGCGCCGGTCAGGTCAATATTTCTGTAAATCAATCGCGAGAAATGTTCGTTGCGATCCCGCCCCTCGCCGAGCAGCGCCGCATCGTCGACGCGCTCGACAAATACCTGGC
>CANRSF010000020.1 GCA_947642445.1 uncultured Collinsella sp. | reverse complement strand
TATTTCCCGGTTCGACGAACAGCCGATCGTGTCAAATGTGGTCTAACAGAGCCTTCTCATTAGGTCACCTGAGCTCGACTAGTCACGCGTCAGTTTGCGGTGAATACGATGCGGCTGGGCTGCGTCCTCGCCCAGGCGCTCGATACGGTTGGCCTGATAGGCCTCGAAGTTGCCCTCGAACCAATACCAGTTGCCCGGATTCTCGTCGGTGCCCTCCCACGCCAGGATGTGCGTGGCGACGCGGTCCAGGAACATACGGTCGTGGCTAATGACCACCGAGCAGCCCGGGAACTCGAGCAGCGCCGCCTCGAGCGAGGACAGCGTCTCGACGTCGAGGTCGTTCGTGGGCTCGTCGAGGAGCAGCAGGTTGCCGCCCTGCTTGAGCGTAAGCGCCAAGTTCAGACGGTTGCGCTCGCCACCGGAGAGTACGCCAGCGCGCTTCTGCTGGTCCTGGCCCTTAAAGCCAAAGCTCGCCACATAAGCACGGCTCGGAACCTCGGTCTCGCCGACCATCATGTGGTCCAGGCCGTCCGAGACGACCTCCCACAAGTTCTTATCGGGGTCGATGCCGGAACGGTTCTGGTCGACATAGGAGATCCTGACGGTCTCACCCACCTCAAGCTCGCCCGAAGTCAGCGGCTCCAGACCCACAATCGTCTTGAACAGCGTGGTCTTACCGACACCGTTGGGGCCGATGACGCCCACGATGCCGTTGCGCGGCAGGGTAAACGAAAGGTCGTCGATGAGCACACGGCCATCGAACTCCTTGTGCAGATGATGGGCCTCGAGCACCTTGTTGCCCAGACGCGGGCCCACGGGGATGCGGATGTCGGTCCAGTCGAGCTTCTGGCTGGCGCGGGCCTCGGCCTCCATCTCCTCGTAGCGAGCCAGACGGGCCTTGTTCTTGGCCTGACGAGCCTTGGGCGAGCTGCGTACCCACTCGAGCTCGGCCTCCATGCGCTTGGCGAGCTTGGCATCGCGGTTGCCCTGCGCCTCGATACGGGCGGCCTTGGTCTCCAGATACGTGGAGTAGTTGCCCTTGTAGGGATAAAGGTGGCCGCGGTCGACCTCGCAGATCCACTCGGCAACGTTATCCAGGAAGTAGCGATCGTGCGTGACGGCAAGCACCGCGCCCTGGTAGTTGTGCAGGAAGTGCTCGAGCCACAGGATCGACTCGGCGTCCAGGTGGTTCGTGGGCTCGTCGAGCAGCAGCAGGTCGGGAGCCTCGAGCAGTAGCTTGCACAGGGCCACGCGACGGCGCTCGCCGCCGGAAAGCACGTTGACCGGCATGTCGGAATCGGGCAGCTGCAGGGCGTCCATGGCCTGGCCGAGCTTGGAATCGATATCCCAGCCGTCGGCGGCATCGATCTCGTCCTGGAGCTTGCCCATCTCGGCCATGAGGGCGTCCATGTCGCAATCCGGGTCGCACATCTCCTCGCCGATCTTGTTGAATCGATCGACCTTGGCGATCATGTCGCCAAATGCCATGCGCACGTTCTCGATGACGGTCTTGTCGTCATCGAGCGGCGGCTCCTGCTGCAGGATTCCTACGGTGTAGCCGGGGGTGAGCCTGGCATCGCCGTTGGAGACTTCCTCGATACCGGCCATAATCTTGAGCAGGGTCGACTTACCCATGCCGTTGGGACCCACAACGCCGATCTTAGCACCGGGATAGAAGCTCAGGGTCACGTCGTCAAGAATCACCTTGTCGCCATGGGCCTTGCGAGCCTGATACATCTGGTAGATAAACTCCGCCATATGCCTGTTTTATCCTTTCTACCTGCTGTTTCCCTATTCTTGCTTCGCTTTAGTGGAAACGAAATGAGGAAACCAGCTCTGAAACTTAACGAAAAGGGGCATGGTTGCCCACACCCCCTAATACTACCTGGGAAAAGTCCCCCGGAACATACTATGAACTGCGTACGCTAGTTTTCCGCAACCTTAGCGAGCGGCTCGCTGCGATTTACGCCACAGCAGATACGAGTAGACATAGGCAGCTCCGGCTGAACCAAGCGCCAGCACCGCAATCACCGCGGCGACGACTTCGCTCGAAAGTACGCCACCCGCCACGCCCATCACAATCAGGCCAACACCCAGCACCATAAAGCAGGCACCGCCAAAACGCTGCGTACGGCGCCAGTTCTCGGGGTCGGCAAGCGCCCAGGGTGTCTTAATACCGAGCGTGTAGTTCTGCTTCACACGCGGCAAGTAGTTGCCTACGCCGATGAACAGCAAACCGACAGCACTGGAAATCAGCACGTTGACCGAACCGACCGCCGGCACCACGCCCCAGACCGTAAGCTCACCCAACCAGCTTATGGCACACATGAATACCGTGAAAGCAATTACAAAACCCTGATAGAACTTGCCCGAGGTCCGATACGCCTCGCCCTTGGGGTCAATGCGTGGCACGACGTAGAACATTGCGAGAAGCGCCAGAGGCAGCACGCCGAGCGCGGAGGCCATCCAGCTAGGACCCCAACCGTCGACGGCGCCGTTCGCGCCCCAGTGCGTGGGAATCTGCGCAGGCAAGCTCGGCATCACTATCAGATGCGCTACGACATTGGCGACGCACAGAGCGACCAGCGCAATCCACACGCGCGACGATACCCCCGTGGCGTGAATGCCCTTGTTTTCGTTATTCATCCTTATCACCTTCAGTGTTTGTAAAACCCATAAACCAGCCGATCAAGTCCTGCATGACGGTGGTGTTTAAGCTGTATACGATGTTTTGGCCATGACGTTCGTCGGTCACCAACCCGGCGTTTTTGAGCGTCGCCAAGTGATGGCTGAGCGACGGTTTGCTTATGTCGAAATGCTCGGCGAGCTCCCCCGCCGTGCAATTGCCCTCGCGCAGCAGTTCTAAAATGCGCCGCCGCGTTGGATCCGCCAGCGCCTTAAAACCTTCTCCCGGCATAGAACCTCCTCTCGCTATCTCTCGCGACGTGCACACTATACTCGTTATTTAGATGTTTGTCTAATTATCTAATAGCAATGTTATGTATAGAACATTCGTTCGTTTTTAGATACAATGGGTCCAGAAGCAGATGGGCCAGCTCCCTCTTCCCAAGAAGGAGATGGACTATGAGTATTAACGATGTCCTGACGTTGTTGTTGCTTGTAATCGCGGCTGTGGAGCTCGGCATCCACATTGGAGGTCGAATGAAATAGCCGCCCCCGCGTAATGCGAAGACGGCCACTTCTCACGCTACAAACGTGTTTGGGAGTTGGCTAACCCGCTGCAACGGGTGCCATCTGCTTCATCTTATGCGAATCCCTGCCTCATTTCAACAAGCCCCTAGGGCTCAAATGGAATCGCGATAATACCTATAATGGCGATAGCTAAAACACGATTCGCTTCCCCATCGGAGGATGTCTATGACCGAAACTGCTGCACTCGTCGAGACACGCGACACCAAGCTCGAGATCATCATGGGCCGCGAGGCACTCGACAAGCTCGCCAACACCACGGTGCTGATACTCGGCTGCGGAGGCGTGGGCTCTAACTGCTGCGAGGCACTTGCCCGCGGCGGCATCGGGCATTTTGTGATTCTGGACAAGGACATCATCGCGCCCAGCAATATCAATCGCCAGTCCATCGCCTTTCACAGCACCGTCGGCAAGCGCAAGGTCGATGTTATGGAAGCCATGATCCACGATATCAATCCCGCCACCACCGTCATCAAGCGAACTGAATATCTGCTGAGCGACAATATCGACGAGTTCTTTACGAGCGTTTTTGAGCAGACGGGCGGCAAGCTCGACTACGTCGTCGACGCCATCGACACCATCTCGGCCAAGCTCACCATTGCCAAATATGCTCAAGATCACGACATTCGTTTGGTTAGCTCTATGGGCGGGGCCAACAAGCTGCATCCCGAATGCTTGCGTTTTGCCGATATCTTTGACACCGTGCGCGACCCCATGAGCCGCATTATGCGCAAAGAATGTAAGAAGCGCGGAATCAAGAGCCTGCACGTGCTGTTTAGCTGTGAGGAATCGGTTAAAACCCAACCCCGCGACCCGTCCAACATCCACGAGCGTACCGAGTTGGGTACCGCCAGCTTTATGCCGCCCATCATGGGTCAGATGATTGCCGGCGAGGTTATCCGCCAGATCAGCGGGCGCGGGTGCGAGCGCGTGCGCGCCGACGGCCAGCGCTTGGACTAGCAGGATGCCCTGCGATGGAACCGCGATTCTTTGACACGCATTGTCATCTTGATTTGATGCTCAGCCCCGATGCTGCAGCCAGTGAGTCGGCGGCGTTGGGTCTGGGGCTCTTTGACTGCGGGGTCGACCCACGCGACTTCGCGGCAGCAAAAAAGCGGGCCAGCCGATACCCAAACATTATCGCGGGCGCCGGCCTCCATCCCTGGTGGCTCGCCGACGGCCGCTGCGGTCCTGCCGAAGTCAATCTGCTTTGCGAAGTTGCTGACCAAGAGCGCTATATCGGCGAGGTAGGACTCGACTTTTCCGCGCGCTTTGCCGGAAGCGAACCGCTTCAAATACAGGCACTTGACCGTCTCTGCGATGCACTCGTGCAGTACCCTCTCGCCGGGCGCGTGATATCAATTCACGCTGTTCGTTCGGCAGGAACCGTACTGGACGCCCTTGAGTCATATGGATTACTCACCCCAAGCCCCAACTCCCCCGCCATCATCTTCCACTGGTTTAGCGGCACCTCGAACGAGTTCGACCGTGCGCGAAACGCAGGCTGCTATTTTTCCGTGAACGAGCGGATGCTCGCTACCAAGCGCGGTCGTGAATACGCCCGACAGATCCCACTCGACCGTCTGCTGCTCGAAACCGACGCTCCAGCCGAACCGCAAGCAGATGCAAGCGCGCGACAGCTCATCACATCGCTAAAAAGCGCCTCCCTGCACATCGCCGAACTTAAAAACTGCGCCGAGGAGAGCGTCGAATCAACCGTTTTAGGAAATTCGCACTCCATATTTGACTTCAACTGACCCCGGTGGGCAAAAAACGCCAAATATGAGTACTGCTGCAAAGCTAGTAGCATTATATTGTGACAAAAGAACGCCTTGATAATGTACAGCTGTTCATTATCAAGGCGTTTTAGCATGGCTAAAGCCATATTTAACAGGTTATAATCGCCCCCAGGCGCTCAACCAGGGCCTTAAAAGCATAATTTCCCTGTTACTAAATTAGTGACAGTACTCATATTTGGCATTTTTTGTCCACGAACCCCTAAAGAGCCTCCAACAGACCCCCTAAGAAAGCTCAAGCAGCTCGGGCAGCTGGTCGATAATCTTGTCCGCGGCATCCTGACTAAAGCCAAAGCGCTCCTCGCGCTTGGCAATGACCGTCAGGCCGGCTCGCTTGCCGGCAGTGATGCCAGGCACCGAATCCTCAACGCAGCAGCAGCGATTCGCGGGCAGCCCCAGCAGGTCCAGCGCATGCAGGTAGATGTCGGGCTCGGGCTTGCTCTCCTTAAACTGCTCGCCGCTCACCACATACTCAAAGGCATCCGACAGCCCACACGCGTTGAGCACTTCCTCGATGCTATCCATGGGAGACGAGCTGGCAAGCGCCACGCGAACGCCACGGCGCGGCAGCTCTCGAATCGTATCCACGGCGCCTGGGTTAATCAAAGCCTGATAGTCGCGCGGACGCTTATGCGCCCACTCGTCCCAACGGGCCAACGCTTCCTCGCCAGTGAAATGCCCCTTACCGGCGCGCTCAAACCAATCGACCAGCATATGCAGGAAGAACTGATGCGAGGTACCGACTTGCCCATTCAACTCCTCTTGAGTCAGGTTAAGCCCAAGCTCCTTGGCAAACGCGGCAGTCTCGCCCAGGTAGTAATACTCGGTATCGACAATAACGCCGTCCATGTCAAAGATAACGGCATCGAACGGAAATGCGGACACGGCACCCTCCCTAACAAAAGGGCGCCTGTAAGCAGGCGCCCGAACCATACATTATCGGCGATTCTAGCCCAGCAGCTTATCCAGCGCCACTGCAATACCGTCTTCGTTGTTATCGGCGGTTACCATCTGGGCAACTGCCTTAACCTCATCGACGGCGTTGCCCATGGCAACACCGGTGCCGGCCCACTCAATCATGGACTTGTCGTTCTGGCCGTCGCCAAACGAGACGACCTCGCTGGCATCGATACCGAGCTTGGGCAGGGCACCCTCGAGCGCACGGGCTTTGTCGATACCGGGCGCCGTGTACTCAAAGTACCAGTCGGCCGTAAACATGCCCGAAAGCGTCTGGGTAAAGGGCGCATACATCTCCTCGTAATGCGCCTGCAGGTAGGTCGGATCACCCGCCGTCAGCAGCTTGTCCACGGAATAAGTGTCCACGACCTCATGCAGGCTCTCGACCTCGCGAATCTTAAGATCGCACGCATCGCGCTCATACTTGACGATATTCTTCCGCAAGCCGTCAGGCAGCGTGATCATGCAATGGTACGAGTCCTCGACGTGCAAATCGCGACCGAGCGAAATCATAGGAATCACGTCGAAATTGCGCAGATGATCAATCAGACGGTGCAGTTCGTCAGCCGGCATGGCCTGATCAAATAGGACCTCATCGGTCTGAGCGTCGACCACGTGCGCGCCATTAAAGGCAACTAGCAGACCATCATGGTTTTGAAGGTCGAGCTCCTGCGCCAAGGCGTGCAGCCCCCATGCAGGACGACCCGAAGCCAAGATGAGCTTAATGCCCGACTCCTGCGCAGCGAGCAGCTTCTCGCACGTACGCGGGCTGATGACCTTTTGGTCGTTGGTGAGTGTACCGTCGATATCCATTGCGATGGCTTTGATTGCCATATATGCCTCCCTATCATTGAACAACCTTGTCTGAGCCATCATACAGAACACCCACGGCGGCTCTGTCTGCAACGGGTAAAAAGTCATATTGTCCCGAACATGAACGGCGCGCCTTCGACGATTGCGATGCCCGTCGAGGCGCCTCCCGATACATTCCATCCTATCCAAATAGCAAGGGCCCGTATCCCAACGGATACGGGCCCCTTTCAGCCATAAGCCAACTCGGCCGTAAAAACTACTTGCGGTGAGCGCGGTAGAACTCGATGAGCGCCTGGGTCGAAGCGTCCTGCTCGGCCTTGGCAGCGTCGTCGTGGAAGGCCGGGGTGATCTGCTTGGTAAGCTGCTTGCCCAGCTCGACGCCCCACTGGTCGTAGGAGTCGATGCCCCAGACCGTGCCCTCGACAAACGTGATGTGCTCGTACAGGGCGATGAGCTCGCCGAGTGCGAACGGGGTCAGCGTGTCGCCGAAGATCGAGGTCGTCGGACGGTTGCCCTCAAAGCAGCGGGCCGGGACGATCTGCTCGGGCGTGCCCTCGGCACGAACCTCGTCGGCCGTCTTACCAAAGGCGAGCGCCTTGGTCTGGGCCAGGAAGTTGCCCAGGAACAGCTCGTGGACGTCCTGGCCGCTGTCGGTTGCGGGGTTGGCAGTGTTGGCGAAAGCGATAAAGTCGGCCGGGACCACCACGGTGCCCTGGTGCAGCAGCTGGTAGAAGGCGTGCTGACCGTTGGTACCGGGCTCGCCCCAGAAGATCTCACCGGTATCGGAGGTCACAGCGCTGCCGTCCCAGCGGACGTGCTTGCCGTTGGACTCCATGGTGAGCTGTTGCAGGTAGGCCGGGAAGCGGTGCAGATACTGGCAGTACGGCAGCACGGCGTGGCTCTTGGAACCGAAGAAGTTGACGTACCAGACGTTGAGCAGGCCCATCAGCGCGACGGCGTTGTTCTCGAGCGGGGTGTTGCAGAAGTACTCGTCGATGGCGTGGAAGCCCTCAAGGAACTGCTGGAAGCGCTCGGGGCCGAGCACGACGATCAGCGACAGACCCACGGCGGAGTCGACGGAATAGCGGCCGCCGACCCAGTTCCAAAAACCGAAGGCGTTGGCGGGGTCGATACCGAAGGCCTCGACCTTTTCGAGCGCGGTGGAAACGGCGACAAAGTGCTTGGCCACGGCCTCGGCGTTCTGCTCATCGGAGCCGTCGATGGCACCCTGAGCCTTGAGCTGCTCGAGCATCCAGGTCTTGACCTCACGAGCGTTGGTGAGGGTCTCGAGCGTGGTGAAAGTCTTGGAGACGATAATCACGAGCGTGGTCTCGGGATCGAGGCCCTTGAGCTTCTCTGCCTGATCGTTGGGGTCGATGTTGGAGATGTAGCGGCAGTCAATACCGGCGTCGGCGTAGGGACGCAGGGCCTCGTAGGCCATGACCGGGCCCAGATCGGAGCCGCCGATGCCGATGGACACCAGGTGCTCGATCTTTTTGCCGGTAACACCCTTCCACTCACCGGAGCGCACGCGCTCGGCGAAGGCATACATGCGGTCGAGAACCTCGTGCACGTCGGCGACGACGTCCTGGCCGTCGACGATGAGCTGGCCCTTCTCGCTTGCCGGGCGGCGCAGCGCGGTGTGCAGGACGGCGCGGTCCTCGGTGGTGTTGATGTGCTCGCCGGAGAACATGGCGTCGCGGCGCTCCTCGAGCTTCACCTCGCGGGCAAGATCGCACAGCAGCTTGACGGTCTCATCAGTCACCAGGTTCTTGGACAGGTCGAAGTGCAGGTCACCGGCGTCAAAGCTCAGCTTGTTCACGCGCTCGGCATCGGCGGCGAACCAGGCCTTGAGGTCGATACCCTCGGCCTCGAGCTTCTCCTGATGGGCCTCGAGCGCCTTCCAAGCGGCAGTCGACGTAGCATCGATAGGTGCGGCAACAGTTGCCATAGAGTCCTCCTCAGCATACGGGCGCACGCCTCCATGCGCCCGGACATTCAGATGCCACTATTCTAGCGCAGGTCAAGACTATAATCAGCGAGCGTTGCCAATCGGCCCCCAAACGGCAACCGACCAAAAAGGGACAGGTTTAATTTGGCAGGTCAAACGCTTTACCAATCAAAAATAACCTATCCCTTTATGCCAAATATTAGGCCGCAGCGCAGACGCTACCGAGCAACTCACGCAGAGGAGACCCGATGCCCTCCAGCAGTTCGGGCGCGATGATGGCAAAAACGGGAACCTCGCCGGCCCCCACGACGGCAGGCACCTTGCCCTCCGAGACGATACATCCATAAGGGACAAAACCGTCTTCGCCGACATCGAGCGCCGCCATGCGACGGGCGAGCTCGCGCGCAAAGCCGGCAGTATCGGCATCGCCAATCGCCAAGACAAAGTCCACGCCTTCGTCGGTCGCCAGGGCCACGGCTTCGTCGATCAGCTCGTCTCCTCCGTCGCCTTCAACCGAGCCGCAGCGGAAAAGCACGCGCTCGAGCAGGGCGCGATCAACCGAGCCCAGCGCCGCCGAAACGAGCTCATCACGCGTGTGCTTGTCGCCTCCCAGCACGACCAGTGCCTTGGTGCCGCCATAGTGGGCAACCAATCGCCCGCACCAGCGAGCCACATCCCCATCCGCAACCAAGCGCGTCGGCATACCAAACCCATAGTTGACCATTATCCCCACAACCCTTCCGTGCTTTATGGTGGTATCAATCGTTAGCCTCATGCTACGAAGCGAGCTTTTCCGAGCTGTTACGCACTCTTTAGGGCTGCGTTAAAAACCCGATGCAGCCGCACGACCATACCTGCCAAAAAGGGGCAGGTTTTGACGGTGTCCGGTCGAGCAGGTATTATCGAACAGGTATTCGATAAGAACATGTGTTTGATGGGAGGCTCGGATGGAGCACGAGCAGCACACCTACATCTGCATCGACCTCAAGACGTTTTATGCCAGCGTCGAGTGCGTCGATCGTGGGCTCGATCCGCTCACCACCAACCTGGTCGTTGCCGACGAATCGCGCGGACGCACGACCATCTGTCTCGCTATCACGCAGACCATGAAGGACCTCGGGATACACAACCGCTGCCGTCTGTTCGAGATTCCCGGTGGCATCGACTGCATCAAGGCCGTACCGCGCATGCAGCACTACATGGAGGTGTCGGCGAAAATCTACGGCATCTATCTGGAATACGTGAGTCCGCAAGACATTCACGTCTACTCCATCGACGAATGCTTTATCGACGTGACGCCCTATCTGGACCTCTATCACACCGATGCGGAAGGGTTCGCCTGCACGCTGCGCGACGAGGTCTTGGCGCGCACCGGCATCACGGCGACGGTCGGCATCGGCCCCAACCTATTCCAGGCCAAGGTAGCGCTCGACATTACCGCCAAGCACGTACCCAGCCGCATCGGCATACTCGACGACGGGACCTTTCGCAAGGAGATCTGGCCCCATCGCCCCATCACCGACATCTGGGGCATCGGCCCCGGCGTGGCGGCCCGTCTCGAGAAATACGGCGTCTACGACCTGATGGGCGTCGCCGCACTCGACGAGAACCTGCTCTACGACGAACTCGGCGTCAATGCCGAATATCTCATCGACCACGCCTTCGGGCGCGAGCCGACAACCATCGCCGATATCCAAGCCTATCGCCCGCAAGCGACCTCGACCACCACAGGACAGGTGCTCTCGAAGGGCTATGCCTACGAGCAGGCCTACACCGTCTTGCGCGAGATGGTCGACAACGCCGTGTTGGATCTAGTCGATAAGCACGTGGTCTGCGACAGCATCTCGCTCTTTGTGGGCTACGCGAGCGAGCGCGCCGACATACGCCGGCTCAACGCCAGCGGCACGGCGCAGTATATAGACGGCTGCGGACACCTGCGCTCGAGCACCTCGGGCATCGAGCCCGCAGCGGCCGATGGCCCCGAGCTCGCGCCCCGTGCTCCCAAGCCCGTCCAGCGCGATGACGAAAGGCGTCGCCTGGTGCGCGAAGCGCAGGCAATCGATGGCATCTTTGTGGGAGAGCATGGCGGCAAACCGCGTGGTGGCTATGCCGCACTCTTTGCGCACTCCAACGCCTCGCGCAAGCTGCCCGAGCGCACTAACTCGTTTAAGAAGATCATGGGCTATTTTGATGAGCTCTGGGCGCAGACTGTCGATCCCAAACGACCGGTCAAGCGCATCAACCTTGGATTTGGCAACCTCATGCCCGAGGAATTTACCACCATCGATCTGTTCAGCGATATCGAGGCCGATGAGCGCGAGCGCGACCTGGCGCGCGCCGTCCTGGCCGTGAAAGGCAAGTACGGCAAGAACGCGCTCGTCAAGGGATTAAGCTTTACCGCCGGCGCCACCGCGCGCGAACGCAACGACCAAGTTGGAGGACACCGTGCCTAAACCCAAACAACAGCCCGTGCGCCCGCCGACCGCCTTCGAGCGCCTGGCGGACCCCGAGGGCAGGCGCCGCGCCGCCGACCCCAAGCTCACTGCCAACGGTGCCGTGCGCGCCAACCGCGCCGCGCAGTTTATGCCCTTTGCCGCCCTCACGGGATACTACGAACTCGTGCGCAAGCAGGAAATCACCGTCGAGTCAAAACGTGAGCTCACGGAAGAAAAAGCCCTCGTACTTTCTAAAAAGCTCGAGGGTCTCAAACGTGGCGACTTGGTTCGTGTCACCTATTACGATACATACGGCTATCGCAGCCGCACCGGCATCCTCGACGAGGCGCTCCCCGCCTTCAAGCTCCTCAAGCTCCGAGACATCGCCATCGACTTCGACGACATCCAAGACATCGAACTGCGCGGACGAGCCTAGCCAAGGAAGCGCATCCAGGGCGGCGCTTACAGCGTCATGACGTAGTAGCCCGCGTCTTTCACGGCCGTCTCGAGGACACCACGATCAACCGGCTGCTTAGAGCGCACGCGTGCCGTGTGGTCCGCATACGTCACCGTTGCCCACACGCCATCCAGCGCATTGAGGGCATTGGCTACGTTCTGAGCGCAGCCGTCACAGCTCATGCCGCCGATGAGCAGCTCATCGCTATAGGGATAGTGTGACGCATCGGTATCCACCACAACAACCTTTTTGGCCTTCTTGCCGCTCGTACCATCGCTGCAGCAACTCTTCCCGTGTGTCGAAGCGGCAATGCGACGCAGTCCAAAAAACATGCCGACGGCAATGACGGCCAGCACGATGAGATTCGCAGGGTTGAGCAAGTCACTCATGCGCTCCCCTTTCAAGTAGCACTATCTAGATACCCCCATGGGGTGTCCCCATCTTAACCCAAAATCATGTCTGTTCGGTCAATTAGTTTCCCTCTTCAAACTTTTTTGTTGACCATGGCTTACTTTCGTGTATAAGTTTTCCTAGGCTAACAGTTTAGATCCGTAAGGAGCGCCGTGACTCGAACCATAGACATCCCAACGTTTCAGGCAGCGGTCGTGCGCAACTGCTCTCCCACGCTCGCGGGCATCAAGCCGGCATCGCTCTTTACCTATCCAGGCACCTACGCCCACGGGAACGGCTCGACCACAACCGAAACCATCGCAGAACGCCGAGCACGCCTGCTCAACGTTATCGCCCAGTGCAATCGCGAGCTTGACCCGCTCGGCATCCACCTGAGTGTTTTGGTCTGGCGGCCCTGCGGAGCACTCGTGTACGTGTACCAAGCCAAAAGCCTCGCCACCTATTTCGCAGACCCTCGCGCCCAAACAGCGCTCGCCTCGGAAGGCTACGACACGAGAGACCTTTCGACATGCCTTGTGCATTTGGCATCACGCATCACGCTCGCGAGCAATAACGTCGCGGAATGCGCCTGCAGCCAGACTCGATGCGCACTACCCCAGCATGCTGGCTGCAGCAAAGACTGCACCTGCGAGTTTCCGCACGAAATAGGCTACTTCCTGGGATATCCCTACGACGACGTGCACGAGTTTATCGTCCAGCGCGGCGAGAACTACAAGGTCTTTGGGGCCTGGAAGGTCTACGCAAATGTCGAGCAGGCGCTTGCGACGTTTGATGCCTACCGTGCCTGCACCCAATACTTCACTTTTATCTATCAGCAGGGCTGCAGCCTGGCGCAACTTGCCCAGGCAACCCGATAGAACGTACAAGCCGCGGCAAGCGCCGCACGACCGAAAGGACAAAACATGAGCAAGATCGCCGTCGTTTACTGGAGCGGCACGGGCAACACCGAGGCCATGGCATACCTCGTCTCCGAAGGCGCGACGTCAGCCGGAGCCGAGGCTGAGGTCATCTCCTGCGCCGACTTCTCTGCCGACAAGGTCACCAACTATGACGCCTTCGCCTTCGGCTGCCCCGCCATGGGGTCCGAGGAGCTCGAGTACGACGAGTTCCAGCCGATGTGGGACGAGGTCAAGGAGACCCTCGGCGACAAGAAGGTCGTCCTCTTTGGCTCCTATTCGTGGGCCGAGGGCGAGTGGATGGACAACTGGAAGGCCGACGCCGACGAGGCCGGCGTCAACGTCGTGGACTCCGTCATTTGCTACGATGCGCCCGACGATGAGGGCGAGGCGGCCTGCAAGGCCCTCGGAGCCGAGCTCGCGTAACGAAACCAGGCCTCCAAAAGAGCCTGTATCACAGCGCATCCCCATCCCTACAAAAGAGCGGGGGCTGGATTCAAGTCCAGCCCCCGCTCTTTTGTAACGGCAGTTACATCAACCGGCTACGAAATATTGCCCAAGAACGCCTTGGTGCGCTCGCTCTTGGGGTGGTCGAAGACCTCGCTCGGCGTGCCCTCTTCCACGATAACGCCGCCGTCCATAAAAACGACGCGGTCGGCAACGTCGCGGGCAAAGCCCATCTCGTGCGTCACGACGATCATGGTCATGCCGTCGCGGGCTAGGTCACGCATAACGCCCAATACGTCACGGACGAGTTCGGGATCGAGCGCCGACGTTGCCTCGTCAAAGAGCATCACGTGGGGGTTCATCGACAGGGCGCGGGCAATGGCCACGCGCTGCTGCTGGCCGCCCGAAAGCTGGCTCGGCATAAAGTCGATGCGCTCGGCAAGACCGACCTTGGTCAGCTCCTCGACGGCGATCTTCTCGGCCTCTTCCTTGCTGCGCTTGAGCACCTTTTGCTGCGCGAGCATGACGTTCTTTTTGACCGACAGGTGCGGGAACAGGTTGAACTGCTGAAACACCATGCCCAAGTGCGTACGCACCTTATTGAGGTCGACGCCCTTGGCGCACACATCCACGCCCTCCACGACAATCGAGCCGCTCGTGGGATCTTCCAAGCGATTGATGCAGCGCAGCATCGTCGACTTGCCCGAGCCCGAGGGACCCAAAACCACGACGACCTCGCCCTTGTGCACATCCAGATCGATATCGCGCAGGACCACGTTATCGCCAAAGGCCTTCTGGAGGTTCTTGATGCTGACGACGACTTCGTTCGAATTATTGGTTTCGCTCATGATAGGACCTCCTTACAGACCGGCGATGTGATCGGCGGGCGTCGCGACGACCTGTCCGGCGCTCTTGGCGGGACGCTTCTTCTTGGTTTCGGCCGTCCCCAGAAGCCTCGCCTCAAGACCACTCACCAAGCGCGCAAGCGGCAGCGTAATGACCAGATAGAACAGGGCGGCAACCACATACGGCGTGATGGACCCCGTCGTGGCCACGATGGTGCGGGCGTTCATGACGATCTCGACCACGCCCACGGCCGCGAGCAGCGACGTATCCTTGTAAAGCAGGATAAACTCGCTGGTCAGCGTAGGCAGGACATTGCGGAACGTCTGCGGAATCATAACGTAGAGCAGCGTCTGGAAGGCGTTCATGCCCAGCGAGCGCGCGGCCTCGTTCTGGCCCTTGGGGATCGACTGAATACCGGCGCGGAAGATCTCGCACAGGTAGGCGGACGAGTTCATGGCCATGACGATGACGCCCAGCACATAGTCGTCAACCTTGACGCCGGCAAGCGGCAGGCCAAAGAACGCGATGTAGATCTGCAGGAACGCCGGCGTGCCGCGGATGATATTCACATAGATGCCGGCAAGGCAACGCAGGATGCGCGACTTGGAGATGCGCATGAGCGACAGGGCGAAACCGAAGGGAATTGCCAGCGGAAACGCCACAAGTACGATCGAAAGCGACATGAGGAAGCCTTTGAAAACGATCGGCAGGCTCTGGACTAAAATGACCGGGTTCAGGAACAGGCGCAGGAACATGTTGGAATTCCATGCCTCGACCCACGGCTGCTCCTTAAGGTCGGCCAGGAAGTTATCGAATGCCGTCACGCCCTTGATCTCCACCGACGGAATCTTGGAGATCTTCTTGGTCGAACCATCGGCCAAAGTGTAGGTGCCGCTAAAGGCCTCGTCGCCGCCCTCGACGGGGAAGGTCACGCCGTAGACCTCGACACGGAAATAACCGCCGGCGGGCGCCGTCTCGCCAAAATCGATCTTGAGCGTCTGGCCGTCGACCTTGCACGTAGGCTTCATGGGCGTACGGTCCATAAGGTCATCGCCCGAGAGCATCGTCAGACGCGTGTCGTCCGCACCAAAGGTCGTGCCATCGACAAACGTCAGCGAAAGACCGCTCAGTTCCTCATCGGCATCGGCCTGGACCTCCCAGGTGATACGAGTCTCGGTGCCACCGACCACGTCGCTACCCGAACCGGTATTGGGTCGGGCGGTGATCTTTGCGGTCTCAAGTGCCTGAGCAGTCGAGGGCACGCAGGCCCCCGCGCATACCAGGGCGAGCGCCACAGCCAGGGCACAGGCCAGCTTTTGGAGCATCGAGGGCAGTGGATAGCTCTGGCCCATAGCTCCTTGGTTCAATCGAGACAAGGTGGCTCCTAACGTTTAAGTTGCCGACATAACGGGGCGGGATGACGCCCATTCAAGAAACGCAAAGGCCCTCTCCGCCAAAACGGAAAGGGCCCGCGTGCAATCAAGTAGCTATTTTACTTGATGTTGTACTTAGCCATAAGGGCGTCAACGGTACCGTCATCGGTCAGGTCCTTGATGGCCTGGTTGATGTCGTCCTTGAGCTTAGTGTTGCCCTGGTTGATGGCGATGGCGTACTCCTCGCCGGTGCTGATCTGCTTGATGGTCTGGCAGGTGTTGAACTGCTCGGCGGTCAGCTGGCTGGCGACGGAGCGGTTGGTCACCACGGCGTCACCCTTATCGGACTGCAGGGCGCTGAAGCACTCGGTGGCGTCCTTGTAGGGAACAATCTTGGCCTTGGGGAAGTTCTCCTGGGCAAAGGCCTCGGCGGTCGAGCCAGACTGGACGATGATGGTAGCATCGGCGTTGTTGAGCTTCTCGCTGTAGTTGTCGGCCGTGATGTCGGTGTTATCGACCTTGGTCACGATAGCCTGATCGTCCATGTAGTAGGAATCAGAGAAAGTGACTTCCTTCTCACGCTCGGGCGTGTCGGTGATAGCCGCGATGGAAACGTCATACTTGGCGCCCGAAGCGACGCCCGGAACCAGCGTGTCAAAGTCATTGTTGACATACTCGACATCCAGGCCCAGCTTGTCGCCGATAGCCTTGATGAGCTCAAGGTCAAAGCCCTGATAATCGCCGTTGTCATCCTTGTACTCAAACGGAGCGTACTCGGCAGAGGTGCCGACGGTGAGCGTACCGTCCTTGACGAGTGCATACTCCTTGGAGCCGTCGACCTTCTCGACCTTCGCGTTGTCAGAGCTGCTGGAACCGGCATCGGAACCAGAGGTGGCGTTGGACGAACCACAGCCCGTCAGTGCAAGAGCGAGCGCCATGGCGCCCGTGGCTGCAAACGCGCCAAGCTTCTTGAGCTTCATAATCAGTCTCCTTCCAGTGACCCCGTTTGATTCAGAGGTCTGCAAAAACTGTTGGCTATTATGCACCCGGAATTACGAATCTGCAATGAGAAAACTGATTGAAACAAACCCATAACGTGAATGGAATACTCCACTTAGCAACAGTCATTACTGCTGCAATGACCTTAACAGTTTGATTTCAGCTGCATAACCTGCAAGTTCGTTCGGCGTCTCCAAAATAAATGGAAGTGCACGCAAGCGGCTATTCGATACAATATTCTGCATAACCTGCATACCGCCACCAAACTCTTCACTACCCAGGTAGCCCTTGCCAATGCACTCGTGGCGATCCTTATGGGCGCCGCAGGGGTTCTTGGAGTCATTGATATGCACGGCGCGCAAGCGCTCGATACCCACCACGCGGTCGAACTCGTCGAGTACGCCGTCCAGATCATGGATGATGTCGTAGCCGGCATCGCTCACATGGCAGGTGTCCAAACAAACGCCCAGCTTATCGGACAGCTCTGGACACTTGGCGGCAACGCCCTCGATAATGCACGCCAGCTCTTCAAAGCTACGGCCCACCTCGGTGCCCTTACCCGCCATGGTCTCGAGCAATACCGTCGTCTGCTGTCCCTCAAACATCACCTGGCACAGCGTGTCGACAATCATCTGAATGCCGGCGTCTGCCCCCTGTCCCACATGCGCACCGGGATGGAAGTTGTAGTAGTTGCCGGGCAGTGCTTCCAGACGCTGCAAATCTTCCGCCATAGCCTCCAAGGCAAACTCGCGCGCTCGCTCCTTAGCGGAGCAGGGGTTATAGGTATACGGGGCATGCGCCACCAGCGGTCCAAAGTCGTTTTGCGCCATAAGCTCGCGCAGAGCCGCCACGTCATCCATGTCAAGGTCTTTTGCCTTGCCACCGCGCGGGTTGCGCGTAAAGAACGCAAAGGTATTGGCACCAATGGACAACGCCGTCTCCCCCATTGCCCGATAGCCCTTCGTCGTCGAAAGATGACACCCGATCGTTAGCATCTCCAGCTCCCCCTCATCAGTTGCGGTGAAATACGGTCTATTGGTGCCTTATTTTGGCGCAAACAGACCGTATTCCACCGCAAGATATAAAAGGGGCATCAGGGGCACGGTCCGCCGAGCCCCCTTGAGCAGCAGCACCGCAGCCTAGAGCGTCAAGCGAATCGCATCGATGATCTGCGCGCAGCGCTGTGTGGCGGCAAGGGGCATGACGGGACTCTCGAGTTTCCCCGCCCGGATGAGCTGAGTCGCATGCGAAGCTTCGCCGTAAAAATCATCGACCTCAAATGGGGCGTCGATTTCGAGCACTCGACCGTCGGAGTACTTCACATGGGCGAGCTCGGGGCGATGGAGGCGCTCGATTTCCAACGAACCCCGTTCGCAGGCAATCGTTAAGCGGCTTTCATATGCTGCTTTGCCGTCGCACACCATATGAATGGGTATACCGCCGACACTCATATGAATCTCATCGGCCCAATCCACGCGGCCGCCCGATACGTCACGCCAGCGAACTTCACGAGACGAAACATCGCACGCACCCGCAAGCAAATCCTCAAACCACCCGACCGCATAGCAGCCCATGTCATATAGACAGCCGCCCTGCAACGGATCGAGCAGATAACTCGAAGGGGACTCACCATAATCGAGTTTTTGCACGCTTTCGATCGAGACGATACAGCCGAGCTCGCCCGACGCAAGCAAGTCCTCCACGCGAGTGCGCATCGGGCAAAACCGATTCTTCATCGCCTCCATAAACAGCACGCCGCACTCGCGAGAGGCGGAGGCAATCAAGAGAGCCTCTTCCTCACTCAAAACGGCCGGCTTTTCGCACAGCACGGCCTTTCCGGCGCGCAGCGCGCGACAGGCCCAACGCGTATGCATACCATGCGGAAGAGCCAAGTAGATTGCGTCGACATCGGGGTCGGCAATCAGCGCATCATAAGCCGCATCGCCGCCATCGTCAGCCGTGACATAACTGTGCGCAGCATCGATCGAAAACGCCCTGAAAAACTCCTCAACATGCGAAGGAGTGCGACCGGCGGCAGCCACAAGCCGTGCCCTGTCGACCTTCTTGAGCGACGATGCAAATCGATGCGAAATGTGCCCAGCGCCCAAAACGCCCCAACGAACCTCACGCAAATCATCACATGAATCCCGATGGCCCACGACAGCCCCCTTCAGTTGCGACGAAATAGTTCCTGCTATCGCCCTATTCTGCCGCAAACAGGAACTATTCCATCACAAGATATAAAAGGGTCATGAGGAGCGAGTTTTGCTGAAGACTTTAAGCGCGGCCGTTACGGGGCCAGGCTGGAAACGTCGGCGCGCGTCGTCGAGACGCTCGGGGATATCGATGTGTTGCGGGCAGTGACGCGCACATTTGCCGCACTTGACGCAATTGCTCACGAGCTTGGGCTCGCTCGTGCGCACCGCGCTCGCCGTAAAGTATTGCGACAGCCCCGTAAACCAGCTGTGCGCATAGCTCGCGTTGTAAGCGGCAAAGCAGCCGGGAATGTTAATACCCTTGGGACATGGCATGCAGTAGCCGCATCCCGTGCAGGGCACGCGATTCGATTTTTCAAACTCCGCCAGCACACGTGCGATGGTATCGAGCTGCTCTGTCGTCATCGAATTCGGCAGTGCGCGATCCGCCAATGCCGCGTTCTCGTCCACCTGTGCGGTATCGGTCATGCCCGAAAGCAGCATCGTGACCTGAGGATGGTTCCACACCCACGAAAGTCCCCAGGCGGCAGGAGTGCGCAAATGCGGGTCACGGGCGCCATCGAGCACGGCGCGGGCCCGCGGAGGCAGCTTGCCCGCCAGGCGTCCACCCAAAAGCGGCTCCATCACAAACACCGCGAGCCCGCGCTCGGCGGCTGCTATAAGTCCCGCCGTCCCCGCTTGGTAGCGCTCTCCAGCGTAGTTGTACTGGATCTGGCAAAAATCCCAGTCATACGCGTCAAGCATCGTGAGGAAGTCCGCGGCGCTGCCGTGGTACGAAAAACCTATCTGGCGAATACGCCCCGCAGCCTTTTGGTGCGCAATCCAGTCCTCGATGCCCAACGCCACCACGCGCTCCCACTGGGCGGGCGAGGTGATGTTGTGCATAAGGTAGTAGTCAATATGGTCGGTCCGCAAACGGTGCAGCTGCTCGTCAAAAAAGCGGTCGAAATCCTCCGCACATTTGCACGAAGCGTGCGGCAACTTAGTCGCGAGCAACACCCGGTCGCGCAGCCCCAAGCGCTCAAGTGAGGCGCCCACGCACACCTCGTTACCGGGATAGAGACACGCGGTATCCAGATAATTAATCCCCTGCTCCACCGCACGGGAAATGATGGCATCGGCTGTCTTCGCATCGGGGTGTCCCGGCGCACCGGGAAATCTCATGCAGCCCAGACCCAGAGCGGATATTCGGTTACCACTTTTGGGGTCAACGCGATATTGCACGGCCCCTCCTTTCGCCATCAGCGCCCCGGCAAGGCGAAACACAATGGTCACGCGGCCGAAACATCGTGGAATCGCAATCGAGAACGTATCGTAACGCAGCAGAAATCGAGCTGTCACGGCACCGCTTTAACATCAGCAAAAAGCCCGATGAAAGGAGCCGCCCATGCCCGCGCTCGACCTTTGGAACCTCGCCTCCCAGCTCAAAAGCAACGATTATCGCTGGGTCGACCTCACCCACACGCTCTCATGCGGCACCCCGCACTGGTTTGGCTTTAAGCCGTTTGAGTCCACCAAGCTCTTCGACTACCTGCCCGGCACGCCCGAGGACATGCTCGCCCCCATGCGTTGCTTCCAGTATTCGGTTGCTTCGCAGTACGGCACGCATGTCGACGCACCGCGCCACTTCCATGTTGACGGCCGTTCCCTTGGAGAGATTGAACCCATCGAGTTTATGCATCCGCTCTGCGTGATCGACAAGCACGAGGAGTGCGCCGCAAACCCCGATTTCGTCCTGACCGTCGATGACCTCAAGGCTTGGGAGGCCGAGCACGGCCGCATTCCCGAGGACGCCTTTGTCGCCTTCCGCTCCGACTGGTCCAAGCTCGCTGACCTCGAAAACAAGGACGAGGACGGCCAGCCTCACTACCCCGGCTGGGACCTCGACGCCATCAAATGGCTTGTAGAAGAGCGCAACATCGGCGCCATCGGTCACGAACCGGCAGACACCGACCCCGCGTCGGTGACCACGCGCGAGGATGCCTACCCCTATCCCGGCGAGCAATACATCCTCTCGGTCGACCGTTACCAGATCGAGGTCATGGACCATCTGGACGAGCTTCCCGCCACGGGCGCCGTCATCTTCTGCACCTTCCCCAAGGTGCGTGATGGCGTCGGATATCCCGCACGTGTCTTTGCGGTCTGCCCCGCGTCATAAGTTCCCATGCGTTTGTTCTTCTAAATACGGCCATCCGGTGCACGCGACATGGCCCGGCGGCATACAATCCATCAGGCGCCCCATACGCGGGCGCCTTTTTATGGGGAGATGATTCACATGCAGATCAACAAGGTCGCCTTCATCGGCAAGGGCGGCGTGGGCCTGCTCTACGGCAGCATGATCGCCCAAGCGCTCGGCAACGACGCCGTCGAATACGTTATGGACGACGCGCGCTTTGAGCGCCACGCGGGTGATGCGCTCACCGTCAACGGCAAGCCCTGCGCGCTCAAGTCCGTCCGCGCGAGCGAGGCGACGCCCGTCGACCTGGTCATCCTCACGGTCAAGACAACCGGGCTCGATGTGGCGCTCAAAACCCTGGAAAGCGTCGTGGGACCCGACACGCTGATCGCGTCGCTGTGCAACGGCATCACGAGCGAGCAGAAGATTGCCGAGCGCTTTGGCTGGGAGCACACCGTCCTCGGAATATGCCAAGGCATGGACGCCGTGTTTCTCAACGGCGCGCTCACCTTTACCAATGCGGGCGAGATCCGCTTTGGTGCGGCCGCCGGCACCGACCCCGCGACCGTCGCCGCCATCGACGGGCTCTACACGCGCTGCGGCATCGCACACACCGTCGAGGCAGACATCGCGCACCGCATGTGGGCCAAGCTTATGCTCAACGACGGCATCAACCAGACCTGCATGGCCTACGGCGGTACGTACGGAAGCGCCACGGAACAGGGCTCCGAGCAGCGTCGTTGCTTTGTCTCCGCCATGCGCGAGACGCTTGCAGTCGCCAACGCCGAGGGTATCGAGCTCACCGAGGCAGACCTAACGCAAATGGTGCATCTCATCGAGGGGCTCGACCCCGCCGGCATGCCCTCGATGGCGCAGGACCGCGTCGCGCAGCGCAAAACAGAGGTCGAGGAGTTCGCGGGCACCGTCCGCCGCCTCGCGGCCAAGCACGATATCCAGGCGCCGCAGAACGAATGGCTCTATCAGCGCATCCGTGATGTCGAGGCAAGCTGGTAACGCCGCCGCACCGCATTCAACAGTCTCAATATCAAAAACCGCCGCAAAGGGCACTCCCCTTGTGGCGGTTTTCATATTCAGCCATGGCCAACAGTCACTTTCGCAACAGTTAGAGATGCGACTCCGGAACCTCGTCCTCATCGTCGCGACAAAGGACAACACCGGCGCTTCCCAGCAGTGTGGCCGCGATCAACGCGCCGATCACGATAGGAGCAGCCCCGCATGTCCCCTGCATGCCCGCGACGAGCGCGGCCGTGGGACCAAGGCAGCCAAGCATCAACGCGACGGCGGCAATGGCAATATCTCGAGCATTCACAAGATCACTTCCTCCAAGAGAAAGACCCTATTTCTCATGAACTAGTGTGCCCCGCATCCATACGCCCAGCGTACCGCCACGGTAAGGGCTCTGTTAACTCAAGCGCACATAAAGAAAGGGCGGCTTTACGTTGCCTAAAAGCTCAGTAAAGACGCCCGCCCATCATGTGCGTATTTTGCTTATGGCAGATTACCAACCGGTGTAGTAGTCGGTGGTTCCGGCGGCGCAGCCGGAGTCATAGACCTTGCAATCACCCTTGGAGCCCGTAAAGGTCGAGCCCTGGGCCATATCGCCCGCGGCAACAACGTAATAGCCGTCGGAATCGCGCCAGAAGCCCTCAGAATCCTGAGTCCATTCGCCCGTGCGGTGGTGATACAACACGTTGCTGCTGTAATAAGTCTCGCGGCGGCCGTTATAGTTATTGACGCCGCTCGAGCGCGTCAGACCCGAGCCGTTCGCGCAATACGCAGCAGACGTGTAAGACGAGCCGGAGCCGGCGTTGTAATACGAAGCCTGAACGGCCTCAGCGGCCTCGGCTTCGGCTGCGGCAGCCTCGAGCGCCTCGCGCTTGGCATCCTCAAGCGTGGAGCGAAGCTCGTCGAGCTCGGTCGACTTGGCGTCGACCTCATCCATCGTCAAAAGACTGCCCGCACCGTCGATGCAACCCTGTAGTACAGCGCGCTCGTCATCGGTGGCATAGTCACCGTACATGTTCATAATGATCTGAGCGCGCATCTCCAGGGAATCGCGCTTTGCCCCCATCGAGGCGTTCCACTCCTGCATAGAGCCATAACCGTCGCCGCGGTAGTCGACGGGCTGCACCAGCGTCGCCTCGGACGACGTAGATCCGACCGTATCGGATAGTGTCGTCGCGTGGGCATCAGTTGCGCCGGCGCCCGCCAAAAGTGCCACGGTCAGAGCGGCGGAAAGGGCGGCGGCTTTCGGTTTTCGTGAATCGATCCTCATGTAGCTGGAAACCTCCGTAGTACGTTTTTGCTGCGTTTAAGCTGCGTGTGATTCGATCGCGCTGCATAGTACCCCGAGCAAATCGCGACCTGCGGTTTTTCTCAAAAGGTGCACGTCAATTGCGTAAAACTCACATCCTCTCAACAGGAGTTTTCCACAACTCAAATGCATAAAGCATGCCAAAAACCCTGTAATAGCGCCCTTCCTATGCAAAAAAGACGCCTGCGCAACCATTGCTTGCGCAGGCGCCTTGAGCAGGCATTTTATGCAGTTATACCTATCGAGTCGCAAGGGGTCCTTGCACAAGTCGCCTTACTCGTCCAGCGCGGCGAAGGCCTGCTTCAGATCCCAAATGATATCCTCGGCGTTCTCGGTACCAATGGAAAGACGGATCGTGGAGGGCGTGATGTTCTGCTCGGCGAGCTCCTCGGCAGAGAGCTGGGAGTGCGTGGTGGTAGCCGGGTGCACGACGAGCGACTTGACGTCGGCCACGTTGGCGAGCAGCGAAAACACCTGCAGACGATCGATGAACTTCCAGGCGGCCTCCTGGCCACCCTTAATCTCAAAGGTAAAGATCGAGGCACCGCCGTTGGGGAAATATTGCTTGTAGAGCTCATGGTCGGGGTGCTCAGGCAGGCTCGGGTGGTTCACCTTGGCAACATGGCTGTCACCGGTCAGGAACTCAACGACCTTCTTGGTATTCTCGACATGACGGTCAACGCGCAGCGACAGAGTCTCGGTGCCCTGGAGCAGGACCCAGGCGTTGAACGGGCTGATGCAGGCACCCTCGTCACGCAGCAGGATGGCGCGGACATAGGTTGCGAAGGCGGCGGGACCGGCAGCCTCGGCAAACGAAACGCCGTGGTAGGAGGGGTTGGGCTCGGCGATCTGGGCGTACTTTCCGCTCGCCTTCCAATCGAAGTTACCGCCGTCGACGATCACACCGCCCAGCGAGGTGCCGTGGCCGCCGATGAACTTGGTTGCGGAGTGGACGACGATGTTGGCACCATGCTCCAGCGGACGGAACAGATACGGGGTGCCGAAGGTGTTGTCGACGACAACCGGCAGACCGTGCTTCTTGGCGATCTCGGAGATGGCGTCGATGTTGGGGATGTCGGAGTTGGGGTTGCCGAGCGTCTCGAGGTAGATGACCGTGGTGTTGTCCTTGATGGCCCCCTCGACCTCTTCCAGGTTATGGGCATCGACGAAGGTGGTCTCGACGCCAAACTGGGAGAGCGTATGCTCCAGCAGGTTGTAGGAGCCACCGTAGATGGTCTTCTGAGCCACCACGTGGTCACCGGCCTGGGCAAGAGCCTGCAGGGTATAGGTGATGGCAGCAGCACCGGAGGCGACGGCGAGACCCGCCACGCCACCCTCGAGTGCGGCGATACGGTCCTCGAAGACGCCCTGGGTGGAGTTGGTCAGACGGCCGTAGATGTTACCAGCATCGGCAAGACCAAAGCGGTCGGCGGCGTGCTGGGAGTTGCGGAACACATAGCTCGTGGTCTGGTAGATAGGCACGGCGCGGGAGTCGGATGCGGGATCGGCGCTCTCCTGGCCAACGTGAAGCTGCAGGGTATCGAAACCAAAGGTGTGCTCGGGGTTGTTGATGAACTGGCTCATGATGATCTCCTTGATCGAACAAAAGTAAATAAAAAGAGAGAAGTAGGTCGCTGTCTCCTGATCACGCCGACGGGCGCAAACAGGAGCCCGGCATTCGTCTTGGTAAGCAATTCATATGCGGGCCTCCTTTCGCATCCCGGTTCCGTGGTTGGCTTAATTACCTACTGCCTTTGTGTGTTTTGAATAGTACGAGCATTATTTCCCTCGGTCAATCACTTAAAAGCGCTAACCTGTTATCGTTTTTATAGATAACAATCGGAAGGATTGCGTCGATGACCCTCCAGCAGCTTCGTTTTCTGATCGCCGTGGCAGAGTCCGGCTCAATCAACGCCGCAGCTCAGCGCCTCTATACCGCTCAGTCCAACATCTCAAACGCCGTCAAAAGCCTGGAACAGGAGCTCCATCTGGAGATCTTTACGCGCTCCAGCCGCGGCGTCACGCTCACCAACGACGGCACCGAGCTTTTGGGCTATGCGCGTCAAGTCGTAGAGCAGGCCGATATGCTCGAGGCCCGCTACGAGGACGGCGGCACGCCCCAGGCGCGCCTTGCCATCTCGGCCCAGCATTACGCTTTTTCGGTCGAGGCCTTCGTCAACGTCGTCGAGCGCTGCCGGGACAGCAAGTTCGAATTCATCATGCGCGAGACCACCACGTCGCAGATCATCGATGACGTCCGCGCGTTTCGCAGCGACATCGGCATCCTCTATCTGGACGACTTTAACGCCCGCGTTCTGCAGAAGGCCTTCGCCGATGCCCGCGCAAGCTTCCATCCCCTCTTCGACGCGACGGTCCACGTCTTCGTTAGCGAGCGCCACCCGCTCGCACGCCGCCCGCAGCTGTCCCTTGCCGACCTTACACCCTATACGCGCTACAGCTTTGAGCAAGGCACCTCGAGCTCCTTCTATTACGCCGAGGAACCTTTTAGCTATATCCCTTGCGACCGCAACATACGAATCTCGGACCGCGGAACACTTACTAACTTACTTATCACGTCGAACGGTTACACCCTGTCGACCGGTGTCCTCTCCAATGAAATGCAATGGGGTATGGCATCGATCCCGTTAGCAGACGCCCCAACGATGCACGTAGGCTATATCATGCACGACGAGCGCAAGCCCTCTCTCCTCTTGCAGCAATACCTCGACGAGCTCAACCGCATCATCCATGCCAACTAACAGTCGGAAGACGGGGTAGAAATCGTAGATTGCTGGCCCCCGGCGGGCATGGCGCTACAATGGTCACTCACACGAAACGTACCCAACGAAAGGAAGCCCGTGAAGGTCATCATCTATACCGACGGCTCGGCCCGATCAAATCCGGGACGCGGCGGCTACGGCGCCGTGCTCAAATACACCAACCCCGCCGGCAAGACCTTTACCTCCGAGCTTTCGCGCGGCTACGCCAAGACCACCAACAACCGCATGGAACTCATGGCCGTTATCGTGGCGCTCGAGGCGCTCAACCGCCCCTGCGAGGTCGAAGTCCATTCTGATTCGCAGTACGTCGTCAACGCCTTTAACAAGCATTGGATCGACGGCTGGAAAAAGCGCGGATGGAAAACCGCCAACAAGCAACCCGTCAAGAACCGCGACCTGTGGGAGCGCCTACTCACCGCCAAAAGCAAGCACAAGGTTGAGTTCATCTGGGTTAAGGGTCACGCCGGTCACGAGCTCAACGAGCGCTGCGATGAGCTCGCCACCACGGCGGCCGACGGTAGTAACCTCGATATCGACGCCGGCTTTAACGAGAGCGATCTGTAACGGCGTTTTCGCACGCTATTTCCTGCCTCCTCGCGCTACACTCATCCTGTAAACCGAACGGCACGAGGGGGATACATGCTGCGTATAGCGACCATCGGCACATCCATGATCACCGACGACTTTATCCAGGTCGTCAACGCCAACGACCAAGCTGCGTTTGTGGGCACGCTCTCGCGCGATGCAGATCGCGGCGCCGCCTTTACCGCCGAGCGCGGTGGCGAGCGAAACTTTACTTCACTCGATGAGCTCGCGGCAGCCGCCGACGTCGACGCCGTCTATATCGGCAGCCCTAACGCACTTCACTACGAGCAGGCCCTTGCCTGCATCGCCGGTGGCAAGCACGTCATCGTCGAGAAGCCCTTCTGCGCCACCGAAGCGCAGGCGCTGGAAGTCTTCCGCGCTGCCGAGGCAGCAGGTGTCGTGGCCCTCGAGGCCATGCGTCCCCTCCACGACCCCGCCTTCCACGCCATCGAGGACGCCCTAGGCGAGATCGCCCCCATCCGCCGCGCCTCATTGCGCTTTGGCAAATATTCCTCGCGCTACAACGAGATTCTCGCGGGACGCGCCACCAATATCTTCGACTGCAATATGGCATCGGGTTCCCTCATGGACATTGGCGTCTACACCGTCGAGCCCATGGTCGAGATTTTCGGCATGCCCTCCGGCCTTACGAGCATGGCTACTCTGCTCGACCCCGCCACGCGACAGCTCACGCACGGCCCCATCGACGGCTGCGGTTCCATCCTCGCCAGCTACGGCGGTGGCCGTATCTCCGTCGAGCTCGCGCACTCCAAAATAACGAATGACCTGCTGCCCTCGCAGATCGAAGGCGAGCGTGGCACTATCCAGATCGACCATCTGTCCACGCCCCGCAACGTCCGCATCGACTATCGCGGCGATGTCGTACGCGGCTCGGCGACCGAGGCACCGCGCGAACAGGGCGACAACGGCCGCGTGCTCGACCTGCCCAAATCGAGCAACACTATGGAATACGAACTCACAGACTTTATCACCGCCATCGGCGGCATCGATAACGTTAAGGAAGAGATTTGGGAGACCCCGGCGGGACGTCACGAACTTGGTCACTACCGCGATGTCACGCTCGTCTCGCTGCGCATCATGGATGCCGTGCGCCAGCAGGCCGGCATAACCTTCCCGGCCGACGCAGGCAAGCAGGCATAGCGATGGGCCTCTTCGATACGTTCTTCTCCAGCGTCACCGGCGGCAGTCGAGAACCTCAAAAACCATCAAACGTCGAGCTCGAGCTGCGCCGCAGGCTTACTGTGCTCGCAAGCGACGAGGCCACTCAAGACACTCCCCTGCGCTATTTCCTGCGCTGGGCGGGGCAAGTCCAGGGCGTTGGCTTTCGCTTTACCAACACCAACCTCGCGCAGGCACGCGCGCTCACCGGCTGGGTGCGTAACATGGAAGACGGCTCAGTCGAGATGGAGATACAGGGAGCTCCGGCAAATATCCTATCTCATCTCGAAGCGCTTCATGCCTCCTACGAGCGCATGGGAACGCGTTTTCGCCTCGCAGACGCCCAGGCTCGAGCCCCACTTGCCAATGAAGACGGTTTCACGCCTCGTTATTAGTATTGTGTGCTAAATACGGTATCATTTACCTACGACCGTTAATAGAAAAGAGGCGAGGCGCATGGCGGTGCAAAGAAGGAATACCAGGCAGCGAAAGCTGGTTCTTGACGCCGTGCGCCAAAGCTATAACCATCCCACCGCCGACGAAATCTACAACGTCGTGCGCGCGCAGGATGACAAAATCAGCCGCGGTACGGTCTACCGCAACCTCAATCTCTTGGCCGACGCCGGCGAGATTCTCTCCATCAAGACGCCGGGCGGAAGTCGCTTCGATCGCACCATCGAGCCGCACGCACATATCATCTGCACCTCGTGCAGCCGCGTCATCGACGTACCGCTCCCCTTCGATGCCCAGATCGACGCCAAGGCGTCCGAGCAAATCGGCTGGCACGTCACGTCGCACTACACCATCTTCGAGGGTCTCTGCCCCGACTGCCGGTAAATGTTTGGAACATGCCTTAAATCCACCTTTTCGCACTTTGCAGCAAAAAATAGATTTCTAGGTATGTCCCGAAAACCTACTCGGCGAGCAGACGGCGCAGCTCCTCTTCGACCGTGCGCACGTAGCGGACGTGGTCGTTGATGCCGCGCATAGAGGGATTGCAGCTCTCCATTAGATAAGGATGGCCCACTACGTTGAGCATGTCGCGGTCGTTTTCGTTATCGCCAAACGCCATCATCTCATCGGGCGAAATACCCAGGGCACGACCGTAATCGGCAAGCGCGGAGCCCTTGCCCGAACCGAAACCGATAAAGTCCGTCCATTCGGTTCCCGACGTCATCACGTCAACACGGTCGCTAAAGAGGCGCTCGAAATACTCCAGGGCCGCCGGCTGATCCACCTCGGGCATCTGGAAGGCAATCTTAATGACGTCCTCGTCGATGTCCTCGGGACGGCCGACCACCGCCACATCGCAGTGGACCTCATAGCGCAAATGGTCGACGAACGCATCGTTGCCGCTTATGGTGTAGAGGTGCCCCTCGCAGGAAAGGGTAACGTCGGCATGGGGGTAGGCGACCACGGCATTCGCGATATCCATCGCCAGGTCACGCTCCATAGAGCGCTTGACAACGGCACGCCCCTCGCTCATCACCAGGGCTCCGTTTTCGCATACATAGGCGAGCTCATCGGCCACCGGGGCAAACAGGTAGCGCAAGCTCGCATATTGACGGCCGCTCGCCGGCATAAACACGATACCGCGACGATGCAGTTCATCGATGAGTTCAAAGGCCTCGGAACGCGGCTCGCGCTCCCCCGGATGCAGCAACGTGCCGTCCAAATCGCATGCAATCAGCTTGATTCCTTCAAGACCCATATGCTTTCCCCCACAGCATCTCATCAACAGAAAGACGGACTTTGAATAGTTGCCTCTCAAAGTCCGTCTTACTTATACGCACGTTAACCGCGCGCCTTCTTTACGATCGTAAAGTCTGGAGCCATACTCACAACGGCATCCGCCGCACACGACGCAAAGCGCCGGTCCGCATCGAGTTCACGGGTAACCACCGAGAGCTGAACACCCTCGACGCCCCGGAGCATGCGGCCCAAAACAGGCTGCACCGGCGTATACATGCGCACGGTATGCTCGTCCGAATCGCCTCGGAAAAGCGGCGCGTGCATATTGCCGATCTCCCAGCACGCATGCGCGAGCGCAATCGGATCCATGCGGTCGACTTCAACCAAATAAACCTCGGCGCTGCGCAGGCGCACGACAACCGCCACGGGCACCATGCCCGAACGGTCGATGGCGAGCACGTCGCCATCGGCAAGACGACCGCCGTCGGCAGCATCCAGCCGAACATCGATCGTGCGCCCCAGCTCCGTCACGCCCACAAACGTGCGCGCATCAGCCTGGTCCCAATCGAGCAGGAGCTCGTCAACTTCAAAGACGCCGCCCAACTTCCGGCGAAGCAGGAGTTCATAGGACGGATCGTTGAGATTTCCCAAGCATGTCGTCGAAACCAAGCGTTCAGGCATACTCTAACCCTCGACCTCAACGAGCTCGATATCAAAGTTGAGGTCCTTGCCGGCCAGCTCGTGGTTGGCGTCGAGCGTCACAGCCTCGGGCGTTACGTCGATGACCACGGCGGGAACGGGCATACCGCTCGGCGTGGACAGGAAAAGCTTCATGCCCTTCTCGATCTGCTCGATGTTGGGAACCTGTTCGGCCGGGAAGGTAATAACCATCTCGGGATTGTGCTCGCCGTAGGCATCGGCAGCAGGAATGTGCACGGTCTTCTTCTCGCCCACCTGCATGTCGACAACAGCGGCGTCGAAGCCCTTGATCATCTGACCGGCGCCGCAGGTGAACTCCAGCGGCTCGCCGCGATCGTAGGAGCTATCGAACTGCGTGCCGTCATCGAGCGTGCCGCGATAATGGGTCTTGACCTTCTTGCCCTGGTTGGACATGGTAACCTCCGTGATAAGGGCGGCGCACAACGCGGGCCGCCGTGAACATATGGCGCTAACTATACCCTAGTCATACAATTCAATGACAGTTTGCAAAGAAACGCTGCAACCGGAGGAACCATGGCATATCCCGTATTTGACCTACACTGCGACACTGCCGACCGAATCGGCTGGGCCACGCTCGATCTCGACCTGCGCTTTACCGCCGGCACCGACGGTTATTTCCCCGGCGACGAAACGCATCCGCAAGATTTCGACCTCATCGAGGGTAACGCCTGTGCCATCTCGCTCGCAAAGATCGGCAACACGCCGTGGGCACAGTGCTTCGCCACGTTTGTCCCCGACGAGATTCCCACCGCCCACGCCGCGCGCTTCCAGGCGCAGATCATGGCGCATATGAGCGGCCAGGCAATGCTCAACCACGACCGTATGGTCAACGTGCGCAGCGCCGCAGACATTCGCCCCGCGCTCAAGGACGGCAAGGTCGCTTGCATCCACACCATCGAAAACGCCACGTTCTTTGCCGAGGACCCCGCGCTGATCGAGGTGCTCAAGAGCCTGGGCGTGCTTATGTCGTCACTCAGCTGGAACGCGCAGGGACCGCTCGCGAGCGGCCACGACACCCACACCGGCCTCACCGCCGCCGGCATCGAGGCGCTTACGCAGATGGAGCACGCCGGCATGGTGCTCGACGTCTCCCACCTCAACGATGAGTGCTTTGACGAGGTCGCCGCCCGCGCCACGCGTCCCTTCGTCGCCAGCCACTCCAACTCCCGTGCGGTTTGCGGCGCCAAACGCAACCTTACCGACGACCAGTTCCGCACCATTCGCGACATGGGTGGCATCGTCGGCCTCAACTACTGCAGCGAGTTCCTTTCCAACGACGCAACCGACAAGACCGCCGCAGACGTCACCTTCGACCAGCTGGCGGCGCATATCGAGCACTGGCTCGACCTGGGCGGCGAGGACGTCATCGCGCTCGGCGGCGACTGGGACGGCGCCACGGTGCCCGCTTTCCTCTCCGATGCCAGCAAGATGCCCGAGTTCCAGAACATGCTTTCCAAGCATTTTGGCAAGACCGTGATGCAAAAGCTCTGCAGCGACAACGCGCTTGCCTTCTTCGAGCGTTATTAATTTCACATCCCTTGAGCGGGCCGGCATGCCGAACGGTCGACATGCCGGCCCGTCCCCGATCTGAAGGACCGCTTTTGACGCAGCAGTTTACGATTTCCGCATCCCGACCGGATGGGACGACCATCCCCGTCGTCGTTACCAAAAAGCGCGTCAAGAACTTCAACCTACGCGTCACATCGAGCGGCGAGGTCCACGCCAGCGCACCGATCGGCGCCAGCCGCGAGCGTATCGAAGCGTTTGTGAAGCGCAACAGCGCCTGGATTATCAGCCGACTTGCCCAGCGCGAGCAACGTCAGGCGACGGCACGAGAGCCGCTCAGCCCCTCGTCCATCATTGCACTTTGGGGCAAGCCCATCACGGTACAGGATGCACTCGATCACAACTTTGCATCACCCGCACCGCGACCCAAACAGGCCACCTTCGCAAGTTTTATGGGTACCGATGAATCGGACGAAGGCCCGCAGGCCAAGCGGCACGCAATCCTCGACGGCCTAACGTCCGACGAGCTCCAAGCCCACATCGACCAGCTCTACGCGTCCGAGGTCACCGCAGCGCTACGCGACATCGTGCACGCGTACGAAATCGTAATGGGCGTCACCGTGGCCCGCGTCTCCGTGCGCAGCATGAAAACGCGTTGGGGCTCCTGCACACCCAAAACCGGCGCCATTCGCATCGCGCGCGAGCTCGCCGCCTACCCTGTCGAATGCCTCGACATGGTTGTCGCCCACGAGCTCGTCCATCTGCTCGAGCCGAGCCACAATCAGCGCTTTCACGCCCTGCTCGACACGTACTGTCCCAACAATAGAGCTCTGTCGCAGCGGCTCAAGCAGCCACCCATAGAGACGTATTAGAACCGGTTACCGCACGCGCTCGATCTCGACACCGCAGCTTGCCAGGGGCAGGCCAACAGGAGCCCACGGCTTATCGAGCTTTATGCGCACACCAAGCAGCAGGGGGTAACGACGCAGCAGCATCTGGGCCACACCCTCGGCTGCCGCCTCGATGAGTTTAAACGTATGCTCGCGCAGATAGCCATCAACATCGTGGCACACCGAGCCGTAGTCAATCGAGGCATCCAGGTTATCGTGCTCCCCCGCCGCGCGCAGGTCGGCATAGAGCACCAGAGAAACGATGAACTTCTGACCCAGCGCGTTCTCCTCGGGATACACGCCATGGTTGGCAAAAACCTCAAGGCCGTCAATGACAATACGATCGGCATGGCGCAAATCGTCATAGCTCACATGGGGCACCGCCGTTGCGGTGGATATTTCGCCCCTTCCACGGCGGGCGAGCTCGGCGCCTTCAGTCTTGGTTGCATTCTCGGGCAGTTTCTTGTTACTCATCGCGATCGTCTCCTTCGTTTAGAACCCCGACCGCGCAAACTAACTACACGCGAATCGACAGGTTCTTTTTATCATCGCTCCAGTTGCAAGCATTGCGCGCGGGGCATGCAAAGCAGGCGCGCGACGCTTTGTCGGCCGCATAGAGCAGACGCTCAAGCGGTTGGCTGTTCACGCGCAGCTTTCGATGGCCCAGAATGGCCGTCTTAATGGCTGCGGCATCGGCCGGCTCAAACGCCACGTCATCGGGCATGCCGCCGAGAATCGCATCAGCGACGCGTTCGCTTGCAACATCATGGGATATACCCGATTCATACTGTTCATCTTTGCCGATATCGTGAAGAAGTGCCGTGGCGTAGATGACCTCGCGGTCAAATTCGAGCTGCTCCTCGAGATTCTTGATCCACATAATGCGAGCGACATCGAGCAGATGGTCAATACCGTGGCGGCAGAAGATGCGCCCCGATTCCAACTGTACGATGTTGCCCAGGTGCCGCCGGAACAGCCCGTTGGCACAAATGTAATCAATGCGAGGCATGGCACCAAAGGGGGCCAGGCCCGAAGCCATAAAGCCGCGACGCGACGTCCCCTCATCGGTCTTCGATGTAAAGTCGTTGACGACTCTCATGGTTAGCGGCCCAGCATCCTAAAGAAACGCTCCTCGAGCGCGGGATCGGT
Organism: uncultured Collinsella sp.; assembly: GCA_947642445.1. Lineage (GTDB taxonomy): Bacteria > Actinomycetota > Coriobacteriia > Coriobacteriales > Coriobacteriaceae > Collinsella. The sequence goes on along the minus strand of CANRSF010000020.1, from coordinate 4,391 downwards.
CTCAAAGACGCCGCGGCGAGCAAGCGTCACGGTCTTGGTGCCGGGCTTTTGCACGCCACGCATCGTCATGCACATATGCTCGGCCTCCATCAACACAATCGCTCCCTGGGGAGCGAGATAATCCATGAGGGCATCGGCAACCTGTGTGCACAGTTGCTCCTGCAGCTGAAGACGGCGGGCATAAACCTCAACCGTGCGGGCGAGCTTGGAAAGCCCAGCCACCCGACCGTTAGGGATATAACCAATGGCGGCCTTGCCATAAAACGGCAGCAGATGATGTTCGCACAGCGAGTAGAACGTAATGTCGCGCTCGATAACCAAATCGTTCGAAGCGACGGCAAAGGTTTTGGACAGGTGCTCCTCGGCACTCTGGTCCATGCCGCCGGCGATCTCACCATACATACGGGCAACGCGCGCCGGGGTCTCCAGCAGGCCCTCACGAGTTGGGTCCTCGCCTATGCCCTCAAGCAACAGCTTAATGGCGGCCTCGACTTTTTCCTGATCGACCATCTGGGCCTCACTTTTCCGATTTCACGTTCGCGCTATGGTACCACGCCCTCCGGCATCGACCACAAGCTACATAGTATGGGTCGAATAGACCGGATCATCACGCCAAAGTTCAACCGCATCACAAAGCGCAACGCCCTCACGCTCAGCACGGGCGCGCGTAGCGTTCATATCGATCACGCGCTGGTTACTCGAGCCCCTAAAACGCAATGAGATATCATACAGATCCTGAACAAACGGGCCATCCACCAACATGTCGAGACAGGCAAGGATACGGTCCGTGACCTCGGTATGGTGGCGGCCTCCCGGCATAAGCTCCTCGAGCACATCGCCGGTGAAGCACCAAATAGTCTTCCCCGACCCCGCTGGATAGGCCGCGCGAACACGCTCGACAAAATCAACGAGTCCTGCTTGATTCTCGGGCTCCATAGGCTCGCCGCCCAGAATCGTCAGGCCGTCAATAAAGGGATGATCGAGGCTCTCGATAATCTTGTCCTCGACGGCACGATCAAACGGCTCGCCCGCGGCAAAGTCCCACGCGACGGAGTTAAAGCAATTCTTGCAGCCACGACGGCACCCGCTCACAAACAGAGAAGTGCGGACGCCTTCTCCATCAGCAATGTCGAAATACTTAATGTTCGCGTAGTTCATAGGTAACTCTCCCGGGAGGCCGGGACATATCATCCCGTCCTCAAACATTCTCGGCCTTCGGCCTGCGAAACTGCGGGCGGGACGATATGTCCCGGCCTCATGCAAAGGGTAACTCAATGAACGAAGCGAACATCGAGTATAGGGTTCGAGGTCCAATAAAAACTGGGTTGCGGCTCAACCGCCATCGCAAGTAAATCGCAGCTGCAGCTCGAATTATTTCCGCTAAGAACTTCGAGGAGTGAGCAGACCGCGCGCTGCATCTCAGCTACGTCAACTTGGCTGAGCCGAGAGGGCCGCTTGGGCTTTTGCTCGATATGAGTTCCGCACGCAAAGAAGGCCACTTAATGTGGCCTTCGTCTTGCGCAGGACTGTCCGAAATAGCGAGCAAATGCCCAAGCGGCCCTCTCGGTTCAGCCCCGGAGCGGTATTAGAGATGCAGCACGCGGTCGCGGATCTCCTCGGTTCGGCCCTGGTTCCAGAACTGGGTACCGATGTAGCCGCACGTACGACGAGCGACGTTCATCTTCTCCTGGTCTCGGTTGCCGCAGTTGGGGCACTCCCACACCAGCTTGCCATCGTCCTCAACAATCTTGATCTCGCCATCGTAGCCGCACACCTGGCAGTAGTCGCTCTTGGTGTTGAGCTCGGCGTACATGATGTTGTCGTAGATGTACTGCATCACGCGAATGACAGCCTTGAGGTTGTCCTGCATGTTGGGAACCTCAACGTAGGAGATAGCACCGCCCGGCGAAAGCTGCTGGAACATGCCCTCAAACTTAAGCTTGTCGAAGGCATCGATCTCCTCGGACACATGGACGTGATAGCTGTTGGTAATGTAGCCCTTGTCCGTCACGCCCGGAATAATGCCAAAACGACGCTGCAGGCACTTGGCGAACTTGTAGGTCGTCGACTCCAACGGCGTACCGTACAGCGAGAAATCGATATCGCTTTCGGCCTTCCACTCGGCGCACTTGTCGTTCATGCGCTGCATGACGGCCATGGCAAACGGCGTGCCTTCCTTCTCGGTGTGGCTGTGGCCCGTCATGTACTTGACGCACTCATACAGGCCAGCATAGCCCAGGCTGATGGTAGAGTATCCGCCCACGAGCAGTTTGTCGATCGTCTCGCCCTTCTTCAGACGCGCCAGGGCGCCGTACTGCCAAAGAATCGGCGCGGCATCCGAAAGCGTACCCATCAGGCGCTCATGACGGCACAGCAGGGCACGGTGGCACAGCTCAAGGCGCTCGTCGAAGATCTTCCAGAACTTGTCCATGTCCTGATGCGAGCTCAGCGCGACATCGGGCAGGTTGATGGTCACAACACCCTGGTTAAAGCGGCCATAGTACTTAGGTTTGGTCGGGTCATAGTTCAGCGCGTTGGCGACATTGTTAAAGCCGTTGCCCGAGCGGTCGGGCGTCAAGAAGCTGCGGCAACCCATGCAGGTGTAGCAATCGCCGTTGCCGGCGGTCTCGCCCTTAGACAGCTTGAGCTCGCGCATCTTCTTCTCGGAGATGTAGTCGGGCACCATGCGCTTGGCGGTGCACTTGGCAGCCAGCTGGGTCAGGTAGAAGTACGGGGAATTCTCGTGAACGTTATCGTCCTCGAGTACATAGATAAGCTTGGGGAATGCCGGGGTAATCCACACGCCGGCTTCGTTCTTAACGCCCTCGTAGCGCTGACGAAGCGTCTCCTCCACGATCATGGCAAGGTCGTGCTTCTCCTGCGCTGAGCGAGCCTCGTTGAGATACATGAAGACCGTCACGAACGGCGCCTGGCCGTTGGTGGTCATAAGGGTCACGACCTGATACTGAATCGTCTGGACGCCGCGACGGATCTCGTCACGCAGGCGGTCCTCAACAACCTCGCGGACCTTTTCGGGAGATGCGGAAACGCCGAGCTCCTCGAGCTCGCGGGCGACCTCGCCGCGAATCTTTTGACGGCTCACCTCGACGAACGGGGCAAGATGGGTCAGCGAAATCGACTGGCCACCGTACTGGGAGGAAGCAACCTGGGCGATGATCTGCGTCGCGATGTTGCAAGCCGTCGAGAAGCTGTGCGGCTTCTCAATCAGCGTACCCGAGATAACAGTACCGTTCTGGAGCATATCCTCCAGGTTCACCAGGTCGCAGTTATGCATGTGCTGGGCAAAGTAGTCCGAATCATGGAAGTGGATCAGACCCTCATTGTGAGCATCCACGATCTCCTGGGGCAGCAGCACACGCTGAGTCAGGTCCTTGGAAATCTCGCCGGCCATGTAGTCACGCTGAACGGAATTGACGGTCGGGTTCTTGTTGGAGTTCTCCTGCTTGACCTCTTCGTTGTTGCACTCGATGAGCGACAGAATCTTGTCGTCGGTCGTGTTCTTCTGGCGCTTCAGGCTCTGAACATAGCGATAGATGATGTAATGGCGAGCGACCTCGTAGCAGTCGAGACGCATGATCTCGTCCTCGACCAGATCCTGAATCTCCTCGACCGACACGGTGTGGCCCGCGTTCTCGCATGCCTCGGCGACGTTTTGCGCCGCATAAACCACCTGGCGGTCGGTAAGACGAGAGCCCTCCTCGACCTCCAAGTTGGCGGCGCGAATCGCATTGACGATCTTATCGATGTCAAAGACAACCTCGGTGCCGCTGCGCTTGATGATCTTCATCCTCTTGCCTCTTTCGCGTCGTAGTCTCATTGCGTTTCAGAGCCAAACGATGCCCGGCAGGGCTTGCCCCCGTCTTGCGGCGCCGTCGCGCAATCTGTGTTCTCGATAAACCATAAGCCTCCATGCGGACATTCCCAGGAGCCGATCAAGCGGCTCAAGGACACGTTCAAAAGAGGCAGTTAAGGTCTTCGTTCTCTGTCCGCCATCTATCATACGACAAAGAGGCATCTATATCCTGTATTCTTTTTTTAGGTCAAACACAACATATAGTGTTTCAGCAGGTCAAAGCAATTGGTCATTTTGCAGACGCATTAATTATGAGGGGTTCTTGGCAAGTCGGTAAAACGTTACCAACACGGCTACCTGCATGGCAGTTATAAAACCCCCTTAGTTAGGCCGCTGACAAATCCTACCAAAACCAAGCCGCTCACGCCAAAAGAATCCAAAAGATTATGCTTGACCAACATGTTGCGGTCGTGCCTTGCCGAGCCTCATGCAACCGCGGCACGAATCCTTGAAAGATATGTGTAGGCTCTGTTAGACCACATTTGACACGATCGGCTGTTCGTCGAACCGGGAAATA
>CANRSF010000019.1 GCA_947642445.1 uncultured Collinsella sp. | reverse complement strand
TTTTGTTTTGTCTGCCCAAAGCGCCTGCGGTCAATTGTCCTATTCTTGTGGAGAAGCTGTGCGCACGCTGACCTGCAGATTCGTACTGTGCTTGCGCGTTTCCGCAGCTATTGGTATAGTTTGCTTGCAAATGAAGTTGTAATTGAAAGAAGTGGGGTTTCGGCCCCGCTTCTTTTTTGTATGGATGGAGGTGCCGCAATGGTCAAGACCAAGACCGAGCAGGCGATCATCGACGCGCTCGAGGCCGTCGCTCCCCAGCACGATGTCGACATCGTCGACGTCGAGCTCGTGGGCGCCACCAAGGCCCCCTGCGTGCGCGTGCGTATCGAGGGTGCCGAGGGTCAGAGCCTGTCGCTCAACGACGTCACGGCCAACACCAAGTGGGTCGGCGATGTGATTGAGGAGCTCGACCCTATCTCTTCGAGCTATACGCTTGAGGTGTCGAGCCCGGGCATGGCGCGCCCGCTGCGCCGCCCGTGCGACTTTGCCCGCTTTGTTGGCGAGAACTGTGAGCTCACCTCCACCGCTACCGAGGGCCGTCGCAAGTACGCCGGCAAGATCGCCGCCGCCACCGAGACGAACGTGACCCTCGAGCTCGAGGACGGCGAGTCCGTTACCCTCGATTTCTCTGATGTTAAAAAGTGCAAGTTGAAGCCCACCTATGACTTCAAGCCCGCGAAGGAAGGAAAGTAAGATGGCAGCATCCGACATGATGTCCGCCCTGATGGAGCTTTGCCAGGAGAAGCACATCGACCAGCTCTACCTGATCGACCGCCTGGAGCAGTCGCTCGCCAAGAGCTATGCCGAGATCCTGCATCTTGAGTGGGGTGCCAAGGTGACCATCGACCGCACCACCGGCAAGATCTACGTCTACCGCCTGGAGCCGATCGACGATTCCATGGACGAGGAGGGCAACTTCACCGAGTTCGAGGAGATCGACGTTACCCCCAAGAACACGAGCCGCATCGCTGCCCAGCACGCCAAGGCCGAGATCAACGCTATCGTGCGCAACTCCGCTCGCGAGCAGATCTACGAGGAGTTCGCCGGCCGTATCGGTGACCTCATTAGCGGTACCGTGCTGCAGTCCACGCCCGACTTCACGATCGTCAAGATCCGCGAGGGCGTCGAGGCCGAGCTTCCGCACTTCGACCAGCGCCGTTACGAGAACGAGCGCAACGAGCGTCCGATGGGCGAGCGCTATCTGCACAATCAGCACATCAAGGCCGTGATCATCGACGTTCGCGACCCCAACTCCAACCTGCAGCCGGTTCGTGGCGAGCACAGCCGTCCGCCGATTGTCATCTCCCGTACCCACCCCGAGCTCATGCGTCGTCTGTTTGAGCAGGAGGTGCCCGAGATCTATGAGGGCACCGTCCAGATCAAGTCGATCGCCCGCGAGCCCGGCCAGCGCTCCAAGGTCGCCGTCCACTCGCTCGACGACCGCCTGGATCCCGTGGGCGCCTGCGTCGGCCCCAAGGGCAGCCGTGTTCGCGCTGTTGTGGGCGAGCTCCGTGGCGAGCGCGTCGACGTCATCCTGTGGGATGCCGATCCTGCCGTCTACGTCGCCAACGCCCTGTCGCCCGCTAAGGTCACCCGCGTCCTCATCGACGAGGAGAAGGCCTACGCCGGCGTCATCGTGCCCGACGACCAGCTGTCCCTCGCCATCGGTAAGGAGGGCCAGAACGCCCGCCTCGCCGCGCGCCTGACCGGCTGGCACATCGACATCAAGTCCGAGACGCTTGCCGCCGACATCCTCAAGAACGTTCCCGTTCACGAGGAGCCCGCCGCCGACCTGATCGGTGACGAGGAGGACGAGGACGTCCGCCGCTGCGAGTACGTGTCCGAGGACGGCATCCAGTGCCGCAACCAGGCTCGTCCCGGCTCCCGTTTCTGCGGTGTCCACGACACCGACGCCTTCGATGATGCGGAGGACCTGATCTAGCGCGCGGTCGCGCCGGGCGGGTCCCGGCGCGTCTCCCACGCTCGTTCAGTCTCTAGGCACCCAAGGTGCCAGAAAGGGTAGGTGAAGTCATATGGCAAAAGTCCGTGTGTCCACCCTGGCCAAAGAGTTCGGCATGACCTCCAAGGAACTGATGGGTCATCTCGCCGATATGAAGATTCCCGCTAAGTCCGCTTCCTCCACCTTGGAGGACGCTTATGTCGCCATGGTCCGCAAGCAGCTCGCCTCGGTGATCGAGGCCCGCGCTCAGGAAGTCGAGGCCGCCAAGCAGGCCGAGGAGCAGGCAGCTGCCGCCGAGGAGGCTGCTCGCGCCGCCGAGGCCGAGCGCGAGCGCATCGCTGCCGAGAAGGCACGCGAGGAGGAACGCCGCCAGTTTGCCGCAGCCCAGGCTGCCGAGGAGGCCGCCCGTGCCGAGGCCGAGGCCAAGAAGAAGGCCGAGCAGGAGCGCCTTGCCCGCGAGAAGGAGGAGGCTGCCCGCGAGGCCCAGCGCCGCGCCGTTCCCGCTTCCGACTCCGGTTCGCGCTTCCGTTCGCTGCTCGACCAGATCGCCGCACAGGAGACCGTGCTCAAGGAGAAGAAGGACGCCGAGGACAAGGCCAAGGCCGAGCGCGCCGCCGAGCGCGGTAGCCGTCGTGGCGGCAACAACGACCGCCGCGGTGGCCGTCGTAACGATCGCAACGCTTCCGACAACAACTCCGAGCGCAACGCCTCCGAGAGCCGTTCGCACAGCCATCGCACCAACGCCAGCAACAACGTCGCTGCTGGCATGGACTTCCCCAACCCTGATAAGCAGGGCAAGGGCAAGAAGCGCAAGGGCGGTCACAACAACGAAGAGGACCACTACAGCCGCATGGCTCGCGAGGCCGAGGAGTACAGCCGCGAGAAGGTGCTCGAGGAGGCTCGTGCCGCCGTCGAGGAGGCCTCTCGTGAGTCCACCGGTCGCCGCAAGAAGCGCAAGGAGAAGCGTGAGCGCGAGGCTGCCAAGGCTCAGGAGGAGCGCAAGATAGAGGAGGCATTGGCCCAGGGCGTGAACCCCGAGGAACTCGATGCCATCAAGGTCTCCCAGGGTGTTACGGTCCAGGAGCTCGCTGAGGCGCTCGACGTTCCGGCCAACGACATCATCAAGCGCCTGTTCCTGCTGGGTACGCCGCTCACCATGACGCAGTCCATGTCCGACGACCTCGTCGAGCTCGTTGCCGACGACTTGGGTCGTCAGATCAAGATCATCACCCCCGAGGAGGAGAACACCTTCTCGTTCTACGACGATCCCGCCGACCTTAAGCCGCGCGCACCGGTCGTCACCGTCATGGGCCACGTCGACCACGGCAAGACGAGCCTCCTCGACGCCATCCGTCACACCGGCGTTGCTGCCGGCGAGGCGGGCGGCATTACGCAGGCCATCGGTGCTTCGCAGGTCATGATCAACGACCGCAAGATCACCTTCATCGATACCCCGGGCCATGCCACCTTTACGGCCATGCGTGCCCGTGGTGCCAAGGTGACCGATATCGTCATTCTGATCGTGGCTGCCGACGACGGCGTCATGCCCCAGACGGTCGAGTCGATCAACCACGCCAAGGCCGCCGGCGTTCCCATCGTCGTTGCCGTCAACAAGATCGATAAGCCCGGCGCCAACCCCGACCGCGTGCGCCAGGAGCTCACCGAGTACGGTGTCATCCCCGAGGAGTGGGGCGGACAGAACATGTTCGTCAACATCTCGGCGAAGCAGAAGATCGGTATCGACGACCTGCTGGAGACCGTGCTGCTCCAGGCAGATGTGCTCGAGCTCAAGGCCAACCCGGACACCTTTGCCTCCGGCAACGTCCTCGAGGCCAAGCTCGACAAGGGCCGCGGCTCGGTCGCTACCGTGCTCGTGACCCGCGGTACCCTGCACGTGGGCGATACGCTGGTCGCCGGCCTCACCTACGGCCGCGTCCGCGCCATGCTCGACCCCAAGGGCCGCGCCGTCACCGAGGCCGGTCCTTCCGACGCCGTCGAGATCCTGGGCCTGCAGTCCGTGCCCAACGCCGGTGACGAGTTCCGCGTGTTCGAGGACGAGCGCGAGGCTCGTGCCCTTGCCGACGAGCGTTCGCTCAAGGCCCGTATCGAGGAGCAGAGCCGCGTCAAGCACGTCACGCTCGAGAACCTCTTCGAGACCATTGCCGACGCCGAGGTCAAGGAGCTCAACCTGATCATCAAGGCCGACGTCCAGGGTTCCATCGAGGCCCTTCAGGACTCGCTCGACAAGATGGATCAGTCCGAGGTTCGCATCAACACGATCCACTCCGCCGTTGGTGCCATCAACGAGACCGACGTCGTTCTGGCCGACGCCTCCAACGCCATCATCATCGGCTTTGGTGTCCGTCCCGACGGTAAGGCCCGCTCCGCTGCCGAGCGCGAGGGCGTCGAGATCCGTTGCTACGACGTCATCTACAAGTGCCTCGAGGAACTCGACGCTGCCCGTATCGGCATGCTTAAGCCCACCGAGGTCGAGGTCTCCACGGGTACCGCGACCGTCCTGGACACCTTCAAGGTGCCCAAAGTCGGTATCGCCGCCGGTGTCCGTGTCGAAGAGGGCGAGATCGCCGCGACCGATTCCGTGCGTCTGGTGCGCGACGGCATCGTGGTCTTCAACGGCAAGATCGCCTCGATGCGCCACTACAAGGACGAGGCCAAGAGCCTCAAGAGCGGTTCCGAGGGCGGCATTGGCCTGGAGAACTTCCAGGACATCAAGCCCGGCGACCAGATCGAGGGTTACCGCATCGACCAGGTTGCCCGTACCGAGTAGGGGGTAGCGCTATGAAGCAAACGCAGGCAACCCGCCGTCTGGGCGAGCAGCTTCGCGAGAAGCTCGGTTATATCCTGCTCTTTGAGGTTTCCGATCCGCGTCTCGACCTGGTTACTTTGACCGCGGTCGAGGTCGCGGTGGACCGTTCGTTCGCGCGTGTGTACGTGTCGTGCGATGCGAGCCGCTACGACGAGGTCATGGAGGCGCTCGCAAGCGCCAAGGGCCGTATTCGCAGCCTGTTGGCTCGCTCGCTCGATTGGCGTGTTACGCCCGAGCTCGATTTTCGCATCGATCGCTCGACCGATGAGGCCGAGCGCATCACGCGTGCGCTGGAAAACGTTCCCGCCACGCTTGCGATCGAAAAGGACGAGGACGGCTATCCGATAGCGGATGCCGCCCAGGAGGCAGCTTTAGATGACTAATTCCGCCGACCTCGCCTCGTGCGAGTCTGCAGATATTCAACGACGCATCCTCGAGCTTATCGAGGGTGCGTCCTCCATTGCGATTTCGGGACATACTTCTCCCGATGGCGATGCCTTGGGCTCCGTCTTGGGTCTGGGCCTTTCGCTCATGAAGTTTTTCCCCAACAAGGACATTGCGCTGCTGCTGGCAGACGATGACCCGGTTCCGCGCATCTACCGCTTTATGGAGGGTGCCGATCGCCTGGTGCCGGCATCTGCGTACACCGGCAATCCGGACCTGTTCATCTCGGTGGACGTACCGGTCGTCGAGCGCCTGAACAACTCCGCCGAGGTGCTTCGTCGCTCCAAGCATGTGGTGTGCTTCGATCACCATCCGGCGCGCGAGGAGTTTGCCGAGCTCAGCCTGAGGCGCGTCGAAGCTGCAGCCTGCGCCATGATCATCGACCGCTTCTTGGACAATTGCGGCATTGTCGCACGTGATGGCGTTGCGACCTGCCTGCTGTGTGGCTTGGTTACCGATACCGGCCGTTTTCAGTACCAAAACGCCGATGCCGCCGCGTTCCATGCAGCCTCGCGTCTGGTTGCCCACGGTGCCGATCCGGCGCGTGTGGCACTCGAGGTTTACCAGAGCATGCGCGTTGAGTTTTTGCACCTCAAGTCCATCGTTATGGGCCGCATTAAGACGGTGGCCCACGGGCGCGTCGCGTATAGCTACGCGTACCAGAGTGATCTTGAGGCCTGCGGTGTCACCTCGGATGAGTGCGACGGTCTGGTTGACGTGGTGCGCTCGGTGATGGGCGTGGAGGTCTGCTTGTTCCTGAAGGGCATTGAGGGCGATACCAAGGTGCGCGGCAACCTGCGCTCCAAGGGTGACCTCAACGTGTCCGAGATCGCTGCTGCCTTTGGCGGAGGCGGACATCCCGCTGCCGCCGGTTTTTCCAACAACGGAACGATTCTCGAGACGCTCACCGTGGCACTTCCCATGCTGGCCGAACTGGTAGGGGAGGATCCCACTTCGGTGACCATCGAGCTTTAACTTTTTGGATGGTACATGGCTCGTCGTACACCTTCTCAACTGAATATGCTGCTCGCCGTCGATAAGCCGGTGGGCTGCACGTCCCACGATGTGGTTTCGCAATGCCGGCGCGCCCTCCATGAGCGGCGCGTCGGCCATGCCGGCACGCTCGACCCCATGGCATCGGGTGTCATGGTGGTGGGTGTGGGCCAGGCCACCCGTCTGCTGGGCATGCTAACCCTCGATACCAAAAGCTATGTCGCCGACATCTCGTTTGGCGCCGAGACCAATACCGATGATGCGGAGGGCGAGGCGGTCCGCACGGTGGCTATTGCCAACGAGCTGCGCGATCCTGCCTATGCCCGTGAGCGCTTGGCGGCCATGCTGGGTCCGCAGATGCAGGTGCCGCCGGCGTTTTCGGCTATCTCGGTCAATGGCGTTCGCGCCTACAAGTCTGCTCGCGAGGGCAATGCGGTGGACCTACCTCCGCGCCCTGTCGAGGTCTATGCCGCCGACCTGATCGCCGTGGGCGGCGAAGGTGATACGTGTGTGTGGACCGTGGCGTTCTCGGTGAGCAAGGGCACCTATATCCGTGCGCTCGCTCGCGACTTGGGCCGCGCCTGTGAGAGCGCCGCGCACATTTCCGCGTTGCGCCGCACGGCCTCCGGTTTTGTTTCCATTGGCGCTTGTCATGCGGTCGAGGAACTTTCCCCCGAGTCCGCGGCTGGCCTTGCCCTGGATCCCATTGCGGCCCTGGGCGCCACGCGTGTTGACTTGCCGGGCAATCTTGCCGATGACCTGCTCTGCGGCCGTCGCATTCCCGTTGAGCGTGCGCTTGCGCGCTTCGATGTCTCGAAGGCGCCGTTTGCGTTGGTGCTCGATGGGGGACTCAAGGCGCTCGCCCGCATTGAGAGTGGTCGCTTTGTCATGGAGCACGTGTTTCCGCAGGCAATCGGCGGTGTTCGATGATGTTGTCCGCTCGCGAGCTCGCGCGTATCTTTTTCGAGGGCGAGTCGGACGAGGCTCGCATCGTTACTGCCGATGCGTTTGATGAGTGCGAGCACTTGGGTGCCGCATCGATTGCCATCGGCGTGTTCGATGGTGTGCACCGTGGACACCAGGAACTCATCGAAGCGCTTGTCCGTGATGCCCGTGCCCATGGCTGCAAGGCGGTCGTGGTCACTTTCGATCCCGACCCGGACGTCGTGGTGAGCCCTTCGCCCGCTCAAAAATTGATGACGACGGCCGACCGTCTGCATGCCCTGGCTCAAACCGGGGTCGATGCAGTGGTGGCCGTTCCCTTTACGCCTGAGGTCGCGGCGCTCGACCATGTCGGTTTTCTCGCACTGTTGTCACGCGTGGTCGACATTCGCTCGATTCGCGTTGGCAGCGACTTTAGGCTGGGTCGTGGCGGTGCTTCTGGTGTTGCCGAGATGCGCTCTTGGGGTTCCGGGCGCGGCGTTGACGTGTATGGTCACGACCTGCTTTGCGAGGGCGGTGAGGCCATTTGCGCCACCCGCATTCGTCATGAGCTGGGACAGGGCCATGTGGAGCTTGCTGCTGAGTTGCTCGGCCGCCCGTATATGCTGCGTGGCGGTGTTATTCGTGGCCGTCACGAGGGTTCTGACATGGGCTTTCCCACGGCAAACCTGCAGGTTCCCGACGGCATTCAGGTGCCTGCCGATGGTGTGTATGAGGGTCTGGTGCTCGTCGATGACATCGCGTGGCCCGCTGCCGTTAATGTCGGCCTGCCGCCGACGTATGCCGACGATGCCGCTTCATCGCATCTCGAGGCTAACTTAATTGGTTATACGGGCGACCTGTACGGCGCTTCCGTTTCGCTGGCGTTTACGCGCTGGCTGCGTCCCTCGCGTGTGTTCGATTCGCTGGATGAGTTGATTGCGACCGTCGAGGGTAATATCGAGGACATTCGTCACAACTTGGGTGAGCAGGGGGTGGGCATCCGTGATTAGCGATGAGGAAAAAGACCAGGTACGCGCTGCGTCCGACCTAGTTGCTATCGTGCAGGAAACGGTTGAGCTCAAGCCCCGCGGCCATGAGTTTTGGGGTTGCTGCCCCTTTCATGGCGAAAAGACGCCGTCCTTCCACATTATCCCTGCCACACAGGTGTGGCATTGCTTTGGCTGCGGCGAGGGTGGCGACGTCTTCACCTATATCATGAAGCGCGAGAACCTGAGCTTTCCCGAGTCAATCCGCTATTTGGCCGATCGTGCGGGTATTGAGCTGCATGACACCGGAGATCGTCGCGAGCGCGGTACCAAGCGTGCCCGCATCTACGATCTGTGTGCCGAGACCGCCCAGTTCTACCACACCATGCTTATGCGCGGTAAGGACGGCCGTCCACGCGAGTACTTTGCCAGCCGTGGTATGGGTGGCGACGTCTGCCGCCGCTACTGCCTGGGCTTTGCACCGGGCCGCAACGCGCTGGTGTCGCACCTGTCCCAGGCGGGTTTTACCCCGCAGGAGATGATCGACGCCAACGTTGCCGTGAGCCGCGGGCGCGGGCAGCTTGCCGACCGCTTCTACGACCGCGTGATGTTTCCCATCTTTGACGAGCAGGGTCACAACATTGCCTTTGGCGGGCGCATCATGGGTGACGGCCAACCCAAGTACCTCAACACCGCCGAGACGAGCGTGTTCCATAAAAAGCGAAACCTCTATGGCTTTAACTGGGCCAAGGAGTTTATCGTCGCGCAGGATACGGCCATCGTGGTGGAGGGCTATACCGATTGCATCGCCTGCTGGGAGGCGGGGATCAAAAACGTTGTCGCCACGCTGGGCACCGCGCTCACGGAGCATCACGTCAAGACGCTCACCCGCTTTGCCAAGCGTATCGTGTATATGTTCGATGGCGATGCCGCGGGCCAGAAGGCCGCCCGTCGCGCGATTCAATTTATCGAGCAGGATTCGATGGACCTGCGCTGCGTGGTGCTGCCCGACGGCAACGACCCCATGGAGTTCATCACAGCGCATGGTGGACAGGAGCTTCAGGCGCGCATCGACGCTGCCGAGCCGCTCATGGACTTTGTCTACCGTTCGCTGCAGGAGTCGAGTGACATCACCACGCCGGGCGGTCGTGCCAAGGCGCTGGAAGATGCGCTGACGCTTATCTATCCGCTGCGCGATAGCTATATGATCGACACATACTTTATTCAGATTGCCGATCTGCTGGGTTTGGATCTGGAGACGGTTCGCGCGAGTTCGGGTCGCGTGTTTCGCGATGTCGCCAAGCGCGAAGATGCGGAACGACGTCGTGAGCAGAACTATGAACGCCAGCGGGCGCAAGCCGAGCGCTCTGGTAGCGCGGGCGGTCGGACGTCTGGTTCGCAGGGGGCATCTCGCGGTGCTTGGGCATCGGGCGCGACGCCGCCGGTGTCCGCGCCGGTCGAAGAAGAGCCGTATGACTACGTCCCGCTCGATGCCTACGGTGCCGCGCCCGTGGAGGTCGTCGACGACCTGCCGCCGATCGATGTGCCTGATGGTATGGGTGCTGTGCCTGTGACTGATGGTTCGGGCGCTCCGGCTGCGGCGGCGCCGATGGTTCTTACTGATCTTGAGCGCAAGTCCTTGGCAGGGGAGCGCGAGCTGTTGACGATGCTTACGAGCTACCCCGACCTGTTCCGCACGTATGCCGACCGCATCTGCTCTATCGAGTGGGTTGACCCACGTCACGAGTCCATCGCATGGGCCGTTCTGGCAACTCCGCCGAGAACCGATCCTGCAGCCTGCATGGATGCGGCGCGCTCGGTGTGTCCCGAGGCGGCAACGCTTGTGAGTGCCGGGCGCATCTCCGCGACGAGCAAGCACCCCACCGAGACGAACATCGTGTTCATGCTCGATACGCTCGAGCTCTACACCATCAAGCGCCGCATGCGTGCCGCACAGGCCAAGCTGCGCCAGGACCGTTCGCTCGATGATGAGGCCCGTCGCGCGCTGACCGTGCAGGCCGCGCAGGATTCGCAGCGTCAACGCGAGCTGCAAAAGTCTATCGGCGGCGTGGCGGACCCGTTCCGTTTGATCGGTCTGGAGGCCGCAGGCACCGAACAGGCCTAGATGTTGTGGTCAACCAGCGTATTCTCGCCTATATCCAGTCCTCTTTTTGGGTATAGACGCCTATGTGTGTGCTAAAGTATTGAGACCTGTGGACTATGAAGGGAGAATCTGTGCCAAAAAAGACTGAGAGCACGGGTACTGGGCTGGAATCCTACGTTGCAAAGCTCATGGGCAACGGCTCAAACAGGACTTCGGTAACCGAGGACGAGATTCAGGTCGCCCTGAAGGATATCGATGTTTCTGACGAGCAGCTCACCGCGGTGTATTCCGCGCTGCGCAACAGCGGCATCCAGATTATCTCCGCGAGCGGAAACGACGACGCCCCCATGGACGTCGACGATGACGATAACGATACCGATACTGACGATTTCGATGACGACGACGAGCACGATTCCGGCTCGCTCGACGATCACGAGCTCAAGATGGCCCGTCAGGCCGACGCCGAGATGGGTTCTTCCAAGAGCAAGAAGAAGCGCACCGTGCGCACGTCCCGTTCACGCTCCCGCGTGCGTGGCATCGATGCCTCCACGGTGATGCTGACCGGCGATCCGGTTCGTATGTACCTCAAGGAGATCGGCAAGGTCGACCTGCTGACCGCCTCCGAAGAGGTCGATTTGGCCATGAAGATCGAGGCCGGTCTCGAGGCCACCGAGAAGCTCGAGGCTGCCGATGCCGGCGAGCTCGAGCTCACGCGTGCCGAGATGCGTCGTCTTACGCGCATTGAGAACGTGGGCCTCGAAGCCAAGCAGGCACTCATCAGCGCAAACCTGCGTCTGGTCGTCTCCATCGCCAAACGCTATGTCGGCCGCGGCATGCTGTTCCTTGACCTGATCCAGGAGGGCAACCTCGGTCTGATCCGCGCTGTTGAGAAGTTCGACTACCAGAAGGGCTTTAAGTTCTCCACGTACGCCACGTGGTGGATCCGTCAGGCCATTACGCGCGCCATTGCCGATCAGGCCCGTACCATCCGTATTCCCGTGCATATGGTCGAGACCATCAACAAGCTCGTCCGCGTGCAGCGCCAGCTCCTTCAGGACCTGGGTCGCGACCCGACCCCTGAGGAGATCGGTGCCGAGATGGACATGAGCGCCGACCGAGTCCGCGAGATCCAGAAGATTTCGCAGGAGCCCGTGTCGCTCGAGACCCCCATCGGCGAGGAAGAGGATTCCCAGCTGGGCGACTTCATCGAGGACTCCCAGGCTATCGTTCCGCCCGATGCCGCCAGCTTCTCCATGCTGCAGGAGCAGCTCACCCAGGTGCTCGACTCGCTTGCCGATCGTGAGCGCAAGGTTATCGAGCTGCGCTTTGGCCTTGTCGACGGGCATCCCCGCACGCTCGAGGAAGTCGGCCGCGAGTTTGGCGTCACGCGCGAGCGTATCCGCCAGATCGAGTCCAAGACCTTGGCCAAGCTCCGCCACCCGAGCCGCAGCAGCAAGCTGAAGGACTACATCGAGTCATAACCTCGCAAGCAAGAAGCGCCCTCAAGCACATCCTCTTGGGGGCGCTTTCATGTGGTCATTGGGGACGTCCCCAATGACTAGGTCGGAAAAATTCTTAAAAAAGTTCTTGCCCTGAGCTGATTCGCCCGTATAATAAACTTCGTTGCTTGAGAGCACGCACCTATTCCTCGGTAGCTCAATGGTAGAGCACGCGGCTGTTAACCGCGCTGTTGTAGGTTCGAGTCCTACCCGGGGAGCCAGAATTTCTCAGCCCAATCCGCTGGGCTTTTAAATTCCTCGGTAGCTCAATGGTAGAGCACGCGGCTGTTAACCGCGCTGTTGTAGGTTCGAGTCCTACCCGGGGAGCCAGGTTGTAAAACCCGTCGCTTATGCGGCGGGTTTTTTCATGCCGCGACCACTTGACTCGAACGTTGCCATATCAACATTTCGTGTCGAGGATGTAATCCCGCGACCCATCACCTCAACATGGCGCGGTCGTTGTAGAATATTGCAATGATTGCTCCCACGACATGGTGCCGTGAGCACCAGATAAGGAGATTCTTGTGTCTGAGACCATCAACGGCAGCCTGAGCGTCTCGAACGACGTTATTGCCGATATTGCCGGTTATGCCGCGATGACGTGCTATGGCGTCGTCGGTATGGCTGAGCAGCTCCAGGGCGCCGAGAGCGTGCGCCTGCTTGCCGGTCAGCGCCTCCGCAAGGGCGTGCTTGTCTCCGCCGACGAGAACGGCCTTACGGTCGATCTTCACGTCGTGCTCGAGAACGGCGTCAACATGAAGTCCGTCTGCCACAATCTTTCGAGCTCCGTTGCCTTCACCCTGCAGGAGATCGCCCAGATCGATCCCGCCAGCCTTAAGATCGGCATTCACATCGACGCGCTCAAGAGCCGTCTGAACTAGCATCCGAAAACGGAGATTCAAATACCCATGATTGCAAAGACCATTCGCACCTGTTTTCCGATCGCTGCGGCTGCTGTTTCCGACAAGGCCGAGGAGATCAACAAGCTCAATGTCTTCCCCGTACCCGACGGCGACACCGGTACCAACATGTCGCTCACGCTCGCCTCGGTGACCAAGGAGCTTTCCGCCCTTCCCGCCGATGCCGATATGGAGGCCATCGCCGGCGCCATCACCCACGGCTCCCTGATGGGTGCCCGCGGCAACTCCGGCGTCATCACCTCTCAGATCCTGCGCGGCGTGGCCGAGGGTCTCGTCTCTGCTGATGAGCCCATCACGTCCGCCAACATCGCCTATGCGTTCCGCCGCGCCGTCAAGGTCGCCTTCCAGGCCGTCCGTAAGCCCATCGAGGGCACGATTCTCACGGTGCTGCGCGATGTCTCGACCAAGGCCGACGAGTGCGAAAAGAAGAAGTTCTCGGCCGAGGACGCGCTCGATGCCATCGTCGTCGAGGCCTACCAGTCCGTCGCTCGCACGCCCGACCTGCTGCCCGTTCTGAAGGAGAACGGCGTGGTCGACTCCGGCGCCTTTGGCTTTGCCATCTTCCTCGAGAACTTCGTAGCTGCCGCTCTTGGCCGCAGCACCGTTGTCGAGGATTTCTCCGCTACGTTTGACTCCGCCGGCTCTGCCCGTGATGCCGCTCTTGGCCGCGTTGAGATCGAGGCTAACGACGACTGGGAGGGCTCGGAATTCCGTTACTGCAATGAGTTCCTGTTTAAGGCCGACGCCCCGTTTGACGAGGACGAGTGCCTTAAGTTCCTGGGTTCCATGGGCGACTGTGAGCTGCTCGTGGGCGCATATCCCGACTACAAGATCCACGTGCACTCCAACACCCCCAACCTGGTGCTCGAGCACATGCTTCAGCTTGGTCAGATCTACGAGGTCTTTATCCACAACATGGAGATGGAGGCCCACGACCGTACCGCCAAGATTCATGAGGACCAGGAAAAGGCCGCCGAGCCTGCCAAGGCGCTGGGCTTTGTCGCCGTTGCCGCTGGGTCCGGCGAGGCAGACATCCTCAAGTCCCTCGGCGTCGACGTGATCGTGTCGGGTGGCCAGACCATGAACCCCTCGACTGCAGACCTGCTGGGCGCTGTTGACCAGGTCAACGCGACCTCGGTCATCATCCTGCCCAACAACGGCAACATTCGCATGGCCGCCGAGGCCGCTGCCTCAGCCTGCACCGACAAGAAGGTCGCCGTCGTTCCCACCAAGACCGTTCCGCAGGCCTTCTCCGCGCTGTTCGCGGTCCTGCCCGATTCCGAGCTCGAGGATGCCGTCGCCGCTATGGTCGACGCCATCAGCGAGGTCCGCGATGGCGAGGTCACCCGCGCCGTGCGCGACTCCAGCGCCTCCGACGGTTCGCCAATTCACTCCGGTGACGTCATGGGCATCATTGCCGGCTCCATCGATGTGGTCGGCTCCGACGTGAAGCAGGTCACGCTCGATTGCATCAACCGCATGCAGGAGGAAGAGGAGGGCGACGCGCTGACGATTCTGGCCGGCGAGGAGCTGTCCGATGAAGCCTTCCAGGAGATCGTCGACGCTATCGAGGAGGCTCAGCCCGACCTGGAGATCGACGCCCATCGTGGCGAGCAGCCGCTCTATCCCGTGATCTTCTCGATCGAGTAGGCATCTGCCCATGTCCGAGCTCTGCTCCGTGCCGCGCGTCTCGGATCGCTTTGCCCAGAGCAATGCGCTCGACGAGGATATCGCGCGACTCAAATATGTTTCGGGTAAACGTGAGGAGGCCCTTCGCCGTCTGGGAATTCGGACGGTGGGGGACCTCCTTCTCCATATCCCTCATCGATACCTGGACTTTACGCGCTCCTGGTCCATCGAGATGGCGCCCATCGGTACCGTGTGCACCATCATCGCCACGGTCGACCGTATCGTTCAAAAGAAGCCGCGTCCGCGCATGCAGGTGACCGAGGTCTCACTCGTTGACGAGACGGGCGTGCTGCAGGTCGCCTTTTTCCGTCAGCCTTGGATTGCCCAGCAGCTTAAGCAGGGCGACCGCCTGGCCGTGATGGGCAAGGTCGAGTTTGCCTACGGTTTTAAGCAGATGGCCTCGCCGCACTTTGAAAAGCTTGAGGAAGGGCGCGCCGCGGGCACTATCCTGCCGGTCCATTACGTGAGTGACGGCGTGAGTCAGGCATGGATGCGCCGTATCGTAAGTGGCGCGCTCGAGGTCGTCGGCAATCCCTTTGATCCCATTCCGGCACGCTTACGCGTTAAACGTCGCCTGATGAGCCATGCCTGTGCCCTTCGATCGATCCACTTTCCCTCGAGCATGGCTGAGCGCGATATCGCGCGCGCACGGCTTGCCTACGAGGAGTGCCTCTACCTGCAGCTGGCGCTGCGCCTGCGCAACGACGGTGGCTTGGTCGAAGTCGCTCCCTACGCCCACGCCGCGGGCGAGCACCTGGCCGCGCTCAAGCAGGCCCTGCCGTTTTCGCTGAGCGACGAGCAGGAGGCCGCGTTCCAAGACATCCTGCGCGATATGTGCGATGGCGGGCGCGTGATGAACCGCCTGCTGCTGGGCGATGTCGGTACCGGTAAGACCGCCGTTGCCGCCTGCGCGCTGGCTGTGGCTGCCGATAGCGGCACACAGGCCTGCGTTATGGCGCCCACGGGCGTGCTGGCGCGTCAATATGCCGATAAGACCGGCCCTCTGCTCTCGCA
Source organism: uncultured Collinsella sp. (assembly GCA_947642445.1). Classification (GTDB taxonomy): domain Bacteria; phylum Actinomycetota; class Coriobacteriia; order Coriobacteriales; family Coriobacteriaceae; genus Collinsella. The sequence continues at coordinate 25,543 of CANRSF010000019.1, read as the reverse complement.
GGCCGGCATGTCTTGGGCGCTTCTGACGGGTGCCACGCCGGCCGCAGAGCGCGAGCGCATCCATGCACAGCTGGAATCCGGAGAGCTCGACGTCCTCTTTGGAACCCATGCGGTCCTTTCGGATAACGTGGCGTTTAAGTATCTGTCGCTCGTAGTCATCGATGAGCAGCACCGGTTTGGCGTCGGCCAACGCAATGCCTTGCGCGCGAAGGGCCCCGGTGCCGATCTGCTCGTTATGACGGCAACGCCCATCCCGCGTACGCTGGCGCTTTCGGTCTACGGCGATCTGGACACGAGTATCATCCGCCATCGGCCCGTCCCTGGCGCTGGCGTGACGACACGCGTGCTTACCGAGTCGAGTCGCGACCTTGCCTATGGCGCCATCCGCGAGGCGCATGAAAAGGGTCAGCAGGCCTACGTGATTTGCCCGCTCGTGGAGCCGAGTGACTCGGCCGATGATCTGGAGGACGTGCCCGGTATCGTCCGCGACGACGAGGGCCGCGTGACGGTCCCCGTGCCGCTGCACGATACGGCGACCGAGCTCGATCGCCTGCGTCTGGCGTTGCCGGGTCTTGCCATCGAGCGCCTTCACGGCCGCATGCCAGCGGGGGAGAAGGACCAGGTTATCGATGCCTTCAAGCGCGGCGAGATTGACGTGCTCGTCTCGACTACGGTGGTCGAGGTGGGCGTCGACGTGCCCAACGCCACCGTCATGGTCATCGAGAACGGTGAGCGCTTTGGCTTGGCGGCCCTGCACCAGCTGCGCGGCCGCGTGGGCCGCGGCAGCGTGTCGGGCACCTGCCTGGTCATGACGCACTCCAAGGGCAACGGCGGCGCTTCGGCAGCACAAGATCGCCTGCAATCGCTCGAAAAAACCTCGGATGGCTTTACGCTCGCCCAGATGGACCTGCGTCTGCGCCACGAGGGCGAAATCCTGGGGTACCGTCAGCATGGCGGAGTGACCCTGCGCTTTGTCGACCTGGATGCCGACGAGGAGCTGATCGAGTGGGCCCATTTGGACGCGGTCGAGCTCTTGCGGTATGCTTGCAACCTTGACTCCGTGGCGACGCGCCCCCTGCGCGATGCGGTCGCCATGCGATATCGACACATTTTTAAGGAGGTCAGCGGAGGATGAGAATCATCGGCGGCGAATGGCGCGGTCGTAAGATCGAGGAGCCCCGTGGTCGCGATGTCACCCGCCCCACGACCGATCGCGTGCGCGAGGCATGCGCATCTATGGTCATGTCGGCATTCGACTTCGATCTGGACGAGGTCCGCGTGCTGGACGCCTTTGGCGGCTCCGGTGCCTTAGGGTTAGAGATGCTCTCACGTGGTGCCCGCTCGCTCACGACGTTCGAGATCGATCGGAATGCCGCGCGGCTCATTACCAAGAATATCGAGTCGCTCTGCCGTGACCGTGCGCGTTGGCGCGTGGTAACGGGCGACATGCTGGCGAGCGCCTCGCGCGGTCGTGTGCCGGGCGGCCCCTTTGATCTGGTCCTGCTCGACCCGCCCTATGCTTTTGGTGCCGAGCCGGTCGAGATACTGCTGCAGAACCTGGCTCAGCAGGGTCTGCTTGCACCTGGCGCTTATGCCCTGTTTGAGCATGCCGCCGCCGATGCGGGCGCGCATCCGGCAGGCTTTGAGATCGTGCGCGAGAAGCGCTACGGCATTACCTCGGTCGACCTGCTTCGTTGGGTCGGCGATGACGATTGTGAGGAAGATTGCACCGGCACCGATGCTCACAACAACGATGCCATGACGGTTCAGGAGAACGCCCATGAATGACACCATCAACCGCGTGATCGTCCCGGGCACCTTCGATCCCATCACGTTTGGCCATATCGATGTGATCCGCCGCGCCCGTCGCATCTTTCCCAGCGTGATCGTCGCTGTTGCCGAGTCGCAGGGTAAAAACGGCGTGGGCACCACGTTTATGCTCGATGAGCGCGTGGCGCTGGCTCGCGAGGCGCTCGGTGATATCGACGGCGTCGAGGTCCTGCCCTTTACCGGCCTCTTGGTCGACTTCGCTCGCGAGCAGGGGGCGGGGGCCGTTGTCAAGGGCCTGCGCGCCATGACCGACTTTGAGTACGAGCTGCAGCAGGCAGACCTCAACTATCGCTTGGATAACGAGCTGGAGTCCATCTTTGTCATGAGTGCGCCGCAGTACGGCTATATCTCGAGTTCGGTCGTTCGCCAGATCGCCTCGCTCGGCAGCGATGTATCGACGTTTGTCCCGCCCAACGTGGTCGAAGCGCTCAGACACCGCTTTTCGTGACGTTTTTTATTGCCTGGTGGCATGTGGTAAACTAGCACGATGATATGTTACCTATGAAAGGAGACCGGATGCCGGGCGAGAATTTTCCTGGCGATAGGATCGTCAGCTTGGTCGATGAGCTCGAAGGGCTGATCGAGGAAGCCAAGCCGCCTTTCGGCAAGAACGCTCAGTTCAAGGTCATCGACGCCGACGTGTTCTTCAACATCCTCGACGAGATCCGCATGAGCTATCCCGAGGAGTGGCAGAAGTCCCGCCGTATCCTTAAGGAGCGCGAGGAGCTTATGGTTTCCGCCGCCGCTCAGGCCGATTCCATCATCGCCGACGCTCAGCAGCAGGCCCTCACCATTGCCGGTGAGCAGGAGATCGTCCGCTTGGCACAGCAGCAGGCCGACGACATCCGCGATCGTGCCCAGCAGTACGAGCGCGAGACGCGTTATGCTGCCGAGGACTACGCAGAGCAGGTCTTTACGCACCTGGAGGAGAACCTCAAGAGCCTGACCGGCACCGTTACCCGTTGCCGTCAGCAGCTCAACGAGGGTGCCGCCCAACAGAATGGTCAGTGGTAATGGCTGAGTTCCCGAGCGTTACCGTCGATCTTTCCGAGCAGCTCGAGTTTCCTGGTGATTCGTATCCGCTGACCGGCAAGGTCGATGTTGCCACCTACACGGTGGGCGAGAAGGAGTACCAGCTACAGGACGGCATCGACTACGACGTTGTCTTTACCAATGCCGGTACCGGTGTCTTGCTCACGGGCATGGTCCGCGCGCACGCCATCGGCGAGTGCGACCGTTGCCTGGAGCCTGCCTCGTTTGATATCGCCGGCGAGATCGAGGAGTTCTACCTCTTCGAGGAGCCCGAGGATCCCGAGGCCTACGAGGACGGCTACGAGCTCCTGGGTGAGGACCGCATCGTCGATCTGGGTGAGCCCATCAATGACGCGGTCGTCATGGACACGCCGTTTGTCGTTCTGTGCAAGCCCGATTGCCGCGGCCTGTGCCCCACTTGCGGTTGCAATCTCAACGTTGAGCAATGCGATTGCGCCGCCCAGGCAGAGGCAGAATGGGCCGCTGCCACGGAAAATCCATTTGCAGCATTGAAGAATCTCAAGCTCGACGAGTAAAACTGTGGTAGTATCGCTACTTGCGCGTAATCGCCACACTGGATAGTTCATAAGGAAGGTCACTATGCCCGTACCTAAACAAAAGCAGGGTCGTATCCGCACTCACACCCGTCGTTCCGCCAACATGAAGATCTCGGCTGCGGCTCAGTCCACGTGCCCCCGTTGCGGCGCTGTCAAGCTTCCGCACCACGTGTGCCCCAGCTGCGGTTTCTACAAGGACCGCGAGGTTATCGTTACCGAGTAACGGTATACTCTGGATGCGATGCCGTTCCAAATGGAACCACAATGGCCGGCTCAATGAGTCGGCCATTTTTGTATAAGGAGCATGTATATGAGTAACGTTCGCGTTTGTGTAGACATTGTGGGCGGAGACGAGAAACCTCAGGTTGTTCTCGATGGTATCGAGGCTGCGCTTGCCGCCGATCCCGATATCGAGGTCTTGGCAGCTGGCCCCGCTGAAATCGTCAATCCCTTTGCTGCTTCCCATGCACGTGTTGAGGCTCTTGAGGCACCCGACGTTATCGCCATGGATGACGATCCCATTCGCGCCGTGATGACCAAGCGTAAATCGTCGATTGTGCTTGCCTGCCGCGCCATCAAAAAGGGCAACGCGGACGCGTTCTTCTCCGCCGGCTCGACCGGTGCCATGACCGCTGCCGCCACCGCCTATGTGACGCCGTTTAGATATATGGCCGAAGGCAAGAAGCAGCCGGTGCGTCCCTGTCTGACCAATGCGCTGCCCAATCGCGCCGGCGGTCTGACGGTGCTGTGCGATATGGGCGCCAACCCCGATGTCGAGGTCGATGACATGGTGCGTTTTGCCCAGATGGGTAGCGCCTATGCCCGCGTCGTCCTGGGCATCGAGCATCCCCGCGTGGGCCTGCTTGCCAATGGCACCGAGGACGAGAAGGGTTCCAACTTTACCAAGGCCTGCTTCCCGGCCATGAAAGCCGCCGTTCCCGGCTTTGTGGGCAACTGCGAAGGCACCGACCTCACCTCGGGCAATTTCGATGTCGTCGTTGCCGATGGCATGTCGGGCAATATTGCGCTCAAGGCCACCGAGGGCGCTGCCAAGTTTTTGCTGCAGGAACTCAAGGGTGCCTTTATGGCCTCGCTCGGCACCAAGATCGCCGCGCTGCTCATCAAAAAGCAGATGCGCGAGATTAAGGCCAAGCTCTCTGGTGATGCCAAGGGCGGTGCGATTCTTTTGGGCCTGCGTGGCGTGGTCCTAATCGGCCATGGCGCCACCTCGGTCGAGGCTGTTAAAAACGGTACGCTCGCGGCGGCCGAAGCCGTGCGCGCGGGGCTGGTCGAGAACGTCGCCAACTCCATGGACGGCATCGTTTTATAAGAGCGAGTTAGAGCGCTGTTATGTGCCTCGCGGCCTGCTTCGTGGGGTAGAATCAGAACCGTGTCTTGGTACCGCCCGGGCGGTACCATTCTTTTGGTATTCATTCACTATGAGAGGAAGCGCTATGGACCGCTCCGAAATCTTCGACAAGATCGCCGAGGTCGCTGCTGACGTTCTGGGCGTCGATGTTGCCGAAATTAGCGATGAGACCACCTTTGACGATCTCGATGCCAACTCGCTCGAGCGCCTGCAGCTGGTTACGGCTATCGAGGACGAGTTCAACCTCGAGATCGATGACGAGACTCTGCTCTCGCTCAACTCTGTCGCCGACGCCGTCGACGCGATCGAAAACGCCAGGGAGGCCTAGGTCTTGGCTTTGTCTGAACGACTTACGCGTGCCCAGGAAATCCTGGGCCACGAGTTCAATAATAAGGTGCTGCTGCGCGCGGCGCTTACGCATCCCTCGGCAGTCGAGGGCCAGCCGGTTTCTGCCAGCTATGAGCGCCTTGAATTCTTGGGCGATTCCATTTTGGGCGCTGTGGTCGCACGCTCCCTGTTTGAGTCCTATCCGGAGTTTGACGAGGGCAAGCTCACGCGCCTGAAGGTGTCGCTTGTCTCGGGCGCTACGCTGTCCGAGGTGTCGCACGAGCTGGGTATCGACGACATCATCATCTTTGGTGCCTCCGAGACCGGTACCGGCGCGCGTGGCCTGCACTCGGCGCTCGAGAACGTCTATGAGTCGCTCGTGGGCGCGCTGTATCTGGATGCTGGCTGGGATGCGGCGGCGGAGTTTATCCACCGTACGCTTAAGCCCCATTTGGCCTCTGAGCGTGCCGAGCATCCTGCGAACCCCAAGTCGTTCTTGCAGGAGTGCGTGCAGGCAGACGGCCATGAGCCTCCCGCGTATAAGCTCGTTGGCTCCGAGGGCCCGGCGCATGCGCCCACCTTTACCGCCGTGGTATTGATCGATGGTATTCGCCAGGGTCGCGGCTCCGGCTCCTCAAAGAAGGAAGCCGAGGGAGCCGCTGCACTCGAGGCACTTGACCGCATGGGCTACACCACCAACGGCGTGATTCTCAACAAGAAGCCTGTTTAAGCGAGGAACCGTGTATCTCAAGTCCCTCACGCTCAAAGGGTTCAAGTCGTTTGCCGACCGCGCCCATATGACGTTTGAGCCGGGCCTGACCGTCATCGTCGGTCCCAACGGCTCGGGAAAATCGAACATCTCTGACTCGATTCTGTGGGTCCTGGGCGAGCAGAGCGCCAAGCAGCTGCGCGGCCAGGCCATGGAGGATGTCATCTTCTCGGGCTCGTCAGCGCGCAAGCCGGTGGGTGTCGCCGAGGTCACGCTGGTGCTCGATAACTCGGACCATATGCTGCCCGTCGACTTTGACGAGGTCGCCATCACCCGGCGCATGTATCGCTCGGGCGAAAGCGAGTACCTCATCAACTCGAGCCCGTGCCGCCTGATGGACATTCAGGACATCCTGCACGATTCGGGCCTGGGTAAGGATACGCATTCCATCATCAGCCAGGGCAAGCTCGACGCCATTTTGCAGAGCCGCCCCGAGGAGCGCCGTGCCCTCATCGAGGAGGCCGCCGGCATCTCCAAGCACAAACGCCGCAAGGAGCGTGCGCTCAAAAAGATTAAATCGATGGACGAGCACTTGACCCGTGCCCGCGACATCAATAAGGAAATCGCCCGTCAGCTGCGGCCGCTGGAGCGTCAGGTCGATCGCGCGCGCAAGTACAAAGAGCTGTCCTCGCGCGCGAACGAACTTACGCAGATGCTGGCCGTCGACGAGCTTCGTTCGCTGCAGTCGCAGTGGAACGACTTGGAGAGCCGCTCCAAGGAAGGCGCCGCCGAGCTGGAGCTTGCGCAGTACCGCATGGGCGAAAAGGAGCGCGAGCTCGAGAAGCTCCAGGTTATGCTCGAGGAAAAGGGCCTGTTTGTGGGCGACCTGGGCGAGCAGCGCCGCCATATGCAAGACGTGGTCGGCCGCATTAACTCCGATATGCGCCTGCTCGAGGAAAAGGGCCACAACATGGTGTCGCGCCTGTCCGACATGCGCGGCCAGATCTCGAGCTCCGAGCATCAGCGTCGTCGCGTGGTAGAGGAGCTCGAGGACGCGCGTGCGCAGCTTGAGGAAGTGACCGGCGCGCACATGCAGGCCCAGGAGGACGTTGACGCCGCTGGTCCTGCCGCCGCTCAGCTCCACGAGCGGCGCGTGGCGCTCGACAATCAGATTTCGCAGCTTACGCGTGAGCAACGCGATGTGCAGCGTGTGGCCGATAACGCGGCGCTCGAACTCGCCAAGGTGAAGGACTCGCTGAGCAACGCCGAGGTCGAGGACAACATGTACGCCTCACGCCTGGAGCAGATCGACGAGCAGCTCGAGGAAGTCACGGCCTCACTCGAGAGCCGTCGCGACCGCGCTGAGGAGCTCGACAGTGCACTTGATCAGGCCCGTCAAGCCCAGATTGATGCTCGCGAGGCTACCGAGGTCGCCCGTGCAGCCCTTAAGGACCTGCGTGCCCGCGAGAGCGAGGCGCGCAACAAACTGTCCGAGGTGCGCTCGGAGCTTGCCAGCCAAAAGAAGCTCGATGCCCGCATGGCTGACAGCTCGCCGCTGGTGAGCCGTCTGATGGGTGCGCTGGGCGACGATGTCTCGGGTCGTCTGGGCGACGTGCTCGAGGCCCCGCGTGAGCTTGAGGGCCTGGTTGAGCAATTGCTCGCCGGCGATATCGATGCGCTGCTGTTCGACGATGCGTCCGCGCTTGAGCGTGCCGGTCGTGCCGCTCTGGACCAGAAGAAGGCCTCGGGCGAGGCGCTGCTGGTCGCGCGCGGTGTGAGCGCCTCTGCTGCCGCTAAGGGCGCTGCCGGTTCCCGCCTGGTCGATCGCCTGTCCGTGCGTGCGGGCTACGGTCCGGTCGTCGAGGCACTGCTCGGCGGCTATTACGTTGTCGATGACTTGGCTGCCGCACTGGCCGCGCCCGTCGTTGACGGTGTGACCTACGTGACGCCCGATGGCGCCCGCGTGAGCTGTGGTGGCCTGGTGCGTGTGGGGCTCGATGCCGGCGAGGCTTCGGGTGCCTTGGAGCGCAAGCGCCGCATCCGTGAGCTCGAGGGCTTGGAGCCCGATCTGGCTGCTATCTTTGAGCATGTTTCGGACCAAGTCGTTGAGGCCAACGTCGCCGTCGAGGAGGCCCGTGCCGCCGAGGGCGATGCCGCTGGCGAGATCGCCCGTCTTGAGGGCGAGCGTCGCTCGCTGCTCTCCGAGATTGGCCGCCTGGAGCAAAGCGCCAACAACGCCGAGGTCGAGCGCGTGCGCATCTCCAAGCGCCGCGAGCAGGCCGCCGAGGCCGTTCGCGCTGCGCGCCCGCGCGTTGACGAACTCACCCGTTCGCGCGACGAGGCCCGCGCGCAGGCAGGCGACCTGGGTCTCCAGATTGCCGAAGCCAACGACGAGCTCGATCGCGTGCGTCGTGACGATTCCGAGGCAGCCGGCAAGCTCGCCGATGCCAAGGTCCGCCTGGCTCAGACGAGCGAGCGTCTGCGTTCGCTGAAGGGCCGTGTGCCCGACTTGGAGCATCGACTCGAGGGCATCGACCGCCGTATCCGCGGAACACGCCAGGCCTCGCGCTCACTCGAGCTGCTGCGCCTGCGTGTCGACCCCATGCACGAGCGCTATTCGGCCCTGCTGGATCGCGCATCGGATTGGGCCGCGCGTCTGCGTGATCAGGCTTCGCTCGAGGAGGCGGACTCGGCCTCGCTCAAGAAGACCATCGAAGACGCCAAGGCCGAGGTCTCCCGCGCCAAGGAGCGGGTCGATGCCGCCACGGCGACGCAAAACGAGTTCAAGGTTTCCCGCGGCAAGCTCGAGGTGCAGGTGGAGGCGGCCATCAAGGCCATTACCGCCGATGGCACTACGGTGCTCGAGGAAGCGCTCATGCTTCCTGCTCCCACCGACCGCGACGCCGCCGAGCGCGAGCTCAACCAGCTTGTGCGCCAGATTAACAACCTGGGCCCTGTGAACCAGGTTGCCATGGAGGAGTACGAGCAGCTCAAGCGCCGCGCCGATTACATCGAGGAGCAGCTGGCCGATCTGGAGAGCGCGCGCAAGGCGCTCACCAAGATTACCGTGGCCATCGACCGTAAGATGCGTAAAGCCTTCTTGGTGACCTTCGAGAAGGTCGATGCGAACTTCCGTGAGATCTTCGCCATGCTGTTCCCGGGTGGTCAGGCGCATCTGGAGATGACCGACCCCGAGCATCCGGCCGAGACGGGCATCGAGGTCGTGGCGCAGCCGCGCGGCAAGCGCATCACCAAGATGATGCTCATGTCGGGCGGCGAGAAGAGCCTGACGGCGCTCGCCCTGCTCTTTGCCGTGTATCGCACGCGCACGGTGCCGTTCTATGTGCTGGACGAGGTCGAGGCGGCACTCGATGACGCCAACCTGTCCAAGCTCATCGGCGCGCTCGACGTGTTGCGTTCCGATACGCAGCTCTTGGTTATCTCGCATCAGCGCCGTACTATGGAGGACGCTGACGTCCTCTACGGCGTCTCGATGCAAGCCGACGGCGTCAGTCGCGTCGTCTCGCAAAAACTCGATCGCGAAACCGGAAAGGTCGTGAATGCATAATGGGATTCTTCGATGCTCTCTCGCGCGGACTTGTGCGCAGCCGCGAGGCCCTTAACGAGGTCTTTTACTTTGGCGGCGAGGTCGACGAGGATTTTTGGGAGGACCTAGAGGACACCCTCGTCATGGGTGACATGGGTGCCGAGGTCGCCATTCAGGTCTCCGATGATCTGCGCGAGACGGCCGCCAAGAAGAACCTCAAGACCGCCCCGCAGCTCCGTCGCGCCCTGGCTGAGCAGCTCGAGCAGCATTTTGTGCCCGCCGAGCGCGATCCGTTCGCCGACACGCCGAGCTGCGTGCTGTTTGTGGGCATTAATGGTGCCGGCAAAACTACGACGGTCGGCAAGATCGCGAGCGCCATGGCTGCCCGCGGCAAGAATGTCATGATCGGCTCGGCCGATACCTTCCGCGCCGCCGCCATCGAGCAGCTCGATGTGTGGGGCCAGCGCGCCGGCGTCCCCGTCATCAAGCGCGACCGCGGCTCCGACCCGGCAAGCGTTTGCTACGACGTGCTCGACGAGGCCGACAAGCGCGGCAGCGACCTGGTGCTTATCGATACTGCTGGCCGTCTGCACACGAGCCCCGAGCTCATGCGCGAGCTTGCCAAGGTGGTCAACGTGACGCGTAAGCGCGCCACCAATATGGCCGCCGGCCCCATGCCCGTCTCGGTCGTCCTCGTGATCGATGCCGCAACGGGCCAAAACGGCCTGAACCAGGCGCTCGAGTTTAATGAGGCGCTTGGCCTGGACGGTATTATCATGACAAAGCTCGACGGCACGGCTAAGGGCGGCATCGCCATGGCCGTGGCCGAGAAGCTCAAGCTCCCGATCCTTCGCATCGGCGTGGGCGAGCAGGTCGATGACCTGCAGGAGTTTAACGCCAAAGATTTCTGCCGCGCCCTGGTGGGCGAGTCCAATTAAGGAGTGACTAGTGTTTGATTCTCTGAGCGATCGCCTCAACGACACATTTGACCGCCTGCGCGGCAAGGGTAAGCTGACCGAGGCCGATATTACTTCGGCCATGCGCGACATTCGCATGGCGCTGCTCGAGGCCGACGTTAACTTTAAGGTCGTCAAGGAGTTCGTTGCCAAGACCAAGGAGCGCTGCATGACCGCCGAGGTCATGGAGTCGCTGTCGCCGGCGCAAAACGTCGTCAAGATCGTGCTCGACGAGCTCACCGAGATGCTCGGCTCCACCGAGAGCAAGCTCGTCTTTAGCAACCGTATCCCCAACGTCATCATGCTCGTGGGCCTGCAGGGCTCCGGTAAGACCACGGCGGCCGTAAAGCTGGCCTACCTGCTCAAGAAGCAGGGCCGCTCGCCGCTGCTCGCCGCGTGCGACGTCTACCGTCCCGCCGCAGCCGACCAGCTAGCCACGCTTGGCGGAGAGATCGGCGTGCCGGTCTTCCGTGGCGACGGTGCACACCCGGTCGACATCGCCAAGGGCGCTATTCAGGAGGCCGTCGACCACCTGCGTGACGTGGTCATCGTCGATACCGCCGGTCGTTTGCAGATCGACGAGCAGATGATGCAGGAAGCCGTGGACATCAAGAAGGCCGTCAAGCCCGATCAGGTGCTGATGGTCGTCGATGCCATGACCGGCCAGGATATCGTCAACGTCGTCTCGACCTTCGCCGAGCGCACCGACTTTGACGGCGTGATCATCTCCAAGCTCGACGGCGATGCCCGTGGTGGCGGCGCGCTTTCCGTGCGCCAGGTGACCGGCAAGCCCATCAAGTTCGTGAGCATGGGCGAGAAGCCCGATTCGCTGGAGCCGTTCTACCCCGACCGTATGGCCAAGCGAATCTTGGGCATGGGCGACGTCGTCGGCATCATCGAGAAGGCCCAGGAGGCCGCCGATGCCGAGCAGCTCGAGGCCGCCGAGCGCATGCTGCGCGAGGGCTTTACCATGAACGACATGCTCGACCAGATGAAAGCCGTTAAGAAGATGGGCGGCATGAAGGGCATTCTCGGCATGCTCCCCGGTGGCCAGCGCGCGCTCAACCAGATGGGCGGCAACCTGGACGAGGGCATCTTCGACAAGAACGAGGCCATCATTATGTCGATGACCAAGGAGGAACGCCTGCGCCCCTCCATCATCAACGGCCAGCGCCGCGCCCGCATTGCCAAGGGAGCCGGCGTAACCCCCACCGAGGTCAACGGCCTTATGAAGCAGTGGGGCGAGATGAATAAGATGATGGGCCGCATGCGCACGATGGCCAATCAGGCACAGGCCGGCGGCAAAAAGGGCAAAAAGGGTAAGAAGGGCAAAAAGATGCGCATGCCCAATATTCCCGGTCTGGATGCCATGGGCTTGGGCGGCATGGGCGGCCTGGGAACAGGTGGTCCTAAGTCCGATATGGACCTGCTGCGCCAGATGGAAGCGCAGATGCGCAATAAAAAGTAGCGACTGGTAGAGTTGTGTATGGCGAAGGCCGCCTGGATGGTATTCCAGGCGGCCTTCGCCGTTGGTGCGTTATATGTTGTGTGAGCAGACGCGTGATGGCATCGTTTGCCTGCTGTTAGTGGCAGCTGCAGCCCTCGTGACCCTCGTTCTCGTGATGGCCGTGGCAACCGCAGGATCCGCCGTGCTCATGGATGTGCTCGTGGTCGTGGCCGTGGCCATGGCAGTCGCAGGTGGCCTCGCCGGTCTGCGCGAGCGTGCCGGCAATGAGGGCCTCGACGCAAGCGTCGCAGCTGCCCTGGGCACCTGCGTATACCGTGATGCCGGCTTGGGCAAGCGCGTTGATAGCGCCGCCGCCGATGCCGCCGCAGATGAGCGTGTCCACGCCGCCGTTGGCGAGCAGGCCCGCAAGGGCACCGTGGCCGGTGCCGCCGGTGCCCACGACCTGCTCGTTGAGTACCTTGCCGTCCTGAATGTCGTAGATCTTGAACTGCTCGCTGCGGCCAAAGTGCATAAAGATGTTGCCGTTGTCGTACGTGGTTGCCACCCTCATGGTGTCGATCTCCTTTGCTGGCCATACGGCCGTTGCCGTGGTAATGGGGGAGTACGCGATATTGCCGCCTTCGATGATGAGCGCCCGACCATTGACCAACGCGTTTGCCACCTTGCGATGCGCGCGGCTGCAAATAGCCGCCACCGTGGCGCGCGCGATACCCATCTGCTTTGCGACTGCCTCTTGGTTAAGGCCTTCCAGGTCGCACAGGCGCAGCGCCTCGAGTTCGTCGACCGTCATGTCGATGGCGTCTCCGCTGGCTAGGCCGTCAGGGGTAAAGCCGCGGTATTCGGGGATGATCCCGACGCGGCGCAGTTTCTCGCGTCTTCCTGCCATACGTGCTCCTTATCTGACATATGTCAATAATAGAATAGCGAACGCGCAGATTTACGCAAGGAATTTCTGGCATATGCCAGAAAATGAAGGCATATGTTTGGGCTGTGGGGCTGCATGTGCCTGGGATACAATGAATCTCGCTTTTAGGCGACTGACAGGAGGGTCAATGAGCAAAGCTGATCAACAGTTTGTAACCATGTGCCGCGATATTCTGGACCATGGCACCACCACCGAGGGCCAAAAGGTCCGTCCGGTGTGGGAGGACGGCACCCCTGCCTATACCATTAAAAACTTTGGTGTCACGGCACGCTACGACCTGCGCGAGGAGTTTCCGGCGCTTACCCTGCGTCGTACGGCCCTCAAATCTGCCATGGATGAGATCCTATGGATCTATCAAAAGAAGTCCAATAACGTGCATGACCTCAACAGCCATATTTGGGATGAGTGGGCCGACGAGACCGGTTCCATCGGCAAGGCCTACGGGTATCAGATTGGGCAGAAGAGCCATTATGCCGAGGGCGATTTCGACCAGATGGACCGCGTTCTGTACGACCTTAAGAACACGCCGTACAGCCGCCGCATTATGACGAATACCTATGTGTTTAGCGACCTGTCCGAGATGCACCTGTATCCGTGCGCCTACAGCGTGACGTATAACGTGACGCAGCGCCCGCAGGATGACAAACCGACGCTCAACATGATTCTCAACCAGCGCAGCCAGGACATTTTGGCCGCGAACAACTGGAATGTGTGCCAGTACGCCATCTTGCTGATGATGGTCGCGCAATCGGTCGATATGATTCCCGGCGAGCTGCTGCATGTGATCGCCGATGCCCACATTTACGACCGTCATGTCGATATCGTCCGCGAGCTTATCGAGCGTCCGCAGTTTGCCGCGCCTAAGGTAACGCTTAACCCCGATGTACATGACTTCTATGCGTTTACGACCGATGATCTGATCGTCGAGGGCTATGAGCACGGCCCGCAGGTCAAGAACATCCCCATTGCGGTGTAGGTGACGCGCATGACGTGTAAGCTTTCCGCCATTGTCGCCGTGTGTGACGATTGGGGCATTGGGTGCGAGGGTGACATGGTCGTGTCTAATCGCGCCGACATGCGTCATTTTGTGGCGCGCACCAAAGGCTGCCCGGTCATTATGGGACGCAAGACGCTGCTGAGTTTTCCCGGCGGGCGTCCGCTCAAGAACCGTCGTAATATCGTGCTCACGCGCGATGAGGACTTTGCTGCCGAGGGCGTCGACGTGGTGCATAGCGTCGACGAAGCGCTCACCGCGGTAGCCGATGAGCCCGTTGCGTGGGTGATCGGTGGCGGTGAGGTGTATCGGCAGTTTTTGCCGCATTGCGCCGAGGCCGAGGTTACGCATAACCATTGCGTGCATGACGTGGATACGTATTTTCCCGATCTGGATGCCGATCCCGCGTGGGAGATTGCGCGGCGTGGCGGTGTTGCCACGATTGCCTCGGGCGAGGGCGACGAGGGTGTCGATTATGAGTTCGTAACGTATCGTCGCGTTGAGGCGTAAATCGTCCGGCGTGAACGGTATCATCGGATTGTTTGAATGCATGGGGCGGCGCTTAGCGTCGCCTCGTTTGGTATAGATGCGCTGTAAAGAAAGGTGCGGGCTGGCTGCTATGACTGATGCCGTTGAGGTGCTGCGAATCGATTCGCTCGAGGACGAGCGGCTTGATGCCTACGTGCGACTGACCGAGCGTGAGCTGCGCTGCGTGCTGGAGCCGCAGAAGGGCATTTTTATCGCCGAGAGTGCCAAGGTCATCGAGCGTGCGGTGCGTGCCGGATACGAGCCGGTGAGCTTTCTTTTGGGTGAACGCTGGCTCGACCAGATGATGCCGCTGTTTGAGCGCTTGGTTGTGCGCGAGGGAGCGGGTCCGGTCCCGGTGTTCGTGGCCTCGATGGAGCTCATGGAGCAGTTGACGGGCTTTAACGTGACGCGCGGTGCGCTCGCGGCGTTTCGTCGCCCGCGTCAGATTCCGGTCGATGAGTTCTTGGGTGGCGTTGTCGAGGCGGCGGGGGAGCGCCCTGTGCGCGTGTGCGTGCTCGAGGGCATTGTCGACCACACGAACGTGGGCGCGATTTTCCGCTCGGCTGCCGCGCTCAATGTCGACGGCATTCTGGTGAGCCCTACGTGCTGCGACCCGCTGTATCGTCGCTCGGCCCGCGTGAGCATGGGCACCGTGTTTCAAGTGCCGTGGACGCGTATTGGCAGTGAGGCTCGCGTGTGGCCACATGATGGCCTGGCCGCGCTTCATGATGCCGGTTTTTCGTGTGCCGCTATGGCGTTGACGGATGATTCCGTTTCGCTGGACGATCCTGTGCTGCAGAAGATTGATCGCTTGGCGATTTTTATGGGTACCGAGGGTGCCGGCTTGGGCGCCAAGACCATTGCCGGCTGCGACCGCGCCGTGCGTATTCCGATGGCGCATGGGGTCGATTCGCTCAACGTGGCCGCGGCAAGTGCTGTTGCCTTTTGGCAGCTGTGTCCGCATGTGAGCAACGAGTACCACTACCAGCCGGGGCTGTATCACTAGGCAGATATTTCGCACCGGGCTCTGATTCGGGGTGTATCGGCCGATCCCGGTCGGTGCTAAGCTGGTATTGGCTTTGGTCTTAAATTGCCGTTTTATTGTTTGACGTACGCTGGTGGGGAGGGCGTGTGGCTAAGAAATCTACGGCTATCGATGTGACGCAGGGTGTCATTTGGCAGCAGCTGCTTTCGCTGTGCGTCCCTATCTTTTTTAGTTCGTTTTTTCAGCAGGCTTACACGCTTATCGGCACCTATATCGTCGGTCAGTTTGGCGGCAAGCTTGCGCTTGGCGGCATTCAAGCCACGATGGTGCTCACCGAGCTCTGCATTGGTTTTTGCGTTGGCGTTGGCGCCGGTTGTGCCGTTATCACGGGTCAGTTTTTTGGCCAGCACGATAGCGAGCGTCTGAGCCGTTCGGTCCATACAGCCATGACGCTTGCTTTGGTGGGCGGCATCGTCGTTTCCATTCTTGGCATGGTTTTTGTCGAGCCCATGCTGGTGTTGATGAATACGCCGCACGAGCTACTTGCCGAGGGCGTTGCCTATGCTCGCTGTTATTTTGCCGCGATGGTTGCGGCACTGCTGCTTAATATGGGAACCGCACTGCTGCGTGCCGTGGGGGATACGCGCGGTCCCGCTGTGATCATTGCCTCTGGCTGCCTTGTTAACGTGGTGCTGGATATCATCTTTGTTGCTGTGTTGCATATGGAGGCGCTGGGCTGCGGCATCGCGGTAGCGCTGACCATTTGCTCCAATGCAACGATGATCGTGTTGCGCATGATGCGCGCTCCGGGTGCATGGCGTCTTTCGCTGTCTAAGCTCGGCATCGATCGCGGTATTTGTAAGAGTATGATCTCGTGCGGTCTGCCACTCGGTTTTCAATCGGCTGCCTATTCGATCTCGAACGTGCTGATCCAGATGTCGGTCAACTCGTTTGGTGCCGATGTCACCACGGCATGGGGTCTATCTGGGCGCCTGGATGGCATTATCTGGATGGTGACCGAGGCGCTCGGCGTATCGATCACTACGTTCTCGGCGCAGAACTTTGGCGCGCGTAATTACGAGCGCATGCGCAAGGGCTACCACACGTCGCTCGTGCTTTCGTTTGCGCTGATCGGTGGCCTCTCTGCCGTGCTGATGGTGTTCTCGGGCCCGTTGTCGCGTCTGTTTGTCGACGATGCTTCGATTTCGGCGTACACCACGACGATTCTTCATTTCATCGCGCCGTTCTACGCGATCTTCTCGATTATCGAAAATGCGTCGGGCTCCATTCGCGGCGCCGGCGTGAGCTTGCAGCCCATGCTGCTCACGATTTTTGGCACCGTCGTGCTCAGGGTGATCTGGGTGTTTGCGATTATGCCGTTCGATCCGTCGCTTGAGCACCTGCTGCTGGTTTACCCCGTAACCTGGCTCATCACGGCCACGATGTTTACCATCTACCACCACAGCGGCAACTGGCTCGGCCGCGCCACCGCCTAATGATCCGTTTTCCTCCGTCCCCTTCGGATCATTTAGTATTCGATGCCTTGGCGGGCTAGGAGGCCTTCGTCGAAGTAGTGTTTGACGGGGCGCATTTCGGTAACTAGGTCGGCAAGGTCGGCGAGGGGCAGCAGGCCGCGGCCGGTGAGCACGAGCTCCGTGGTGGTTGGTTTCATCGCGATCAACGCTTCGACATCTTCGCGCGTCACAAAGCCCCGTCGCATGGCCTCGCCGAGTTCATCCAAAATCAGAACGTCGACCTGTGATATCTGCTCGCGCGCCAGCTCCATGATCTGTGCAGCGCAGGCTTCGGGTGTGTCGCGGTTGGCTTGTACGATGCGTAGCCCCAATCGAGGAGCTGCGTCATGTTCGGCGCAGTGCAGCTTCTTGGCAAACTGAAGCATGAGTACGTTAAGTCCATAGCCCGTGGCGCGCAGCGCGAGCCCCAGCGCAGCCGTCGTCTTGCCCTTGCCGTCGCCCGTATAGATTTGAACCTTGCCGACTCCCAGTGATGCCATCTCTGTCCTTTCGTGCCCGGCGTCGGTTTATCGCCGTCCGGGTTGGGTATTCTAGAAAACATTATCAACCCCAGTAGATGGAGTTCAAGCAGATGGAGATGGATGACAATAAACGTAGACGGAATATGATCCTCTACGTGCTCATCGCCTTCGTCGTCTACCTCGTGCTCTCGACCGTTCTGTTCCCCAACATCGGTCACACGCAGCAGATTACGAAGACCGATTACTCGACGTTTGTCAAAGCGCTCGATAAGAAGAGCGTCGACAAGGTCGAGTACAACACGGACGATTACACGATTTATTACACCAAGAAGGGCGAGGACGAGAATATCGCCTACAAGACGACCGGTGTGCCGAATGACGCGGGCTTTACCGATCGCGTGCTTGAGTCCGGTGCTTCGCTTGAGTCGGTCGTTCCCGATAAGAACTCGGGTCTGATGACCTACTACCTGCTCACCCTCATTCTTCCCATGGCGATTTTCTTCCTGATCGGCTGGTGGCTCAACCGCCGCATGAAGAAGGCCATGGGTGATGACGGTCCGTCGATGAACTTTGGCGGCGGTGGTTTTGGCGGCGGTGGACTGGGCAAGTCCGGCGCGCGCGTGATCGCCTCCAAGGACGTGGGCGTGACCTTTAAGGACGTCGCCGGCCAGGAAGAGGCCAAGGAGTCCCTCAAGGAGGTCGTCGACTTTCTGGAGAAGCCGCAGCGCTACGAGGAGATCGGCGCCAAGCTGCCGCGCGGTGCTCTTCTTGTCGGCCCTCCGGGTACGGGTAAGACCCTGCTTGCCAAGGCTGTTGCCGGCGAGGCGGGTGTGCCGTTCTTTAGCATTTCGGGTTCCGAGTTCGTCGAGATGTTTGTCGGCCGCGGCGCCGCTAAGGTTCGCGACCTGTTTAAGCAGGCCAAGGAAAAGGCCCCGTGCATCGTCTTTATCGACGAGATCGATACCATCGGCAAGAAGCGCGATGGCGGCGGCTTTAGTGGCAACGACGAGCGCGAGCAGACGCTCAACCAGCTGCTGACCGAGATGGACGGCTTCGATAACCACAAGGGCATTGTCGTTCTCGCTGCTACCAACCGCCCCGACAGCCTTGACCCGGCCCTGTTGCGCCCTGGTCGTTTTGACCGCCGTATCCCCGTTGAGCTGCCCGACCTGACCGGTCGCAAGAATATCCTTGAACTGCACGCCAAGAGCGTGAAGACGCAGCCGCCGATCGACCTGACCGCGATCGCCCGCGCCACGCCTGGCGCCTCGGGTGCCGACCTGGCCAACATCATCAACGAGGGCGCCCTGCGCGCCGTCCGCGAGGGTCGCAAGCGCGCGACTCAGGATGACTTTGAGGAGTCGGTGGAGGTCGTCATCGCCGGCCAGCAGCGTAAGTCCACGGTGCTGTCCGACCACGAGAAACAGGTCGTGTCCTATCACGAGATCGGCCATGCCATCGTTGCCGCCCGCCAGAAGGGTTCTGCGCCGGTTACGAAGATCACCATCGTGCCGCGTACGAGCGGTGCTCTGGGCTACACCATGCAGGTCGAGGAGGACGAGCGCTTCTTGACCACGCGCCAGGAGGTGCTCGACAAGCTCGCTGTCTACTGCGGCGGACGTGCTGCCGAGGAGCTCATCTTTGGTGAGATGACGACTGGCGCGGCCAATGATATCGAGCGGGCCACCAAGCTCGCCCGCAACATGGTGACGCGCTTTGGTATGTCGGAAGAGTTTGGCATGATGGCGCTCGGTACCGTTCAGAATGCCTACCTCAACCAGGACACGTCGCTCACCTGTGCCCCCGGTACGGCCGAGCGCGTCGACGCGATCGTCGCCAAGCTGATTGAGGATGCGCACGACCGCGCCCTGCAGATCCTCAAGGAGAACAAGTTTAAGCTCCATGAGCTGGCTCGTTATCTGTACAAGAAGGAGACGATCACGGGCGAGGAGTTCATGAATCTCCTCACGCGCGAGAATCCACTGATGCCAAAGCAGCAGTAAAGCCGCGGCCGAGCCAGTAAACGCCGACGCCCCATTTGAGCAGCTTTCTCAAATGGGGCGTTTTGCTTGAGAGGGATGGAAATGAAGATCGTGGTAAGCGCCTGTTTGATGGGCGAGAGCTGCAAGTATAACGGGCTCGACAATTACCACCGCGCGTTGGTCGAGGCTTGCGAGCGTACGGGGACCGAGGTGCTCCTCGTATGCCCCGAGGTTTTTGGCGGTCTGCCCACGCCGCGCGACCCGTCCGAGATCGTGGGCTGTGAGGTTCGCACCCGCGAGGGCGTGTCGGTTGATCGCGAGTTTCGCCATGGTGCCCAACGCGCGCTCGATATGTGCGAGCACTTTGGCGGCCCGTCCGAGATCGCTGCGTGCATCTTGCAGGACCGTAGTCCCTCGTGCGGCGCGGGCCGCATCTACGACGGAACATTCAGCGGCACCCTTACAGCGGGCAACGGCGTTTTCGTCGATCTGTTGCTGCGTCACGGGTACCGTGTGATTCCGGCTAGCGAGTTCGATCCCAGCATGCTGGAGCATTGTCCATAGCACTCGAACCCAACACTTCCTCACGGGTGACCGTTTTGGCATCATCCGTGAAGTTGATATTGAGTACGACCCGGTCATCAAAGACGTAGACCGAGTTGACAGGCGCCGTACCCAGGCAGCCCCTCCCCGCGGCCCTCGCGCAGGAACGCGCACGCGGCCCTCCCGTCTCTTGCGCCCCTCCTGCCCCAAACCCTGCTAGGAACGAGTGCAGCAAACTGGTATTTTCAAATTAGTCTTTGCAAATTACCTTTGAACCTTCACCATCAATTACAATTCCCTGACAGTTGTTAATTGGGCATAGATTCAAATCCGAAAACTCAGTCATTATTTTCTCGGTAACTTTCTTAAATGGTGCTGTAAGATAATGCGGAAGAACATAGAAATCAATCAAATCAAGCCCTGCATCATCTTCTTGTGAGTAGTCCTCCGGCTTTTCATCCATTTGCTCGATATATTGGATGCTTGGAGCGCATATAATCGCACCTGCCGATTCACCAATCATCAGTTTTCCCTTTGCCAATTCTTTCTTCAACAGCTCATCCGTTCCCGTTTTACGGAGCTGGTCTATAAGGAAAAAAGAATTTCCGCCGGTAAAATATATCACATCCGCATCTTCAAAAACAGACTGTATCGTTGAATAAGCCTCCGTTGAAATATCAATTTCAGTTACGATTGCTCCCAACTTTTTGAATAATTTTCGAGCCGAGCCGACATAACCGGTGTAGCCTTCACGCAGCGAAGCTGTTGGAATAAATGCGACTTTTTTATTTTCAATTTCTTCCTTTATCAGACTTCCTACACTTGAAAAGTGAGAACATAAAAACAGTTTCATCACTATTCTCCTTTATATATAAATTCTAATTTGTTGAACTAAGCCGTGTATACCATACTCTCCAATGGAAGAACGCCCTGATATAGCGAAATTTTGCCGTTTTCCAGCGTACGTGCGTACACACTCCACAGGAATTCTAAGTGGCCTGCCCTCTTAGCACACGGACTTTGGAACAAAGTCTAGTGTGTTACGCCTTGCCAGGGGTGTACAGGCTCCCGGTATGTACGTACGAAGCAATTGCCATCAATGCGCCATATAAGTGGCGATCAAGTTCGCACAAAGCGACCTTGATCCCGCAAAACAAAAGGCAGGATACCATCACCACGATGATACCCTGCCTTTGTTCGTTCCTGTTTACCGTTCCGAGTAGTCCTTCCGTAGAATTTCCGATAAACAAAAAACGTATCCGAACCCTTTCTCGTAAAGAACCGGGTTCGAGTACGAACTGAATGGTGGAGCAATAAAAAACCACCACAAAAGGTGCCTGTCCCCTTTGTGGTGGTTTTGGGCTGGACCTAGAGCGTGTGGCCGTAGGCGTTGGCGGCCTTGATGGCGGCGGCGAACTTTTCGTCGGTGAAGGGCTCGGGGTTTCCCTGCTTCCATTCGTTGGTGGCGTGCGCGTATTCACACAGGGCGGGGATATCGGCCACGGAAAGCCCGACCTGCTCAAGCGTTACGGGCAGTCCCATCTGCTTGTTAAAGGCTGAGTAGCGCTCAAGGTTCTCGGTATCGCCCGTGTAGGCAAACAGCACCAGCACGCCCAGGCTCACGACCTCGCCATGCAGGTAGGTGCCCTCGCGCGGAATGCTGCACGTGGCGTTGTAGAACGCATGCGCCACGCTCGAGTTGTAGTAGTAATCGTTTTGGTTGGTCAGGTTGGAGACGTAGCCCGTGTTGACCACGATATCGAGCGCGATCTGCTTGACGGCCTCGGTCGACAGGTTCTGGCGAACGTCCTCAAGACCCTGCACGCCATAGGTAAACAGCGGCTCGGAGCAGGTGTGTGCGAGCGCCAGGCCAAGACCGGCGGTGTGCTCCAGGTTGCCGGCGCTCGTGGCGTATTCGACCTCGGGCTGCTTGGACAGGGCATCGCCCACGCCGGCCCAGAAGTACTCCGCCGGAGCCTCGGCAATGATCTTGGGGTTGATGAAGATGTGTGCTGGGCGGTTGGGGTACGAATAGCCCTCGAGCGAGCCGTCGTCGTTGTAGACAACGGCAATGGCGGTCGCGGCCGAGCAGTTGGAGCAGATCGTCGGTACCGTAAAGACGATCTTCTTGAGCTCAATGGCCGCTGTCTTGATGGTGTCGAGCGCCTTGCCGCCGCCGCATGCGATAAGAACGTCGGCTTCTTGGCAGGCAGGGGAGTTCACAACCTTGGCGATATTGGCGCGCGTGCTGTTGGTGCCGTAGACGCGCGTCTCCAGAATCTCGATGTCGGTGCCCTCCAGCGCCGCTTCGATACCGGGAAGCGCCGCTGCCAGTGCTCGTTTACCACCGATAATCGCGACCTTGGTCGCTCCGTACTCGTCCAGTGCGCCGGGCAGCTCGTCAAAGCAGTCCTCGCCGACGGTGTAGTCGCTCATTCCAATCGTGCGCATAGCGGCCTTCTTTCGTTCGATAAAGTGCTTTCAGGTATTTTGCTCCAAGTGAGTGCTTGCGACCGCGAGAAGTTTCTAAAGTATGAAACCGATGTTGAGGGTTTTTCGCCGGCGTTGACCGTGCTACCATACAGCGCATAAGCGTTGATGGGGACGAGTAGTCGGCCGTCCGCATGCTACAGAGAGCGGGGAGCGCTGAGAACCCGTGCATGCGACCGATGAAAATCACCCCGGAGCTGCGGTCCCAACGGACGTGCCGCGCAGGTTCGTCTTAGTAGACATCGCCGAGATGGTCGTCGATACAGACCAGCCGAGTAACGGATGCGAGCGCGCAAATACGCGGGCGAGGGCATCTAAGCTGGGTGGTTAAGCGAAGAGCTTTTGCGGGCGCACAGCCCGTTTTGTGGCGCTTCGTCCCAGCTTGTAGGGACGGGCGCTTTTTTGGTGCCCAGAGGGCGTGCGCGCCCACGACATGAAAGGGGTACCGTGGCAAACGAGTACAAGCAGACGATGAATCTGCCCAAGACCGGTTTTCCCATGCGTGCCGGTCTTTCCAAGTCCGAGCCTAAGCGACTCAAGGACTGGCAGGACAACAAGGTCTACGAGCAGGTTCTGAAGAAGAACGAGGGTCACAAGAAATTCGTGCTGCACGACGGCCCTCCTTACGCCAACGGCCCGATCCACATCGGCCACGCCATGAACAAGATCTCCAAGGACATGATCAACCGCTACTGGATGATGCAGGGCTATGAGGTCCCTTATGTCCCCGGTTGGGACTGCCATGGTCAGCCGATCGAGCATAAGGTCGAGGAGAAGCTCGGCACCGAGAAGTTCAACCAGACCTCCACGGCTAAGATCCGCGAGCTCTGCAACAAGTTCGCGGTCGAGAACATCGAGCTGCAGAAGGCCGGTTTCCGTCGTCTGGGCGTGCTCGGCGACTGGGACAACCCCTACCTGACGCTTTATCACCAGCATGACGCCGCCGACATCGAGGTCTTTAAGGCCATGTTCGATAAGGGCATGATCTATCGCGGTCACAAGCCCGTCCACTGGTGCAAGCACTGCCACACCGCACTCGCCGAGGCCGAGATAGAGTACTCCGACGAGACGAGCCCCTCCATCTTCGTTCGCTTTGAGATGACCTCCAAGCCCGCCGGCCTCGAGAACTTCGACGGCCCGGTCGACTTTATCATCTGGACGACCACGCCGTGGACCATCCCCTCCGACCAGGCCGTTTCTCTCAAGCCCGGCGCCGCCTATGTCGCTGTTGAGCATGATGGCCGTGCCGAGGTCATGCTCGAGGACCTGGCTCCCAAGTGCTGCGATGAGTTTGGCTGGGAGTACACCCCGGTTTTGGTCGACGGCAAGCCCTATGTGGTTCCCGCTGAGACTTTCCACCACATCCACTACAAGCAGCCGATCTTTGACGGCGTTGAGGGCGTGGCGCTGCTGGCCGATTACGTCGGCGTCGATGACGGTACCGGTATCGTCCACAACTCGCCCGGCCACGGCGTCGACGACTACTTTGCCTGCCTCAAGGAGGGCATTACCGACATCTGCATGCCGGTTGACGACGACGGTAAGTTCTACACCGGCGAGGAGTTTGGTACCGGTGGCCCCTTCAGCGGTATGGATACCGATGAGGCCAACCCTCACATTATCGAGTTCCTGCGCGAGCGCGGCACCCTGGTCCTCGAGAAAAAGATCACGCACAGCTATCCGCACTGCTGGCGCTGCAAGCACCCGGTGCTCTTCCGTGCTACCGACCAGTGGTTCGTCTCGATGGACAAGACCGGCTTGCGCGAGCAGGCTGGCAAAGAGGTCCGCGAGAATGTCAAGTGGTATCCGGCCCACGCCGCCAACCGCATTGGCGCCATGGTCGAGCAGCGTCCCGACTGGTGCATCAGCCGTCAGCGCAACTGGGGTGTGCCTATCCCCAGCTACACCTGCGCCGACTGCGGCGAGAAGGTCATGAACGACGCCACGCTCGACGCCGTCATCAAACTCTTCCATGAGAAGGGCTCCGACGCCTGGTTCACCGACGCTCCTGAGAGCTATCTGGGCGAGGCCTGCGTCTGCCCCAAGTGCGGTGGCCATCACCTCAAGGCTGATAAGGACATCCTTGACGTGTGGTGGGACTCCGGCGTGTCTTGGAAGGCCGTCTGCGAGTACCGTCCCGAGCTGGAGTACCCGGCGGACGTCTACCTCGAGGGCTCTGACCAGCACCGCGGTTGGTTCCAGAGCTCACTGCTCACCTCGGTGGGCGCCAACGGCCACGCTCCGTACAAGGCGGTCGTCTCGCAGGGCTTCACCCTCGACGGCCAGGGCCGTAAGATGTCTAAGTCACTCGGCAACGTCATCGACCCCAACAAGGTCTGTGACGAGATGGGTGCTGACATCATCCGTCTGTGGGTCGCCTCCGTCGATACCAGCTCCGACGTCTCCATCGACCACGAGATTCTCGCTCGTACGTCCGATGCCTACCGTCGTTTCCGCAACACGCTGCGCTTCCTGCTCTCCGAGCTCGAGGGTCAGTTTGTGCCCGAGACCGACGGCGTCGCCTTTGCCGACCTGCTGCCGCTCGACAAGCTCATGGTTGCTCGCCTGACCCAGGTCCAGGCCGAGGTTGACGACGCCTACGCCAGCTACGAGTTCCCGCGCGCCTACCGTGCGCTTTACGACTTTGTGGTTACCGAGCTCTCCAACGTGTATCTCGACGCCCTGAAGGACCGTCTGTACTGTGAGAAGCCCGGTTCGCTCGAGCGTCGCAGCGCCCAGACCGTGCTGGCCGAGCTCTTCTCGATGCTCATGCGCGACCTGCAGCCGATCTTGTCCTACACGGTCGACGAGGCCATGGCCTATGCGCCCGCCGGCTGCGTCGATCACCAGAAGTACGCCGCGCTGCTCGATTGGTACAAGTCGCCCATCACGGTCGACGAGGCCAACGAGTTTGAGGGCGTGCTCGAGGCTTCACTCGAGCTCCGCAGCGTCGTGACCAAGGCCCTTGAGGATGCCCGCTCCGCCGGCACCTTCACCAAGAGCCAGCAGGTCCGCGTCAAGGCGGTCGTTACCGCCGAAATGTATGCGCTGCTGACCGGCGACAAGGCCGTCGACCTGGCCGAGTTCTACATCGTCTCCGATGTTGAGCTTACCCAGGGCGAGGAGCTTTCTGTTGCCATCGATGCTGCCGAGGGCGAGTGCTGCGACCGTTGTTGGAACTACCGCACCACCGTCGGCGAGTACAACGGCCACGCTCACATTTGCAAGAGGTGTGCGGACGCCTTGTAGCTACGCGGTTTTACCAAACCGCGTAACCGGTTGACGCTGCAAACCCGCCAGAGCGG
>CANRSF010000018.1 GCA_947642445.1 uncultured Collinsella sp. | reverse complement strand
AAAAGCAAAGCCGTGCGACACACGGCAGGTCGAGAGGAGACCGCATGCGGTATCTGGTAATGGTCAGTCACGGAACGCTCGCTCCCGGACTGCACAGTGTCCTCAAGATGCTCGGCAATGACGCCCCGAACATCTTGTCGACGAGTCTCGTGGACGGCATGGGCGCTGACGAGTATGTCGAGAACGTCAAGGCGATGCTCGCTCCTGTTACCGCCGATGACGAGGTTGTCCTGCTTGGTGACATCCTGGGCGGATCGCCGCTCACCAATGCCATGAACACGCTGGCCGAGAAGGGCTTGCTCGCCCACACCATTGCCTTCGGCGGTATGAATCTGCCCATGGCTATGACCGCCATGATGGGGCTTGCCACCATGGACCTGGATTCCCTCAAGCAGATGATGCTGCAGGAGGGCAAGAACGGTATGTCCGAGCTCGTTGTCCCGACCGATGACGCCGACGACGAGGACGACGACATCTAGGCCGCACCAAGGTTTCATCTAGCTGCAAACGTTAGGAAGAAGAGGCCGCGACCGCAGGCCTCATGAAGGAAAGGGGAGAACGTATGATTTCGTTCATCCGTATTGACGACCGTATGATCCATGGACAGACCGTTACCCGTTGGGCCCTCGAGTATCCCTGCGACGGTCTTATCGCCGTCAACGACGCCGCGGCGTCCAACCCCGTGCTCAAGGAGGCCTACAAGAGTGCCTCGGGCAAGAAGACGTTCGTGTGGACCAAGGAGCACTTCAAGGAGGTCTCCGAGAAGGTTCTCAAGTCCAACACCAAGTACTTCCTGATCACCAAGAACCCGCTCGACATGAAGGAACTTCTCGTCGATTTTGGCTTTAAGACCGGCATGGACCGCATCATCGTCGGTCCCTGCAACGATCGTCCCGGCACCACCAAGCTCGGCAACAACCAGTCGATCACGCAGGAAGAGGCCCAGGCGCTCGAGGATCTCACCAACGCCGGCTACACGGTCGAGTTCGCCCTTATCAAGGAGAAATCCATTGGTGAGTGGCCAAAGTTCCGCGGTCAGTTTGGCTTCTAGTTAGGCGCCAGCCGCATTTTGGTACCTACAGCCCTGGGGGAAAGGGGCTGAGGAATAAAGAAAGGGGAAAGCATGGCAATCAATGCATTCCAAGCCGCGCTGTTCGGCCTGTTCGCCTGCCTGGCATCACTGCCTGGCATGGGTGGCACGACGATCGGCAACTACACTCTGGGTCGTCCTCTGGTCGCCGGCCTCATCGTCGGCATCATCATGGGCGATATGCAGACGGGCATCCTCGTCGGCGCTGCCATCCAGGTTGTCTACATCGCTCTCGTGACCCCCGGCGGAACCGTCTCCGCCGACGTCCGCGCCGTGTCCTATATCGGCATCCCGCTGGCGATCCTCGCCATCAAGAACTCGGGCATCGATCCCGCCTCCGCTGAGGCTGCCGGCATGGCCGCATCCCTCGGTGCCGCCGTCGGCACGCTCGGCACTGTGCTCTTCTATGGCACCGCCACCATTAACCTGGTATGGCAGGGCATGGGCTGGAAGTGGCTCGAGAAGGGCGACCTCCACAAGCTCTACCTGGTCAACAACGTTCTGCCTTGGATCGGTCACATCGTCTGCTCGTTCCTCCCGACGTTCATCATCACCATGGGCGGCACCGCCATGGTCGACCTCATGAAGACCTACATGCCCATGGACGGCATCGCGATGAAGACGCTGTTCACCGTCGGCTCGCTGCTGCCTACCGTCGGTATCGCCATCCTGCTCAAGCAGGTCATCTCCAAGCCGACGGACTTCCTCACGTTCTTCTTCGGCTTCACCCTGTCCGCTGTCATGGGATGCAACCTGATTGCCGCCGCCGGCATCGGCTGCTTCTTCGCCCTGATCAACTATGAGATCGCTTCGCTCAAGATCGACCTCGCAAACGCTCCCAAGGCAGCTATCGCCTCGGGCTCCGATGATGAGGAAGAGGAGGACATCTAATGGCAGAGAAGAAGAAACTCTCTAAGAAAACGCTTGCCAAGTCGTTCCGCAACTGGTCCTATGGCAACCTGACTTGCTTCTCGCAGGAGCACATGCAGACCTTCGGTTACCTGTGCGCCATGCTTCCGATCGTCGAGGAGCTCTACGACACGCCCGAGGAGCAGAAGCAGGCCCTCCAGACCTACTCCGCGTTCTTCAACACCGAGCCGCAGATCGGCACCATGATTGTCGGCGTCACCGCCGGCCTCGAGGAGGCTCGCGCAAACGGCGAGGCCATCGACGACGACGCCATCAACGGCATCCGCGCCGGCCTCATGGGCCCGCTCGCCGGCCTTGGCGACTCGCTGATCGTCGGTACCCTGATCCCGATCCTGCTCGGTATCGCCCTCGGTCTCTCGACCGGCGGCTCTCCGCTCGGTGCCATCTTCTATATTGTCGTGTGGAACCTGCTCATGTTCCTTGGCATGCGCTTTGCCTACAACCAGGGCTATGAGCTCGGCGGCAAGGCGGTCGAGGCCCTCGTCGGCCCCAAGGCCAAGGCTCTGCGTGATTCCATCGTGATGGTCGGTACCATGGTCATCGGTGCAGTCGGTGCTACCTGGGTCTCCATCACCTGCAGCCCCAATCTGGTGCTGCCCGGCGGCGGTAAGTTCCAGGACACGCTCGACGGAATCTATCCGCACCTGCTGCCCATGGTCTTCATCATCTTCTGCTGGTACATGATGACCAAGAAGAAGGTCAACCCCATCGTTATGATGCTGATCCTCGTTGTGATCGCATTTGTGGGCGTTCTCATTGGCTTCTTCGACCCGGCACTGAGCTACTAGTCATCATCCCCTGGCCCCCTGTAAGGCCGTGCGGCCTCAACCGCACGGCCTTCTGATTTTGCGCCGCCCTTCAAGGGCAATATGGCCAGCGACCTCCATCGCCTACACGACACCCGCTATATTGCTCTTGAAAGATGACGTATTCGACAAACGATGCACTTGCGCATGATGCACACTTTGCACGAGGAGGACCATATGCACGAGAAACATGGACACGACCTTTCGCGCGACGACTTGATTCGCGAGGCAAAGATGCAGACCGATGCTATTCAGCGGCTCAATGTTTGGCTGCGCCTGGGCTATTCGCTCGTGGCGATTGGCTTTTTGATGGGGATGTGGGGTATGCAGGGCGGCCCCGGCTGGGGTGTCCCCGTGGGCATCGTGTGCCTGGTGGTGGGCACTCCGCTTTCGATCGTGCTTAAGGTCGGCACGACCAACGCCAAAAAGAATGTCGAGCGCATGCTCGAGGCCGCTGGTGTCGACGTTGAGGAGCTTATGCGACGCAAGAAGGACGAGCAATAGACTTCCGCGTTGGGGTATCATAAATAATTGTTGCGAATGTTAACTAATGTACGGCAAATGACGGTTTTATGGCCCTTCTAGAGTTGCAAAGGACAATATCCCCAGTGGATTACGATGACGTCGCTCGAAAACTGATTGTGTACTCACGTTCCCTTGCCAAGGGATCCTTGAGTGCTGCCGGCGGCGCCAGTGTGGGCGAGGCACCGGTTTTACAGTATCTATCGGGTATTGACGGTGATGTCATTCCCTCCGAGATTGCCAAGAAGCTGAAATTCTCCCGTGCGCGCATGTCGCATATCTTGGATTCACTCGAGAGTAAGGGTTACGTTCAGCGCAGGACTGATCCAAACGATCGTCGGCGTGTGCTGGCGAGCATTACCGAGGAAGGCCGTGATTTCGCGGCGAAAAAAAATGCCGAGAGTGTGGCATCGCTCTCGAAACAACTCTCAGCGCTCGGCGAGCACGATGCCCAGGAGCTCGTGCGCATCCTGAATAAAGCTTACAGCCTTACCTATGATGCCGACGACTACCTGGACAATCTATAAGGATAAAGACAGACATTTAGGTGCATCTTGAAATGCACCCGGGACAGTTGTGCCCATCAGCCACCGTCAACATCTCATTCCAAACCAAATCAGCCAACGTACGTCATGGCAATCCCCGGTAGGTTGCAGGATGGCGGCTGAGCCTTTCCCTCGGGAAACTTCGCGAAGCCCAGTTCCCGAGGGAAAGGTATGGTCTGTGTAATACCAGATAAACAGTACATTTTTGCTAGATTGGTATTTGACTGAAGAACCAATTGGTATGGCTTATTAAGCCCACCTTGCCGTTGACGCTTATTTTGCTGCCGCTGGGAGAATTCCGAACTTGGGTGCGCAAGTGCTCCCATATGTTGATATGACCTAGTAGGTGGCTATCTGGTTACTACCAGTTGGCCCCTTGGTAACGGGTGGCCCCCATTGTGCGGAATGTACCGAACATCTCCGTTTGATACGTTTTCCCATGCTGCCGGGGGGGCGTCCTCGGCACCTCAGCATGTCGGAAGAAAGGAGACCAGATGCGCAGGAATTCCATTTTTACGAAACGGTGGGTGAAGGGAAGCGCGGTCCTCGTTGCCACTGCAGCGACGCTCGTGTTTGCCAATCCCCAGCAGGCGATTGCCACGCCACTCAAGGGCGTCGACTCGGCGACCGTGTCCCAGTCTGCCTCGAATGTCGTCGACATCGATTTCGCTGACGGCATCAAGGGCCGTATTACGTTCCTCGAGGACGGTATTTTCCGTTATAACGTCGACCCCAAGGGTGAGTTTTCCGAGTACGCCACGCCGCGCAGTAAGTCCCACACGGCTAAGATCCAGGCTCAGCCCGATACCTCGGACACCTACAGCAAGCCGAGTGCGACGGTTGCCGACAAGGGCGACACTATCGAGATCACCGGCGGAAAGGCGACCGTGATCCTGGACAAGGCGACTGGCAAGATGAGTATCAAGTCAGGCGACCGTGTCGTGGTTTCCGAGTCCGCGTCCCTCGACCTTGATAAGAAGGGTACCGTCCAGACGCTCGCCAAGGAGAAGTCCGAGAACTTCTTTGGCGGCGGCACCCAGAACGGACGCTTCCTGCACACCAACCAGACCATCGCCATCTCCAACACGAACAACTGGACCGATGGCGGCGTTGCCTCGCCCAACCCGTTTTATTGGACGAGTGACGGCTACGGCGTGCTCCGAAACACGTTTGCAGAGGGTTCCTACGACTTCGGTTCCACGGACTCATCGACGGTCACGACTTTGCACAGCGAGAATGAGTTTGATGCCTACTACTTCGTGGCGACCAACGAGGGAGCTTCGAACGTGGCAACTGAGATGCTGCAGGACTACTACAAGGTGACCGGTAACCCGGTACTGCTGCCCGAGTACGGGTTCTACCTTGGTCATCTTAATGCCTATAACCGTGATGGCTAGTCAACGACCTCGGGTCAAAAGAAGTGGGAGACCAAGGGCAGCAAGTCCTCGAGCGAGAAGGGCGACGTTAAGTACGAGTCTGGCATGTCGACGGGCTACAAGCTCGACGGCACACTTGCGGCCGAGACGCTCAACGGTGAGGGCCCTACGGTTGATACCGAGAACATGAAAGCGACCGATTTCGACCGCCAGTTCTCTGCTCGGCAGGTTATCGATGACTACGAGGACAGCGACATGCCGCTCGGCTGGTTCCTGCCGAACGACGGCTACGGCGCCGGCTATGGCCAGAACGGTTACTACAAGACCGGCGGCGTCAACTCCGACGGAGCGAGCTCGGCCGGCCGTCTTAACGCTGTGCGTGCCAACGTCGACAACCTTAAGAAGTTCACCGAGTATGCCAACTCAAAGGGTGTGAGCACGGGCTTGTGGACCCAGTCCAACCTTGAGCCCGACAGCAACCCTGAGACCCCGTGGCATCTGCTTCGCGACTTCGACGCCGAGGTCAAGACGGGAGGCATCACTACCCTTAAGACCGACGTTGCCTGGGTTGGATCTGGCTACTCCTTTGGTCTTAATGGCATCAAGACAGCTTATGACACGGTGACGACCGGCGCTAACAAGCGCCCCAACATCATCACGCTCGATGGTTGGGCCGGCACGCAGCGCTTTGGTGGCATTTGGACCGGCGACCAGTATGGCGGTAACTGGGAGTACATTCGCTTCCATATCCCCACGTATATCGGTCAGAGTCTTTCGGGCAACCCCAACATCGGCTCCGACATGGATGGCATTTTTGGCGGCGACCCCATCATCTCTGCGCGTGACTACCAGTGGAAGACGTTCACGCCCTCTATGCTCGACATGGACGGTTGGGGCACCTACCGTAAATCGCCCATGACGCACGGCGATCCCTACACAGGCATCTCGCGCTTCTACCTCAAGCTCAAGGCGCAGCTCATGCCCTATATCTACACGAGCGCGGCCTCGGCGGCCAACATCGACACGGGTAACGGCGATGCCGGCCTGCCCATGATCCGCGCCATGCTGCTTTCCGATAACTCCGAGTACGCCGCAAGCACCTCGACGCAGTACCAGTATATGTTCGGTGAGAACTTCCTAGTGGCACCGGTGTATCAGGATACCCAGGCAGACGAGAACGGCAACGACATTCGCAATGGGATTTACCTCCCCAACTACGGCACCGACGAGAATCCCACCATCTGGATCGATTACTTCTCGGGTAAGCAGTATCGCGGCGGCCAGGTTCTCAACAACTACGAGGCTCCGCTTTGGAAGCTGCCGCTGTTTGTGAAGGCCAACGCTATCGTGCCGATGTACGCCGAGAACAACAACCCCGAGGCCGTGAGCGACACCAACACCAAGGGTACCGACCGCAGCCAGCGTATCGTCGAGTTCTTCGCCACCGAGGGCGACGGCACCTTTACGCAGTACGAGGACGACGGCTCCTCCATCGAGAACAACACGACTGAGGACGATTCCTACGGTACGATCGACAATATCTCCTACGGTGAGCATGTGAGCACCGTCTACAGATCCAAGGCCGCAGGCGGCACCGCGACCTTTACCGCCGAAGCCTCGCAGGGTGGCTACAACGGCTACGACTCCAATCGCACCACGACCTTCGTGGCCAACGTGTCCGCCAAGCCCATGAGCGTCGTCGCCAAGAACGGCGGATCCGCGCTCAACGTGGTTGAGGTCGACTCGCAGGAGACCTTTGACACCGCGACCCCCGAGGCCGGCCAGGCGGTCTACTTCTACAGCGAGACCCCTAACCTCAACCACTACGGCAGCGATGTGGACGGCACCGAGGCCGAGCGGGGCGAGAGCTTTAACAACACCAAGATCACCACGAACCCCAAGGTCTACGTCAAGTCCCGAAGACCGATGTTGCTGCGGCGGCGCAGACGCTCGAGCTGGGCGGTTTCGTGAACGCCGACGCCACGCTCACAGCCGATCGCCTCAACGAGAGCCTCTCCGCACCCACGAACCTTGCTGCCCCCGAGGACGTCACGACCCCAACGAGCATCAAGCTCACCTGGGGAAAGGTCGATGGTGCTACCTCCTACGACCTTAAGGTCGACGGCACCGTGTTCGCCGTGGGTGATGCGGCCGAGTTCACGCACACCGACCTCGCCTACAATAGCAAGCACACCTACCAGATTCGTTCGCGCAACGCCGAGGGCTACTCCGCCTGGAGCGATGTGCTCGAGGCGAACTCCGCACTCGATCCGTGGCGGAACGTCCCCGACGCCGAGCAAATCACCTGGGAGGGCTCACTTTACGGCAGCCATAAGGCCGAGCTCGCCTTCGACCATGAGTTCCAGTCGGGCGACGGCGGTTTCCACTCCGGTGGCAACGATCTGGGCAAGGCGCTTACCGTTGACTATGGACGCGCTTACAAGCTCGATAAGCTCGAGTACTATCCGCGCGATGACGCCGGCAACGGCACTGTGACCAAGATGCGTGTTGAGACGAGTCTCGATGGCGTCCACTGGACGAGCCAGGAGGTCGATTGGGCACGTTCCGCTGATTGTAAGACGGTAGCGTTTGACGGCACCGTGGCCGCCCGTTACGTGCGCATGACACCGCTCGCCTCGGTCGGCAATTTCTTCTCCGCGTCCGAGATTGCCATCTACAAGACCGACGGCACGGATGGCTTCGCCGTGGGCTCCAACCTCAACAAGGCCACGATCTCCGACGGAGACTACTCCAACATGAAGAACTATCTGGGCCTCGAGAATCGCGAGCCCGATACCCCGACGTTCGGTTCGCAGATCCGCGACCACTTCGCCGACCTCAACGATAACGGCGTTTACGACGTCTACGATTACTCGTTCACCATGGCGGGTCTTGACGGCGGCACTAAACAAAAGGGAAAGGTCGCAGGTTCGCTCGCGGTGATTCCGAGCAAGACCGAGGTCGAGGCCGGTGATGAGATCACCGTTGATGTCTATGCGGCCGACGCCAAGAACGTCAACGCCCTGGGCGCTCTCGTCAACTTCAAGAGCGACCAGTTCGAGTTTGTGTCCGAGAGCATCGCGCAGGACGGCTCGACTGCCGGCATGGAGAACCTGTCTCGCGAGAAGGTCCAGTTCGCGGACAGAACGCAGACTATCAATCTCGCCTTTGCCAACCGCGGCGATGGCAAGCTCTACAACGGTACCGGCGCGGTGGCGAGTTTCAAGCTCAAGGCCAAGACCGCCGGCAAGGTCGAACTGCCCTCGACATCTTGGCTCATCGGTCCGGCATG
Source organism: uncultured Collinsella sp. (assembly GCA_947642445.1). Classification (GTDB taxonomy): domain Bacteria; phylum Actinomycetota; class Coriobacteriia; order Coriobacteriales; family Coriobacteriaceae; genus Collinsella. Next base: position 33,979 of record CANRSF010000018.1, on the reverse strand, counting down.
CGACGCACTTGAGTTTGCGAGCGACGGCACGGTGACGATGCCGGATGTTCCTCAGCCAACGGTCGCCGAGTACGGTCAGGACGCCTTCAACATCACGATGACCAACGATGAGCTCACGACCGACGACGGGACCAACGTCGAGAAACTTATCCAGCAGAAGAGCTATAACGCGCTGTTCGATAATAACGAGGGCGACAACGGCTTTGAGTTCCTATGGAACTGGAGCGGCAACTGGGACAGCGAGGGTAAGCTTCCGAGTTACGTGAAGCTTCCCACCACGATGACATTCGCATTTAAGACGCCGTCGAAACTCGATAGTGTCGAGGTCGTTAACCGCAACGGTGGCAACGGAACCGTGCAGAAGATCAAGGCTGTCGTGACGTTCGAGGATGGCTCGACCCAAGAGTTCGCGGGCGGGGAGTACGATTCCTTCCTTGCTCGCTACGCCTTTGACCTCTCTGCCGAGAACAAGGGCAAGAAGGCGACCAAGGTCGAGGTCACGCCGCTTGAGGCATCGGGTGACCAGATGCTCACACTGCGTGAGGTCAACTTCAACTACACGCAGGGTGTCGAGGCCATCGAGGGTGTCGAGCTAGGCAAGAACCAGACCGAGTTCTTTGAAGGCGACATTACGCCCGTCGACGCCAAGGCTACGCCTGAGAGCGCTGGCTACCCCTATGTGACGGTCGAGAGCTCCGACCCCTCTGTGGTAAGCGTCTCCGCTGTTCAGGCTGGCGATAGCGTGAGCTACTACCTGCGTGCCAACAAGGCCGGCAAGGCAAAGATCACGGTGGCGTCGGTACTCGACCCCTCCAAGACCGCATCCTATGAGGTCGAGGTCAAGGCTGGTGTCGATACCTCTGCGCTCGTAGCAGCGCTTTCCAAGGCCGCGGGCTACAGCGAGTCCGTCTACACCAAGGATTCCTATGCAGCTCTCACCACTGCGGTCGAGGCGGCTCAGAAGCTCCTCGACAGCGGCCAGGGCAGCTATAGCAAGAAGGATGTCGCAGACGCCACAGCCAAGATCGAGAAGGCAATCGACGGCCTCAAGATGCGCCCTGTTGATGAGAAGATTCTCATCAACACGCCCGAGAACCGCAAGAACGTCAAGGTGGCCGGCTTCTCGAGTGAGGCCGACTACGAGGGCAGCAACGCCGTCAACGCTCTCGACGGCGACGAGCGGACGCTTTGGCACAGCGACTGGGCCCATGGGACCGGTATGCCCCAGTATCTGAGTGTCGACCTGGGCCGCGACTACGATCTCACCGACGTTACATTCCTGCCGCGCCAGGACGGCGGCACTAACGGCGATATCTTCGAGGCCGAGATACTGGTCTCCGACACTGCCGACGGTTATGAGAAGGGCACCGCCGCGTCGATGGGTACGTTCGCCTTCGACAACGATGGCCGCGTGCTCACCGACCGTGGCGACTGGAAACAGATGAGCTTTGGCGCCGCGCGCGGTCGCTACGTGACCGTCAAGGTGATTCACGCCGGCGGGGGCGACGTTGATGCCTACTGCAGCATGGCGGAGCTCAAGTTCTACGGTACGGCCGTCCCCGATCCGGTGGCGAAGGATGATCTCACTGCCGCGATCGAAAAGGTTGATGCCGAGCTTGCCGCCGGCGACCTCAAGGCCGGCGACTACACCGAGGCCTCCTGGACGGCGCTCGAGAACGCCCTGGCGAGCGCCCGCGCCATCTTGAGCGACGAGGATGCCACGCAGGACGAGGTCGACCAGGCGCTCAGGGCGCTCGAGAGCGCCCGCGACGCGCTCGAGAAGACCCCGGTGGTCCCGGTCGAGAATCCGACTAAGAAGCAGCTCAAGGCCCTGGTCAAGCAGGCGAAGGAGACTGACACCAGGGGCAAGACGGCCGAGTCTGTCAAGGCCCTGACGGATGCCATTACCTACGCCGAGGACGTCTTGGGTGATGAGAATGCTTCCGACACCCAGATCCAGGCGGCCTATAGCCAGCTCAAGCTGGCCATTGAGAGCCTCAAGGATGCCGATTCCGGCAACCAGGGCGGCTCGGGCAACCAGGGTTCCGGCAATGGCTCGAACGGCGGCAACCAGGCGGGCAAGCCCGCAGGCGACAAGGCCCAGGGCAGCAAGAAGAACGGTTCGGCGATTCCCAATACCGGAGACCAGACGGCGGCGACCGTCGCGACCGTCGGTGGTCTTGGCGCCATCATCGCCGCGATCGGCGCTTTCTTCCATCGTCGCAGCAAGGCTAAGTAGCCCCAGCAACAGCTAAGCAAGCGTGCCCGCCGTCCCACCCAAGGACGGTGGGCACGCTTTTTGAATGTAGGCAGAAAGCTCCGACCCTTCGGCCTTAATCTCGCAAAGCGTTCCGTCTCCCGCCGAACACATCAGCATCGGCGGCTATACTTGAATTATTTGCAGTTAAGGGTCGCGGATTGGCCGCGTCACCGCTCTCAACAGGAGGTCTTTGTTTATGGCAGATCAAAAGCCGGTTGTCGGGATCATCATGGGCTCCAAGTCCGATCTGGGTGTTATGGAAGGCTGCACCGCCGAGCTCGAGGCGCTCGGTGTGCCCTATGAGCTCGTCATTGCGAGCGCACACCGCACACCGGCGAAGGTCCACGAGTGGGCTTCGACTGCTGCCGATCGCGGTATCAAAGTGATTATCGCCGCCGCCGGCAAGGCCGCTCACCTGGGTGGTGTCGTGGCCGCCTTTACGCCGCTGCCGGTTATCGGCGTACCTATGAAGACGAGTGACCTGGGCGGTATGGATTCGCTGCTGTCGATGGTGCAGATGCCTTCGGGCGTGCCCGTGGCCTGCGTTGCCATCAACGGTGCCAAGAACGCCGCCATCTATGCCACACAGATTCTGGGTGCTTGCGACCCCGAGTACCGCAAGGTTATCGAGAAGATGAAGCAGGAGATGGCCGACGCCTAGGCGTTCCGCCGTTTCACCGCAGTATAAGGAGAGCCATGTCCGATTATCAGGGAAAACGATTCAAGGCTTCTCAGATTCCCGATCCGTCGAAGCCGGGTGCTGCCCGTGCGGCACAGCAGGGTCGGACATCCTCTCCTCAGCAGCCGCGCGCGCCGCGCCCCGTGACACCGGCGACGCATCGTCGACAGGACGCGCCGGCCGCATATCGTCCTTCGTCTTATAGCTCCGCTAAGAAGCCGCCCCGGTCTTCATCGCATGCCGCGCCGTCGGATCGCACCGAGCCGCCGCGCAAAAAGCGCCACTCCATTATTCCCATTCTGCTCATCATCATCGGTATCGGTCTGATTGTCGCCGCCGCCGCTATTTTTATTAATGCCCAGATTGGCTATAAGCAGGCGAGCGATTCGTATCAGAAAATCGAGAAGCAATATGTAAGCGATAAGGACGCCAGCGGCGTGCCGATTATCGACTTTGATGCGCTTGCTCAGACGAACCCCGAGATTGTGGGTTGGATTTACGTGCCGGGAACCAACATCAACTATCCCGTGGTGCAGACCAACAACAACTCCAAATACCTCAACACGCTGTTCGATGGCACGTCTAACGCCTCGGGTGCCATCTTCTTGGATAGCGATGACACCGCGCCGGGAATGGTCGACCAGCAGACCACGATCTACGGCCACCATATGAACGATGGGTCGATGTTCAACGTGATTTCGGATACGACTGACCAGGCAACGTTCGATAGCATTGAATATGTGTACTACATCACGCGCGATGCGACGTATAAGTTGCGTCCGCTGGCGACCAAGGTGGTCGAGGACACGTATGCCAAGGCGCGCACGACCAATTTTGAGGGCGACGACGGACTCAAGAACTACCTGTCCGAGATGCTCGACGGCGTTTCTGCCGTGGCGAGTGATGCCACCGATCGTGCCGCTTCGGCAACTAAGGTTGTAACGCTTGTGACCTGTCGTTCGCTGTCGCTGAGCAACACACGCGCCGTCATGGTGCTCACGCCGGTCGAGGAATAAGTTGTTCGAGAGTAGCTAAAAAGGCCCCGTCCCAAATTGGCTACTCGACGACGGTAAGGGAGAAATGATGCTCGAGAGTGGCAAATTGATGCCTTCGATTGATGCTTGGCTGCGCGAGGCCAAGGCCGATGCTTCGGCGGCAGGCCGTGGGATGTATCTGACGCATAACGGTGTGGTGCGCGCGACGCCCAAGGCTGAGGTGCGCGGAGTCGAGACCGATGGCGTGGCGCCTGGGCATAAGGTGGGCGGCATGGTGTTTGGCTTCGATGCTCAGAAGGTGCAGGCTGCTATCGAGGCCACGCGCGCGATGCCGGGTATCGGCTATGTGCGCGTGTGGCTGGCAAGCGGCGAGCTTTCCGTAGGTGACGACATCATGCTCGTGCTTATCGGCGGGGACATTCGCCCACACGTGGTCGATGCACTGCAGGCGCTCGTTGGCACCATCAAGAACGAATGCGTGAGTGAGGTCGAGCGCGAGGCATAGAGGATTGCGTCGATAGAAGGATCGTTTATAAAAATGCCCACCGGTACGTGTGATACCGGCGGGCATTTTGCGTTTTGGGCGCGGTGAGCGCTATACGCGTGTCGCATCCTTGGGGCTCATGGTCATGCTCTGGAAGCGGTTTTCCATGTAGTCGTTATCGAAATACTTGCCGTAGAACTGCGCGACGGGAATATCCGGCTCCGTGCCGTTGACGCGCTGGTACCAGTAGTCGAGCGACTGCAGCGTCATGACGCCGTCGACCAGCATAATGACGGTAAAGATGACGGTAGCCGAGTAGCGACTCTTCCACGGAATCATGTTGATGAGCTTGAGCAGCCTCGGCAGCAGCAGCTTGATCCAGATAAGGCCACCCAGGCCCCACAGGCAGGCAAAGCCCGTGCAGGTGCGTCCGCCCGTAAGGACGGCGAGTGGGTCGGGCATGCCGAACAGCTTCATGTGCGAGTAGCTCCACGAGACCACGCCAAATGAGGTCTGCATAAACCAGCCCACGAACACCTCAAAGCTCGCGCCGAGCACAGCGCTTACCAGGAAAATGATGATGGGATTCTTTTTATAGAAGCGGTTGAGCACCATGGTCATGAGTACGGCACCAAAGCCATAGATGGGGCTGAAGGGACCAAACAGCATGCCGGCGCGGTCCTGGTAGACGCCTGGGTCGTTGACCGTCATGTGCCAGATGTCCTCGGCGATCAGGCCGAGCACGCAGCAGACGAGGAATACCCAGAACAGGTTGAAGTAGTTGAGCTTGATGTAGCCCTCGCCGGTTTCATCGCGGCCGAGCATGCCCTCGGCGGCGGCGTCGCGGTCGAGCATCTCCTGCAGGCGGCGCTGCAGTTCGCGCTCCTGGCGAAGCGTAGGATCGACGGTGGCTGAAAGCGCGATGAGGATACCGAGCTGAATAGCGGGACGAAGCAAGAAGAGCCCGATACCTTGGAGCATCACGTCGACCAAAAGCTCGACGACGGTGAATGCAATAAGGATGTAGGACAGGCGGGCGGCGTTGCGGCGCTGGTTTTTGATAAGGTCCAGGCCAAAGATAATCAGGATGACGGCACTTGCCGCAGAGAGCATGATGCCGGCGACGATGAGTCCAACCGCGACGAGCGTGTTGCCGCCGAGCTTGGCAGCGGCGTTGCCGTTAATGAGCGCGGTGATGACCTGCCACATAAAGGCGGCGACCGACGGGAGTGTGCCCACGCCGGACAGGATGCACAGGACGGCGTACACCTTAATGATGAGGGGAATCTTCTTGACCTCCGTGGCGCTGGGGACGCTGGGGTCGAGTCCGTTTCGATCCATACAGAACCTTTCTCGCTTTGTTGTAGGTTATAAGGATACGCCGCCGACCTGCCAAAAGACAGGACGAACGTCCCAATTGCAACTTTGTAATCCCCAACGGCGGACGCGGCGGCCATCTGGGGGCGCGGGCACTTACACTGGACAGACCGATAAAATGTTTGGCAACAAAACTGATTATTAGCTCGGTGGGCTTTTAAAAAGCGCTGCTCATGCGCTGGGGAGCACGTCGCGCCGTGCGTATAATAAGGCGGGTAACGCCAAAAATACGAGGCTCTGAGGGGATACCATGTCTCAAGAAACCATCCGCGCGGCCGAGCGTGCCGCGGGACAGGTGAACACCATGTCGACGTATGATCCGGACTCCGACCAGCTGCATGAGGAATGTGGCATTTTCGGCGTATGGGCGCCCGATCGCGACGTGGCTCGACTGACGTACTTTGGCCTGCGTGCGCTGCAGCACCGTGGCCAGGAATCGGCTGGAATCGCCGTGGGTGACGGCGGCACGGTTATGGTCCGCAAAGATCTGGGCCTGCTCGACCGCGTGTTCTCCAACGCCGACCTGTCGACGCTCTCCGGCCAGCTGGCCGTGGGTCATGTGCGCTACGGCACTGCCGGCGCCAAGAGCTGGGAAGCCTCTCAGCCGCACCTCTCTACCATCAATAGCGTCATTATCGCGCTCGCGCACAACGGCACCCTCGTCAACACCGACGAGCTGCGCCGTCAGCTGATCGAGCTGGGCGTGCCGTTCCTCTCCAATTCGGATTCCGAGGTCGCGACCAAGCTTATCGGCTACTTTACCCAGCGTACGGGCCACCTGCGCGAGGGTATTCGCAAGACCATGGAGCTCGTGCGCGGCGGCTACGCCATGACGCTCATCAACGAGCAGGCGCTCTACGCATTCCGCGATCCACACGGCATTCGCCCGCTCGTGCTGGGCAAGCTGGTGGACGAGGGTCTGGACCAGGCCGATGCCGCAGCCGTTTCGCAGCTGCCGTCGCAGGACGGCGCCGCGACGGTCGACTCCGCCGTCCGTGTCACGCGCGCCGGCGGCTGGGTCGTTGCTTCCGAGACCTGCGCACTCGACATCGTGGGTGCCGAGTACGTCCGTGACGTCCGTCCCGGCGAGATCTTGCGCATCAGCGCCGAGGGCCTGGTATCCGAGCAGGGCGTGCCTGCAGCCGAAGAGCCCGCCAACTGCATCTTTGAGCAGGTCTACTTTGCCCGCCCCGACTCCATCATGAACGGCAAGAGCGTCTATGCCTGCCGTTACGACATGGGTCGTCAGCTGGCACATGAGGAGCCTGTCGAGGCCGACCTGGTCATCGGCGTGCCCGACTCCGGCCTGCCGCCTGCGGAGGGGTATTCGCACGAGAGCGGTATTCCCTTTGGCGAGGGCCTTATCAAGAACCGCTACGTGGGCCGTACGTTTATCGAGCCTACGCAGGAGTTGCGCGCCATGGGCGTGCGTATGAAACTCAACCCGCTGCGCGACAACATCGAGGGCAAGCGCCTGGTCGTCATCGACGACTCCATCGTGCGCGGCACCACCATGGTGCAGCTCGTCAAGATGCTGCGCAACGCCGGCGCCAAGGAGATTCATATCCGCATCAACTCGCCCGAGGTCATCTGGCCGTGCTTCTACGGTATCGATACCGACGTGCAGTCGCAGCTTATCAGCGCCAACAAGACGGTCGACGAGATTTGCGAGTATATCGGCGCCGATTCGCTGGCCTTCCTTTCGGTCGAGGGCCTGCTTAAGGTCATGCCCAAGGGCGGTTACTGCGATGCGTGCTTTACCGGCCGCTACCCCGTGGCGATTCCCGAGAGCTTTGGCCGCGACAAGTTTATGGAGGGCTTTAAGCCCCGCAACCTGGACAAGCCGCTGCACTTTGACGACGACGCCGTGATCGAGAAATACGACGACCGCAGCTGGGAAGAGGAGCACGGCGAGGCATAAAACCTGCCATATGGGGACAGGTTTATTTTGGTAGGTTTTACCTGCTGTTTTGTTGATATGACGGCGCGTGCTGTTATGGCGCGCGCCGAAATGAACGCAACTATGAGCACCGTTTGGCGCCCGTGCGGCGCCACGGTAGTGGGAGAGGAAGGCTCAGATGAGCGACAGCAAGCATGTGACGTACGAGGACGCCGGCGTCGACACCGCCGAGGGCGGCCGCGCCGTCGACGCGATTAAGCAGATGGTCAAGGACACTAACCGTTCCGAGGTTATCGGTGGCATCGGTGGCTTTGGCGGCCTGTTCTCGGCCGCTGCGCTCAAGGATATGGAAGACCCGATCCTGATTAGCGGTACCGACGGCGTGGGCACCAAGCTCGTGCTCGCCCAGATCATGGACCGTCACGAGACGGTTGGCCAGGACCTGGTCGCTATGTGCGTCAACGATATTCTGGCTTCGGGCGCCGAGCCGCTGTTCTTCCTGGACTACGTTGCCATCGGTCACATCGAGGCCGAGCACATGGCAAAGATTATCAAGGGTGTGGCCGACGGCTGCAAGCTCGCGGGCTGCGCGCTCGTGGGCGGTGAGATGGCCGAGCACCCGGGCGTCATGGCTCCTGCCGACTACGACCTTGCCGGATTTACCGTGGGCGTCGTCGACCGTCCCAAGATGCTCGACCCCGCAAACGTCCGCCCGGGCGATGTGATCCTGGGCCTGCCTTCCACCGGCGTGCACTCCAACGGCTACTCGCTCGTGCGTAAGGTCATTGGCGTCGACGGCGTTAAGCCGGGCACGCCCGAGGCCGTCGCTAAGGCCGAGGAGCTGAGCCGTCCGCTCGAGGAGCTCGGCGGTGCATCGCTGGCAGACGCTCTGTTGGCCCCCACGCGCATCTACGTCAAGCCGATCCTGGAGCTGCTGCGCGGCGGCGCCAACGTGCACGCCATCGCCCACATCACTGGCGGCGGTATTACCGAGAACCTCAACCGTGCGCTCGCCGATGACGTCGACGCCGTGGTCACCCGCAACGGTGCCGAGATGGGTTGGGACGTTCCGCCCGTCATCACCTACGTGTCGCGCCAGGCCGAGCTTGCGCCCAACGAGGCATGCAAGACCTTCAACATGGGCGTCGGCCTGTGTCTGATCGTCGCCCCCGAGGACGAGGCCGCCGTGACCGAGGCACTGGTCGCGCTGGGCGAGAAGCCGTTCCGCGTGGGCGAGTGCGTCGAGGGTTCCGGTAAGGTCGTGTACTCCGATGAGCGCTAACGAGCAGATGGCTGCTGCCGAGGGCCTGGACTTTGTGCCCTATACCCGTCCGACTGGCACCGATACGGCTGAGCCGCTCAAGATCGGTGTGCTCATCAGCGGTTCGGGTACCAACTTGCAAGCGCTGATCGATCTGATTGCCGCCGGCAAGCTCAACGCTTCTATTGAGCTTGTGGTGTCGAGCCGTCCTTCGGCCAAGGGTCTGCAACGTGCAGAGCGTGCGGGCATCCAGACGCTTACGCTGTCCAAGGATGTCTATGCCGACCCCATCGCCGCCGACGAGATCATCGCGCACGAGCTGCTCGAGCGCGGCTGCGAGTATGTGGTCATGGCCGGCTACATGCGCATGGTGCATACACCGCTGCTGGCGGCGTTCCCCAACCGTGTGGTCAACCTGCACCCGGCCCTGCTGCCGAGCTTTACCGGTGCCCACGCGATTGACGATGCGTTTGCCCGCGGCGTCAAGGTGACCGGCGTGACCGTGCACTTTGCCAACGAGATCTACGACAACGGCCCCATCATCGCCCAGCGTGCGCTGGCTGTTGAGGAGGGCTGGGACGTCGACACGCTCGAGGAGCACATCCACGCGATTGAGCACGTGCTGTATCCCGAGGTCGTGCAGATGCTCGCCGATGGCCGCGTCCACGTGCTGGAGAACGGCAAGGTCGCAATTGATGCGCCCCGCGGCTAGCGGTGCACAGTGCAATTTAGTTGAGTGGTTAGGGTGGTCATTGGCGCCAAGGCGCGTGTGGCCACCTTTTGTTTTGGGTAGTCATCGGGGACGTTCTTGAATGACTAGGTGAGAGAGGTGAGCGCATGGCGGATAACGAAGCGCTGTTTGCGCCTGAGCTGGTGTTTTTTGATTGGGAGTGTGCGACGCCGGATGAGGTGTTCGCGCGGCTTGAGGGCGAGCTTGTACCGCGTGGCTACATTGCCGACGGTTGGTTCGACGCCGTTCGCACGCGCGAGGATGCCTATCCCACGGGTCTTGCCATGCCGGCGGCAAACATTGCCATTCCGCATACCGATCCGGGGTTTGTGGCTAAGCCCTATATCGCGGTGGTGAAGCCCGCCGCGCCCGTGACATTTAACGCTATGGCTGGCATGGGCGCTCCGGTGCCGGCGCAGATCGTCATCAATCTGGGCATCGCCGAGCCGGGCGGCCAGGTCGAGGCCCTGCAGGCGCTCATGAACATCTTTATGGACGCCGATGCCGCAGCCGACGTGCTCGGCCAGACCACGTCCCAGGGCATGGTCGACGCCATCCGCCGTCACTTCTAAGGTGCCGGCTGCCAGAGCTGTCCCCTTTGCACCAAAATGGTGCAGATTAACCTGTCCCCAATGCACCAAGCGTGCCGCGGGGGCTGCGTTGTGACACAATGGCGTTTGTTCGATTCGTTATGCGAAAGGCCAACTATGGCAAATAAGAAAAAGAACCCCGCACCCGAGCCGACGCCCGAGCAGCAGGCTCGCGCCGCCTCCAGCTCTCGCAAGAAGCAGCGCAAGACCCGCGTGTCCAAGACCGTCAAGATCGTTCTGGTGGTCATCGGCGTGCTGGCAATGCTGCTTTCCGTCTCGGCCATGGCGTGCTCCGGCCTGATGTCGCAGGCAGAGGATACCTCGGGCTACAAGCTTACCGGCGGTGTAGCTGCCACTATCAACGGCACCAACCTCACCGAGGACACCGTGACCAAGCAGATCATGAGCATGCGCACGTCCTACGGCTACACCAATGACAAGGACTGGGCGCAGTACCTGGTCGACAACGACCTCACGCCCAAGAAGTACCGCAAGCAACTCATCGACTCCTACACGCAGCAGATTCTGCTTCAACAGGCACAGAAGGAGAACGGCGTGACGGTGTCGGACGAGGAGGTCGAGAAGGCTTGGAAGGACGCATGCAAGAGCGCGGGCGGTGCCAAGGCCTTTAAGAAGACCCTCAAGACCTACGGCTATACCGAGGATACCTACAAGGATTCGCTCAAGGAGAGTCTGGCGCAGCAGAAACTCAAGGATGCCGTCGCGCCCACGAGCAAGCCCAAGGACAGCGAGATCGTCGATTACATCAACGAAAACCTGTCCAGCTACAACGACGCCCGCCGCTCGTCGAACATCCTGATCAAGGTTGATTCCGACGCTTCCGACGAGAACAAGGCTGCCGCCAAGGCCAAGGCGCAGGAGTGCCTGGACAAGATCAACTCCGGTGAGCTGAGCTTTGAGGACGCCGTTGAGCAGTACTCCGAGGACACCGGTTCCAAGGAGAAGAAGGGCGATGTGGGCTGGGATAAGCTCACCACCTTTGTCGACAGCTACCAGACGGCGCTCGAGGGGCTCAACAAGGGCGACGTGAGCGAAGTCATCGAGTCGACCTATGGCTACCACATCATCAAGTGCACCGACTACTTCCATGTCGATAATCAGGTTGATGACATCAACCAGGTGCCCAAGGCCATCAAAAAGTACGTCTCCAACGTGGTGAAGACGCAAGCGGCCAGCACTGCGTACAGCGAGTGGCTGGAGCAGTACAAGAAGGATGCCGACATCACCGTCAACCCCATGCCCAAGGACGTACCCTATAACGTGAGTCTGAAGGGCGTTACCAAGAGTTCGACCGACGATTCGTCGACGACTGAGTAATCATGGGGCGGTGCTCGCGCGAGTGCCGCCCACGCTATTAGAGAGGATTTGCAGATGACCAACGAAGAGCTGCAGAAGGAAATGATCGCGGCCATGAAGGCTAAGGACAAGGTTCGCCTGTCCATCATTCGCCAGGTCAAGGCCGAGGTGAAGAATATCGAGGTTAACGAGCGCCGCGATGTGACCGAGGAAGACGTCAACAGCATGATCAAGCGTCTGATTAAGCAGACGAGCGAGACGCTGGAGATGTCCATCAAGGCCGGCACCGACCAAGAGCGTACCGACAACCTGACCGAGCAGGTCAAGATTCTGGAGAGCCTTCTGCCCGCGCAGGTTTCGGGCGAGGAGCTCGAGGCCCTGATCGAGCAGGTCATCGCCGAGCTGGGCGCCACGTCCAAGAAGCAGATGGGCCAGGTCATGGGCGCTCTGGGTAAGGCCACTGGCGGCAACTTTGATAAGCCGGCAGCAGCAAAGATCGTTGGAGCCAAACTCGCGTAATTTGTTACGCGGTTTTACCAAACCGCGTAACGGCTCGACGCTGCAAACCCGTACACACGGCAATCTGACGTTCAATTTCAAGGGCGCGACCATAAGGTCTGCGCCCTTTCATTTCACGTCACCTTGCTCGCGTGTACGGGTTTTCGCTGACTTATGCTCAACAAGGGCGGTTGTATTATTTTCGGTGCTCATTGGGGACAGACTTAAATGAGTACCCACGGGGGGTACTCATTTAAGTCTGTGCCCAATGAGTGGGCGGAAGGTTGCGGGTTCTTTACGGGGATGTAGCGTGGGCTGCGGAAACGTGGTTCTTTCCGTACAATAGTTCAACTCGTGTAAACGCAGGGAAGGGACATTCATGGCAGACATGATCGAGATCAAGCATCTCAACAAGTACTTTGGCGACCTGCATGTGCTCAAAGATATCAACCTCACCGTCAAGCGCGGCGAGAAGCTCGTAATGATCGGGCCTTCTGGTTCGGGTAAGTCGACGCTCATCCGTTGCGTCGATTATCTGGAGGAGCCTACGTCGGGCGAGGTCGTCATCGACGGTACGCCGCTCACCAAAAAGAATCACCTGGAGATGGCTCGCAAGTACAGCTCCATGGTGTTTCAGCAGTTCAACCTGTATCCCAACATGACGGTGCTCGGCAATCTGACGCTCGCGCCCATCAAGCTGCAAAAGAAGAGCAAGGAGGAGGCGACCGAGATCGCCATCGCCGCACTCAAGCGCGTCGGCATGGCGCATAAGGCCGGCGAGTATCCGCAGAATCTCTCGGGTGGTCAGCAGCAGCGCATCGCCATCGCCCGTGCCCTGTGTACCAAGCAGCCCATCATCCTGTTTGACGAGCCGACCTCGGCGCTCGACCCCGAGATGGTCCAGGAGGTTCTGGACGTTATGATTGAGCTTGCGCAGGAGGACATCACCATGATCTGCGTGACGCATGAGATGGGCTTTGCGCGCCAGGTGGCCGACCGCGTCATCTTTATGGAGGACGGCCGCATCCTGGAGGAGGGCACGCCCGAGCACTTCTTCGATAACCCCGAGAACCCGCGCTGCCGCGAGTTCCTGTCCAAGATTCTGCACTAGGCGCGGTGATGGACATGACGGATATGACGAGGGCGGCCGTGTCGCGCCGTCACTTTTTGCAGCTGGCGGGCGCCGGCATGCTCGCGCTGACGGGGACCGCGCTCACCGGTTGCGGCAACTCCACCAGCGGCGAGGGTTCCGACAAGGGATCCAAGCTTGCGGCCATCAAGTCGCGCGGCCATCTGAATGCCGGTGTCAAGAAAGATGTTCCCGGCTACGGCTATTACGACACCGCCAAAGGCCGCTTTGAGGGCATGGAAGTCGATTTGTGCTACCAGATCGCCGCCGCTGTCTTTGGCGTGAGCTACAAGGAAGCCCGTGCCCAGGAGCTTGTCGAGTTTACCGACGTAACGCCCAAGACACGCGGCCCGCTGATCGATAACGGCCAACTCGACGTGGTCGCGGCGACCTACACCATCACCGACGAGCGCAAGAAGAGCTGGGATTTCTCGACGCCGTACCGCACCGACTACGTGGGACTCATGGTCAAGAAGCGTTCGGGCTTTACCTCGATTGAGGACCTGGACGGCAAGGTCATCGGCGTGAGCCAGGGTGCCACCACGCAGGGCCTGATCGAGCAGATGATCAAGGACAACGGCTTTAGCTGTAAGCCCGAGTTTAGGGCCTTTAGTGGCTATCCCATCATCAAGAGTTCGCTCGACGCCGGCAATATCGACGTCTTTGCCATGGACCGCTCCACGCTGGCCGGTTACATGAACGAGACCGTTGAGCTGTTGCAGCCCGAGGTCAAGTTTGGCGAGCAGGGCTACGGCGTGGCGACCAAGAAGGGCTGCGACCTTTCGGCCGTGGTCGATCAGGTGATTTGCGATCGTCTGGCCGACGGCTGGCTCGACCAAGAGGTCAAGACCTGGGGTCTTGTATAGGCGCATCGTCCAAGGAAGGAATCAAATGCTCGAAGGATTATTTGACGCCGACCGTTGGTCGACGACATTTCAAAACATGGGGCCCTTCTGGGAGGGCTTTGGCGTGACGCTACAGGTGGTCGTTGCCGGTCTGCTGCTGTCGCTGGTGCTGGGCACGCTGCTGGGTGTGTTCTCTACCACCCGTTCGCGCGTGCTGCGCGCCATAAGCCGCGTGTACGTGGAGTTTTACCAGAACACCCCGTTGCCCGTGCAGGTGCTCTTTATGTACATGGCTGGTCCGCAGTTTTTGCAGGCCATAACCGGTGCCGACCAGCCGGTGCGCATCGCGCCGTTCGTGCTGGGCTTCTTGGGCGTGGGCCTGTATCACGCGGCCTACATCTCGGAGGTTATCCGCACCGGTATCGAGGCGGTTCCGCGCGGTCAGATGGAGGCGGCGCAGAGCCAGGGCTTCACCCGTGCGCAGGCGTACTGGTACATCGTGCTGCCCCAGACATTCAAGATCATTCTGCCGCCGCTGTGTAACCAGGCACTCAACCTAGTCAAGAACACGTCGGTGCTGGCGCTTGTGGCCGGCGGCGACCTTATGTACCGTTCAGACAACTTTGTGAGCCTGTACGGTTACCTGCAGGGATACATCGTCTGCTGCCTTATGTACTTCATCATCTGCTTTCCGCTCGCCATGCTGGTGCAGTGGCTCGAGCGCCGCTCCAAGGAGCGTCCGCGCGGCGTGAGCCTCGCCGAGCTGGGGCTCGACAACGTAGAGGAGGCCTAGCGCATGGAAATCTTCAACGCGACCAACCTGCTCTACATTTGGGGCGGCTTTGTTAAGACGATCGAGATCTCGGCGCTGTCGATTTTTTTCTCGCTCATCTTTGGCACGGTGCTGGCGCTCGTTAAAAGCTATGCGCCCCGCCCGTTTCGTATTTTGGTGAGTGCCTACATCGAGCTGTTCCGTTGCAC
This sequence comes from uncultured Collinsella sp., assembly GCA_947642445.1. GTDB lineage: Bacteria > Actinomycetota > Coriobacteriia > Coriobacteriales > Coriobacteriaceae > Collinsella. The sequence goes on along the minus strand of CANRSF010000018.1, from coordinate 18,933 downwards.
GCCGAACCTGCTGTGGATCCTGTTTATCTACTTTACGGTGCAGGGTTTGGACATTGTGATTTCGACCATCGCCTTTACGCTGTTTACCAGCGCTGTTATGGCCGAGATTGTGCGCGGCGGCCTCAACTCGATTCCGCGCGGCCAGTTTGAGGCAGCGCAGAGCCAGGGCTTTGGCTTCTTTGCCACCATGCGCTACATCATTCTGCCGCAGACATTTAAGACGATCATTCCGGCGCTGTTTAGCCAGTGCACGACCGTCATCAAGGACAGCTCGTATCTTTCGGGCATTAACGTGGCCGAGCTCATGTACACGGCAAACGTCGTGATGGCCCACGCGATCGACCTGTCGCAGGTGCTTATGCTCTACGGCCTGGTGTTTGCGATGTACTTCGTGCTCAACTTTGGTATCTCGCTGCTGGTGAGGGCATATCAACGCCGCATCGTGGCCGCATAGTCCTGCTTCCCCAAGCACGGCACCTTGCCCCTCAATCGTCGCTTGCGTACATTTAGTACGCGGCGCTCCTCTTTCGGGGCAATCTGCCGCACTTGGGAAACCAGGACGGTCGTAAGTGACAAAATGGGAATCAGGAATTGCCTTTTCTCATTTGTTAGAAAGGAATCGCGATGAGCGATCTGGAGAACAAGAAGAATCCTGTGGTCATTACCATCGCGCGCGACTTTGGCGCCGAGGGCCACGAGATTGGCCGCATGCTTGCCGACGAGTTGGGGATTCCGCTGTACGATAACGAGCTGCTGGTACGTGCGTCGCTGCGCGCGGGCGAGTCGCTCGACAAGATGGCCGCCTACGACGAGCGTCTGGCCGTGGAGAACATGGCGTTCCTGCCCGACCGCTACGACGCGCGTTCGTACTCGGACAAGTTGTTCCAGAAGATGAGCCAGGTGATTTTGGACCTGGGCGAGACCGAGAGCTGCATTATCGAAGGCCGCCTGTCCGATTACCTGCTGCGTAACAACCCCAACCACATTGCCGTGTTGGTGACCGCTCCTTTTGAGGACCGCGTCGAGATTGTGCGCAAGAAGCGTGGCCTTAATAAAAAGAAGGGCGCCAAGCTGGTCAAGCAGCAGCAGAAGGCGCGCGAGGCGTTCTATAAGCGCTACAGTGCCGGAAAGTGGAAGATGACGAGCGGTAAGGACATCGTCGTCAACCGCGCCAAGCTGGGCCGCGAGGGCTGCAAAGACGTTATCGCCGCTGCCTACCGCTACAAAGTAGCGCAGCTCGAAGACTAACCGACCAAAACCACCACAAAGGGGACAGTGCACCTTTGTGGTGGTTTTTGTTTTAGGCCGAGGGGAAGGCCTTGGCGGCAGTGCCTATCCTCGGCTTTTGCATAGTCTCGATCTGTAACACCAAGCCAGCGAAAATGGCTCTAACTGTTACAGATTTAGATGAACCGTTCGGCCGTCAGCCCAACGTCTTGATCTGTAACACCAGGCGGCATATTTGGTCTCTAACTGTTACAGATTGAGATGCGGCGTGGGCGGCCGGCACAATATCTCGATCTGTAACAACTGCAGGGCTCAACGGACTCCAACTGTTACAGATTGAGACAAAACGATCAGGCAAGTCCAAAACCACCACAAAGGTGCCTGTCTCCTTTGTGGTGATCTGGGGTCTGGCATAGAAAAAGTCCCCGCCGGGCGTGTGCTCGACGGGGACTCTGCCGTTTGATGGCTAGCGCTGTGGGTGATTACTCGCCCAGCAGGCTCTTGGTGATGGAAGCAGCGGCTTTCTTGCCGGCGCCCATCGCCAGAATGACCGTAGCGGCACCGGTGACGATGTCGCCGCCGGCCCAGATGCGGGGATCGGTGGTCTGGCCGGTCTCCTCGTCGGCAACGATGTAGCCCCACTTGTTGAGCTCCATCTTGCCGCCGATCTTCTTTGCGAAGGGGTTGGCGTTGGTGCCGATAGCCGAGATCGCGACGTCGCAGGGGATCTCCTCGATGGCGCCCTCGATGGGCACCGGGCGACGACGGCCGGACTCGTCGGGCTCGCCGAGTTCCATCTTCTGGACCTTGACGGCGCACACGGAGCCGTCCTCGCCAGCGACAAACTCGAGCGGGGAGACGAGCGGCAGAACCTCGACGCCCTCGGCCTTAGCATGGTGCAGCTCGGCGCGACGGCAGGGCATCTCGTCCTCGGTACGACGATAGGCGATGATGGCGTGCTCGGCGCCCAGACGCTTGGCGGTACGGACGGCGTCCATAGCCACGTTGCCGCCACCAAAGACGACGACGTTCTTGCCGTGCTTGGTGGGGGTGTCGTACTCGGGGAACTTGTTGGCCTTCATCAGGTTCACGCGGGTGAGGTACTCGTTAGCGAAGAAGACGTTGGGCAGGTTCTCGCCGGGGACGTTGAGGAACTTGGGCAGGCCAGCGCCGGTCGCCACGTAGATGGCGTCGAAGCCCTGCTCGAACAGCTCCTCGGCCGTGGCCATGTTGCCCACGACGGAGTTGTACTCAAACTTGACGCCCATGTCCTCCAGGCCGTCAATCTCGCGCTTGACGACTGCCTTGGGCAGACGGAACTCGGGGATGCCGTAGACCAGCACGCCGCCGCCGGTGAAGAAAGCCTCGAAGACGGTGACGTCAAAGCCGTTGCGGGCGAGCTCGCCGGCGCAGGTGATGCCGGACGGGCCGGAACCGACGACGGCGACCTTCTTGCCGTTCTTGGGGGCCATCTTGGGCGTGGAGGCGAGCTCGGGGCGGTCACCCAGGAAGCGCTCGAGCTGGCCGATGGCCACGGGCTCGGACTTCTTGCCACGGATGCACTTGCCCTCGCACTGGTTCTCCTGCGGGCAGACGCGGCCGCAGATGGCGGGAAGCATGGAGTCCTCGCGGATGGTATCGAGGGCGCCGCCGAAGTCCTTCGCGCGGATCTGCTCGATAAAGCGGGGGATGTTGATGTTGACGGGGCAACCCTCAACACAGAACGGCTTCTTGCAGTTGAGGCAGCGCTCGGCCTCGGCCAGCGCCATCTCCTCGGTGAAGCCCTTGTCGACGGGGCGGAAGTCGCAGGCGCGCTCGGCAGCCGGCTCCTCGTTATCGGGGGTGCGGGGCGACTTCATATCGGCAACGAAACGACCGTTAACTAGTGGCATGCGCAGCTCTTTTCCTCATAGGCCTTGAGGGACTCGCCCTCTTCGGAACGGTAAGCGGCCTGGCGGGCACGAAGGTCATCCCAGTCGACCAGGGTGGCATCGAAGTCGGGGCCGTCGACGCAAGCGAACTTGGTCACGCCGCCCACCTCGACGCGGCAGCAGCCGCACATGCCGGTGCCGTCAACCATGATGGGGTTGAGCGACGCGGTGATGGGGGTGTCGTACTTCTGGGCGGTGAGGGTCGAGAACTTCATCATCGGAACGGGGCCGACGCAGAAGACCTGGCTCACGGCCTTGTCCTGCAGCAGGCGCTCCAGCGGAGCGGTGACAACGCCCTGCTCGCCGTAGGAGCCGTCGTCAGTGGTGATGTGGATGTGGTCCTCGTCGAGGAGCTCGCGGAACTGGTCCTCCATGAGCAGGAGGTCCTTGGTGCGAGCGCCCATGATGGCGTGCACCTCGTGGCCGGTCTCGACCAGGTGCTTGGCGACCGGGAAGGCAATTGCCAGGCCGACGCCGCCGCCAATGACGGCGCAGGGGCCCTCGGCCATCTCGGTGGGAACGCCCAGCGGGCCCACGACGTCGCGCAGCGACTCGCCGGCCTCGTAGGTGGAAAGCATCTCGGTGGTCTTGCCGATCACCATGAAGATGAACTCGACCCAGCCCTCGTCACCGTTCCAACCAGCTAGGGTAAACGGGACGCGCTCGCCCGTCTCGTTGGCGCGAACCATGAGGAACTGTCCAGCGTGCGCATGTTTGGCGATTGCGGGCGCCTCGATGCGGAACTTGAACACCTTCTCCGAGAACTGCGTCTTCTCCAGGATCTTATACATAGAACCCCTCTCTTGTTAGGGCCGCCGAACCGTGCCTCCACGGAAATGGACGGTAGCCCGAGTAAAACCGTACGCGCACAGGCGTTGTGCAGACATACGGTGCAAATTATACCCTCATGGACATGCTGTTTACGTGTGTCTTCGGCGGTTGGGAAAAGGGTTTATCCCGACCTACCAAAAAGGGACAGGTTTATTTTGGTCGGTTTTATCAGGCAAAACGGCAAAGGGGGCCGGCCTCGCGCATCGGTGGGGCCGGCCCCCTTTGGGGCGCTGCATATGTATGGCGGCGCAGGACTTATTGCGATGCGGCCGCGGCGGCGTTTTCGCATATAAAACCTGCCAAAATTAACATCCCTAAATGGTAGGTTTTAGTGCTTGCCGTTGGCGGAAGCGGCACCGTTTACGTGATCGCGGGCGTAGATTACGCCGTGGACGATGGCCAAACCGGCGGCATCTGCGGCGCGGGTGCAGGTGTCCTGGAAGCCCTCGGCCTCGCGGGCGCGCAGCTGCTTAAGCACATAGTCTGCGACGGCCATCTTGCCGGGAGGGTTGCCGATGCCGGTGCGGATGCGGCTGAAGTCGCGGCTGCCCATCTTGTCGATGATGGAACGCAGGCCGTTGTGGCCAGCATGGCCGCCGCCCACCTTAACACGCACGTCGCCGGCGGGAATATCGAGCTCGTCGTGGATTACGAGCAGCTCCTCGGCCTTGATCTTGTACTCGCGGCAGAGCTTGGAGATGGGGCCGCCCGAGGTGTTCATGAATGACTGCGGCTTGACCAGCACAATCTGGCGTTTGCCGCCCTCTTCCTCGGCATCGTTGATATTGATGAGCGCGACCTCGGCACCGGCCTGATTTTTCCAATACGTGACACCGGCCTGACGGGCCAGCTCGTCGATTGCCTTAAAGCCGGCGTTGTGGCGGGTCTCGGCATATTCCTCGCCCGGGTTGCCAAGCCCGGCAACCATGCGAATCTTAAGCGGCTGTGCAGCTGCCATGTTCATCCTTTCGTTGATTTGTCGCCTGCTATGGTGAGCGACCCTGTTGCCGCTGTCAAATGGAGGGCAATTGAGGTGAGTTGAGGGCGTTTGAGCGGTTGCAGGAAACCGGGGTGGACAGTTAGTTCAGATTTGTATAAAGCAAGAGGCTCTCGGCTGCCAAAATCGGAGACATGGAGCCGTTTCGGTGCTTTGGGGCGCACGTTTTGCGCTATTTCGAAGCCATTCGAGCCTTTAAATGAGGTGATTGGCCCCGAGATGGCAGCAAAGCGCCTTGAAATAAGCCGTCTGTTTATACAAATCTGAACTAACTGTCCAGCCTTGCTCGGCGATGTTGTCGAGATACGCTTTCTAGACCGGCGCGAGGCCGATTCCGGCCCGAAGGGCGTTGAGCCATGCGGCTTGACGTTTGCGATAACCCTTGATGCGATAGCGGAACCGAACCCCAGCGAGTCGATGCATCATTTGTGCGAAGGCTTCGAGCGCAACAAGGTCTTTCATTTGGTCGCGATTGATAACCAGGACGTGGATGCCCATTGCCTTGAGTCCATTATTTCGATTGCCATCGTGGATGCGAGCATTTTGAAGCTCATGCCCAATTCCGTTGTATTCGTTGTCGACTCCGGCTGCCGGGCAATATAGGTCGCAGATGGCATAGGGGATGCCTGAGGACATGTTGACCGCAAGAGTGTCGAAGTCGATTCGATGGTTGAGTAGCAGGCCTCCCATGGGCAGGCTGCAGCATCCGAATCCGCCAAAGCGCATGGGCGCGCCCAGGACGGCGAACATTAAGGACTCCGCTGGGGATGCGGATCCTGCTCGGGCGAGTCTGACGGCCGTGCGAAACGAGGCGTAGGAGCTACTTTTGGCAAACTGTGCGACTGCCTCGAGCTCATTTATGGTTGTGGCAGGCTCGCATTTGTAGTGCGCCTGTTCGTAGCGGGTTTCGTCTTGCTTTCCGGGTGCCGGCTGGCCGCCATGACAATCAAGATCGTCCATCGCTTCGGAGCTACCGGCCTTGGGCCACGTGTCGTCGTGGGCGATGGGGTTGGTTATCTCGGGCGGAAGGGAGTAGGACCCCAGCAGCTCCATGAGAAGCATCAGGACTTTGGCTACAGGCTCATTCCTAGAGCACAACATGGCTGTCATGGCGGGAGACGTTGCGTAGATGTCAGCTTCGATGTGCATGATTGCTTCCGCGGGAAGCGGGGCGGTGACGCTGTGCTGGAGAAGACGTCCGTCGGGCCGTCTGTTGTTGCCGCCGGCAACAAGGAGATCTAGGCGCTCGGAGTCGTCTTCGCTCCAGGCGTCAAGCATCGCAAGAGCTACAAAGTCTATGGCGTCCTTGTTGGGAACACAACTTGCAAGGGCTTGTGCCTGTTGCCTGTCATCGATGATGCCCCACGGAAGCGCAGAGTACGCCCGTCGAGCGCGGCGAATTGCGCGGAGGGCGGAGAAATGTGAGATCACAGTGGTCATAGCTATAAAGTACTAAGCCGTCGGCGAAATGATGCAGCCGTGGCGTTCTTTTCGCTCAAAGGGGCGTCGTGCGCCGCAGACGGTAGCAGATCGTGCGAGGGGCCTTGAAAAAGCGGGGCTCAGGGCGCTTGTTTGACCTTGGAGGCATGGATCGAGATAGGTGTTGGACAGTTAGTTCAGATTTGTATAAGGCGATTGAAGCGTTCCGCCATTGTCGAAGGGTTCGGTGGGCAAAATAGAGTGAATGGCATAGTGAAGACGTCCATAAGAGGAGAGATTGGCCGAGATTATGCCGGCAGGTGAACCTTTGGCGCATCAAGTGGTCCATGTGGGCGCCCAAGAAAATACAAATTTGAACTAATTGTCCAGGGAAGGTTGGCGAGGGATAGAAAAAGGGTCGGAAGCGAGCTTCCGACCCTTTAAAAACATCAAAGATGATGCGATACGCGTTGGACTACAGCGCGAAGTCGCCGCCGACGAGCGTGGAGACGGGCTCCTCGTGGTAAACGGCGGAGATGGCCTGAGCGAACTCCTCGGCGACCGAGATAGTCTTGATCTTGCCGCCGACCTCGACGGGGATGGCGTCGGTGACGACGCACTCGACGATGGGGGCATCGTTCAGGCGCTCGATGGCCGGACCGGAGAAGATGCCGTGGGTGGCGCAGACGTAGATGTCACCGGCGCCCATAGCCTTGAGCTCCTTGACGTTGGCGCACAGGGTGCCAGCGGTGTCGATCATGTCGTCGTTGATGATGCAGGTCTTGCCCTTGATGTCACCGATGATGCCCATGACCTCGGCGGCGTTGTGGCGCGGACGGCCCTTGTGGGCGATGGCCAGGTCGCAGCCGAGCATGTCGGACAGCTTCTTGGCGGCCTTGGCGCGACCCACGTCGGGGGAGACGACAACCAGGTTGTCGGTGTCGAAGTGCATGTCGTTGTAGTACTGGCCAAACAGCGGCAGTGCGGACAGGTGGTTAACCGGGATATCGAAGAAGCCCTGGATCTGGCCCTGGTGCAGGTCGAGGGTGATAATGCGGTTGACGCCGGCGCGCTCGAGCAGGTTGGCGACGAGGCGGGCGGTGATGGGCTCGCGCGGGCCGGCCTTGCGGTCCTGGCGGGCATAGCCGTAGTGGGTGATAACGGCGGTGATGGAGCGGGCGGATGCGCGCTTGGCAGCGTCGGTGGCGATGAGCAGCTCCATGAGCATGTCGTTGACGTTGCCGCCGGCCACGGACTGAATCAGGAAGACGTCGGCGCCGCGGACGGTCTCGTCGTAGCGGGCGTAAATCTCACCATTGGCGAACTGCTTTAGCGTAAGGCCCGAAAGCTCGACCCCAAGGTACTCAGCAATCTTCTGAGCGAGGGGACGGTTGGAGGAACCGGAATACACGCGGATGGACTTGCGCATATTCTCCGACTTCTCGGGATCATTAATCGGCATTACCCTTCTCCTTTATACATCGAATGCCATATAGATGCCTTGTTGCATTGTAACCGCGCGGCGGGGTTTATCGGGTCCTGATAACGTCTTTACCGCCAACGGACACGAACCGACCACTCATCCGGTTGCGCAGGTCACGATAGAAAAAGGAGCCGCCCCCATGGAGCAGCTCCTTTTGTGCTTGGTAAAACGTTATACCTCGTCGTCCTCGTGCAGGCGGCGGCGGTAATCGGCGGCCCAGCCCTCAATATTTACCTGACGGGCGCGGCCCAGACCGAGCGCGTCTGCCGGGACCGGCTCGGTGATGACGGAGCCAGCGGCCACGAGCGCGCCGTCGCCGATCTGGGCGGGCGCGACCATCATGGTGTCGGAGCCAATGAAGGCGTCCTTGCCGATGACGGTCTTGTGCTTGTGCACGCCATCGTAGTTGCAGGTGATGGAGCCCGCGCCCACGTTGACGCCGGAGCCCATGGTGGTGTCGCCGATGTAGGACAGGTGCGGCACCTTTGAGCCCTCGCCGATCGTGGACTTCTTGATCTCCACGTGCGTGCCGGCCTTGGATCCGTCGAGCATGTGGGTGCCCGGGCGCAGGTAGGCGCGCGGGCCGCAGTCGACGCCGTTCTCGATGACGGCCTCGATGGCGATGGTCTCGTCGATGACGCAGCCGCTGCCGACGGTGGTGTCGGTGAGGCGGCTGTTGGGGCCGAGCTGGCACTCCTCGCCCACGGTGACGTGGCCGATCAGGTGCGTCTGCGGCCACACGACGGTATCGCGGCCGATAACGGCATCGGGGCCGATCCAGGCCTGCGTGGGGTCGATGAAGGTAACGCCCTCGGCCATCCAGTGCTCGTTGATGCGGTCGCGCGCGATGGCGGTGAGCTGTGCGAGCTGGATGCGGCTGTTGACGCCCAGGCCGTCGCGGTAGTCGTCGCAGTGGAAGATGGAGACAGCCTGGCCGTGGCCCTTGAGGATCTCGAGCATGTCGGGCAGATAGTACTCGGACTGCGCGTTGTCGTTGCCGATCTCGTTAATGTGGGCGGCGAGCTGCGCGCCGTCAAAGGCGTAGCAGCCGGCGTTGCACTCCAGCAGCGTGGCGGCCTGCTCGGGCGTGCAGTCCTTCTGCTCGATGATGCGCTCGATCTGACCATCGGCGCCCAGCTTGATGCGGCCGTAGCCGAAAGGATCGGGCGGGGTCATGGTCATGACGGTGCAGGCGAGCTCGCCGGTGGCGACGGTTTGCGCGAACTTGGCGACGGTGTCGGCGGTGATGAGCGGCAGGTCGCCGTTGAGCACCACGACGGGGCCTTGCGTGATGCCACAGGCCTCGAGTGCGACCTTCACGGCGTGACCGGTGCCCAGACGCTCGGTCTGCTCGACGCACTCGACCTTGGTGGCGCTGTTGGCGTAGGCGCCATCGATGAGGGCGCGCATCTCGTCGGCGTGGCTGCCGATGACGACCACGACGCGGCTGCAGCCGGCCTTGATGGTGGCGTCGACGATCCACTGAACCATGGGCTTGCCCAGGATCTTGTGCGAAACCTTGCAGTGGTTCGACCTCATGCGGGTGCCCTCGCCGGCGGCGAGGATAATTGCGGTTGCGTCCATGTGATCTCCTGTTACGTTATTAGAGACGTGTGTTTGGAAACGATACACGGCGCAATATGATACCGCAGGCATATGATGAGCGCGTAACGATTGGTTTGCGGCAGCTGATGCTTGGGCCGGCGGTGCGGCGTTTGCGCTGGTTGTGTATGGCGGAGGCGCTGCGGCGTTGTCGTTTGAGCGAGGGGACGGGGGTGCCCGTGGATATCATGCGAGAGGAATCGGGCAACGAGCCCGTCGCGGCATTCTCGATGTCGCATCCGGCGGTGCCGTCACTCTACATGGTGCTGACGTTGGGGCTCACCATGTTCTCGATGCAACCGGTGCTGATTGCGCTGTCGCTCGCGGGCGGGTTGGCGTATGGATTTGCGACGCGCGGGGCTGCCCGCACGTTGGGCGCGCTTCGCTGGCAGCTGCCGGTGATTTTGATTATCGCGCTGGTCAATCCTCTGTTTAGCGCCTCGGGCTCGACGGAGCTGTTCCGTATTGGCATGCGCGCGGTGTATCTGGAGAGCATGGTATACGGCCTGTGCATGGGCGGGCTGTTTGTGGCGAGCGTGCTGTGGTTTGGGGCCGCGGCGTCGATGCTCGAATACGACAAGGTGCTCGCGCTGCTGGGTAATGCCGCACCGGTGATTGCGCTCATGATCTCGATGTGCATGAGGCTTATCCCGCAGTTTTTGCGCCGCGGTCGTACGGTGCTGGCGGTGCAGGATGCGATTGATGTGCCGGGCCGCGCGCCGGCCGACCCCGTACGCTCGCGCCTGCGGGCGTCGAGCGTGTTGATGGGCTGGGGCATGGAAGATTCGCTGGAGCGCGCGGACGCGATGCGCTCGCGCGGGTGGGGTGCCGCGACGCGTCGTACGACGTATGCGCGGTATCGACTGGGGCGCAGCGACATTGCCGCGCTGGTTGGGCTTGCGTTGTTTGGCGTGGCCACGGCGGCAGTGGCGTGGACCGCGACGACGCAGTATTCGTTTTATCCGCAGCTCTCGGTGCCGGCGCCGTGGCCGGGCTATGTCGTGTACGCTGCCTGGATGGTGCTGCCTTGCGCGTTGCATGCGATTGATGAGAAGAGGTTTGGCTGATGTCTCGGTTGGATAGGGGCCCGGTGTCGGGCGCGGCGTGCGGCCCGGATATTCCGGCGATTGAGGTGCAGGGCCTTAGTTTTGCCTATCCCGGGGCCGGGGCACCGGTGCTCGAGGGGCTTGATTGGCGTGTTCCCCAAGGTGCATTTGCGCTGCTTGTTGGCGGTACCGGTTCGGGCAAGTCGACGCTACTGTCGCTGCTCAAGCCCGAGATCGCGCCGGCGGGCGAGCGCACTGGTGATGCGCGCGTGCTGGGCGAGAACGTTGCCGACATGGACGTGCGGGCATCGGCGGAGCGCGTGGGCTATGTGTTCCAGGATCCCGAGAACCAGATCGTGTGCGAAACCGTGTGGCACGAGATGGCGTTTGGCCTGGAAAACTTGGGGCTAGCACGTGATGAGATGCGCCGTCGCGTAGCTGAGACCAGCTATTTCTTTGGTCTGGAGGACTGGCTTCATCGCGATACCGATACGCTTTCGGGCGGCCGCAAGCAGCTGCTGTCGCTTGCCGCCGTCCTGGCGCTGCGTCCGCGTGTGCTGCTACTCGACGAGCCCACGTCTCAGCTCGATCCCGTTGCCGAGAAGAATTTTCTGCACGCGCTGTTTCGCGTGAACCGTGAGTTGGGCTGCACGGTTGTTGTGGCTACGCATCAACCGCGCCCAATGCTCGAGTATGCGACGTGTGCGTACCGGATTGAGGACGGTCGCGTGCGCGAGGTGGCGGATATGGCTTCTTTGGGACGCCGAGAATCGTTGTTTTCCGACGACATGTTGGGGTGGGGTGCCGTCCGATGTGCAAAAAACGGAGTATTCAGCAGGCGTGAGGACAATTTGGGCTCTCTGGAGCCGCCCGGGGACGTATCGAGCGCGAAAAAAAGTTCGGAATTGGACAAATCGTCCGAATTTGTGGCGCAAACGTCGCTCGAGAACGGCTCGGAAGCCTTCCCGCGCACGGATGGGAGCAGAATACTCCAAAAAATGCACGGCGGGTCGGCTACCACCCTGGCAGGGAGCTGGTTTCGCTACGATCGCGCGGGCGGCTGGGTGCTGCGCGGGCTCGACGTGGCGTTTTCGGCCGGTGCGGTGCATGCGATCGTGGGCGGCAACGGATGCGGTAAGTCGACGATGCTCTCGGTGCTGGCGAAGACCGCCAAGCTGCAGCGCGGCCGCATGGTGCGCGGGGCGGCCTCGGCTGCGCTGCTGCCGCAGAACCCCAAGGCCCTGCTGGTTGCCGAGACGGTGCGCGACGAGCTGATGGAATGGGCCTCGACCTGCGGATATGACGAGAACTTGGCGCGGGAGCGTGCGGCGCAACTGGGATTGGACGGCCTGGAGACGCGCCACCCCTACGATCTTTCGGGCGGGCAGCGTCAACTGCTTGCATTGGCAAAACTGCTGCTAATCGGCCCCGAACTGCTATTGCTCGATGAGCCCACCAAGGGTCTAGACCTGTTCAGCCGCCGCATCATCGCCCGCGCCCTGCGTGACCATGCGAAGGCTGGCGGCACCGTCATCATTGCCACGCACGATTTGGACTTTGCCGAGCAGGTAGCCGATGACATTGCCATGATGTTTGACGGTGAGATTGCCTGCATGGAGCCGCCGGCCGACTTCTTTGCCGACAACGTGTTTTATAGGGCGTGATGGGATGGCGGATTATCGCATCGTGCGCCTACTCGCAAAACTGGAAATCCCGCTGTTGCTGGCGGTTCCTGCGGTGATGGCTGCGGCGTTGCTGGCGGGCGTTGAGCAGGCGGCGCTCGCCATGCTTGTCGTGGTGGCGCTGGTGCTTGCGCTGTTCTTTGCAGGCTACGAGGCGTCGCGACCGGGCCTGCGCCAGATCATGCCCACGCTGGTGCTGGCGGCGCTGGCCGCGGCGGGGCGCATCCTGTTTGGGCCCATTCCCGATTTTAAGCCCGTGAGCGCTATCGCCATTATCGCGGGTGCGACACTTGGCCGTCGCAATGGTTTTATGGTCGGCGCGTTGGCAGCGCTGACCAGCAATTTCTTTTTTGGGCAGGGCATGTGGACGCCGTGGCAGATGTATGCCTGGGGGCTCGTGGGATACGTTGGCGGTGCGCTGGCGCATGCCGGCGCTTTTGATCGCGCCGATGGCACCGTGCGTATGCCGGCGCTGCTGACCTACGGCTTTGCTTCGGGTTTGCTGTACGGCGTTGTGATCAACGCCTACGACATTATCGGTTTTGTTCAACCGCTCACGTGGGCGGGTGCCATGGCGCGTCTTGCCACCGCCGTACCGTTCGATATCGCGCACGGCCTTGCGACCTGCGTGTTTTTGGTCGCCTTGTACAGGCCTTGGTGCCGTCGCATCAACCGAGTCGTCGTGAAGTACGGACTGTAGGGCTGGTTGCGCCGGGGCGGGAATCAATACTGCCGAAGTGCCATTTTAAAACTTTGCCGGTTTACGGGGCCAGATTGGCACAAGCAGACCATGCCGGCTATTTTTGAAATAGAGCAAGCCGTTTACCTGCGGTTTTATTATTTCGGAATTGCGTATGGTTGGGGGTTCGCGATTCAGTCCCGTAAACCGGCATAGTTTTGAAATAGCCGGCTGATACGACGGGCATCGTGGCCCTCGGAGAGCCAAATTGATCCGTTTCCTTTCGCCTCCAGGCGTTCCCAGGGAATCAGCTGGACCCGCCCGCCACGAAATCGGTCTATCTACTACGTTTGGCCCGACACCCCCAACCACAACCGTGTTTTATGAAAAACCGCAGGCTTTCTACCTGCGGTTTTCTTTTTGCGTTGTTCGCTGTGGTTGAGGGTAGTGGCTTAAACGTAGTAGATGGGCCAGTTTCGTGGCAAGCGAGCTGCGTGGATGATCTCGCGAAGTGAAAATGATTCCTTTTCCTCCGTCCCCAGGAGATCAGTTGGGGCTAGAGCTCTAGCGTGAGGGTGACGGGGCAGTGGTCGCTGCCAAAGATGTCGCCGCGGATGCCCGTGTCGCGCACGTTGCCGGCGATTGCGTCGCTTACCAGGAAGTAGTCGATGCGCCAACCGGCGTTGTTCTTGCGGGCATTAAAGCGGTAGCTCCACCAGCTGTAGACGCCCTCGACGTCCGGATTTGCCGCGCGCCAGGTATCGGTAAACCCGGCGTTGAGCAGCTCGGTGAACTTGCCGCGCTCCTCGTCCGAAAAGCCAGCGTTGCCGCGGTTGGACTTGGGGTTCTTAAGGTCGATCTCCTCATGCGCCACGTTAAAGTCGCCGCAAGTTACGACGGGCTTGCCGGTCTCGCGTTCAAGCGCGCTCAAAAAGCCGCGATAGGCATCGTCCCAAGCCATGCGCACGTCGATGCGGGCGAGTTCGTTTTGCGCGTTGGGAGTGTAGACATCCACAAACCAGAACTTGTCGAACTCCAGCGCGCAGACGCGGCCCTCGGTTACGGCTTGGGTGACGAGTGCGGCCGCCTCGCCCTCGCCGGCGTAGGGTAACAGCGCGTCGGCGTGCAGCACGCGCAGCGGTTCCTGGCGGCTAAAGACCGCAGTGCCCGAATAGCCTTTACGCTCGGCGTAGCTCCAGGTTTGGTGATAGCCGGGCAGGTCAATATCGACCTGGCCTTCTTGCAACTTGGTCTCTTGCAGCGCCAGGATATCGACGTCGAGTTCTTGCGCGATCTGGATAAAGCTTGGGTCCTTTTTGAGCACGGCGCGCAGGCCGTTGACGTTCCACGAGGCGAAAGTGTAAGTCTGAGGCATGGTGTCCTTTCTACGGGGTTGGCAGGCTTAAGATTAGCGCAACAGGGGCGGGGTGGGCTCCGCGCATGCTGACTTAAAGGTCGCATGCTGGGACATCGCCCGACGCCGCCCGATCAACAAGGACGGAGGACTCATATGACGCAGGCAATATCGGACCCCAGGCAGGCGTCCGCCGCGCTGGCGGATCTGTTTGACACCCACAAGCGCGTGATCTTCTTTGGCGGCGCTGGTGTTTCCACGGCAAGTGGCATCCCCGATTTCCGCAGCGTGGACGGCCTGTATCACCAGCAGTTTGCCTATCCGCCCGAGACCATGCTGTCGCATAGCTTTTACGAGGCGCATCCGGCCGAGTTCTTCGACTTCTACCGCACCAAGATGATCGCGCTTAACGCTAAGCCCAACCGCTGTCACACCAAGCTGGCCGAGCTGGAGCGCGCCGGCAAGCTTGATGCCGTGGTGACGCAAAACATCGACGGCTTGCATCAGATGGCGGGCTCGCAGCGCGTGTTCGAGCTGCACGGATCGGTCCATCGCAACATTTGCCAGTCGTGCGGCGCGGTCTATAGCGCCGAGTGGATTTGCTCGCGCGAGCACGAGGACGCCGCGGGCGTGCCCGTGTGCCCTGCGTGCGGTGGTCGCATCAAGCCCGATGTGGTGCTCTACGAAGAGCCGCTCGACGAGCATGTGTTGACCGGTGCCGTTGCCGCCATCGCCGCGGCCGATGCCCTCATTGTGGGTGGGACCTCGCTCGTGGTGTATCCGGCGGCGGGCCTTACGCGTTACTTTACCGGCGATACGCTGGCCATTTGCAATTTGGCGCCTACCGATCAGGATGCAAATGCCGACCTGCTGATTTCTTGCGACATCGCGGCCGCGTTTGCGTTCTAGCCCGCGTGCGCGGATACAATAGAAAGACTGAGTGCAAAGCGACCCCGCCGCCAGCTCCCCAAGCTCGGCGGCGTGGGCATTTTAGGAGGATGTTCATGGCGAACGACAGCAAGACATGGCGGTGCGGAAAGTATGAGCTCAGCTTTGACCGCCCGCGCATCATGGGCGTCCTCAACGTGACGCCCGATTCGTTTAGCGATGGCGGGGAGCACTTCGACCCGGATGCCGCGATCGAGTACGGCCTGGCGATGCTCGACGCCGGCGCCGACATCATCGACGTGGGCGGTGAGTCCACGCGCCCCGGCTTTACCCCGGTCAATCCCGATGAGGAAGCGCGCCGCGTGCTGCCCGTGGTGCGCGCGCTGGCCAAAGAGGGCGCCATCGTCTCGATTGACACGCGTCATGTGGCGGTTGCCAAGGCGGCCGTGCGCTGCGGCGCCTCGATCGTCAACGACGTGACCGGCTTCACCGACCCCAAGATGGTCGAGTTTGTTAAGACGAGCACCTGCGGCGTCATCGTGATGCATGCCGGCGAGGTCGCCGCGCCCGCGCGCACGCACGCAACGGTGCAGCTCGATACCTCGGCAGCGGCGTTTGTTGCCGAGAAGGCACGCGAAGCGGCTGCCGAGGCCGCGCGCGAGGCCGAGAAGCCGGCCCGTCGCCGTCGCGGCAAGTTGCTGGGCGAGCCTAAGCCGGAGGCCAAGCTTCCGGGCGGCGTGGTGCAGCCCTCGTTGCCGTTTGGCGAACCTGAGCCCGCGACCGAGCCTGCAAGCGAGCAGGAGACGCCGGCCGCCGAGCAGGCTGCTGCTGCCGAGACCGTCGCGCCCGCGCCCGAGGCCACCGAGGCCGCTCCGGAGCCCAATGATCACCTGGCGGCCATGATGCGCCGCAGCGCCCGCCGCGAGGAGGCCTACGTGCCCACCTCGCAGCTCCGCCGCTTCACCCTGCCCGATTCGGCGCCCATCATGCGCCGCGTCATGGGCTTTCTGTCCGACCAGGCCCGCGCGCTCATCCACGCCGGCGTGTCGCGCGACCGCATCTGCATCGATCCCGGTCCGGGCTTTGGCAAGACGGCCAACGAGGACATCGTCATCCAGCGCGAGACTGCCAAGATGGCGTCACTGGGCTATCCGCTCATGTGCGCCGTATCGCGCAAGCGCTTTGTGGGCGCCGTCTCGGGCGTGACCGAGGCCGCCGAGCGCGATGCCGCTACGTTTGGCGTGTGCCTGGGCGCCATCCAGGCCGGTGCCAACATCGTGCGCGTGCACGACGCCGCGGGCTTTGCGCAGTTCCTGAACGGCTACTGGGCGGTTGCCAAGCCGCAGCCGCGCCGCGCGTTTGTGGCCGTGGGCTCCAACCTGGGGCATCGCTGTGACAACATCCGCGCCGCACGCGACATGATCGCCGAGATTCCACTCACCTGCGTGTCCAACTCCTCCAAGATCTACGAGAGCGAGCCGGCCTACGAGACGCGCCAGGACGCGTTTGCCAACGCCGTCATCGAGATTAAGACCGAGCTGGCGCCGTTGGTGCTGCTCGACGAGCTCATGAAGATCGAGGCCGAGCTGGGTCGCGACCGCTCCAAAAAGGCCAAGGCCAACGGTCCGCGCACCATCGACTTGGACCTGCTGTGGATGGACGGCGAGACCCACGGCGGCAAAAAGCTGCGCCTGCCGCATCCGCTGATCGGCGAGCGTGACTTTGTGCTGGTGCCGCTCGAGGACCTGATGCACGACCCGGCGCGGTTCTTCCGCTATAACGGTGTCGAGGTCAAGGAACCCGAGGATCGCGTGGGCCATATCGTGGGCGAATTGGGGCGTATGTAGATGATCGAGATGAATGCTGTTGTCGCCGGTACCGAGCTCGACGCGGCGCGTGACGCGGGCCGCGAGGGCGTGTCCGCGGGCTGGTGCGCGTGGAGCGTGGGCGATGCTTCGCTGACGTTTTCGCTGGTTGTGCGCCCCGATGTGAACATGCATGCCTTCCACGGCCTGCCGTTTGTGGCCGCGATGGGCATGATGGACGCGCTCGTGGGCACGGCTTCGACGCCGGGGTTGGGCCTTGCCGGTAAAGTGGGTATCCAGTGGCCGAGCGATATCGTGTGCGGTGCGCCTGCGTTTGAGGCGTCGCTCGCGCGTGTTGCCGTGAACGGCGGTGCCGGTGCTGCGGGCATGTTTGCCGCGGTGACGGTTGATATTGAGCGTGCGGCGCTGGGTGAGCTTGGCGTGGATATGGCAGATGAGGCGCTGATCGAGGCATTGGCCGCCGCTGTGCTGACCCGCGTTGACGCCTGGGCGGTTGCCGCCAACACGCCGCAGGGCGCTGCCGGCCCGCTGGCTCCGGTGCTGGGCGAGTACTTTGACATGGTGCCACTGCTGGGTCGTCAGGTCGCGGCGGTGTCGCCCAACGGCTTGCCGCTCGCAGTCGGTGTGTTTGCGGGCCTGGACATCTGGGGCCGCGCGACCATCAAGACCGATGCCGGCGAGCAGGAGTTTCCGCCCGAGGCCGTACGGATTCGCGGACTGTAACGCGAGGCGCCCGCGCTCAAAGATAACGATGACAACGAAGCCCTCTTCGGCCTGTGCCGGGGAGGGTTTCGCCTATCTGGTGAATGGGTTGCCAGCGCCCTATTCCTCAAAATTGAAAATTTTTCAGTTTTGAGGAATAGGCTTGGCGAACGTTTGCGGGGCTGTGACATCGGGCGTGCTCGACTTATGTCCCTGTTTTACCCCCAGCTTCTGCATGCGGCGGTAGACCTCGCAGATACCCTTGATGGTGAGCTGTCCATCGACCACGTCGAAGGCGTCGGTTGAATCGGCGACGATGCTGGCGAGGCCGCCCGTGGCGATAACGGTGGCGTCCTCGCGCCCCAGCTCGCGCTTCATGCGCGCGACCAGGCCCTCGGCCATGGCGGCGGCGCCCGTTACGGCGCCGACTTTGATGCACTCCTCGGTATCGCGGCCGATGGCGTGCTCGGGTGCCTCAAGCGGAACGCTGGCGAGCTTGGCGGCACGGGCGGCAAGCGCGTCCATGGAGATGCGGATGCCCGGCGCAATCGCCCCGCCAATGTAATAACCGTCCTCATCGATGACGTCGATATTGGTCGCGGTGCCAAAGTCCACCACGATCGCCGGCGCGCCGTAGAAAGTCTCGGCCGCAACGGCGTTGGCGACGCGGTCGGCGCCCACGGCCTGGGGGCGCGCCGCGCGCAGCTTGGTCACGGCGGCCGTCTGCGGCCCGATGACGATGGCGTCTGCGGCAATGCGGTCGGCCACGGCGTGCCACTCGCGCGAGAGCTGCGGCACCACGCCCGCAAAGGCGATCGCGTCAACCGCATCGAGCGAGAGGCCGTACATCTTAAAGAAACCCATCAGGCGCACGTGGATCTCGTCGGCGGTATAGGAGCGATCGGTGGGCATACGCCACGACTGCACCAGCTCGTCTCCGTCAAACAGGCCCATGGCCGTCTGCGTATTTCCCATATCGATAGCGAGCAGCATGTCTACTCCCGGTGTTGGCATAAAAGGACGCGCACCATTGTATACGTGCCGTCGACGGCGCTCGGCTGCGATTCGTTTACGGTGATAGGGGCTGAGGGGTTTAAATATGAAGGAATTATGCTCTACGAGATTTTCCTTGCCGTTTACCGAACTCCCGCGTAATATTCTTTCTTGCGCACATGAGGCGCCCAGACATTGCGGGGTGGAGCAGTCTGGTAGCTCGCCGGGCTCATAACCCGGAGGTCGTAGGTTCAAATCCTGCCCCCGCGACCA
>CANRSF010000017.1 GCA_947642445.1 uncultured Collinsella sp. | reverse complement strand
TATTTCCCGGTTCGACGAACAGCCGATCGTGTCAACCTTGGTCTAACAGAGCCTTTTCTTTTGGGCGATATGGAGACTGCCCGCTGCTTACGGGTGAAGCCGATAAATTTCGGGTCACATTGCTGCGGCACTTTGCTCGGCTAAAGCGTACAATACCGCCTATGCGAAAGGGGAACAGATGATCAACGAAACTATGTATGCTCGCGGTGCGGAAAGCTCTATCATCCGTGAGATCTTTAGCTATGGCCTTGAGCGCAAGGCGCAGATCGGTGCAGAGAACGTGTTCGATTTTTCGCTGGGAAATCCGAGTGTTCCGGCGCCCGCTGCCGTGGCGGAGTCCATAAAGAAGGCCCTGGAGCTGCCAAGCGACCAGCTGCACGGCTATACGCCCGCGCCGGGCCTGCCGCAATGCCGAGCAGCCGTCGCCGAATCGCTCAACCGCCGTTTTGGCACGAGCTATGAGGGCAAGGACGTCTTTATGACGGTGGGTGCTGCGGCTTCGCTCACCTGCACGCTCAACGCCGTTACGAACCCGGGCGACGAGGTCATTGTTATCGCCCCGTACTTCCCGGAGTATCGCGTATGGATTGAGAAGGCCGGCTGCACGTGTGTCGAGGCGCTTGCCGACGAAGACACGTTCCAGCTGAGTGTGGGTAATGTGCTCAAGGCGATCACTGATAAGACGGCCGCTGTCATTATCGACTCGCCAAACAATCCGACCGGTGCCGTGTATACGCGCGACACGCTGACGCGTCTGGCTAATGTTCTGCGCGAGGTCAACGCTAAGCGCGATCCCCAGAACCCGATTATGCTTATCTCGGATGAACCGTATCGCGAGATCGTGTACGGTGCCGAGGTGCCTTGGGTCCCCTCGATCTACGAGCACACCGTCGTGTGCTATTCGTACTCCAAGTCGCTGTCGCTGCCTGGTGAGCGCGTTGGCTGGATCTTGGTTCCCAACACCAATCCGCAGGCTGCGCGTCTGATGCCGGCTGTTGCGGGTGCTGCCCGTACGCTGGGTTTTGTATGTGCACCGGCGCTCTTCCAGCGCGTGATTATCGATTGTATTGATGAGCCGAGCGATGTCGAGGCGTATGCTCGCAACCGCACGGCGCTCACCGATGCCTTGGCGGACTACGGCTACACCTATGTTGAGCCGGATGGCGCGTTCTACCTATGGGTGAAAGCGTTGGAGCCCGATGCGAATGCGTTTTGCGAGCGCGCAAAGAAGTATGAGCTGCTTGCGGTTCCCTCGGACAGCTTTGGTATGCCGGGTTGGTTCCGCCTGGGCTATTGCGTGAGCTACGAAACGATTGTCAATTCGCTACCCGCTTGGAAACAGTTGGCGGACGAGTATCGTTAAAAGTAAAGCGCTCTGCCTACAATGTTTTACGTGAAACGGGGTTTGGTGTTAAGCCGGACCCCGTTGTCTATGTCGTTGTGTGATTGGGATGAAGCAGTTTTACGACTATCGAAGGCTATGCGTACAATGAATATAAGCGACGGCCGTGCCAGATAAGGAGACCTGATGCCCTACCTGCTTTCTTGTGACATTCATACCCATACGATGTTCTCTGCGCATGCATATTCGACCATTGAGGAGAATGTGTACTGGGCGGCAGAGCGTGGCCTGCAGGTGCTCGGATCTGCCGACCATCTGAGCTCTATGGTTACGGCTTGCCCCAATGACCTGCGCAGTTACCAATTCTTTATCAACCAGGATATCTGGCCGCGCATTTGGAGCGGCGTGCTGGTGCTGCGTGGTGCCGAGGCCGATATCGTTTCGCTGGACGGAAGCCTGTTTGGCGAGGACACTCCTGTCACGCTCGATATCGCCGGCGATTCGTACAGCCGTCAGCATTCACTGTTCGATTTGGTTACGCGCAATTTGGATTATTTGGTGGCAAGCGTGCATAATCCGCAGATTGCCGAAGGTGCGACGCTTGCCCAGGCGACCGAGATGTATATCAATGCCCTGGAGCACCCCAAGGTGTTCATGCTGGGTCACACGGGGCGTTCGGGCGTTCCGTTTGATATCGATGAGGTGTTGTTGGCGGCCAAGGCCAAGCATAAGATCATCGAGATCAACAACCATAGTCTTGAACACGGTGTCGACACTGAGCATTGGGCCGTATGCCGCAAGATCGCCGAGCGCTGCGCCGAGCTGGGCGTGGGCATTGGCGTGTCGACCGATGCCCACATTGGCATGGCCATTGGCAAGCTCGATTACGCTCGCAAGATGCTCGACGAGATTCACTTCCCGTTGGATCTGATCGTGACGCGCGATCGCGAGACGCTGCTGCGCGAGATGGCGGCAGCCGACGTGTGCGATCTGCGCAATGGGATGTAGCGGAGTTTATAAACCAAGCGAAGGGGGCGGCCCAGGCGGGTCGCCCCCTTTCTTGTCCCAAAAATCTACTGAGGTTGGTTAGCGGCGTTCGAGGACCGCTACGGTTTCGGTGTGGTCGGTGTGAGGGAACATGTCGACGGGCGTGATCTTGAGCAGGCGATAGCCTCCGTCGAGGAGCTGATGCAGGTCGCGCTCTTGAGTTACGGGGTTGCAGCTGATATAGGTGATGCGGCGCGGCTTAAGCGCGCAGGCAGCTTCGAGGAACTCGGGCGTGGAGCCGGCGCGCGGCGGATCGATGGAAAGAACGTCGACGCGTTCGTTGTTGTCGGCGGCATCCAGGATGTAGTCGGTGGCGTCGTCGGCCATAAACCAAGCGCTGCGGGTGAGGCCGTTGAGCTCGGCATTGCGACGTGCGTCGGCAATGCCCGCCGGGTTGCGCTCAACGCCGAGCAGCATAATGCCGATACCCTTGTTCTGGGCATCTTTAGCTGCGCACAGGCCGATAGTTCCGCTACCGCAATAGGCATCCATGAGTACGTCGCCCTGCTGCAGGTCCATGCCGTCAATCGCGAGCTGATAGAGCAGCTCGGTCTGCTGCGGGTTGGTCTGGTAGAACGCGGTGGGGGAGATATCGAACTCGCAGCCGAGCAGCTGGTCGCGCATGCACTCGGCGCCATATACAATGCGGGTTTCCTCGCCGAGGATGGCGTTGCCGGGACGTCCGTTGATGTTTTGGGCGACGGTGACGATGTGCGGATTGAGTGCGGCGACAGCCTCAAAGAACTCCTGCGCATGAGGCAAGTCGCGCTGAGCGGTCACGAGCGTGACCATGACCTGGTCGGTACGCCAACCGCAGCGGACGACGGCATAGCGAAGTAAACCAAGATGCTTGTCTTCATTAAAGGCGGGAATATGCAGCCGCTCAGCTTCGCGTGCGATGCCGTTGAGAATCTGACGGGCGCCCGGTGCCTCGACGGGGCATTCGGGTACGGCAACGATCTTGTGCGTGCCGCGCTCAAAGAAACCGCAACGGACGGCGCCCTCCTTACCGGGAGCAAAGGGAGTGGCAGCCTTATGACGAAAGCCACGCGGCGCAGGATATTTGCCCGGGTCGCCCAGGGTGACACCCATGCCACGAATAGGATCTACAGCAATGCCCTCACGCTCACAAAGCGAAGCAAAAAGCTCCTCCATAGCAGCCTGCTTGGCGGCGAGCTGCTTCTTATAAGGACGATTGAGCGCCGTACACCCACCGCAAGCTTTCATGATGGAACAAGGAGACTTGGGATCAACGGCCTTGCGCGCAGACGGAACCGGATTCTTATACGGGCGCTTGGAGCAAGTCTGAGATGCCTTATCCTCGCTCCGACGAGAGCCGGGACGCTTGCCCTTAGCCGACTTACCCTTCGCATTCAGAGACAACTTGGATTTCTTAGAAGATTTTTTCTCCTCTGACCCCTCAGTCGCCTCCATCAAAGCACGACGAGCCCTACGCTCCGCACGAGATTCTGCCATCAATAACTCCACTAATTCATGAATTAAAGCTGCAAGTATTGTACCGTGCCAAGCCAGCAGACGATATACAAGCGGTTTAATCGTGTCAGTGAGAAGTCCAACGACGTTTGCCCGGCGTGGGCGGGGAGCGGCGCGTAATTAAGTTTATCGCGAGTTCCGCACGCAAAGGAAAGCACTTAATGTGCTTTCCGTCTTGCGCAGGACTGTAGAGCAGGAAACTTAATTACGCGCCGCTCCCCGCCCACGCCGGGCAAACCCTCCCTTGTACTCTATCAAGGTAAAGTGTATGATTCTGAACGTTACACGACTCACTTTACTTAACTAAAGTGCCACCAGGGGGGAATACCATGAATACCGATATGTCTCGTCGTCAGTTTGTTGGTCTAGCCGGCTCGCTCGCCACGGTGCTTGGCCTTGGTCTTGTCGGTTGCGGCGGTGGTGCCGGCAAGGGCTCCGCTGCTGGCTCTGCCGCGGCCAAGGATGTGAAGGGCGCTGCGGAGTCCAAGAAGCTCGTGGTGGGCTTTGATAAGTCCTATCCTCCGTACGGCTTTGTGGGCGACGATGGCGAGTACACCGGCTTTGACCTTGATCTTGCCAAGGCTGTTGCCGATAAGCAGGGCTGGGAGGTCAAATACGAGGCCATCGATTGGGATGCCAAGGACACGCTGCTCAACTCCGGTGCCATCAACTGCATCTGGAACGGCTTTACCATGGAGGGTCGCGAGGACGACTACACGTTCTCCGAGCCGTACATGCTCAACGAGCAGGTGCTGGTGGTAAAGAAGGATGCGGGCATCAAGAGCTGGGACGATCTTGTCGGCAAGACCGTGATTACCCAGACCGATTCCGCTGCGCAGGATGTACTCGAGGGTGACCAGAAGGATCTGGCGGCGACGTTTGCCACGCTCGACACGATCGGCGAGTACAACACGGCCTTTATGCAGCTCGAGAGCGGCGCGGTCGATGCCGTGGCGTGCGACCTTTCGATTGCCCAGTATCAGCTTGCCGCCAAGCCCGATGCTTATACGCAGCTTGATGAGCCGCTGTCCAGCGAGCACTACGCCGTCGGCTTTAAGAAGGGCGACACCAAGTCCGCCGACGCCGTGACCGAGTCGCTCAAGGCACTCTATGAGGACGGCACGGTCAAGGACCTGTGCGACAAGTATTCAAGCTATGGTCTATCTTTCGATAATTGGGTGCTCAAGTAATGTCTATTCAGGTCATGATGCAGATGCTTGGCCAGGGCTTCTTGGTCAGTTTGCAGTTGTTTGTGCTGACACTGCTGGGGTCGATTCCGCTGGGAATCCCCGTGGCGTTTATGCGCATGAGCAAAATCGCGATGCTTCGCTGGATTGCGCGCATCTATATCTCGGTCATGCGCGGCACGCCGCTCATGCTGCAGATGTTTGCCATCTACTTTGCCCCGTACTACGTGTTTGGCATTTCGCTCACGCCCGATTCCAAGTGGACGGCGTGCGTCGTAGCGTTCATCATCAACTATGCCGGCTATTTTGCCGAGATCTATCGTTCGGGCCTGCAGTCCATTCCGCGCGGTCAATACGAGGCAGCCGAGGTGCTGGGCTACTCTCGTCCGCAGACGTTTTTGTACATCGTGATGCCGCAAGTCGCCAAGCGCATTTTGCCGGCGATGGGCAATGAGATCATCACGCTGGTCAAAGACACGTCGCTGGCGTTTGCCATCGGCGTGGGGGAGATGTTCTCGACGGCCAAGGCGCTGGTTGCCTCGCAAGTGAGCATGGTGCCGTTTGCGATTGCGGCGCTGATCTACTGGGTCTTTAACTTTGTGGTCGAGATGCTGCTGGGCGCCGCCGAAAAGAAGCTGGACTATTATCATGACTAACTCAGTGATGAAAATCGAAAGCGCGCGTAAGGCGTTTGGCGGCAATGAGGTGCTCAAGGATATCTCGCTCAAGGTCAAGCGCGGCGAGGTCGTGGCGATTATCGGGCCTTCGGGTGGCGGCAAGTCCACGCTACTGCGTTGCGCCACACTGCTCGAGACGCTCGACGGAGGCTCGCTCTCGTTTGGCGGCCTTGCCGTCGCGACGGATGCGGGTTCGGGCGCGGTGTATGCGAAGGGCGATGTGCCCAAGCAGGCGCGCTCGCGATTCGGCCTGGTGTTCCAGAACTACAATCTGTTTCCGCACTATACGGTGATGAAAAACATCACCGACGCGCCGATCCGCGTGCTTAAGCGCCCGCGCGAGCAGGCGGAAGCTCGTGCGCACGAGCTGATTGCTCAGATGGGGCTTACGGGAAACGAGAACAAGGTGCCATGTGAGCTTTCGGGCGGTCAGCAACAGCGTGTGAGTATCGCCCGCGCCTTGGCGCTCGACCCGGAGATCTTGTTCTTTGACGAGCCGACCTCGGCGCTCGATCCCGAGCTAACGGCCGAGGTGCTACGTGTCATTAAAGACCTTGCCGCGCAGAATATGACGATGGTGATCGTGACCCATGCGATGCAGTTTGCGCGCGATGTTGCCGACCGCGTGGTCTTTATGGACGGCGGTCGCATTGTCGAGGAGGGTCCTGCCGAGCAGGTTATCGACCATCCGCGCGAGCAGCGCACCCGTGAGTTCTTGAGCCGTATCGAGGGCTAGGCTCAGCTATGTATTGAGAAGAAGCCGCCGCAGGTCTTATGGTCTGCGACGGCTTTTATTTGTATCGATGGGGTTTAATAATCGCCTGGCATGCTTGCCCTGTCCTCTCGCCGCCTGTATTCATACGTGCGCCGAAAGGTGTGCATGGACAGTCGCCCGTGAGGGTAGGGTGGTGGCATAGGACATTTGGAGGGTGAGTCGGCTCGGCTGCCGACCATGCTGCTCCCGGGATGGCACCGACCGCGAACTCTCCCCGTTGGCGTCGCGCATTGCGCGCGGCCCTGCAAGGAGGTCATCATGGGTGCTCCCAAGACCGGCAATGTAAGGAACGTGGTGCTCGTAGGCCAAGGCGGGGTGGGCAAGACTTCACTCGCCGAGGCCATGCTCCACCTTTCTGGCAAGACCGCCCGCCTGGGCGGCCACGACGGCACCAAGCCCACGCTCGACTATGACCCTGAAGAGGTCAAGCGTTCATTCTCCATCTCGACGACCATCGCGCCGATCGACTGGAAGGGCGCCCGCATCAACGTGCTCGATGCCCCGTGCTACCCCGATTTTATCGGCGACGCCTTTGCCGCTATGAGCGTCTGCGAGACGGCTCTGTTTGTGGTCGACGCCGAGGCCGGCCCGCAGCCTACGACGGTTAAGCTCTGGTATGCCGCCGAGGACCTGCGCCTGGCTCGCGCGGTGTTCGTAAACCGCCTGTCGCGCTCCGAGGCAAGCTTTACGACCACCATGGACCTGCTGCAGGAGCGCTTTGGTACGCGCCTGGGCGCCGTGACCCTTCCCTGGGCCGAGGGCGAGGACTTTGACGGCATCATCGACCTCGTGCGCATGAAGGCGCGCCATTGCAACGGCACCGAAGCCGTTGAGTCGGAGATTCCCGAGGAGTATCGTGCCCAGGCCGAGGAGGCCCATGACCATCTGTGCGAGCTCGTTGCCGAGGCCGACGATGAGCTGATGATGAAGTACCTGGAAGGCGAGGAGACGCTGACGCAGGAGGAGCTTGAAGGCCTGCTGTCAAAGGCGATCGCCGAGCGCATCTTTGTGCCGGTCTTTGCGGGCGACTGCATTAAGGAGCAGGGCGTCAACTCGCTGATGGACGACATCGCAACGTACTTCCCGGCACCGACCGACTATGGCGAGATGCCGCTCATCGATGGCGACTCGCTCAAGATCTCGAGTGACGATGACCGTCCGGTGGCGTTTGTGTTTAAGACCCTGGCCGATCCGCAGCAGGGCCGCATCAGCTTTATCAAGGTGCTGACGGGTACGCTTGAGCCGGGCCTTGAGCTGATCAACGCGCGTACCCGCAAGAGCGATCGTCTGGCTCACCTGTATGTGATGTGCGGCCGCGACATGACTGAGGTCGGTCACGCCTATGCCGGCGACATTATCGTGGCGCCCAAGCTGGCGGCAGAGACGGGTGACACGCTCTCCATTACCGGTAAGGTCGAGGCGGCGGCGTTTAAGTTCCCCAACTCTCAGTACCGCATTGCCATCGAGGCTGAGAACCGCGGTGACGAGGAGAAGCTCTATACGTTTATCGAGAAGGCGTGCAAGGCTGATCCGACCATGAGCATCGACCGCGACGAGGAGACCGGCCAGACCATCATTTCGGCGGTGGGCGAGGCACAGGTTTCGGTCCTGCTCAATCGCCTTGAGGACCGTACCAAGGTCGCGGCCAAGAGTGTGCCGATCCGCATTCCGTATCGTGAGACCATTCGCCGTACGGCAAGTGCCCAGGGCCGCCACAAGAAGCAGACTGGCGGTGCCGGTCAGTATGGCGACT
Organism: uncultured Collinsella sp.; assembly: GCA_947642445.1. Classification (GTDB taxonomy): domain Bacteria; phylum Actinomycetota; class Coriobacteriia; order Coriobacteriales; family Coriobacteriaceae; genus Collinsella. Next base: position 38,123 of record CANRSF010000017.1, on the reverse strand, counting down.
GCTGGCTGCGTGTTGAGCCGCTCATTGGGCCCGACGGCACGAGTGACGGCTATGAGTTTGTAGACGAGGTCGTGGGCGGCCGCATCCCGCGTTCGCTCATTCCCGCCGTGGACAAGGGTGTCCAGGAGACCATGAAAGACGGCATCATTGCCGGCTACCCGCTTACGGGCATTCGCGTGGCTGTGTACGACGGCTCGTATCACAGCGTCGACTCCAACGAGATGGCGTTCCGCGCGGCGGCTCGCATCGGCCTGCGCAAGGCATGCGCCGATGCCGACCCGGTGGTGCTGGAGCCCATCGAGGAAATCACAGTGACTATCCCCGAGAGCTACGCCGGCGCCGTGATGGGCGATATCTCGGCCTCGCGCGGTCGCGTGACGGGCATGGAGACCGATGAGCGCGGCGATACCGTGGTCATTGCCCAGGCACCGCTGGCCGAGCTGACGGATTATTCGACGCGCCTGCGCTCCATCACGCGCGGCACGGGCGACTTTACCATGAAGCCCGCGGGCTATGAGCAGGTGCCTTATGACGTTCAGGCCAAGCTGGTCGAGCGCTATGAGGAGGGCCGCGCTAAGTAGCATGTGGCTTTGCCTGTAATATGCGTGCCGATGCAAGGGCCGCTCTGGGTAATCCGGAGCGGCCCTTTTTGATCCCTGGGGGACGGAGGAAAACGGATCATGTTAGGTTTTGGGGCAGCTTGGTCGGCCCTAGTCTCCCGAGGCCTGGTTGCGGCCGGTGGCGTAGTCGATCTGCACATGCGGCTGCAGGTTGTAGCAGTACACGTGGAAGCACAGGGTCTTGCCGTGGTCCTCGATCGATTGCGCCTCAAGACGAACGCCACGACAGACGAGTTCCTCTTCGTTGTACATGGGCGTGACGCGGTAGAGCACGTGGTTGCCCGTATCGCGAATATAGTTGAGAATCTGCTCCTCAAACGGTAGCATGCCCGTCTCGTTGAGATAACGCGTGCCGGTGAAGAGATTCTTGCGATTGGCGTTCTCGCCGCAGAGCGACCAGGCGATGAGGTGGCAGCGGTTGTAGAGGCTCTGGCCTGGAATAAAGTCGTAGCGCTGTTGGTGCCATCCGGCGGGGTGGATGCGCGAGATATCGCCGCGCTTGCCTTGACCGAGCGATTCGGGGCCCACGCAGGCGAGCGCTTTGCGGGTGCGGCCCAGGCTGTCGAGCTTGGAGAATTTCTTAAAGCAGCCCTCTTCTGTAGCGCGCTCGTATTCATCGAGTGTGAATGACGGCGTGCCGAGCGGGTGCGTGCTATCGGCGCGCAGGGCAACATAGGGGTTGCCCGCGTAGTCGGGAATGCTGCTGAGATATACGCCGCGGGCGCGGTTGAGGTCGGGGTTTTCCACTTCGTCGATGGGGGTGGCGGAGCTGTCCTCGGCAACGTTACCGTTGGTGTTGGTCGCGGTGGATTCGGAGCCATCGCCGGAGTCTTGGCTATTTTGAGAGTCCGAGGAGCTCGCTGTTCCCGATTCGAGCCGGGCAACCAGGTCTGCCTCGTCGTCGGTGCGGCCGGGGCTTTCGTTTTGCTTCTCGGCCAGAGCTGCCGCCTGCTCATCGCTTTGCGGCGACAACAGCTTGGGCGCTCCGTCGAGCGACCCTGTGAACAGCGCAAACCCCAACACCACGGCGGTGCCGATGGAAAGTACTTGCTTGTAGGCGGACTTGCGCGACATTGAGGCTCCTGGATGGACGGTTGGGAATCTACCAGTCTAGCAGGAGCCGGCAGGGGGCGTTCTGCCGAACAAATACTCAAGATTTGGGACAAACACAACCTATTAATTTGTCCCGCGTAATTTGTTCCGTGGCCTAGATTGAGGTGGGGCCGAGCCAGTTGAGCTTGCACTCCGTTTTGGTTGAGAGCGGCTGACAGACAAGGGCGCCCGCATGGGTTGCGGGCGCCCTTTTTAACGGGTAAACGGTCGAAAAATTCAGGTGAACGGTCAATGCGGAGCATATCAAACGAAATATCATTCGGACAACCGAATATACGGACGTTTGCGATAATCTAATTGTCGATCAAGGACGGCGGCCGGCACCCCCTGTGCGGTCGCCACTTGATACATCCAGTGGAGACAACAGGAGGCAAACACTATGTACGTAACCCTGCGCGAAGTCCTGGCAGAGGCCAACCAGCTCAACATGGCCGTTGGTGCTTTCAACACCCATAACCTCGAGATGTGCCCGTCGATTATCCGTGTTGCGGCTCGCCTGCACACCCCCGTGATCATCCAGACCTCCGAGGGCACCGCCAGCTATGTCGGTCACCGCAACCTGGTTGCTGTGTGCAAGTCCATGGCCGAGGAGTATGGCGTGAACGTCGTTCTTCACCTCGACCACGCCAAGAACTTCGACGAGATCCGCAAGGCTCTCGAAGCCGGCTATAGCTCGGTAATGTTTGACGGCTCTGCGCTTCCCTTCAAGGAGAATATCCTTGGCACTAAGCGCATCGTCGAGATGGCTCAAGCCCACGGTGCTTCTGTCGAGGCCGAGCTTGGCACCGTCGGCGGTACCGAGGATGGCGTCGCTGTTGCCGACGCCGATGTGCGCTACACCGATCCCGAGCAGGCCGTCGAGTTCATCGAGAAGACCGGCATCGACGCCCTTGCCGTCGCTATCGGTACCAACCATGGTCAGTACAAGTCCAAGACCAACATTTCCTTCGATCAGCTCGAGAAGATCCGCGATGCCGTGAACGGCTTCCCCTTGGTCATCCATGGCGGCACCGGTGTTAAGGATGAGGACGTCCGTCACGTCATCGACCTGGGTATCCGCAAGTTCAATGTTGGCACCGATCTGCTCGTCAACTGGAACAAGACCTCCAAGCAGTGCTATGACGAGCTCAAGGAGAACGCCTCCAACCGCAACATGGTTATGCCTGCTCAGAAGGCCGTCGAAGAGGTTGTCGAGCACCGCATCAGCCTGTTCAAGAATATCGTCGCTTAGGGACGAGGCGCACCGATGCAGATTACGGAGATGCTCAAGCGCGAAAACGTTCGCCTTGCCGATTCTGTCGATTCCTGGCAGGACGCGATCAAGCTTGCGATCGCCCCGCTCAGCGAGGGTGGTTACGTCGAGGATCGCTATGCGGATGAGATCATCCGCGCAACAAACGAGATGGGTCCCTACTACGTGCTCACCGAAGACGTTGCGCTGATTCATGGCCGCCCCGAAGACGGCTGCATTAAAGGTCAGCTTGCCGTGACGGTCCTGAAGAAGCCCGTTAAGTTTTCGGAAGACAGCTTTGATGTTCGTCTCTTGGTCGCACTTGCGGCCGAGGATTCCAATTCACATATTGAGGCTATGCAGGTACTTGCTGGCATCTTTATGGATGAGGACAAGATTGCGCAGATCGTCGCTTCAGATGACGCCGACGAGATTTATCAGGCATTTACGGGTGCGACGGCGTAAAACAACGCCGCTTGGTGCGGGCGAGTCCATGTATTCGTCCGCAATTAACCCGAGGTGGGGCGCGTGCCCCGAAAGGAAAGGAAATGAACATGGTCAAGATTTTGTGCTGCTGCGGCAATGGTCTTGGAAGCAGCTTTGCCTGCCAGATGGCTATTGAGCAGGTTATGAAGAAGCTCGGGGTCCAGTGCAAGATGGACCACGACAGTGTTTCCAGCGCCGCGGGTGCCTCCAAGGGCTTTGACATGATTGTCGCTGCCGAAAACTTCAAGACGCAGATCGAGAGCTACAACACCGGTCTTCCCTGCGTGTTCCTCAAGCGTCTTGTCGATAAGAAGGAAATCGAGGAGAAGTTGACTCCGGTGCTCAAGGAGATGGGCGTCCTAGAGTAAGGGTCTTTTCACCTAGATTGATAGAAATGTACATGAGAAAAAGGGGTGTACAACATGGCTGTTCTTGAGTTTATTATCAATAACATCCTGACGCAGGCCGCCGTTGTTATCGGTCTCGTCGCCTGCCTGGGCCTTGTGCTTCAGAAGAAGCCGGCCAACGACGTGCTGCTCGGCACGTTTAAGACGATGCTCGGCTTCCTTGTTCTGGCTGCCGGCTCGAGCGTCATGCAGGGGTCTCTTGCCTACTTTGGCGATATGTTCAACTCCGCCTTCGGCTTCAACGGCATGACCGCCGTCGTCGCTTCCATCGAGGGCATTAACGGTCAGGCAATGACCGACCTCGGCCTTGGTTCCGAGATCGCCATCTGCCTCGCTGGCATCTTCGTGGTGAACATCATCCTCGCTCGTTTCACCAAGTTTAAGTATGTGTTCCTGACTGGCCAGGCCCTTCTGTGGGAGTCCACGCTCTGCGTCGTGTTCGCCTTCTTCTGCGGCCTGCGCGGTATCCCCCTGATCGTCGTCAGCTCCATCGTCGGTGGCGCCTTCGCTACCCTCATGCCTGCCTTCGCTCAGCCCGTTGTCCGCAAGATCACCGAGTCCGATGACATTGCCCTGGGTCACTTCTGCACCTTTGGTTATATGTTCACCGCTCTTGTCGCAAGCATCACCAAGAAGCTCGCTGGCGGCAAGGAGTCCAAGTCCACCGAGGATCTCGAGATTCCGCAGTCCCTGTCCTTCCTCCAGGATACCTACGCTGCCGTCGGCCTGGTCATGATCGTTTTCTACCTGGTCGTCGCTGCTTTCGCTGGTCCCGCTGCTGCTGCTGACTACTGCGGCGCCACCAACTTCATGGTCTACGCTTTCCTCCAGGCCATGCAGTTCGTCGTTGGTCTGTACGTCCTGCTCGCCGGCGTCCGCCTGCTGCTCGCCGAGCTCGTCCCCGCCTTCCAGGGCATCTCGATGAAGCTCGTCCCCGATGCGCGCCCCGCTCTGGACTGCCCTGTCCTGTTCACCTATGCCCCCAACGCCGTTATCTTCGGCTTTGTGTTCACCACGCTTGGCTCGCTGATCGGCATGGCTATTACCGGCTTCATGGGCACCCTCGTCATCCCCGGCGTTATGTCCAACTTCTTCGCTGGCGGCACTGCTGGTATCTTCGGTAACGCCATCGACGGCCGTCGCGGCGCCATCATCGGCTGCATCTTCCACGGCATCTTCATCATGATCCTGCCTGCGCTCCTGTCCCCGATGCTCGCTCAGATTGGCTTCGTGAACATGACCTGCACCGACGTCGACACCGTCGTCACCGGCTTCTTCTTCATGGCCATCAAGTCCATCCTCAGCGTCTTTGGTATCGCATAAGGATTCTTGTAGCGCCTGACGAAGGTCCAAGTCTTTCTTCAAGGGGGTTGTTCCTGTGCCTGGTCCCCGGCAGGGGAACAACCCCTTTCGTTTATTACTGCTAGTGGAGGTTTCCAATGGGTTTGTTTGGATTTGGCAAGAAAAAGGAGAAGGTGGCCTCCGCTGCAGCCGAGACCGCACCCGTTCTCGATCGAGATGCCGTTCTCGACGCCGTTAAGGCAAAGCGTTCCGAGCTCGAGGGCAAGGAGGGCGTCGCTGCCGCAAACGTTCTAAACGAGATTGGCAAGCTTTACGCCGATGCCAACATGGTCGACGAGGCCGTTGAGGCATACGAGCAAAGCCTGGAAGTCAATCGCACGATGGGCAAGGCGTCTGCGGCACTGGTCAAGCTGTACAACAAGAAGCGTGCGGCTGCCGCCGAAGCGAAAGACGATGAAGCCATCAAGTATTACATGGACAAGGTTACTGAGATGCTTGCCATCTCCAAAGACCAGCTTCGTGGCAAATAATCGGGTAGTAAGAAGGGTTTCCTAGCATGGAAAAGACGCTGATTTTGCTTGCCGGGCCGCCGGCAACGGGCAAAACCGATTTGGCAGATCGCATCAAGGCTCGCCATACATCCGAGAGCTTTTTGAGTGTCTCGCTTGATGACGTTAAGGAAGAGTATTGGGATACGTACGGCTTTAACAATGCCGAGGAAAAGGCACGGGTTGATGCGAACGCACTTCAGGAGTGGTTCCGTCGCCTCGATGCCGCCATGGCGGATGGGCCGCAGATTATGTGCGATTATCCGTTTTCCGCTAAGCAGCACGACAGGCTCGCCGAGCTGGCAGACAAGCACGGCTACCGTGTGCTCACGATTCGTCTTGTCGCCGATCCCGTTATGATCAGCAAGCGCTACCGTGCTCGCGATCTTAAGCCGACGCGTCATCTTGCGCACATTGTGACGCATTATCACAAGGGCGATGTGCTCGAAGATCGTAGCAAGGGCGACGATCTGGTCGATCTGGATATCCTTGTCGACCGCATCAAAAACCGTGGCTATGATACGTTTGAGCTGGGTCATACCATTGAGCTTGACGTGACCAATGTCGATGCCGTTGATTATCCGGGCTTTTTGGCCAAGGTTGATGAGTATCTGGACGATCCCTCGTCGGTTGCCGCCATTGCCGCCAAGGCGGGGGCAGAGCTTACCGATGAGGACCTCTGCTCGCGCATCGACTATACATTGCTTAAGCCGACGGCGACCTGGGATCAGATTGATGCCATTTGTGCCGAGGCATTCGAGTACGGTTGTGCCAGCGCATGCATCCCGCCTTCGTATATCGCCCGTGCCCACGAGGCCTATCCCGATCTTGCACTTACCACGGTCATCGCTTTCCCGCTTGGCTATATGACGAGCGCTGCGAAAGCCGCCGAAGCGGCCGATGCCTACGCCAACGGTGCCTCCGAAATCGACATGGTGATCGATCAAGGAATGGTCAAGGCCCGCGATTACCAGGCGATCGAGGACGATATTCGAGTCGTGCGCGAGGCCGTGCCCAATGCGACGCTCAAGGTCATTGTCGAAACGTGCTATCTGGCGCAGGAAACCAAAAAGCCGATCTGTCATGCCGTCGAGGCTGCCGGCGCAGACTTTATTAAGACGTCTACGGGCTTTGGTACGGCTGGTGCCCAGGTTGAGGATGTCTATCTGTTTGCTCAAGAGTCGGGCGGCCGTGTAAAGGTCAAGGCATCGGGCGGCGTTCGCACGAAAGAAGATCTTGCACTTATGTCGGGCGCCGGTGCCGATCGTATCGGCGCGAGTGCCAGCCCGCGCAAGCTTTTCGGCGCGCGCTAGAGGCAGTCTGGGGCATTCTTTGCATAGAGAATGCCCCAAGATGGTGGTGAGTCGGTGAAGTATGCTCGGCTGGAGTGGAATATACGCGGGCAGCGTTATCGATGCGTGTCTTTTGAGATTTTGCAGTTAACATTTGTTAAAAGACAGTACCTGATATCAAGGATTTAGAGAATTAGTCCAGACAGGGGAGGGATGATGACCGATACGTCTGAGCTCGATTTTAGCGGCAAGGAACAGCTGTATTCTCAGTTGTACGATATCTTGTTCCAGGAAATTACGAGCGGTGCCTACAAGATTGGCGACTACATTCCCTCCGAAAGCGATCTTATGAAGCGCTATGACGTTTCGCGTGCAACGGCGCGCAAAGCGATGGAACTGCTTTCTAATAATGGCTTGATTGAGAAGAAGCGCGGCCGCGGATCCGAGGTTATTGCCAACGTGCCACTTAGCTCGCCTAAGCGTGTCTCGAGCTATATCAAGAAGAATGTGGACGAGTTTGCAGTGCCGCAAAAACGCTTGATTGAGTCTGGCGTTGTAACCATGCCTCAGCACGTTGCCCACGAGCTGGGCTTGGCTGAGGGCGCAAAGGCCTTCTGCCTTCGCCGTGTGCGCGTGTCGGGCGATCGTCCGTTCTATCTGGAGACGATTTATTACGAAGACGGCTATGTCCCGCATATTGCGGAGCGCGACTTTTCCAAGGAATCGCTTCGCGCTTATCTCAATAACTCGTGCGATATTCGCTGGAGCCGTGTGAGCCAAAAGATTGGAGCTTGCGTTGCTACCGACGAGCAGGCCGAGCTATTGGGCATCAACGTTGGGGCTCCGCTGCTCAACATAACGAGGGTTTCTCATGACCAGCAGAATGTGCCCCGTGAGTATGTGGAGTCGTTCTACCGCGCCGACCTCTACCGCCTCGAGATCGAACTCGATTAAGGGGCTCTCCGTTCCACTCTGATGCGGCGGCGCTTTTGACAAACAATTCAGTCCGTACATTTCTATATCATCATGTATGTAAGGAGTACATTATGGCAATCAAGGTATTTGCCGACGGTGCCAATCTCGAGGGCATGCTCGACATGGCCGAGAACGGTAACGTTCAGGGCTTTACGACTAACCCATCGCTTATGAAGGCGGGTGGCGTGACCGATTACCGCGAGTTCGCCAAGACCGTGCTCGAGCACATCACCGATGTCTCGGTTTCGTTTGAGGTCTTTGCGGACGATGAGGCGGGCATGGAGGCCGAGGCTCGCGAGATTGCGACTTGGGCTGACAATGTGTATGTCAAGATTCCCGCACTCAACACCAAGGGTGAGTCGACCGCGGCGCTCGTTGAGCGCCTTTCTGCCGACGGCATCAAGGTAAATGTTACGACGATTTTTACTCCCGAGCAGGTCGATGAGTTTGTGGACGCTGTCTCCGCTGAGACGCCGTCTATCATCTCTATCTTTGCCGGCCGTATTGCCGATACCGGCGTTGATCCGCTGCCGTTGATGGCTGAGTCTGTCAAAAAGGCCGCGGCAAAGCCGCAGTGTGAGGTGCTCTGGGCATCTACCCGTGAGCTGCTGAATATCTATCAGGCCGAGTCCGTGGGATGCCAGATCATTACCGTTCCCAACGGCATCCTGGCCAAGCGCAAGAACGTCGGTAAGGACCTCATGGAGTATTCGCTCGACACCGTTAAGGGTTTCGCGCGTGATATCGAAACGCTTGGATTCCACATCCTGCCGTAACCGGACAAGCCGAGTCGTCCATATCGGTTGATGGCAGAAGGAGTAAGGGTCGCCGTTGCCTGTACGGCGGCGACTCGTAATGCCCCAAGTTGGCAAAGGCTCCTGGCTTTTGTTGACTTGGGGCTTTTGTGTTTTAGGGTGAAATTACCGCCTGGCACGCCATCTTAAAAATGAAGAACGTAGGCGTTGCCGTCTGTACCTTGGGTATCGCCTACGCGTATATGGCCCAGAAGGCGATTCAAAATGAATGCGCCGCCTGTGGCATTGAGCACAAGGTTGAGACCAGGGTGGCCTGGGCATCGAGAAGGAGCTGACGCGGGAAGATGTTGACTCCGCCGATATCGCGACCGTGCCTATGGCCGCGCTCAAGAAGTGGCTGCACCACCCGCTGACCGATCAAGGTCTCGCCTCCTTCGAGGCTGACTGGAAAAAGGTCGTCGTGCGGGCTTAAACGAGTGAATTGCCCCGACATCGCATCATCCAGTGCCGGGGTTGTTTTCAAGAGAGGAATTTGTATGACCAACCAGGAGCTGGCGAAGGTCGCCAATGAGGTCAGGAAGGGTGTCGTGACTGCGGTTCACGCCGCCAAGTCGGGGCATCCGGGCGGATCGCTTGGCGCCGCCGACATTATGACCTACCTCTACTTTGAGGAAATGGATGTCGACCCGGCGAATCCGAGCCGCGCTAAGCGCGATCGCTTTGTGCTCTCCAAGGGACATTGCGCTCCGGCACTCTACGCCGTGCTCGCCGAGCGCGGGTTCTTTCCCAAGGAGGAGCTCGAGACGCTCCGCCATATCGGCAGCCGCCTGCAGGGCCATCCCAATATGAATGACACGCCGGGCGTCGACATGTCTACCGGATCGCTCGGTCAGGGCATCTCCGCCGCGGTTGGAATGGCACTCGCCGCAAAGCACTGGGGTGACAATTACCGCGTCTACACGCTGTTGGGCGACGGCGAGTGCGAGGAAGGCCAGGTGTGGGAGGCGGCTATGTTCGCCGGCAACCACGACCTGGATAACCTCGTCGCTATCGTCGATCACAATGGCCTGCAAATTGACGGCAGTATCGACGAAGTTAACTCGGCTATGCCACTTGCCGACAAGTTCCGCGCCTTTAAGTGGCATGTGATCGAGCTTGCCGACGGTAACGACATGGCGCAGATTGCAGCCGCCTTTGCCGAGGCCCGCAAAGTGAGCGACTCGCCCGTGGCCATTATCGCCGAGACGGTGAAGGGCAAGGGCGTCTCCTTTATGGAAAACCAGGTGGGCTGGCACGGCAAGGCGCCCAACGATGAACAGTTTGAGCAGGCAATGGCCGAGCTCGCAGCAGCAGGGGAGGAGCTCTAATGGCAGACGTCAAGAAAGTCGCCACGCGCGTTAGCTATGGCGAGGCACTTGTCGAGTTGGGCAATGAGCGCGATGACTTTGTGGTTCTCGATGCCGACCTGGCCGCCGCAACGCAGACGGGTAAGTTTAAGGCTGCGCATCCTGCGCGCTTCTACGATGCCGGCATTGCCGAGAGCAACTTGATGGGGCTCGCCGCCGGCGTTGCGACCACGGGTCACATCGCCTTTGCGAGCACATTTGCCATGTTCGCCGCCGGCCGCGCGTACGAACAAGTGCGTAATTCCATCGGCTATCCGCACCTCAACGTCAAAATCGGCGCCACGCATGCGGGTATATCGGTCGGTGAAGACGGTGCCACGCATCAGTGCTGCGAGGATATCGCGCTCATGCGCACGATCCCGGGTATGACGGTGATCGTTCCCGCCGATGACATCGAGGGTCGTGCTTGCGTGCGCGCCGCCTATGAGTTTGAGGGTCCGGTCTACATGCGTTTCGGCCGCCTGGCAACACCGGTCATCAACGATCGCGAGGACTATGAGTTCAAGATTGGCCGTGGCGTAGTCGTGCGCGAGGGGTCCGATGTGACCATCATTGCCTGCGGCCTCATGGTCGCCGAGGCGCTTGAGGCCGCCGAGGCCCTCGCTGCCGATGGTATTGACGCCGAGGTCATCAACATGCACACGATCAAGCCTCTTGATGAGCGCCTGGTGGTTGCCAGCGCCAAGAAGACTGGTCGCGTGGTCACCGCCGAGGAGCATTCGATTATCGGTGGTCTTGGCGAGGCCGTGGCCTCGGTGCTCGCGGAGCAGCATCCGGTGCCGATGCGTCGCGTCGGCGTGCGCGATGTGTACGGCGAGTCCGGCCCTGCGGTCGATTTGCTGCACAAGTACGGTTTGGACGCCGATGGTATCGAGGCTGCGGTCAGGTCCGTGTTGTAAGGAAGGTTCCCACGGGGTTTGTATCTGCCAACCAAGTGACGATCGGGTATACCGCCGCCTCGCGCGAGGACGCGCTGCATTATCTGTCCGAGCAGGCTGTTGAGCTTGGTTTTGCCGATGACGCATCTGCTGTAGAGGCGGCTTTTATTGCTCGCGAAAACGAGGCCGAGACTGGCCTCGTCGCCGGTTTTGCCGTTCCGCATGCCAAGAGCGATGCGATCCATACGCCGGGCGTGGCCGTGCTCAAGCTGTCCGAGCCTGTTGAGTGGCCGAGCTTTGATGGCGTGCCCGTCGATGTGGCGCTCGCGCTGTACGTGCCCGCCGGCGAAGCGGGAACCACGCACCTGCGTCTGCTCTCCAAGGCTGCCGTGATGCTGATGGATGCCGGCTTCCGTGACAAGGTGCGCGAAAGCGCCGATCCTGTCGAGATTGCCGAGCTCATCAACGCCGGGCTCGAGGGTTAGAACGGGCTCTCCGTTCCATTAATCGATCCTTCTCCAAGGAAAAGGGCCGCGACGCTATAGACGTCGCGGCCCTGTCTGCGTTTCCCCAGATAAAACCTGGCAAAATAAACCTGTTCCTTTTTAGCAGGTTAATCAGTCTAGCGGGAGACGCCGCAGGACGTTTGCTCGGCAGAATGCGTAAGATGCGGGGCAAACGCTGCTGATGAGGTTGTACCGTATAGGCTGGAAAAGCGGCACGCTTTTTTGCTGAGAACAACGCGAGAGAGAAGGCCCCATGTCCGACATTATCCGTATAAGCGACACGCGGCTCGAGGAGCTTATCGCCGAGAATGTCCCCTTTATCGATCTTACGACGCATATCCTGGGAATCGGTGAGGCGCTCGGTGCGATGGAGTATTACACACGCGAGAACTGTGTGCTTTGTTGCACGGAGGAGGTTGCGCGTATGGCCACTATGCTGAACTTGACGGTCGAGTGGTTTGAGCCCTCGGGAACCAAGGTTGAAGCCGGGCAATCTTTTATGCGCGTACGCGGTTCGGCCGCCAATTTGCATCTGCTATGGAAAGTCGGCCTAAATATGTTCGACCACTACTCGGCTGTGGCAACCAAGACGCGCAAAATGGTCGACGCTGCGCATGCGGCCAATCCCATGTGCGAGGTGCTGACGACGCGAAAGAGCACGCCGGGCAATAGAGATCTGCTGACCAAGGCGATCGTTGCGGGCGGAGCGTTTCCGCATCGCATGGGCCTTTCCGAGACCGTGCTGGTGTTCGACAACCATACCAGGTTTATGACAGCGCCTTCTGGAGCGACGGGACTCGATGCGTTTATTGAGCTTCTGCCCCAGATTCGTCGACGCTGCATCGAGAAAAAGCTGTTTGTCGAGGCGGGCGCCGATGATGCTCGCAGGCTGGTGAAGGCGGGCGTCGACGGTATTCAGTTCGACAAAGTGTCGGTTGCCGAGCTGGGGCCGCTCGTCGAGGAGCTGCATGGAATCGATCCCCATGTGGCCCTAGTTGCGGCGGGAGGGATTCACCCCGACAACGCTGCCGAGTACGCGTCGACTGGCGTTGATGGCCTCGTGACCACGTCCTGCTATACGGCGAATCCCGTCGATATGAGCGTCAAGATGTTCGCTTAGCGCGTTGCCGCGCGTTTGCCCGGGCAAACGCGTCCAATAATAAAACCGTTTCTTTCTTTGCGGGTCCATGCTCACAAAACGCAGTTGCGGTGGAATAGTTCCTGTTGGGGCCCGATGGGCCGCAAAACAGGAACTATTCCACCGCAACTTATTGGGATGCAGGTTACTGGTTCATGTTGCCGTGGATGTAGGGGGTGACCTCGGGTGAGATATGGCAGTAGCTTGACATGCGCACACCGGGCTCTTCCTGAAGCCCCTTTGCGGGTGCGGTAGTGTCTGAAAGCAGAAACGCTTCTCACCGCTGGACACTCGACCGAAAACCATGGTCCTACCGAGCGCTCGTTATGAGACTCCCATCTATATAGCGAACGTGCAATATGATATATACGTTATATACAAGTTATAACGTGCAGTAGATTTGCGGTAACGCAAGCCGATGAAGGGGCCGATATGATCAGGGCTGTTATTTTTGACATGGACGGGACGCTGGTCGATACCGAGCGTTTGGGTATCAAGGCGTGGAAGGCGGGCGCGGCCGAGCTGGGATTCGCGATTGATGATGCGCTGACGCATCAGTTTATCGGCCGTTCGAATGCCGATGTTAAGGGCATCCTTGAGGCGCATTACGGCAAGGGCGAAACCGCCGACGCGATTTATGCCCGCAACATTGAGCTTCACACCGAGATGGCCAAGACCGACCTGGAGCTTAAGGCCGGCGCCGCCGAGTGCCTAGACGAGTTGCTGGCCGCGGGCTATCACGTGGGCCTTGCGACGTCGTCGCGCCGCGTTGCGGCCGAGCGCAACCTTAAGACGGTCGGCCTCTTTGATAAGTTTGAGACGGTGACCTGCGGCGAGGACGTCGTACACGGCAAGCCCGACCCCGAGATGTATCTGCTCGCCTGCGAGCGCGCGGGCTTTGCTCCCGAGGAGTGCGCCGTGGTCGAGGATTCCCGCAACGGCTGCGTCTCGGGCATCACGGCCGGCTGCCACGTCTTTGCCGTTCCCGATATCGTGCCGCTGCCGCAGGACGTGGTGGATGGTTGCGAGACGGTACTCGATACGTTGTTCGAACTGGGGGCGGCGGTCAAGGCCGTGAGCTAAAGGTATGCGCCGAAGCCGATGGCGGTGGCTTCGGCGTAGTTGCTTGCCGGGGTACTGCGCACTCGGCAATCTGGGTGCCGATGCCGTAGCTGTCGGCTGCGGTGTTCCATTCATTAGAGGGGTCGCGCTCGTCTCTCTAAATGTCTCTCTAAAGATAAAGTCGGTTAGAGAGACAGTCTTAGGTAATCTAGCAGCGAATTTGATATATCTATCTAAAGGTCTCTCTAAAACAAAGTGCTTATCTCTCTAAAGTTAGAGAGATAAATCTATTGGTTTAGAGAGACGGAATGCCAATGCTGCCGGATAAAGGACTCATTGAAGTAATGGGTTCATCGACGAGCCGTAACCGCCGCTATCGGAAAAAGTAGGTGCGGCCGAGACGCCTCTCCAGTGCCTCTCGAAGTTAGAGGGGTGCTAGAGAGGCAGTTGTCTTGTGACATTTCCCCAGATAAAACCTGCCATAATAAACCCGTCCCTTATTGACAGGTCAGTTAACGCAGTCCAGGTTGAGCATATGTGAGCGAGCGGGCTCCGGGTGCGGTAAGGTGACGTGAAACAAGCGGGCGCTGACCTTTTGGTCGCGCCCGTGAAGTTGAACGTCAGATTGCCGTGCCCGGAGCCCGCGCAGCGCCGAGCAGGTACGCCGTTTGTAAAACGGCGTAACCTAAAGATTCATGTTGCCGTGGATGTAGGGGGTGACCTCGGGGGAGATGTGGCCGCAGCCTAGGTTGCGCAGGGCAGATTCGATAGCGGCGGGAAGCGGGGCTTTACCCTCGTCGTTGACTGCGGTACCGCCGAGGGCGGCAATCTTGGCGACGTCTGCCGGTGCGGCCTCGATATGCATGCAGCCGCCGACGAGGCGTGCGCGGATCTGCGCCAGGCCAAGATCGTGCAGGTAGTCCTCGCAGGCGCGGATCACATCGACCTTCTCGCGTGTGAGCTCCTCGCCCGTGGGGACACGCGTGGCCAGGCAGGCTCCTGCCGGCAGGTTCCAAACGGGATAGCCCCAGGCGCGCAGCAGCTCGCGCTCTTCGTCCTTGGTAAAGCCGACCTCCATGAGGGGCGAGCGCACGCCGAGCTCCTGGGCGGCGCGCATGCCGGGGCGGTAGTCGCCGCGGTCGCTTGCGTTGCTGCCGTCGATGACGGTGGGAAAGCCCAGCGACTTGGCGTGGTTGACGATGGCGGTAAAGCCGGCGCGCTTGCAGTGGTAGCAGCGGTCGGCATCGTTGCAGGCTACTTGGGGGAGCCGCAGCTGATCGACCGAAAGATTGAGCACGGGGAGCTTAAAATGCGGCCCCTCATCGGCCTGCCCGTCAACGGACCGCTCAAACGAAGCCTGCTCGGGCGTGCCGATGAGCGGCGTGGTGAGGTGAACGAGAAGCGTGCTGGCGGGCATGATGCGGGCGCAGACCGCGGCCAAAAAGCTGCTGTCGACGCCACCGGAAAAGCCGATGGCGACGCGTCCGTATGCCAAAAGCAGCTGCTCGAGCGCTGCGAGTTTGTCCTGAAGCCCCTCTGCAGGTGCGGTGGTGTCTGAAAGCATGAATCGATCCTTGCCGTTGAGTACTCGGTCGAAAACTATAATCCTACCGAGCCACTTGTCATAAGACTTCTATCTATGTAACGAAAGTGCAATATGCTATATACGTTATATACAAGTTTACAAGTGCGGTAAAGTTGCGGGAGTACAGCAGCGCGAAGCGATGGGGGACCGATATGATCAAGGCTGTTATTTTTGATATGGACGGAACGCTGGTCGATACCGAGCGTTTGGGTATCAAGGCGTGGAAGGCGGGAGCGGCCGAGCTGGGATTCGCGATTGATGATGCGCTGATCCATCAGTTTATCGGCCGCACGCTGCCCGATGTCATGAAGATCCTTGATGGGCATTACGGCAGCCGCGAAACCGCTGAGGCAATCTATCGTCGCCATAGGGAGATTCGCGACGAGATGGTCAAGACCGATCTGGAGCTTAAGGCCGGCGCCGCCGAGTGCCTGGACGAACTGCTGGCTGCGGGCTATCACGTGGACCTCGCGACGTCGTCGCGCCATGTTACCGCCGAGCGCAACCTTAAGACGGTCGGCCTCTTTGATAAGTTTGAGACGGTGACCTGCGGCGAGGACGTCGTACACGGCAAGCCCGACCCCGAGATGTATCTGCTCGCCTGCGAGCGCGCGGGCTTTGCTCCCGAGGAGTGCGCCGTGGTCGAGGATTCCCGCAACGGCTGCGTCTCGGGCATCACGGCCGGCTGCCACGTCTTTGCCGTCCCCGATATCGTGCCGCTGCCGCAGGACGTGGTGGATGGCTGCGAGGCCGTGCTCGATACGCTGTTCGATCTGACGGCGGCGGTCAAGGCCGTGCGCTAGCGTTTGCACGCGAGTCGCCATGCCCCGCGCCCGATCCCGCAGGACGGTGACGGTAACGGCGCCTGCGTGGAGGCGCTGTTCTAAAAAATGGAATTGAATACATTTTTGCAAAAAAGCTAATGAAAAATGGATTACATTCCATAAAAATCCGTAGCCGCAGGTTCGGCTAAACGGGGAAGGCCCGTGGGGTCAGCAAAAACGCCGCAGCGGGGCTGTTTCCGTTGCGGCGTTTTTTTTACAGGTAGGCGCCCAGGTTGATGTCGGTTGTCGGGACTATGGGTTGGCCCGTCGGATGCGGCTTGGCATTTTGGGTGCTTACGCGCTCGAGCAAGAAGGGACGCACGATTTCCTGACGGTTGATGTCCTCGATGGCCGTGACCGCGGTGACGGTGCGCGCGGCAGAGCCGATGCGGACATGCTTTGTCTTCGCCGGCGCCTTGTTCTCGATTTGCTCCATGAGCAATTGAACGCCCTTGCGGCCAATCTCGTAGCCTGGGGGTGCTACCGTGGTGAGCGGGACCGCCCCGCTCCAAGCGAGTGGGTTGCCGTCGCATCCGGCCACGCGAACCTGCTCGGGGACGGAGATGCCTTTGTCGGTCAGCGCCGAGATAACGCCCGAGGCCAATACGTCGGTCAGGCCGACCACGAAGTCGGGGCGCTCGTCCGCGGGGCGCTCAGCGATTTGGGCACCGATGCCGTAGCCGTCGGCAGCGGTATTCCATTCGCCGGCGTCGATGACTTCGATCTTGATATCGGGATGCAGGGCGAGGGCCTTATGGATGCCAAGTACGCGCAAAGTGAGCTGCATAAATGCCGCTCTGCCCACAACGGTGATATGGCGTGCGCCACGGGCAACGGCGAGCTCGGCGATAATGCGGCCTTGTGCCTCGTTGTCGGCAGCCACGTAATAACCGGGCTCGGAGCAGTGGATGTCCAGATGGACGATCGGCACGGGCACTTTAGTCATGGCCGGGTGCCAGTCGGGGGATGCCATGGGCTGAACCATGACGCCGGACATCTGCGTGCCCATAAAGTAGCGCAGGTAATGGTCTTCGAGAATGTCGTCGTTGTCGGCGTTAGCGATGAGCAAGTCATAGCCGTGCTTGCGTGCCTCGTTGTGGGCACCGCTGGCAATCTGGAGCGAAAAGCCGTGGTCGAGACGGGGGAGGACCAGGCCAAAGGACTTGGTGGCGCCGCCTGCGAGCTGACGGGCGCTTTGGTTGGGCAGGTAGCCAAGGCGATTAATGGTCTCGTTGATGAGCTTAAGGGTTTCGGGGCGCAACTTTTCGGGGTGGTTGAGCGCGTTGGATACCGTGCCCAGCGAGACCCCTGCCTCGCGCGCGACGTCGCTGATTTTTACCTTTGCCATAGCGGCCCCTTTGATGCGTTTCAAGTACAAGCCAGATTGTAGCATCGCCCGTCCCTGGGGTGTCAAAACCTGCCAATTAGGGACAGGTTTATTTTGGTAGGTTTTATCTGCGAAAACGCCGTTGCCATCGCGACCACCACGAAGGGGACAGGCACCTTTGTGGTGGTTTGAGACGCCCGGGCCTTCAATTGTCTCGATCTGTAACATCTGGACGGCAAAACCGCCTCTACCTGTTACGGATCGAGACATAGTGCTGGGGCCGAACCGTAATGTCTCGATCTGTAACACTAAGCCGGCTTATTGCGGCCCAGATGTTACAGATTGAGATCTTTCGCCGGGATAGGCCGCCGCCCCGGTCCAAACCACCACAAAGGTGCCTGTCCCCTTCGTGGTGGTTTGGACCGGCTGGGCATGTGTGCATCGGGTGGTATCTAAGTTGAGATACCACTTCTGGTATATCAGCTTGCGCTTGCGTGAGTACAATACTCGAACGTTATACGTCTCAGCGCCCCCTGTGCGTGGACGTCTTGCAGTCACGCGAGCGAAGGGATTTATCCTATGTGCGGAATTGTCGGCTACACCGGCTCTGATATTGCAAAGAACATCCTGGTCACAGGCCTTAAGCGCATGGAGTATCGCGGCTATGACTCCTCGGGCGTCGCGCTCGAGGTGGGCGAGGGCGCCGCTGCTCACCTCGACGTTATCCGCCGCGTGGGCAAGGTTGCGGGCCTGGAGAGCGAGCTTTCCAATATCGATAGTGACGCAACCTGCGGTATCGGTCACACCCGTTGGGCCACCCACGGCAAGCCTTCCGTCGTTAACGCTCATCCCCACACCAGCTGCGACGGTCGCATCGCCATCGTCCACAATGGCATCATCGAGAACTTCGCCGAGCTGCGCGAGGAGCTGGAGGGCCGCGGCCATCACTTTAAGAGCGAGACCGATACCGAAGTCTTCGCGCACTTGATCGAAGAGGCCTATGCCGAGACGCGCGACCTGATGGCTTCCGTGCGTGAGGCCTGCACCCACGTGGTGGGCGCCTATGGCTTGGCCGCCGTGTGCGCCGACGAGCCTGGCGTGATTGCCGTTGCCCGCAAGGACTCACCGATTGTGGTCGGCGTGGGCGAGACCGGCTCCTACGTCGCCTCCGATGTGATCGCGCTTATCGATGCCACCCGCGATGTCGTGGTGCTCGAGGACGGTCAGTTTGCCAAGCTCACGCCTGCGGGCGTCGAGTATACCGACGAGGCCGGCAATGTCATCGAGCCCAAGGTCACCCACATCGATTGGGATCTGGACATGGCCGAAAAGGGCGGTTATCCCGACTTTATGCTCAAGGAGATTCACGAGCAGCCTCGCGTCGTGCGCGACACGCTGGTGGGTCGCATGACCCCTGCCGGTGAGCTCGATATCGACGAGCTGGGCCTTTCGCTCGAGGAGCTCAACGATATCGACCGCGTGTATGTGATTGCCTGCGGCACCAGCTACCATGCCGGACTCATCGCTAAGAACCTTATTGAGGGCTGGGCTCGTATTCCTACCGAGGTCGAGGCGGCAAGCGAGTTCCGCTACCGCAACCCCATCATCACGCCGACGACGCTCGTCGTGGCCGTGTCCCAGTCGGGCGAGACGGCCGACACCCTTGCCGCCATTCGCGATGCGCGCATCAAGGGCGCCAAGGTCTTTGGCATCACTAACGTGGTGGGCAGCCCGGTGGCGCGCGAAAGCGATGGCGTCATCTATACCAAGGCCAACAAGGAGATTGCGGTTGCCTCGACCAAGAGCTTCATCGGTCAGGTCGTTAGCCTCACGCTTTTGGCCCTGCTGCTGGCGCAGGTCAAGTACCGCCTGACCACCAAACAGGCACGCATGATGTTTCGCGAGCTTTCCGATACGGCCGAGCAGATCCAGTGGATTCTGGATACGCAGACCGAGGCCGTGCACGAGGCCGCACTTGTGTGCAGGGACGCGCAGTCCGCGCTGTTCGTGGGTCGTGGCATGGGCGCCGCCATTTCCTACGAGGGCGCGCTCAAACTCAAGGAGGTCAGCTACCTGCACGCCGAGGCGTATGCTGCCGGCGAGATGAAGCACGGCCCCATCGCGCTGATCGATCCGGGCTTCCCCGTCATCGCCGTGGCCACCAAGAGTGCCACCTACGACAAGACCGTGTCGAACCTTATGGAGTGCAAGGCGCGCGGTGCCAAGGTCATCGTCGTTGCCACCGAGGGCGACGAGGAGATCAACAAGATTGCCGACTGCATCATTCGCGTGCCGTCCGTCCGTGACGTGTTCAGCCCCATCACGGCGAGCGTTCCGCTGCAGCTGCTCGCCCGCGAGGTGGCCATTCTGCGCGGTTGCGACGTTGACCAACCTCGAAACCTCGCTAAGAGCGTGACCGTCGAGTAATTGTTGTTCCGGCGTTTTACCAAACGCCGGAACTGCTCGACGCTGCGCGAGCCGCATTCACGCCAATCTGACGTTCAATTTCGAGGGCGCGACCAGAAGGTCAGCGCCCTCTCATTTCACGTCACCTTGGCGCAAATGCGGCTCGCTCGCTGTTGGTGACTGACATCAGGTGCTCCGTTGTCGAAACGCGCTAACAAGAAGGGCCCGGCTCCGCTGTGGCGGAGTCGGGCCTTGTTGCGTTTGCCCAGATAAAACCTGCCAAAATAAACTTGTCCCTTTTTGGCAGGTTAGCGGAGCTTGCTGGTCTCGAAGTACTTGGGATATTGGTCCAGGACCTCGGTCTGGTTGCGGAACATCATGTGCAGGTGCTTGCTGACCAAAAAGCTCGCTTCGATGGGGTCGCGACCGGCGATAGCGCGGCGAATCTGCTTGTGCTCGTTCACGATGTCCTGATTGTCGAGAACCTGCGTGGCGGCGCGCAGCCAGCGGAAGCGCTCCAGGTCGGCATTGGTCTCTTCGAGCCACGACCACACGGTGCTGCGACATGCGATGCTAAAAATCATGTGATGCATGAGGTTGTCGCTCAAAAAGAAACCGATGCGATCCTCTTCGGCCATGGCCTTTTCCTGCAGCGCGATGGAGCGGTCGAGCTGCTCGATGCTGGCCGACGTGGCGCGCGCACAGCACTCCACGATCACTTGCTTTTCCAGATGCTCGCGGATGTAACAGGCACTCTCGGCGAGGGTGAGGTTGATGGGCGAGACATAGGTGCCGCTTTGGGGCACGGTGCGCACCAGGCCCTCTTGCGCCAGACGCACCAGTGCCTCGCGCACAGGAGTGCGCCCCATATCAAGGTCGTCACAAAGCTGCTTGACGCCCAGCTTTTCGCCCGGCTTGTAGTCCAGGTAGACGATTTTGCGTCGAATGGTGTGGTAGGACTGGTCCTGTAGACTCGTTTCCTGCTCGCCGACGTGCATCGATTCTTCCATAGCGCCTCGCAACTGTTCTATCACACTCATATGTCAGTTGTTAATTATGCCGCGAATCAGCTCTCCGCGGTGGGTAATTCGGCTGTTGCCTGAGAACTATTGCGGCGTCTTAGTCGTTGTTTACGCAAGGCTATGCTCAATGTTGCCGTATCATAAACCGTCGCAAACGTGAAATAGAAAGAAGGAATCCCATATGCAACTGGCGAATATCGTACGCGAGCGCTGGAAGGGTGTCTTGTTCTGCCTGATCATCGCTATCCCCGCGACGTTGCTCGGCAAACAAATTGAGGTGGTCGGTGGACCGGTATTTGCCATCCTCTTTGGCATGGTCCTGGCGCTCGTCTTCCCCAAGAATCGTCGCGAACCGCTCGCTGCCGGCGTCACCTATACGTCTAAAAAAGTCTTGCAGTACGCGGTAATCCTGCTTGGCTTTGGCATGAACCTCTCGCAGATTCTGTCCAAAGGCGCTCAGTCGCTGCCGATTATCGTGGCGACGATTTCGACCTCGCTTGTCATCGCCTTCGTGCTCTGCCGCGTTATGAACGTGCCGGGCAAGATCGCGACGCTTGTGGGTTTGGGTTCGTCGATTTGCGGCGGTTCTGCCATCGCCGCGACCGCGCCCGTCATTGATGCCGACGATCGCGAGATTGCCCAGGCTATTTCGGTCATCTTCCTGTTTAACGTTATCGCGGCGCTCGTGTTTCCGACGCTCGGCGGCATGCTCGGGCTGACCAACGAGGGCTTTGGCCTGTTTGCCGGCACCGCCATCAACGACACCTCGTCGGTAACGGCTGCGGCGAGCGCCTGGGACAGCATGCATCCCGGCGCCAATGTGCTCGAAAGCGCCACAGTGGTCAAGCTCACCAGGACGCTGGCCATTATTCCCATTACGTTGGTGCTCGCATGCTGGCAGATGCATCTGGCGCGCAAGGCCGGCGGCGACGCCAAAAGCACGTTCTCGCTTAAACGCGCGTTTCCCATGTTCGTGCTGTTCTTTGTGCTGGCGAGCGTAATCACCACGGTGCTTCAGCTTCCTGCATCCGTTACGGCGCCTATCAAGGAGCTGTCGAAGTTCTTTATCGTGATGGCTATGGCGGCTATTGGCTTTAATACCGATATCGTCGAGCTGGTCAAAAAGGGCGGCAAGCCCATCGCATTGGGCTTTTGCTGCTGGATTGGCATTGCGTGCATGAGTTTGGGAATGCAGCACGTGCTGGGAATCTGGTAGAGAAGTAGCTTATTTGCGTGCTGCGTGCTGGCGAGCGCATCCTCGCGGTGGAGCGATAGGAGCTCTTGCGGGTATGGCTTGTCCGCAGGTTTATAGGTCCCGAAGAGCTCTTATCGCCCCGCCAGGATGGCGATGCGGGGCAACTCATATACTCGCAGGACGGCGGCTTCTGCCCTATAGTGTTTGGTGAGCAATATCGTTCAATTTTGAAACACTCGCCCGCGCGGCCGTCGGTGGCGGCGTGGCGCCGAGGACGGGGCGCAATATGAACAGTGACGCCAAGCTTCAAATCTTGATCGAGGCCTTGGCTGCTGCCGGGGCCTCGGCGTTGGCAATCGATGGGCATGGACACGTGGCGATATCGACCATGGATGATGCCGCGCTCGAGCAAGATGTCGCGGCATTTGTCGCCGAGCGCCTGGGACGCGTGGACAACGGCGCGCGCCTGGTGATGGGGCATGCGGGAGGGCGCTTGAGCCTCACGGTGCGTCCGGTCGCCAAGGAATACGGTGCGCTTTGGGTGGTCGTGGTCCGCGAGGTGCACGGCGTGGCGGCACACGCGGGTATTGAGTGGCTTAACGCAGATGAGGTCGAGGCGCGCTACGAGGTAAGCGCGTACGGCATTGTCGAAGGTGCCGCTGCGGTCGCTGGTCCCGTCTGCGAAAGCTATGCCCGCGGCGTGCCCCTCATGTTAGAGGGCGAGCTGGGTGCTGGCCAGGCAGAGATTGCAAAACGCCTCTATCTGGATGGGCCTTATGCTGACGAACCCTTTGTGTCCGTGGCACTTGACGAGCTCACGGATCGCGGCTGGCGCCATCTGCTCAAAAGCTCGGAATCGCCGCTGTTCCAGGCAAGGCTGACCCTTTGTATTGGCGGCTGGCATGCACTTTCGCCGCAGTGTCTGCGCGAGCTTGTCTCTACGATGACCGACACGGCGCTGGCCACGCGTTGCCATGTGGTTCTGACGGCAAACGATATGCCGGGCGGTGGCGAAAGCGATCAGGCCGCTTTTGTAACCGAGCGCTTGGCGTGCGCAGTAAGTGTGGCGCCTGCGATTGCCGAGCAGGGTGGCGCATCGAAAAAGGTTGCGCAGTATTTGTCGTATCTGTCGGATGTCTTTGGAACTGCCGCTCCGAGTATGTCCGAGGAGGCCGCCTCGACGCTCAACGGCTATCGCTGGCCACGAAACTATCTGCAGCTTCGCGAGGTATCGGAACGACTGTATATATTAGTAGGGTCGGGTGTGGCGGAGCGCGCGGTGGCGGAGGAGGTGCTCGCCCAGGAGGATGTCATCAAAACCGCAACTTTTGGCGCCCCGACGCTCGACAGCGACCTGTATATCCTGCGTCCACTGGCCGATACCGAACGCGACATCGCGCGGCTGGTCGTAGGCTACCTCCAGGGCAACCGGACCCGCGCAGCCGAGGTGCTGGGGATAAGCCGCACGACTCTGTGGCGCTTGCTGAAGGACGACGACCGCTGAGCGAGGCACCCGTGACCGCGTGCGGCGCGTGTGCTACAGTCCAAAGCAGTAATGTTTCGATTGCGTTACGGCGTGCGGGGGCGTATGGCGGAGACTTCAAAATCAAACCGGAATAGACGGAGCGCGGCTCCAGTTAACCGCCGCACGACGTCCCGGACGTGGGGCAAGCACGCGTCGGGGTTCGACGGTTCGTTCAAGCGCACCAAATACGGCTATCCTTCGGCAAGCGCTCGCTTGGCCATGCAGGCCGAGTCGTCGCTGCGGGGGCGCAAGCGCGTGGTGGGCTCTAAGCTCAAGCACGACGGAACGCTGGGCTATATCAGCCGCGGTGCGGCTCGCCGCAGTGGGCTCAATCCTGCTGGCTGGCATCGATATGTGCCGATCGTGGTCGTTGCCGCGATAATCGTCATCGCACTCGCGGCACTCGGATATGCTGGCGGCGGTGCCAACTTGGACGCAATGTTCAAATCGCCCGAGCTCGCGCATGCAGACACAGAAGTTGTCGAGGGTGCTCAGATCCAGACGGGCGTCGCGCCCCAGCGCGGTATCGTTGCGGCGGCCTCCACCATCGCCGATGCGCATAAGAACGAGGACGAACAAGGCGACGGCGCCGAAACGACTCGCACGAACGAAACGACGACAACTCCATCGGCAAGATAAGTTGCGAGCGGGGCAGCAAATTTGGGACGGGGCCTTTTAGCTGCCCAAGTGCCAGATGCCAACAGTGACGCGGTCGATGTCAGTCATCAACAGCGAGCGAGCCGCATTTGCGCCAAGGTGACGTGAAATGAGAGGGCGCTGACCTTCTGGTCGCGCCCTCGAAATTGAACGTCAGATTGGCGTGAATGCGGCTCGCGCAGCGTCAAGAGGTCCGCCGTTCGTTAGAACGGCGGAACTAATTACCTAACGTACACCACGTTGTCGCGGCGGGGTTTGGGCTCGGGTAGCGTGTCTTCGGCATAGCCCAGAATGCAGTGACCGACGCCGCGTAGGCTACCGTCGGCGGGTAGGCCCCAGCTCGCCAGCAGTTCCAAGCCTTCGGGTGAGTCAAAGACCTCGTGCGCGCGGTGGATCCAACACGAATCGACGCCCAGCGCATAGGCTGCGTTGAGCAGGTTGCCCATGGCGAGCGAGCCGTCTTCCAGGTGCGTGGGCACACTGCGGTCGACGAGCACCACCACAACGGTTTTGGCGCCGTAGAAGGGATCTCCCTCGCTGCCCATAACTTGGGCGTTGAGCTGCGAGAGGCGCTCGACGGTTGCGGGGTCGGTAACGGCGACGAACGCGACCGGCTGACGTCCCATGCCGCTGGGCGCGTACTGGCCTGCCTCGATAATGCGTGCGAGCTTTTCTGTCTCGACGGGGCGATCGCTGTAGTTACGGCAGCTGCGGCGATGGATGAGCGCTTCGATGGTCTCCATGTGTCCTCCTGACGTTGGTTTCGATGCCTTGTTCTTACCCGCCGAACCAAAACCGTAATCGCGCCGTCGGCCTCAAACAATGCAAGCTACCAAGTGGAAAAGTTGGTTTGCATAAAACTTCAGCCAGAATGTGACAAACCGGTGGGATGATTAAACGTTTTATCCCGTCTACCCTGCGGTTTTTTACCACTTGCCTAAATGATGCGCGCATAAGCTCTGATAAAGGTTTTACTAAAGGGGTACCAACGTTTATCAGCGCGCCATGGTGGCGCCGGGCCAGGAGGTAACATCATGTTCCAGGCTGGAGATGTCGTCGAAACCGACTTCGAAGGATTTCTGAAGCTGCTGCGTTCCAAGACGCGCGCTTTCGTGTCGATCAACGATCACGAGTACTACATCACGCATACCGATGGCTATTGGCGTGTTCAGGATTGCGAGGCCCTCAACGATAAGGGCCACTTTACTGACTGCTCCGAGCTGGTCAACACGGTCTGCGAGGTCGTCGAACTGCCGTGGATCTGTGGCAAGAGCCTGCACGACAGCTTCTCGGGCGCCACGGTCTACGAGGCCGTCGCTGCGTAACAGCCAACAATCGATATTTTCTTGCAACCGCCGGCGCCGCCCCCGCGCCGGCGGTCTTTTTTGTCGATATGTTGTTATGGGTCGCACGTCTTGCACGGCCGCCCTTGACGATAGTCAAAACTCGGACTAATCTGAAACTTCAATTAGTCAAAATTCGGACTATCGAATGGTGGGAGAGATGGATAGCGCGGTTACGTCGGTCGATTTTGACCGAATGCTCAACGGGCTCGACCGTATTTATTCAGAGTTCGCGCGTGCCTGCGGCCTTTCGGATTGCGCCTATTGGATGCTCGTCGATATCAGCACGGCGGACGAAGACGTTGCCGTGAGCCAACTCACGAGCGAATGGTTCTATAGCAAGCAGACCATTAACTCGGCAATTAAAACCCTGACGGCGCGAGGGCTCGCGACGCTGGAATTTGCCGAAGGCAGCCGTAAGAATAAGGTTGTTTGTTTGACCGATGAGGGCCGGCGGTTCGCCGAGCACTATGCGTTGCCGGCGGTTAAAGCCGAGCAGCGTGCCTTTGGCGCGCTCGAACCCTGGGAACAGCGTGAGATTATGCGTCTGGTCGGCAAGTTTTCCCATGTGCTCAACGAGGAGTGCGAAGCGTTTAAACAGCAGATAGCCGCCGAGAGCCAAGTGGAAAAACAAGAAGAGGGGGAGACGTGCGACTCTTAATGAGGTTTATGAGGCCGTACCGCGGTCTGATCGCGGTGACGATGTTTGTGCTGCTGATAGATAACGTCGGCACGCTGTTGGTGCCTACAATGTTGGCGAATATGGTCAATACCGGTATCACGACGGGTGATGTCGACTACATCCTGCGCAACGGCCTGTACATGTTTATCGCGACCGGCATGGCCAGCGGTGGTGCGGTGCTGGGCTGTTATCTTTCGGCCCGCCTGGCGGCCAACGTGGCCTGCGATATCCGCAACGCCGTGTACGACAAATCGCTCGAGCTGTCCGCCAGCGACTTTGAGCGCTTTGGCACGGGTTCGATGATCACGCGCTCGCTCAACGACATCAACGTGATCCAGCAAGCGATCCTGCAGACGATTCAGCTGGTGCTGCCGGTACCGTTCTTGGCCGTGGCGGGCATCATCTTTGCCTGGTTTATCGATCCTGCCATGGGCACGCTGCTGGGCGTGGTCGTTGCGATCGTGCTGGTGGCGGCGGTCTTTACCGTTGCCAACGCCGCGCCGATCTTTATGCGCCTGCAGAGCTTTATCGACCGCATGAACGTGGTGCTGCGCGAGAACATCGTGGGCGTGCGCGTCATCCGCGCATTTAACAAGGAGCGCCACGAGGAGCAGCGCCTGGACGAGGTGTTTAGCGATTACGCGGCCAATGCCATCAAGGTCAACCACCTGTTTGTGGGTCTCGACAGCTCCAGCTTCTTTCTGATGAACATCGCCGAGGTGGCGGTGCTGTGGGTGGGCGGCAACCGCGTGGGCGTCCATGCCATGCAAATCGGCAGCATCTCGGCCGTGCTGGAGTACGCGATTCTGATCCTGTTCTTTGTGATGATGGCGCAGATGGTGGTGCTGACGCTTCCGCGCGCCGCGGCGTGCCTCAACCGTGCGCAGCAGGTGCTCGAAATCGAGCCGAGCATTGTGGACGGCAAGGCTACGCTGGGCGACGGGGCGCCTGAGTCCGCAGATAGGGCCGACGTGGTGGCCGTGTTCGACCACATGTCGTTCCGTTTTGACGATGCCGACGAGGACACCCTGTGCAACCTGAGTTTTGCCTGCCGCCGTGGACAGACGACCGCGATCGTGGGCTCAACGGGCTCGGGCAAGTCAACGGTGGCCAAGCTCTTGCTTCGCTTCCACGATGCCACGAAGGGCGCCATTCGCCTGAACGGCGCCGACCTGCGCGACCTTTCGCAAGACGACATCCGCGGGCGTATCGCCTATGTGCCGCAGAAGGCATGGCTGTTCTCGGGTACCGTGGCGAGCAACCTGCGCTTTGGTAACGAGGGTGCGACCGAGGCTGACATGCTCCATGCGCTCCAGGTTGCCCAGAGCACCTTTGTACTCGATCAACCGCAGGGGCTCGACACTCCGGTGGCGCAGGGCGGTACGAACTTTTCGGGCGGCCAGCGCCAGCGTTTGGCAATCGCCCGCGCACTCATGAAGCGCGCCGACCTGTATATCTTCGACGACAGTTTTTCGGCCCTGGACTTTAAGACCGATGCGGCACTGCGCCATGCGCTGCAGGACGAGACGTGCGATGCCGCGGTGCTCATCATCGCCCAGCGCATCTCGACTATTTTGCATGCCGATCAGATCGTGGTGCTCAAGGACGGCGAGATCGTGGGCCTGGGCACGCACGACGAGCTCATGGAAACCTGCGAGGTGTACCGCGCTATCGCGGAATCGCAGATGAAGGGAGGTGAGTAGCATGACCGAGGAGCTCAAGAAGCAGGGCATCGCCGATGACGCCGCGGTTGCAGAGACAGTCGAGGAGACGGGCGCCACGCCCGGCCTGGACGAAGCCGCCAAGGCGGCGGAGCGCGAGGCTCGCCGCCAGGCGCTCTACGAGGAAAACGAGCGCGCCGAGGACGAGCGCGCCCGCGCCGAGGCAGAGCGCATGCGCGATGTTGACGACGAGGACGAGGACGAGACGCCCCGCGACACCTGGGCGACGGTGCGCCGCCTGTGGAGCGAGGCCGCCGGCGACCATTGGCGTTTCTATATCGTGTTCGCGAGCATCGTGTTCTATGCCATCTTTAACACCGCGGCGCCGGCCTACAGCGCCCGCGTGATCGATGAACTGTGGGGGCACATGAAGGTGGCGTTTGCCAACAACACTACCTTCAGCATTACCTGGGAGAACTGCGGCAGGACCATCTTCATCTACTTTATGATCTGGACCGCCGCCGCCTCGTTCTACGCACTCCAGAGCTTTTTGATGTCGAGCGTTGCCGAGCGTCTCAACCTGCGTCTACGCAACCGCATCGCACAAAAGCTCAACCGTCTGCCGCTTGCCTACTTTGACGCGCATCGTCCCGGCGAGGTCGTCAGCCGTGCGACCAACGACTTGGACAAGATGTCCGAGAGCATGCAGCGCGGACTGCTGCAGTTGCTGGTGTCGATCGGTACCGTGGTGGGCGCCGTGAGCGTGATGTTCGTGTTTAGCGTGCCGCTCACGCTCGTCTTTTTGTTCTTTACGGCGCTTTCGCTGCTGGTGACGAAGGTCGTGTCGCGCCGCACGCACGATGTGACGGGCGAGCGCCAGGAGTGGGTGTCCAAGATTACGAGCGCGGTCGAGGAAGGCTATTCGGGCCGTCTGGTGATCCGTGCGTTTAACCGCGAGCGCCAGAGCTCTGCCGAGGTACACGAGGCTTCGAAGGAGCTGGCGCGCGTGAGCACCAAGGCCGACTTTATGATTAACGCCGTCGGCCCTGCGGTGCGCTTTATCGGTCGCCTGGCGCAGATCGTGATTGCGCTGGTGGGCTGCAGCATGCTGGTTGCCGGGCATATGACCGTCGGCGTGTTCCAGGCGTTCTTCCAGTTTATCTACGAGGCGTCCGAACCCATGACGCAGTTGTCGTTTACCTTTAACTCGCTGCAGAGCGCGCTGGCGAGTGCAGAGCGCGTGTTCGACCTGCTCGATGAGCCCGAGATGGAGGCCGATCCGCAGTCGGGCGAGGCTGCCAAGCTGCCGGGCAAGGTGGAGGGCCGCGTCGCTTTTGAGCACGTGCGCTTTGGCTATGCGCCCGACAAGCCGCTCATGCGCGACGTGTCGTTTGCCGCCGAGCCGGGTCAGAAGATCGCCGTGGTGGGAACCACGGGTGCGGGTAAGACCACGCTCATCAATCTGCTCATGCGCTTCTACGAGATCGACGGCGGCCGCATTACCCTCGACGGCGTGGATACGAGTCGTATGGCTCGCGGCGAGCTGCGCCAGCAGTTTGGCATGGTGTTGCAGGACGCCTGGCTGTTCGATGGCACCATTGCCGAGAACATCGCCTATGGCTGTCCCGAGGCGACGCGCGAGGAGATTGTCGCGGCCGCACGTGCCGCTCAGGTCGACTTCTTTGTGCGCACTATGCCGCAGGGCTACGACACACGGGTGGCTAACGATGCCGAGAGCATCAGCCAGGGCCAACGTCAGCTGCTGACCATCGCGCGCGTGCTGCTCAACAACCCGGCGATCCTCATCCTGGACGAGGCGACGTCGAGCGTGGACACGCGCACCGAGCTTGCCATCGGCCGCGCCATGGACGCGCTCATGCGCGGGCGCACGAGCTTTGTGATCGCGCACCGTCTGTCGACGATTGTTGATGCCGACCTCATCCTGGTCATGGATCACGGCAATATCATCGAGCAGGGTACGCACAAGGAGCTGCTGGCTGCCGAGGGCGCTTACGCCGACCTCTACCTAAGCCAGTTCGCATAAGGTGACAAAGGGGCAGTCCCGCATGTCGCATCGAAAAGAAGGCGCGCCGGGGGCTGATTCCCTGGCGCGCCTTTTGTGCTGGCGTTCATGCTGTGGCGGCTGCCCACGGCCCTAGCGCTCGTCCACGAGCTTGGCGACGAGGGCTTTGAGCTCGGCCACCTCTCGCTCGAGTTCCTTGACGCGACGGGCGTTTTCGTTGATGCCCTGGCGGTTGAGGGCGCTCTGCTCGGCGGCATCGTCGGGCATGTACTCGCGATGCTGCTTGGCGTCGAAGCTCTCCTCGAACACGCGGCAGCCGTTGCGCTTGATGATGCGCCCGGGCACGCCCACGACGGTGCAGTTGTCGGGCACGTCCTTGACGACGACCGAGTTGCCGCCGATTTTGACGTTGTTGCCAATGTGGATGTTGCCAAGCACCTTGGCGCCCGTGCCCACCGTGACATTGTTGCCCAGGGTGGGATGGCGTTTGCCGGTCTCGTTGCCGGTACCGCCGAGCGTGACGCCTTGGTAGAGCACGCAGTTGTCGCCCACAATGGTGGTCTCGCCGATGACAACGCCCATGGCGTGGTCGATAAAGAAATGTTTGCCGATCTGTGCAGCGGGATGAATCTCGACGCCGGTGATGTGGCGGGTGATTTGCGAGAGCACCCGGGCGAGCGAGCGATGGCCGTGCTCCCACAGCCAGTGCTCGGGCACGTGGTTCCACTTGGCGTGCAGGCCGGGGTACGAAAGAAAAATGACCAGACCGTTTTGCGCGGCGGGGTCCTGCGCTTGGACGGTCTTGATGTCCTCGCGAATGGTATTGATAAAGCTCACTGGCCGCCCTCCCTCAGCGCCGTGACAATGCGATTCAATAAAGTATAGCGATTCGCTAGGGATTAAGAAGGGCGATCTTGCTTTGCTTTGGGCGACAAGTGTCAGTTATGCAAACTTGCTGGTAATGGAGTCATGCTTTTGTGGGGTTGCGCACGAGGGGGCGCCGCAACCGTATACTGGTCAACTTGGACGTGTCCGCGCCCACAACTGAGAGGTTTTACTTCATGGGTTTCATTAACTTTATCGCCGAGCTGCTCAAGGACCCGCGCACCGCGATCGCCAGTTGGATCGCCGCCGGCCCGCTTATGGCCTACGGCTGCGTGTTCCTAATTATCTTTATCGAGACGGGCGTGGTGTTCTTCCCGTTCCTTCCCGGCGATTCGCTGCTGTTCGCTTCGGGCTTCTTTGCCCACAACGGCGGCTTTAACATCGTGGCCCTGTTGGCCGTCGCATGGACGGCCGCCATCTTGGGCGACCAGTGCAACTTTATGATCGGCCATTTCTTTGGCCGAAAGATCATCGCCTCGGGCAAGGTCAAGGCCATGACGCCCGAGCGCATTAAAAAGTCCGAGGACTTCCTTGACAAGTGGGGCCACCTGGCCATCTTCCTGGGTCGCTTCTTCCCGTTTATCCGCACCTTTGTGCCCTTCATCGCCGGTATGGGCGGCATGCACTGGCGCAACTTTGTCATCTATAACGTGCTGGGCGGTATCACCTGGTCGACGGTCTTTACACTGCTGGGCTATTTCTTTGGCGGCATTCCCTTTGTGCAGGAGCACTTTGAGCTGCTGATCGTGGGCATTGTTGCCGTGTCGATTATTCCGACCGTGGTCGGTTTGGTTAAGGCAAAGCTGGGCAAAAAGAACGCGTAGCTCGAGCCGGCGCACAAATCGTGTCGTTGAGGCCCGTCACCGTTTACGGTGGCGGGCCTCTCTAGCTTCGGTCAAATGAAAATACTTTAGTTAGTTAAAGAAAAACGTTTTATCCGATGCGTGTGCGGAGTACAATCTCGTGCATGCGAATCGACGTGTCATCGGCTTCGATGTCGTCCGCGTGTCCCGTCCGGCTCTACGCTCCGGGCGTGCGACGTTGCGACGCGGTCGGCCTCGGTCCTTGCGTGCGGGTTCGCGAGTATGCAACTGTGTATGTAAGGAGCGACATATGACTGTCGAGAAGAAGGATATCGATTGGGGTAGCCTCGGCTTTGGCTACATGAAAACCGATTACAGCTACGAGGCTCATTGGAAGGATGGCAAGTGGGACGAGGGCGGCCTGACCACCGACCACACCCTGCATGTTTCCGAGTGCGGCGGCATCTTCCATTACTGCCAGGAGGTCTTTGAGGGCCTGAAGGCCTACACCGCCGAGGACGGCAGCATCGTCTGCTTCCGTCCCGACATGAACGCTGAGCGTATGTATAACTCTGCCCAGCGCCTCGAGATGCCCCCGTTCCCCAAGGACAAGTTTGTCGAGGCCGTCAAGCAGGTCGTTTCTGCCAACGCCGCCTGGGTTCCGCCCTTCGGCTCCGGTGCAACCCTGTACGTGCGTCCGTTTATGATCGGCTCTGGTGACGTGATCGGCGTGGCTCCCGCTCCTGAGTACACGTTCCGCATTCTCGTGACCCCGGTCGGTCCGTACTTTAAGGGCGGCCTTAAGCCCGTCAAGCTGCGCGTTTCCGAGTACGACCGCGCCGCACCGCACGGCACCGGCAACATCAAGGCCGGCCTCAACTACGCCATGTCCCTGAAGCCCACGATGGAGGCTCACCGCGAGGGTTATGCCGAGAACCTGTATCTCGACTCCGAGTCCCGCACCTATGTCGAGGAGACCGGTGGCGCTAACGTCCTGTTCGTGAAGGAGGATGGCACCCTCGTCGTTCCGCAGTCGCACACCGACTCCATCCTGCCCTCCATCACCCGCCGTTCGCTCGTTCAGGTTGCTCAGGACCTGGGCATGACCGTCGACCAGCGTCCCGTCGAGTGGGCCGAGGTCAAGGCCGGCACCTTTGTTGAGTGCGGCCTGTGCGGCACCGCTGCCGTTATCTCCCCGGTCGGCGAGATCGACAACAAGGTCTACGGTGCCGACGAGACTGTGACCTTCCCGGCTGGCTACACCGAGATCGGCCCCGTGATGAAGAAACTTCGCGAGACCCTGACGGGCATCCAGTCTGGTGCTGTTGAGGATAAGCACAACTGGGTTTACACCGTCGCGTAATTTGTCTTACCCGCCCTGCGGGCTCGGCGATGTCACAACGAACAATAATTAATCTGAATTAAAGATGGCGCGCGGCCTTTTGGGCCGCGCTTTTGTTTTGCTTCGCGCCATGTGGGGGTGATGGCGACGTGCATTTTTGCGAGTATTCTGCAATCGAAGGCCCCTGCATACCGACCTCGGGCAAAAAATCGGGATTTCTCGATGTTTTCTACGAATGATGGGCGGGGTTATGGGCTGACAGCGTTTGATTTGCAGGGATATTTGCACTCTTTGGCATTTATCGCGGTGCCCGAAGCCCTTGGTTATGTTGAATACTCCTAAAAATGCACGGCGCTTAGAGGGGGAGCTTCGCGAAAAAGGAAACCGCCCCGTCGAAGTATGCATTCGACGGGGCGGTTTATGCATTTGGCCGATTAAGGATGCGCTGCCAAACTACTAGAACTTGACGGTCGGGGCCTGGCGGGCTGCTTCGGCGGCCTCGAAGCCCTGGCGCTCCTTAAACTGGAAGATGCCGGCAAAGATGACAGCCGGGAACGTCTGAATGGCGTTGTTGTAGCTGAGCACGCAGTCGTTGTAGCTCTGGCGTGCATAGCTAATCTTGTTCTCGGTATCCTCGAGCGACGCCTGCAGCTGCGTAAAGTTGGTGTTTGCCTTAAGGTCGGGATAGGCCTCGGCTACGGCGAAGAGCTGGCGTAGCGCACCGGTCAGCACGTTGTCGGCCTCCATCTTGGCCTCGGGCGTGGTGGCCTTGACGGCGGTGTTACGCGCGCTGATCACGGCGGAGAGCGTCTCTTGCTCGTGCTTGGCGTAGCCCTTGACGGTCTCGACCAGGTTGGGGATCAGGTCGTTGCGGCGCTGCAGCTGCGTATCGATGTTCTGCCAGGCGTTATCGATGCGGTTACGCTTGGTGACCATGTTGTTGTAGATGCCGGCGATGGCGCAGACAATCACAATGACAACAACGATGCCGATGATGACGGTAATCATGATGTCTCCGTTTCGAATGGCCGCGGCGGCATGCGCCAGCTGCCGTTGGTATAACGCTACTAGTATACCCGCAACGTTTTGTCGTGCCGAACTTTCCGGTAAGCGTTATGTTTTCGGCGGGGTTGGCCCCGGGGCAAAGCGCGTGAGGTACAGGTGTAAGATATGCGACAGATTGTCGAGTGTTGTCTTTGCCCTGAGGATGGCGATACCAGTGGACCTTCGCATTAAGAAAACCTACCGCGCCCTGTTCGATGCCTTCACCGAACTTCTCGAGGAGCATCGTTTTGAGGACCTGACGGTTGCCATGCTGTGCGACCGCGCCATGATTCGCCGCACGACGTTCTACAGGCACTTTCGCGACAAGAACGATTACTTTGCCTTTTATATCGATGAGCTCATGTCGGGCTTGCCGCAAAAACAGCCCGATGAGGCCGGCGCAGTGTCTGCCGAGGACGTGCGCGCGCTTCGGCACGCGATTTTGGACGATGCCATGGATTTGATTCTGGCGCACGAGCAGCTCATGGATAACATTTTGGCAAGCAGCATGTCGGGCATGTTGACCAACGTTATTTGCGACCGCATTGCCCGCTCCATCCGCGAGCGTGTGATGAACGTGCTTGCCGAGGATGCCCTGGCCCCCGTGTCACTCGAGACGACGTCTGAGTTTGTCGCCGGCGGTATTATTCGACTTTTCACGATATGGTGGGAATCGGGCCACGATCTTGAGCGTCGACCTGAGATAGCCGACGTGGTCGATGCACTGTTCGAGCGAACCATGACGCCGGTGCATCATTAAAAGTGGCGGAGAGAGGGGGATTCGAACCCCCGGAACGCTCTCGCGCTCAACGGTTTTCAAGACCGCCGCATTCAACCGCTCTGCCATCTCTCCGTGAGTCGTAATGATAGCATCGTTTTGAATTTGCAACAGGGAAGGCGAACGATGACGAGCACCGAAATCGACGAGAAGTTCATGCGCGAGGCGTTGGCGGAGGCGCGCGCCGCCGCGGCGGTGGGCGAGGTGCCCATTGGCGCTGTGGTGGTGCGCGCGGGTGAGATTGTCGCGCGGGCGCATAATCGTCGTGAGCTCGATCAGGACCCTTCGGCGCATGCAGAGTTCGCGGCCCTGTGCGCTGCCGCTCGGTCGCTCGGTCGCTGGCGCCTTTCCGACTGTACGGTCTACGTGACGCTCGAGCCCTGCTGCATGTGTGCGGGGCTTATGGTTAACGCGCGCGTAGGACACTGCGTGTATGGCGCGGCTGATGCCAAGGCGGGCGCTCTGGGTTCGCTGTATGACCTGAATGCCGATTCGCGCCTGAATCATCGGTTTAACGTGACCGCCGGCGTGCTGGCAGACGAGTGTCGTGAGGTGTTGAGCAACTATTTTAGTGGGCTGCGTGGCACCGATGGTGCTGGCTGCGGTTGTGGGGCCGATCTTGACGCACACGCCGCTCACGCCGCAGCGCTTGCAGGTGCCGGTGAGGATGCTGGCGCGGCAGTTGACTTTGGTCCTGCGTGCCGCCGGCCCCGCCGTGTGCTGATGGCGATTGACTCCTTTAAGGGCAGCGTGTCGAGCGCGCAGGCGGAGGCGGCAGTTGCCGGGGGCGTGCGCCGCGTGTGGCCCGATGCCCAAGTAAGCGCGCTGCCGCTGGCGGATGGCGGTGAGGGAACGCTCGATGCCGTTGCCGCGTGCGGCGGTGAGATTGTGACCTGCGAGGTGGCAGGTCCCTTGGGCAAGAGCGTGGCTGCCCGGATGCTGGTGGACGGCGAGCACGAGTCGGCTGTCATTGAGATGGCCGAAGCCGCGGGCATCGGGTACTCGCCGTGCACGGAGTCGGCGGCGTTGGCCGCGACGACCTATGGCGTGGGCGAGCTGATGCTTCGTGCGGTTCGCGCGGGGGCGAGGACTCTATATATAGGACTGGGCGGCAGCGCCACCAACGACGGTGGCGCCGGCATGCTGCAGGCGCTGGGCGCGTGTCTTGTCGATGACCGTGGCTGCGATATCGCGCCGGGGCTCGCGGGCCTTGAACACGTGGCGAGTATCGATTTGGCACCGGCGCTACGGGCACTGAATGGCGCGCGTGTCGTGGTGCTTTCCGATGTCGAGAACCCGCTCGTGGGGCGTCGCGGGGCACTTGCGGTGTTTGGCGGGCAAAAGGGCCTGCCGACAGACGATGTCGAAGCACTGGGCGGGTACGACAGCTGGATGGTTGGTTACGGTCACCTGCTCGATACGGCGATTGCCGAGGCACGGGCTCAGGGGTTACTGCGCGTGCCCGAGGGTGCGCGGACGTTTGGCTCGGTGCTCGGCGTGCCCGGCGCCGGTGCCGCTGGCGGTCTGGGCGCCGCGCTGCTAGCGCTCGGTGCAGAGCTACATTCGGGCGTGGAGACGGTGCTTGATCTGATTGGGTTTGACGAGCGCGTGCGGGATGTCGATCTGGTCATAACGGGCGAGGGCAATATGGACGAGCAATCCGCCGCCGGCAAAGCGCCGGTGGGCGTGGCCCGCCGTGCCAAGCGCTATGGCAAGCCGGTGGTCGCCGTCGTGGGCGGTCGCGCTGACAACCTGGATGCGGTGTATGAGCAGGGCGTCGACCTGGTTTTGACGATCTGCCGCAAACCCATGTCCCTTGAGGTAGCGCTCGATCCGCGCGAGGCCGAGGCGAACCTCGTCTGCGCTGGCGAGTCTGTCGCGCGAGCCTACGACCTCGGCCGCATCTAAAAAGTCAAAAAGTAGTCAAAAAAGCCCCGTTCCAAATTAGCTGTCTTGCCCCATCGGGCGGGAGCAGGTAAGATATACCGAACGCCTAGCGCGTTCGATGGGTTCGGATGACGACATGTTCCGAATCTGGTCAGGTCCGGAAGGAAGCAGCCATAAGGAGCCTCTGTCGGGCATCCGAATCCATCGAGCGCACGGGCGCTTTTTTGGTGTCTCGCTGGTCCTCGGCTTTGCCTGCGGGATCGCTCGACTACCAAACACCTCGCCGCTGGCCGGGCCCCGTCGTCCAAAAATCACCCGTAAATGTGCGTTTATCTAATTTAATCTATCCCTTGCGGAATGCGGCTTGCTAGTGTTGTCTGGGCATTGATGGCTACGTGGTTCAAGAGGCGGCGGTGCTGTTGCTTGAATTTTTGCAGTTAAAGAGGCCCGTTTCCCTAGGTTGGGAAACGGGCCTCTTTTTTCTCTGGGCTTGTGGATTGGCGAAGGCAATAACCGCTGGCAGCTATTTTGAGTTCTTGATGCGGCGTGTGGCTGCGGTGGTTATTCCGAGTCCTGCGGCGGTGATTCCCGCGAGTGCGATTGCGCTCGGTGCTGTGTCGCCCGTGTTCGCGAGCTTGCCGGGCTTGCCGCTGCTCGAGTTCGCCTGCTTGGTGGAGCTCGATGGAGCGTCTTTACCGGTCGCGGGCGAGCTGGCGGGCTGCGCCGTCTCGGCCGGCTGCGCTGAGCTGGAGGGTTTTGTCGTCTCGGCGGGTTTCGTTATCTCGGGCGAGGCGGCCTTGTCTGCCGCGGCTTTCGCCTCTTCGTATGCCTTGCAGGCGTCGTCATAGGCCGCTTGCGCCTTTTCCAAATCGCCGAGGAGCGCATTTCGCTTGGCTATGTCCTCGTCGATGTGGGCTTTAGCTTTCTCCGCCTCACTTTCGAAATACTGAACCTGTTTTTCCTGGCTTTCGAGCCAGCGTTGGTAGTGGTGAAGATCATCTTCACAAGATTTTTCTCGCCTTTCTGCCGCCATGATCTCACTGCGCAACTGCTTAATATGCTCCTTAATAGCTGTGCTGGGCTCCTCGTCGCCGAGTGCTTCAAGTGCCTTATCTAATTCTGACTGAAGGCCGCTTGTCCGGTTGTGGGCCTCATCGTATTTGGCTTGGGCTGCATCGACGTTCGCTTGCATGGCGGGAAGGGGTTTCCTCCATTTGGCGGCTTCCGTCACCACCATGTCGTAGATCTCTTGAAAAGCGGCAATGTCATCATCGATTACCGCAAGTTTCTCAGGACTTGCGGCGTCTTTTGCGGCCTCGAGGGTTTTGAGCGCTTCCTGCATGGCTGCATACGCTTTTTCTTTGGCTCTGTTAGACCACATTTGACACGATCGGCTGTTCGTCGAACCGGGAAAT
>CANRSF010000016.1 GCA_947642445.1 uncultured Collinsella sp. | reverse complement strand
CCGTACCCGCGGCACCGGCCATGATATCGCCGGGGTCGCCAATCCAGTGCACGCTGCCCAAGCGCACCACGGCGCCCTGGGACCAGCGCTCTACCAAGGGCTCGCAGCCCTCGTACCAATCGCATTCAAAACCGTAGATAAAGGTGAGCTCCGGCGCAATCTGCGCGGCGAGTTTGCGGGCGTCCTCAAAGGCCAGACGATGTGCCGGCAAGTCGCCCTCGACGACCTGCACCTCGCAGTTGGCGTCCATACTGGCGGGTAGGGTGAGGTGGTCGGTCGAGACCATGACCCGACAGCCAGCGGCCGCGGCGGCGCGGACGTTGTCCTCAAACGAGGCATGGCCATCCGAAAACGAAGTATGGGTGTGGCAATCGACCAGCGGGCATGCGGGCATGGCGACTCCTTTGCATTTGGCGAATCCGCTCCATTGTAACGGCGCTATCCCCGACGCGCCGGGCACGTCGGGGCCGAAATCGACCGGAAAGGGTGCGCGGCGCGCGGTGTGGCCTCGCTTGCCCTCAAAACATGTACATCAGCCTCCAAAAGCTGCAAAAAATGACATGTTTGGAGGCTGACGTACACGTTTGGATAGGGGCGAGGGCGGCGACGGATGAAAGTCACGCCTGTGCCACGTCCGATGTGCTAGCGTTTGGGTGAACAAAACGAGCCCGCGCGGAAAGGATTCGGACCGTATGCCATGCGATAGCAAATCCCCGCTGTCCCGCGAGACCGATGCGCCCGAAACCATCGTCAAGCTGGAATGCGACATCGACGACGCGTCGCCCGAGGTACTCGCTTATGCCGCGGACCGCCTGCGCGAGGCAGGTGCGCGCGAGGTGCACTGGTTGCCTCTCTACTGCAAAAAAGGTCGCCCCGGCTGGCAGCTGCAGGTAATCTGCGCCCGCGAGGACATTGACCGTCTGCAGACGATTATCTTTTTGGAAACCACCACGAACGGCATCCGGCGCCAGGTGATGGAGCGCGTTTGCCTGCCGCGCCGCTTTGAGCAGGTCGCGACGCCTTGGGGCGAGGTGTCCGTCAAGGTGGCCACCCTGCCCGACGGCAGCGAGCGCGCGGCACCCGAGTACGAGGACTGTGCCCGCCTTGCCCGTGAGCACAACGTGCCGCTCCAACGCGTGATGCAGGCGGCACAAGCCTCGGCACTGCGATTTGAATAGCGCGCCCGGCCACATCTCGCGCCTGGCCACATCAACCCCATCCGAAAGGACCCTCCCATGAAATACCTCATCGCCTCCGACATCCACGGCTCGGCATATTGGACCGAGCTCCTCTGCGCCGCCATCGAGTCCGAGCAGCCCGACCGCATCGTCCTGCTGGGCGACCTGCTCTATCACGGTCCGCGCAACGACCTGCCGCGCGACTACGCCCCCAAGCGCGTGATTCCGCTGCTCAACGCCCTGGCCGACCGCATCATCGCGGTGCGCGGTAACTGTGACGCCGAGGTCGACCAGATGGTCCTCGACTTTCCCGTCATGGCCGACTACGCCACGCTGTTCGACGAGGCCGGCCGCGAGCTGTTCCTGACGCACGGCCACGTTTTTGGCGCCGGCATGCACAACAGCGTCGACCACGTGCCCGCGCTGCCCGAGGGCTCCGCGCTCGTCTACGGCCACACGCACATCAAAGTTAGCGAGGCAAGCGAGACTCACCCGGGTCTGTGGCTCTTCAATCCCGGCAGCGTGAGTATTCCCAAGGACGGTACGCACAGCTACGGCATCTACGAGGGCGGCGCGTTCCGTCACGTGATCCTGGAGGAGAAATAATCATGGCGCAGCACATGGCTCGGCAAAATGCCGAGGGCTCGCGCGACCTGTCCACGCTGGTCGACGCGTCGGCCGAGCTGCAGCATCTGGTGCAGACCATCTGGCGCCTGCGTCAGCCCGATGGCTGCCCGTGGGACCGCGAGCAGACGCACCGCAGCATTGGCAAGAACATGATCGAGGAGGCTTACGAGGCGCTCGATTGCATCGAGGCCGACGACGCGGCGCATCTTCGCGAGGAGCTGGGAGATGTGCTCATGCAGGTGGTGCTGCATGCGCAGATTGCGGCGGACGCCGGTGAGTTTACGCTGGCCGACGTGGCGCGCGATATCGACGCCAAGCTCATCCGTCGTCACCCGCACGTGTTTGGCGATGCGGATGCCGACAACTCCGACGAGGTGCTCAAGATTTGGGACGAGGTCAAGCTTGCCGAGAAGGCCGCCAAAGACCAGGCCGTGGCGGCAGGCGGGGCCGCACCCGAGGGTCTGCTCGACGGTGTGCCCACGCACCTGCCGGCGCTGATGCAGGCTCAGAAGGTGTCGCGCAAGGCGGCTGCCGTGGGCTTTGAGTGGGAGACGGTCCAGGACGTGTGGGACGAGGTCGCTGAGGAGCGTGCCGAGTTTGAGGCCGAGGCTCCCGGCTCGCCCGAGCGCGAGATGGAGTTTGGCGACCTGCTCTTTGCCCTGGTCAACGTTGCGCGCAAGGAGGGAATCGACGCCGAGAGCGCCCTGCGTGCCAGCACGGCAAAGTTCCGCCGCCGCTGGGCCGCGATGGAGCAGATGGCGGCCGACGCCCACGTGGATCTGGCCGAGCTTTCGACCCACGGCCTCAATGACCTCTGGGATGCCGCAAAGGCAGAGGAGTAAGACTGCGGGGGCGACGGGACGGACTTTCTCATCGCCCCCATTATTTTTCAAAAAGATTGTATCCCTTGGCTAACTTAGGGCATAATGCAAAAAGTGCGATAAGGCTAACTTATGAACCTGCGCGCCACTGTAGCGTGCAAGCCGTGTCGCCAAGCATTCAACCCGTTTCCAAGTGAGAGGGAGACAACATGAGCGATATTTTGGATGTCTACGGTCGCGAGGTACTTGACAGCCGCGGCAACCCCACCGTCGAGGTCGAGGTCGTGCTCGAGGACGGCAGCTTCGGCCGCGCGATGGTGCCTTCGGGCGCTTCGACCGGCGCCTTTGAGGCATGCGAGCTGCGCGACGGCGACAAGGGCCGCTACCTGGGCAAGGGCGTCTCGCAGGCCGTCGAGCACGTCAACAACGAGTGCGCCGATGCCGTCGTGGGCCTCGATGCCTTCGATCAGCGCGCCGTCGATGCCGCGCTGATCGCCGCGGACGGTACCCCCAACAAGACCAAGCTCGGTGCCAACGCCATTCTGGGCGTGTCGCTGGCAGTTGCCCGCGCCGCTGCCGAGTCGGCGGGTCTTTCGCTGTACCAGTATCTGGGTGGCGTCAACGCCCACCTGCTGCCCACACCTATGATGAACATTCTCAACGGCGGCGTGCATGCCGACAATAACGTCGACTTCCAGGAGTTCATGATCATGCCGGTGGGCGCCCCGAGCTTTGCCGAGGGCCTGCGTTGGTGCGCCGAGGTCTACCACACCCTCAAGGGCGTGCTGCACGAGGCCGGCCTGGGCGGCGGCGTGGGCGACGAGGGCGGCTTTGCGCCCAACCTCAAGACCAATGCTGAGCCGTTCGAGTACATTACCAAGGCCGTGGAGAAGGCCGGCTTTAAGCCCGGCGTCGACTTCATGTACGCCATGGACCCGGCCTCGACCGAGTTCTACAACGCCGAGACCGGCATGTACGAACTCAAGGGCGAGGGCGTGGAGTACACGAGTGCCCAGATGGTCGATTACTGGGAGAAGCTCGTCGACACCTATCCCATCATCTCCATCGAGGACGGCATGGCCGAGGAGGACTGGGACGGCTGGGTCGAGCTGACCCGCCGCATTGGCAACAAGGTGCAGCTGGTGGGCGACGACCTGTTCGTCACCAACACCGAGCGCCTCAAGAAGGGCATCAAGCTGGGCGCCGCCAACGCGATCCTGGTCAAGGTCAACCAGATCGGCACGCTCACCGAGTCGCTCGAGGCCATCGAGACCGCCAAGGAGGCCGGCTACGCCTGCATCGTGAGCCACCGCTCCGGCGAGACCGAGGATTCCACGATCGCCGACCTGGTCGTGGGCGTCAATGCCGGCCAGATCAAGTCGGGCGCCCCGTGCCGTAGCGACCGCATCGCCAAGTACAACCAGCTCATCCGTATCGAGGACGAGCTCGAGGGCAGCGCGCAC
This sequence comes from uncultured Collinsella sp., assembly GCA_947642445.1. Taxonomy (GTDB): domain Bacteria; phylum Actinomycetota; class Coriobacteriia; order Coriobacteriales; family Coriobacteriaceae; genus Collinsella. Next base: position 46,200 of record CANRSF010000016.1, on the reverse strand, counting down.
TACGCCGGCAAGGCCGCGTTCTACAACATTCGCTAGGCAAGCGGCGTGTGCGGGGGCGGGGCTGACTCGGATTCACCTCGCTCCCGCCGGGCACTGTTGAGCACCATTGGGCGCTGGGCCATATGGCTCAGCGCCTTTTTTATGTCGAGCAAGGGCCGCCGAAGGCGGTGCGCGCACTCGTGCTATAACTAAAAGACTTAGCGCAAACAAACCTCAACCGCACAAGGCGCACATGGATCAGATTTACGACAACAGGTACTATTCCGCCGGTTCGCGTGAGCCGTCACCTCGCCGTGCGCATTCGGTGCAGCTTGGCGGGTCCGATTACGCCGGTGCCGACCGCTCCATGCAGCGACCGACAAGTGCCTCACACTCCCGTGCTCAAATGAATATGCTGACGGACCGTCCGCCACGTTCGGTGCGCCCGGCGCATTCGGAGCGTGCTCAGCGTTCCTCGGATCAAACGCACGAAAAGCCGAGTAGGCCCTCGAACCGTTTTTCGGGCTCGGACTTTATGCGCTACGCCAACGACAACGCGGTGGTCAAGGCGATCTATGACTTTACGCATGGCCCTCTGCGTCCGCTGTTTATCGGTATCGTGGTGGCGCTGGTGCTCGTGAGCCTGTATTTCCCCGTGCGCGATCTGTACGTGGCAAAGCGTTCGAGCGATATCTTGGCCAAGCAGGTCGAGATTCGCCAGCAATACAATGATGAGCTGCAAAAAAGCGTCGACAAGCTGCTCTCGGAGGAGGGTATCAAGGACGCGGCGTCCGAGGACCTGGGCCTGGTGATGCCCGGCGAGAAGAAGATTGACGTGCTAGGCTTGGACGACGATTCGGACTCGTCGTCGAGCAAAAAGTCCTCAAACGCCAAGAAGGCCAGCGAAGTGGCCAAGGAAATCGAAGAAGTCGGCAAGGACGCGCCGTGGTACATCCAGGCGCTCGACATGCTGTTTGGGTTTAACGGCGTCGAGGGTCAGACGGTCGTGTCCAACGGCAAATAGCGCCCGGAGGGGAGCCCGCAATGACAAATTGCAAACGCTATAAGGTAGCCGCGATCGACCTGGGAACGGTGTCGTCGCGACTGGTGTTGGCCCAGGTCGAGGGCGGAGCGATTGTGGAATCGTCCAAGCATACCGAGATTACCGACCTGGGCGAGGGCGTGGACACGACGGGGCGCTTTTGCAAGGCGGCTGTCGAGCGTGTGCTCGCTGCGTGTCACATGTTTGTGGACGAGGCCCGTGCCTTTGGGGCCGTGTGCGTCTGCACCACGTGTACGAGTGCCGCGCGCGATGCGTCCAATGCCGCGCTGCTGTTGGACGGTCTGCGCGATCTGGGGCTTGAGCCACAAGTGATTCCGGGCGAGGTCGAGGCGCGCCTGACGTTTTTCGGCGTGGCGCACGACTTTGCCGGCGAGCGCATCATTGTTGCCGATTCGGGCGGCGGATCCACGGAGCTCGCGACTGGCGTGTACGCGCCGGAGCGCGGCGTCTTTGCGCTGGAGGGAACGCGCTCGCTGGACATCGGTTGTCGCCGCGTGACAGAGCGCTTTTTCTCCGCGTTGCCGCCCGCGGATGGCGAGCTTGCTGCCGCTGCCGCGTGGGCAGGCGAGCAGTTTGTCGCCTATTTTGAAGGCCTGCCCAGCGACTTTGAGCGCGCCGAACGCCTCGTTGCGGTGGGCGGCACCGTCACCACGCTCGTGGCACTCGTTCACGAGCTGGAGCCGTATGATTCGAGCTTTGTGCACCTGCGCGAGCTTTCGATGGAGCAGGTTTCGGCTGCCATCGAGCGTATGTCCGCGCTGGATGTGGAGGGTATCGCCGCGCTACCGGGTGTACAGCCCAAACGCGCGGGCGTGATTCTGGCCGGCGCCGTGGTGATTCGCGAGCTCATGCGAGCCGGCGGCTACAAGACGCTCACCGTAAGTGAGAACAGCCTCCTCGCCGGCATGGCCGCCACCATCAACGAGGTTCTCGACGGCGCGACCCCCACCATCGCCTGGACCCCGAGCCTGAGCACCCTTTAACCATCCTTCTCTGAGTTGCGGTGAAATAGTTCCTAAATAAGCTGGTAAACGGTATAAACAGGATCTATTCCACCGCAGCTTAGAGCCCCACCGGCGCCCAAAAAACGGGCCCGCATCCCTGGGGGACACGGGCCCGTAAACAATACGTGGTAGGGGCGGTGGGACGTCTGCGTATTTGCTGCGCAAATACGCACCGGCTTCGGACGCCTGCCGGCGCCCTCGCCGGCTCGCTACAAACGCTCCGCGTTTGTTTAACGCTCGCCCCCTCGCGGGTTCGAGCCCCACCGGCGTGCAAAAGAAACGGGCCCGCATCTCTGGGAGATACGGGCCCGTAAAAGCCAATGGTAGGGGCGGTGGGACTCGAACCCACAATCCTTGCGGCGAGAGATTTTAAGTCTCCTGCGTATGCCAATTCCGCCACGCCCCCGTGAGACTAGAAGTCTAGCACAAGCCGCCCGTTACGCGTTGACAGCCATCGAGTGCCGGCCCGACTTTTCCAAGTACTCGGCAAACTTGGCCTCGTCGCCCTTGTTCTTGTACTGTAGGGCCAACAGGTACTCCAAACGGCAACCCTTAACCTTATCGTCGCCGGCCTCCTCGAGCATGCGCTCCAGCTCGGGAATATCGTTGTGGCGCTTCAGGATCATCGTGTCGTACATCAGTTGGCATTCGTGCGCGACTGCCTCGGCCTGGCCGCCCTCAAAGCCCTTGATTTCGTGCAGCAGCTCCTTAGACTTTTTGCGGTCCTCCTGGCCAACGTAGTAGTTAAAAGCTTTGATCACCAGGTCGACGCGCTGCATCTTGGGCAGGTTGAGGCTCAGCAGCAGGTCGAACATCTCGTCGGCGCGCTCGTGGTCCTCGCGCAGCAGATAGGAGTTCAGGCGCAGGTAGTCGCGGTTGTAGCGCGGATACAACATGCTGGTGAGTTTGCCGTCGAGCAAACGATCGAACTCCTCCCACTGCTTGGCAGCCATAAGCTGTTGTAGGCGCTTAAACGTGGTACGTTTTTTGACGCTAAAGAATACCGACACGGCGATACAGATGACGACGACGGTGGTCCAGAGGGTGCGGGAATCGGGCATATTAGGGTCCTTAGTCGCTCATAAAGCGAGTGGTATGACAACACGTACTAGATGTATTATACGCAGTGTGCAAGCAAACTGGCATAAAAGCGCATCGAGGCCGAGTGCCATCGCTCGCTGCGGTACACTTACTTAAAGTAAACCATGAAGGGAGACATTACCTATGAAGAAGATCGTTTTGGCTTGCGGTGCTGGCGCTGCTACTTCCACGCTCGTTGCCCAGAAGGTCGCCACCATGCTCGACGCCAACGGCTACGCCGGCAAGTACGAGATCGTGCAGTGCGCCATCTCCGAGGCCAAGGACGCTTGCGACGAGGGCGCCGACCTGCTGATCGCCACCACTGTTGCCCCCGAGGGCCTCACCTGCCCGTACGTGAGCGGCGTGCCCTTCATGACCGGCATGAACCGCGTTGCTGCCGAGAAGGCCGTTCTCGACGTCATGGCTCAGTAGGCGCTGCCTGCATGAATGAGCAGAACGCCAATCCGGTCGAGCTCTTTGGCATGCACGTCGCTCATGTGGGCATTAACGCCACCGACCCGGCAGACGCCCTGGAGATCGCGGAGCTGTTCTCGACGATGATGGGCCTGCCCGTCATCGAGACCCCTGTTTCGTACTTTAACGATTCGCTGATCGAGATCATGAAGCAGAACGGTCGTGGAGCCAGGGGCCACATCGGCTTTGCCGTCAACGATATCGATGCGGCGGAGAAGTGGTTTGCCGAGCGCGGGCTCGAGGTTAACGAGGAGTCGCGCGTGCTGCTGCCCGACGGTGGCACCAAGCTCGTGTACTTTAAGCGCGAGTTCGCCGGCTTCGCCGTGCATCTGTGCCGCGAGTAGCGCATGAGCTGCTATAGCTAGCAAAAAGGGATAGGGCCGCATGGCCTTATCCCTTTATTTATGCCGAGGGGCTTCCTACCGCGGTAGGCGAATCGTAAAGCGGCTGCCGACCCCTTCGACCGAGGTCACACCGATGACGCCGCCATGGCTATCGACAATCCACTTGGCAATGGCGAGCCCCAGACCCGAACCCTGTGCGCCGGCATCGCGCGCGTTGTCGGCACGGTAGAACCGTTCAAACGCGTGAGCTGCGGATTCCTGGTTCATGCCGATACCCTCGTCCTCAACGGCTATCTCGATCGTGCCCGTGCCCGCATCGGGCGTTATACCAAACGTGACGGTCGTTCCCGCATCCGAGTACTTGGCGGCGTTTTGCACGATCACGCGCAGGGCCTGCTTCACAAGCGCCACGTCGACAGATGCGTCGCAGCGCGGGTCGCTGGCAAACGCAGAGTCAAAAGCCAGCCGATACGTGTGCGCGGCATCAATCATCTGCGATTCCTCGCACACCTCGCCGACCAGTGCTGCCAGGTTGGTATGCGCACGCCGCAGGACCGTGCGTCCGGCATCGCCGCGCGCCAAAAACAGCAGCTGCTCCACGAGCTCCTGCATATGCTCGCTTTCGGCCTTGAGCGATGCGATGGACTCTGCCAGCACGTCCGGGTCGTCTTTGCCCCAGCGGTCAAGCATGTTCACATAGCCCTGAATCACCGCGATGGGCGTGCGTAGCTCGTGACTCGCATCGTTGACAAAGCGCATCTGCTGCAGCTTGGCCTCTTGCATCTGGCGCAGCAGGCGGTTGAGCGCGACCTCGATACTCGCCAGATCGGCGTCGCCGGTGGTGACGCTCGGCGAGTCGACGCTCGCGCGTTCGATGGCCTGCTCGAGCGTTTCCATCTTGCCGCCGGCGAGCTGCATGCGGCCGAGCTCGTCAACGCGCAGGGCCAGGTCGTTGAGCGGCGCCATAGTGCGGCGCACGCGGCGGGCGCCGCCGAGCATATCGAGCACGCTGATAATCTGCCAGCCCGCAACGACAAGGTAGAGAGGCCATAGCGTGACGAGGTCCTGTGCGAGGGGGAAGGTCTTGGTGCTACGCGCAAGCTCGACGGTATAGGTGAGCGTGGTCGGGTCCCAGCCGCGCGCGGGCGCCAGCGACATGCCGTGAACGGCGGCGCCGGGGATCCATCCCGCGGTAAACGCGCCGTCGGGCAGCGTCTGGTTGTATCCATAGACGAGGATTGCCGCCGCAACAAGCAGCAGTAACAGATCGAGCCAGACGTAGCTCATCAGGCGGCGCCACATATAGCTCCAGTTGATGGCGCGGGCGATGGAGGTGACGCGCTTGGTCTCGTCGTTACGCGCGGCAGACATAGCCCACCCCGCGCACGGTCTGGATGATGCGGGCACCGCCGGCGTCTTCGATCTTGGCACGCAGGTGCGCGATGTGCACGTCGACGTTGTTGGTGTCGCCCACGTATTCGTAGCCCAGCGCCTCGTGCGCAATGCGTTCGCGCGTGAGCACGGTGCCGGCATGTGCCATAAGCAGGGCGAGGACATCGAACTCGCGGGCGGTCAGCACGATGGGCGAGCCGCCGACCGTGACTTCGCGGCGGTCGGGGTCGAGTGCGACCGAGCCCACGGTGAGCGTGGCGGGGGAGGGCACGGCAGAGGTCTTGGCCGAGTCGCCAGCCGGGGACGTCGCGGCGGTACCGGCACCCGTAGCGCCCTCCCCGGCCTCAACGCCGCCAACGCCAGAAGCCGCCCGCGCGGCCTCCGAGCGCTTCAACGCCACGCGGATCCGTGCGAACAGCTCCTCAATCGCAAACGGCTTGGTCAGGTAGTCGTCGGCGCCGGCGTCGAGCCCTGCCACCTTGTCCATCACGGCATCGCGCGCGGTGACCATGATCACCGGCACATCCTTGTGTTTGCGTACGCGCCGCAGTACCTCCATGCCGTTGAGCTGCGGCAGCAGTACATCGAGCAGGATCAGATCGTAGTCGCGCTCCAACGCCAGGTCCACAGCGGTGCGGCCGTCGGAGGCGTGTTCCACCTGGTAGCCCTCGTGCTCCAGCTCGAGCGTCACAAAGCGGGCGATTTTCTCTTCGTCCTCTACGATCAGGATCCGTGCCATGCGTGCCCCCGTCTGCGATTACTTGTCGTCGTTCAGATTTTGCTTGATGTCGTCCGCGGCATTGGCAGCGCTGTCCATCAGGTTGTTGATGCTGCCGGGCACGTCGCCGTCGCTGTCGATGCGGTAGCGCATGCCAAAGAACAGGCCAATCAGCATCAGCCAGATCGTGGCACCCCAGGCAAACAGGGCGACGATGGGAATCAGGATGGGAATGTTGAGGATGATCGCGTCGCGGCGCGTGGCGATAAACTTGGTGTCCAGGCTCAGACGGAAGAGCTTTTTGAGGTACTCCCACACGCTGTCCATCTTCTTGGAGAAGTCGGTCTTTTCGCTCGACTTTTCGTAGGCGACCTGCGCGGCGACCATCTCGGCCGAGGGCTCGTCGACTGGCGCGGCTTCGGTGGCGGCGTGCGCCGACGTGGTCTGGGTCTTACCCTGCGACTCGAGCCAAATGATGGCATCCAGAACGTTGCCGTCGGCGGCGTCGAGCGCGGCCTTGGCGTCGGTGTAACTCACGTTGCACTTGGTGCGGATGGTTTCAACTTTTTCGAGGTCGTCCATGACCTGTCCTTTCGTTCGATGGGCGCGACGCCGGGCGATCTGTCCGGGCGCGAGCGTAGCGTTCGGCGGTTTGCGTTGCGCCGCCCCGCCCTTGGTCGAACTCTATAGTGCAGGTTATAGATTAAGCGATTCTTGAGCCAAGATTAATGTTGGATGAGTTTTTGGGTGGTGCGGAGGCGGGCAGGGGCAGAAAAGGCAGGTTTTGCGTGGCGTGAAGGAGGGGCGGTCTGATCTTTGGGATAGCTGATAGCGAGGTCTAATACTTTTCCGAGAAGTGAATGAGTGAAAACGGACCCCCGAAGCATCGACACTTTAGAGGTGCCGCTTCCTGCGGTTTCAATGCTGAAATCCCACGATTTTGCCGCCGAAAAATGCGGATGTTTCAGGGGTCCAAAAACAGCCGTTCACTTCGCGGAAAAGTATTAGACCTCAATAGCGGGGGATGGGGTGCCGGTGCAAAACGGCGTCAGAAATGGGGTAAACAAGGCAAACGGATCTAATGGATCAAAAATCACGTTGCAAAAGTATGAAAATATCCTACAATTGCAGCATGAAGTACTTTAGCAACATAGCGGCGATAAGCGAGCTTTCCGAGAGCGAGGGCGTGTTCACCACAGCCCAGGCGGCTCGCATGGACATCTCTCGAGATGCGCTGGCGCACTCATGCCGCGCAGGGCGTCTTGAACGGATATGCCACGGCGCCTACCGGATGTCTGGAACGCAGCGCCGAGACACCGACGAACTCAACGCCTTTTGGAAGCTCACCAATCCCTCCCTTTGCGCGTGGGAGAGAAAACGTCAGTGGGATGGCATCGCCGTGAGCGGTACGACAGCGGCGAACCTGCAGCAAATGGGCGATTTCTATCTGTCCCCCTACAGGATGACCGCGCCCATGCGTATCAATACAAGAAACGAATCCCTTTCTTTTGTAAAGCGCGAGATTGCTGAGCGGGACATCGTTTGGCTCGACGGCCTGCCGGTAACTAAACCCGAGCGCACGCTTGTCGATCTTTGCCTCGATTGCGAGGATCCCTCATTAATTATCGATGCCTATCACGACGCGCTTGGACGTGGACTCGATATACAACGGCTGAAGGATCTTGTAGAGGAGAACTCTAAAACCGCCAAACGACGCGAGCTGATGGCGCCTTTGCTGATGGTACTGAACGGGTAATGCGAAACGGAGGACATGGTGAAGTACAAAACGCCTGCCGCATTGGAGATGGCTGTTAGGAATGCCGCAAGAGAATCACCAATGGATACTAATCGGGCAATCGTCGGTTTCTACTTTCATCGCTTCCTATGTCGCGTTTTTTCAGAAGATGACGGCAGCTTTGTGCTCAAGGGCGGTCAAAGCGTCCTGGCGCGAACACTCGATGCACGTGTCACAAGAGATATTGACTTGGTTGCTCAAGAGGAGAGTCTCGAAGAGGCTATTGTCGATCTGGTGCAGGCTGCTTCGATTGATCTGGAGGATTTCGTTTCGTTCGTCTTTGATCGTGCAGAGCAAATCAAAGAAGAAGATGAGTATCGGTGCGGTGCGAAGGTGTGGTTCACCCCCTTTATGGGAACCAAGAAGCTACAGCCAATTTCAATTGACTTGGTAATTGATGAAGTGCGGGGACTTGAGCCTGAGGTTCTTGCGCCGATCGATCGTCTGAATATCGAGGGGCTCCCAGTCTGCGACTATCGAGTATGCCGAGTGGAGAGTGCCCTTGCAGATAAATTGCTCGCAATGATAGAGATGCATGAGGGCCGTGCTTCATCGCGAATCAAGGATATAGTCGACATCTTGGTGTACGCGAAAACTTGCTTCGTCGATGGGGCTACGCTTGTCGAGAGGGTCGAGAAAGAAGCGTCTGCCCGCAAAGTGGCAATGCCGGAAGAGTTCGTGGCGCCTCTCTGGTGGAAACAAAATGGTTCTGCACAGTACGTAAAGATGGCGAGACAGGCGGGGGTACTTGATCTCGCGGGGAACATTGCTGGGGCAGAAGAGGTCGTCAATCGGTTGTATACACCGTGCTTTAATCATTCGGCGAATGTGTGCAAATGGAATCCTCAGACCACGGGATGGGAATAGGCTAGATAGTTAAGCCGGCGGCAGAATTAGTTCCTGTCGCCGGCTTAAGACGTTTCTACTGCCTATGCGCTATTCGCAGGTCTGGTCGACCACCTGGGTGACGGCCTTTTTTGCGCCTTCGAGGTCGCGCTGGGCTTGGGCGACAGTGGCCTCGGCTTGTTTCTTTGTCCTTACGACCTCGGCAAAGCGGTTGATGGATTCGCTATACTCGCGTGTGCGCGGGTCGAGCGCCGGCGGGACTTCGATCTCAAACAGGTCGCTAGGACGGATGGCGCGGATGCTGGCTGCTTCAGTTAATGCTTGAATCAGCTGCGCCCCGTGGCCTTCGGTAAGGTATCCAACAATTATCTCCGAAAACACTACGCGCTCATCTTCGGTCATCGTTTGGAATGACGGGCGAATGACGGTGGTGTTATGCGAAGCAACCAGATGCTGCTTAGCGTCATCGGAGCTGACGACGAGCAGGTTGGACGCGCCGTAGCGACCCAGCATGCGCGGCATGACGATATCTCCAGCGCGGAGCTCATAACGATCGAGAACGCTGGGGTCCACCTTTACGAATTTAGAATCCGAGCTATTTTGATTATCTGAAGCATCTACGGGCAGAAGATTGCCGTCCTGAAAATCTTGAGATGAGATTCGGCGCACCTCGACTGCGTCAATGTCGTTCGATGTCGTGCTCTCGCGGGGCATGAATGGCGCGACTCGCGTAAAAGAGTCACCGAGTGTGGCGCTGTAGTTTCGGGTGATGGCGATGAGGCTGATTTTGCCTTTTGAGAGAGCGGCGTGGTGTTGGAGCAGCTCGCGCGTGGCAAAAGTGGACGTTTCGATTGGCGTCGATCTTGGCGTATTGGTATCAATGCGGGCCCAGTCAGGAGAGATAGAAAAGGTGATATCAGAGTAATACGATGTTTTAGTCACATATTGAAAACGCGGTCCGGGCTCAATTGCGCTGCGAAATGCAACGCTGCGATTTCCTGAAGACAGTATGAGGAGCGCGCTTGTCATGTAGGGCCTGGGCTCGGAAAGTGGCAAATAAACGACGCTCTCGATGAGCCCTTCGCGTATCAAAATCGTGCGTGCTTGTTCAGCTTTATCAAGTAAATCGGCGGGAAGTACCACGGCTGCTCGAGTGCGGCCCGAAAGGGCGAGAGCATACAGGCACCAAATAAAAGGACCCCAGTCGCAAAAATCAAGGTAGCCAGGCTCCAAATAATCGATGAGCGCGGCACTGTCTTTTTCGATATCGTGCTTATTTGCGCGGTAGTAGTTTGATGCATCGACAAACACCGGCGCTGCATCATCATCGCTTGCATTCTGCTTGCCGGGTTCAAGCTCACAAATATCGGGCACGCCGTTACCGTTTAGGGTAAAGCACTTAGCGAGATCTTCGGCATCCACAGCGCCAGGCAGACGGACAGTGAGCAGGCGACTGCCTTGTTCCAGGTTAAGCGCGCGTGAGAGGGCGGCGGCGGTGAGACGTGGCAATGATGTTGTTTCACGCATGTATAGAGACCTTTCTTCTTAGTGGGTTATATATTAGCAGAATAATTTGATAATTTCTAATGACGAGAACAGCGCACTGTGCTATCCTCGAAGCAATCCAAAACCAACTCAATATTAACTGCTTGATACAACCGCTATACAGCCTTTAGGCAAACTGCGCTATCGAGCAGGGCAATTTCACTTACGAAGCAGCAGGTTAGGTCAATAACTACTACCTATGCCTCAGAACATTCTAAAACTTAGAACAAACTTACCGACAAACATTTGCAACTGGACAGGAAGAAGCATCCATGAAGAACGAAGACAACATTTATGAGGTATTCCTCAACACGCTCGACGAAGACCTCCGTGGCATGTGCGAAAAGAACGTGAAGGCAGAGAAGCCGTTTCCGTATCCGTACTGCGGTGAGGAGAACGTTGAACGCCTCGCTAAGGCGCTTGTTGGCGTACTGGAAAAGCATTCACCCGATATTCCCGGGCTGGTGCCCGAGCAGTATCGAGACGATGTGCACGAGGCTCGCGAGCTTTTGGCCGCGGCGGCGCTCGCTTTGCTGTCGCTGTACTTTCCCCAGCGCGATAACTGTATGCGCTGCATGGCCATCTTAATTAGCCTGTTTCGGCACGGAAGCAATCCGCGCTTTAAATCGAGCGGCGTGCTCATGTTTGAGCAGGTTTCGACAGGTATGAAGTACTCGTCCGAAAAAGGGGGACGCATTCCGTCTCGCTTTGTGCGAAGCATCGACTACAAAAGACCCAGCGACCACGTGCATCGCGATGGATCGCATGGATTTACGGCGGACGAAGACGATGCCGTCATGTTTTTCGAACGTTACCGCGTGATTCAGCAACGCGTATTCGATGCGAGTTCGCGTTTCAACTTCGAGCTATGTGTCAAACGCCCGTTTGAGGCGCTTTCGGACAATCGGCAGAACTTTTATTACAGGGAGGAAAAGATGGAAACCGATTTGGCAACCAAGGTACAGAGGCTTCGGGACCGCTACACCCTCAACTACGCTCAGGCCAAGGGATACGACCTGCTCGACAAGCTGATGATCGAGTCGTTGCTTGCGTATCTGCGCGACGGGACGGTCTCAACCGTGGCGCGCGAGAGCTATGTGGCGCAGGCCGAGCGACTGATTGACGGCGCGGTCAAGTTGCCATGCGCGACAAGCCCCAAGGAGGGCGAAGGCATCGGCCGTACTTCCTAGCAACTACGCAGAACCATCGACAAGAAAGGGGCCGTGACATGTCGGTCATTAAGATGTACGGCTACGAGGCCGCACAGCAAACGGAGTATCAAGCCAAGAAGTGGGCGACCAAGGAGGAAATGCAGGCGCTGTCGTCCGGCGATGAGCAGCGCGATGTGATCTTGGCGCACGGTGCCACGGTTGCTTTTTACGAGGGCGATAAGCACTGGGAGACGAGCGTGTCCAACAACGTGTTTGTCTTTGGCGGAACCGGCAGCGGCAAAACGGCGAGTTTCGTTTTGCCCAACCTGCTCAATCACCACGAATGCTGTTATGTGGTCACAGACACCAAGGGTGAGCTGCTGCGCCGTACGGGGAAAGGCTTTGAAGAGGACGGCTACGAGGTAACGGTTCTCGATACTGTTAATCACGAGCGGTCGGCCGGATACGACCCTCTGCGTTACGTGATGGATGTCGAGGATATCCCCACCACAGTGGCGGCAATCATGGAGGGGGTCGATCCTGATGGGCGCAGCTTTAGGAACGACCCGTTTTGGGACAACGCGAGCGATCTGCTGCTCCGAGCGATTATTGGAATCCTGTTCCTTTTGGAGTGCCTTGCCGGCACATTTGCGCCGGGTGGGGATCCCACGGCTCCGCGCCGCTACCTTAAGATGAACAACGTCTTTAAGCTGGCCGCGCTCATCAAGGTCACGGGAGATGGCGAGGGCCGATTTCCGTTGGACTACCTTGTGGGGCAGGTGGAGTCCAAGGAATTTCTTGGCAGGTATGAGTCGGCGAACGCGGACCTGTATGGCGTTGAGCAGTACCGCGATTTTCGCGGAGCAGCCGATAGGACGCTTAAGAGTATTCTGATCACACTCAATGCGACCATCTCGCGGCTTAAGACTCCCCAGCTCATGCGCGTCTATGAGAAAGATGAAATGCGTCTTGACCGTATCGACGAGGGCAAGCGCGTAATCGATCTTAAGGTGAGCGACAACGACTCGACCAATGCATGGCTTGCCAACGTTGCCCTTAAGCAGCTGTTTAACCTGGCCCAGCGCCGCGCCGACGCCAGCCCTAGTGGGCATTTGCAGCGCCGCGTGCAGTTTATTCTGGATGAGTTTCCCAACGTGGGCCGCATCCCCGATTTTGAGCGGAGTATTGCGACCGTGCGCAGCCGTGGCATGAGCTTTTTGATGTGCGCGCAGTCGTTGAGCCAGCTCGATGGTGTGTATGGCGAAACCACAGCTCATACCATCCTCGATAACTGCGACAGCTTGGTCTACATGGGCGGCGGCAGCAACATCGCGACGCAGAACTACATAAGCGAGCTGTGTGGCGAGTCGGTTTTGGGCACCAACTATGTGGGCGCCGAGCGCACTGCCGTCGATGTGCGCGGTTGCGTGATAACCCCGGGCGAGGTGGGGCTTATGCCGCGCGCCGATTGTCTGGTCAAAGTGACCGGCATGCGCCCCTTCCGTGCCAAGAAGTATTTTTGCGGTGATCATCCCAATGCGGCCAAGTGGCTGAGGGATTAGTCCTTGCGGCTTCGCGTGCTCCATCTTGCTTATTTGGCCGCATGGCTTCCATTAGCCGTAAACCGTGCGGCCCCGTTTTGCCTCCTTACCGATTCCGTTTAGAAGGGAATTACCATGTCCGTTATGTATCGTGAACCCAGCATCATCAAGAAGTCTAAGGACGGTCGCGTTGCCGCCGTAGATATGGCAAGCGAGCTGCTCAACAGTCGCGTGCTGCTGCTGGAGGGCGAGGTCAACGACCTAACCTGCAACGGCCTCATTAAGTCCATGCTGGTGCTGGAACATCAAAGCGCGGCCGAGCCCATCACCCTCATCATCAACAGCCCGGGCGGCAGCGTTACGGCGGGGCTGGCGCTCATCGACACCATGCAGTCGCTCGACTGCCCCGTGATCACGGTGGGCGAGGGCGTCGTGGCCTCGATGGCCGCGGTGATCCTGGCCTGCGGCGACCACCGCCAGGTGTACCGCCACACGCAGGTGCTCATCCACCAACTGATGGGCGGCACAGGCATGGCGCAGCAGACCGATATCGAGATTGTGGCCCAGCATACAGCGGCCATGCGCGCCGAGCTGGACGAGCTGCTGGCCGAGCATGGCAACCTGAGCGCGCAGGAGTTCCACGAGCTCACCGAGCGCGACTGCTGGTGCAACGCCAAGCGCGCCCTGGAGCTGGGCCTGGTGGACGAGGTGATTGCTCCGAGTAAGAAGGCGCTCTAGCGGGGCATATGCCCTACAAGCACGTTAAACAGGGCGAATGAGCACGTAGTTGAACAGCCAGAAAGAGGTTGAACATGAGTAGGATTTGGGATGTCGACGGTATTGAGTGGGAAGATCTGCCCACCGTGAGCGACCTGCTGTGCGCTGCTGACACAAAGATCCTGGCACCCGAGGTTGCCCTGCGATACGGCGGCAAGCCGGATGACCGTGGCCGTGTCGATAACGAGCGCGACCTAAAGCGCGCCCGCCGCAAGATCAAAAAGCTGCGGAAGATAGATCCCGAGCCCAGCGACAAGATCGTCCTGTTGCCCAAGCATGTCATCAATCGTCGCAATGCGGACCACGGCTTTGGCTATTACGACGTAGAGCCGTGCGCTTTTACGCGCGGTGGCGCGCAAAAGCTGGGAGAGGACGCGTGCGCTGAAGTGTATCCGTGGGACCTGTTCCTGCTCAACGAGGAGCCCACAAGCGTCGTTCTGGGCTATCGCGTATGGCTCGGCGGCGAATGGGACCTATGCGAACGTTATCGCTTTTTGGCTGTGGTGTGCGCCAGCGCGCTGCATCGCATCCGCGAGCAAAAGGAGCTGCGCACGTGTCTCAAGAAGGACGATGCAGCCTGCGACATGGACGAGGACGAGGCGATCGAAGGTATTCGCCAAGACGTGCTGTATCCCGAGGAGGTAATCAACGCAAAGCTCGGCGGCTATTGGGATACGAGCCTGGGGCTCAATCTGCCCTGGAAGGACGAGCATTTCGAGACCTGCGTGCGAATTGACAGGGCAATCGATGACCTGTTTACCGAGGAAACGAAGCGCTGCGCTGCGGAGCTTGGGATGAAGCTCGAGCGCGGGTATGAGAAGCGCGGGGAAGTGCCGCTGTTTCAACCGTTCACCGACGAATGAGGAAAGGCGGCGAGTGCTGTTCCCATCGCCTTTGAAGGCAGCGGCCGAATCGCACGGGGCCCTGCTGGGGTCGACGGAGCAGGCGTATGGGGTGGGGCGTCTCCGAGCCCAGTCCCCGTCGAAATCACGCATGGGACGCGTGTCTACGGGCTATTTCACGGCGCCGCACCCGGGGCAGCGGTAGCCCGTGAGGACCTGCTTGGTCCCGGTCTCTACCTGACGCGTCTCCTGATGCGTAATCGCCTCATGGTGGATTGTCTTGTAGTCATCCACTACAGAATAAGAACAGCCAGTATCAAACTGATAATTCATTGCTTCTATACCGTCATAGCAAATGTGGCCGTCCGAGAACAGGAAATGGCTACCGCTACGAACCTGTTCGTCCCACGCCTTCTGGTCGACAAGGGTATAGGTTTCGGTGGTGTATACCGGTTCAGTGCGGTACGGAGCCTGCCACTCATGCTCATGGTTGGGCTTATTGGTGGAGCCGGAAGAGGGCTTTGAGTCCGACTTGGACGGCGAGGAGTCCGAGCCCGTCGACGGCTTCTCCGCATCGGCCCCCTTGTCCTCAGCCCTCGCGGTACCATCGGCCACGGCGTCCGCCTCCACCACCTTCTCCTTATCGGCGGCAGGTGCCTTGGAGGCGTTGTCGGCGGCCTTGTCCGCCACGTCCTTGCCGTCGTCTCCCGCGAGCGTGCCACCGGCTTCGGTGGCCTCGGGTTTGGGGGCGAAGGCGCCGGCCACCCATGCGCCGCCGAGCCCGAGCCCCGCGACGACGAGCGCGACTGCCGCGCCGATGGTGGCCTTTCGCTTCAGGGGCGTTGTGCTGCCGCCGCTTACAGTGGGAGCGAAACCGGGGTCCTGATCCCGCTCGTTCTGGTGTTTGTTGTTGCTTTCATCCATGGCGCTGTCTTTCTCTAGTCCCCAATCGGATTCTAACCCATCGCCCGGACATTAAAATCTCGTCAATGCGGTCGATCCGGATGCCAGCGCCAGTCACCTCCAGTGCTGAGGCTATGCGCTCCTTCTGCGTGGGTGCCTCTTGATGCTCACTAAGAAGCGCTCCGAATAGTCACCGCTTTTGAACATCGTGGTCATTGATGGTTGGGCGGGTAATCACGAGGGCCATGTCTCTGGACATGGGGAATGTGAATCTGCTCCATTTCCGTCGAGAATTCGATTTCCGCTTTGCAAAGCGCAACGCCTCGAGGCTTGGAGGCAAGCTCGAGCGTGGGTATGTAAGACACGGGGCGCAATTGAACGAGGATTTGCTGAACGGGATGACCCAGTGAATGGTTGCCAGCAGTCCGATAAAAATCTGTCCACACGAAATGATAGAACATATCTGACTGGAATTTAGGGAGATTGCAATGGGAATTGTCTATAGGGACCTGTTTCGTGTAAACCATCTCATCTATGGTCCTGGACCGGGAGGTTTCTTCATTAAAAGATTCAAGAAGAGCGAATACAGTGAGGCAGAATTAATCGATTTGATTTCAAGAATTGATTTCTCTCTCGCTGGAGCTGACGAGGACATCAGTCTGAAAAAGAAATGTGAAATAATCGAACAGGCGGTTGCTGAAACGCATTATACGAGCTGGGCCCTCAGTCTGATTGGCATCATTATTTCTCTTACGGTCGGAGCATATTTGTCTGCGCTGATAGCCAGCAATCCAATTGCTGCGCGGATTATTGTGGCGCTATTCTTGATTGTCTTGGGAATATATGCGTTGCTTCGATCTTACTTTGAGCAAAAGAGAACAATACTGTTGTGTGCATTGGGTCACATAAAGACGCTTCAGCCATAGCCGCTTGCGAGATTCGGAGCGCGTCTGCTGCGGTTAAGCCCGAGGAGCCGGAAGCTCGCCCGATGCCCTAACACAGCTCTGGGCAGCGTTGAGGTCAGCCGGATCCCGGAAGCACTACGGATGGGTACTTGGTACATACCATAGGCAGCTAGCTGCCGGTAATTTTGGACAGCACGCTTGTCTGCTGCAAGAGACTAGACAAGGATTTCCAGTAGTTAATGAGAAACGTTGTTGATATAATCCTTTAATTTGAGATAAGGAGGGGTAATGGCGGTTGAGTTAAATCACGTTTACAAAATGGATTGCATCGAGGGAATGACCTCGTTACCGGATAATTCCGTTGACTTGATTATCGCCGATCCTCCTTACAACCTATCAAAAGGAGGCAACTGGAGCTGGGATAATAGCGTTGTCCTGAAAGGCTTGGGCGGCAACTGGAATAAAGTCATGGAATCCTGGGATGCTATGCCGCTCGAAGAGTATTGGAAATTTACCCTCGCGTGGATTTCCGAAGCAAAGCGGATACTGAAGCCTTCAGGTTCAATGTGGATATTTGGCACTTACCACAATATTGGGATTATTAACGTGGTTTGTCAGATGCTTGAAATTGAAATCATCAATGAAGTTGTTTGGTTCAAGCGAAATTCATTTCCAAATCTATCCGGCCGTCGTTTAACCGCGAGTCACGAAACTCTATTATGGTGCCATTCCGGAGGTAAGAAGAGACAGTATTACTTCGACTATGATTATTCCAAAAACGGAGTATTCGAAAGCGATCTGATAAAAAAACCTGGTAAACAAATGCGTACGGTTTGGGATGTGCCGAACAACAAGACGAAAGTTGAGCTCAAGTTTGGAAAGCATCCGACTCAGAAGCCCCTGCGGTTGCTAGAAAGAATCGTCGGCCTCACATCAAAAGAGGGCGATTTGATGTTAACTCCATTTTGCGGAAGCGGAAGCGAGTGCGTTGCCGCAAAGATTGCCGGAAGAGACTATATTGGATTCGAAATTGAAGATGAATATGTTGAGCTTGCAGAGAAGCGTCTAGAAAATGCCGAGCGAGGTTCGAAGCTTCCTCCAAAAGAAGATTCTTCCAGGATTAATCCGACTCTTTTTCAAGAAAGGAAATAATGAATTTTAAGCCGGTCATTAAATGGAGCGGAAGCAAACGCTCTCAGGCTTCGACTATTGTCTCGCTCGCTCCAGACTCTTATCGTACGTATTTCGAACCATTCATTGGAGGTGGTTCGATTCTTTATGCGCTAAATCCTCCCGCTGCAATATGTGGCGATATCTGTTCTCCACTGATTGATCTATGGAAGGTCATACAATCCGCCCCCGATTCCCTAATCGATCAATATCGAAAAGATTGGTTGCGACTACAAGAAGAAGGACATCCCGTTTTCTATGAAATAAGGGATCATTTTAATAAAACGCAGGACCCTAGAAGTTTGTTTTTTCTTTCTAGAACTTGCGTCAACGGATTAATTCGATTCAATGCAAAAGGCGAATTCAACAATTCACTTCATCACTCCCGCCCAGGCATAAATCCGGATCGGCTTAAGCCGATCGTTGATTCCTGGTCCGAGAGAATTCAAGGAGTGGAATTCCTTAATGCCGATTATCGAATTACGATCGCGGATGCCTCAAAGGGAGACTTCGTCTACCTTGACCCTCCTTATCTCAACACGAAAGGCAGGTATTACGGAGGAATTGAGTTCTCGGAATTCTTGTCCTGTCTCGAAGACCTCAACATGCGCGGCGTTAAATACGCTCTGTCCTTTGATGGATACCGAGGCGACAAAGATTACTCGGCTCCTATTCCCAAAGAATTGTACAAACGTAAGGAGATGCTTGCGTCTGGCAATTCCGCATTTAAGAAGGTTCAGGATAAAATATCGGAACAGGTTTACGAATCGTTGTACCTAAACTACTAGAGGTCTATTACGCGATAATCAAATGACTCAATCGCGAGGGATTTACCAATTTCTTTAGCAATTTTTAATGCTGTTTCATTTTTGGATATAGCTTGAATCGACCATTTTGCAGCAGTCGGGATCGGATCGACGTCAAACAGGATGTCGCAAGAACTTTTGGAGAGAATGCTTTGATAGTCGTTATTGGCATTCCTAAGAAATGCGCCTGCGGAAATGAACGTATAGTCACCCGGTGAGACGCGGGAATGGGATATCGTCCACTCTCCAGTATGGCTATCGGCCCTTTCTGCGCTTGGAGTGCTTTTCATAAGCCAGTCAATATATTTAATGAGTTGAGTGCCGACACTGGCTTCTAGGTCTTTAGCCTGACCCTTTGATTCGACAACAAGCAGAATTGGCTTATCACCCAAGCCAAAAATTTCTGCAATATGGTCCGGCCTCTTTCCTCCGTTACTTACTCGCGGAAGAGATAACCATCGATATTCGATATTATTACGTTTAACAGAGAAACCACTCCAATCTCCTCCTGGAGGATTGCACATACACTCGAAAGACCCAATCTTTAATGATTTGCTAAAGAGGACATGAAGCGCGGTATCTACATCGTCCTCGGAATATGCACATGGCTCCGAGGGTATTTTGCTCATACTTAGAGTATGGCTTTTGGGCACCTTAAGCAATTGGTCTTTTAAGCCCGTGTTGCACAGAAATTGTTGTGTGGAGTTCGTTGCTCCGTGAAGAACGGGACAATCCAGCAAGATGTAATCACTCAAAGAAAGGACGGCCTTCCATAAACCATTTCTTCCAGCAAGTTTTTTAGGATCCGTAAGCAGCTGCTTATAGCTGGTATCTAATAACGGACCATATATGAAAGTAAGCACATTCTGGCGCGTATTGGATAACATTGCAACAAGGGGGAGAAGGCCACGATCGGGTCGGTTGTCGTCGCCTCTGGGCTTAAATCCCTTAATGAGGCAAACAATCAAGTTCGAATCGCATGGTATGGAATCAATATTTGGTTTTTCTGGATAAATAGCTTTTGCCCGGTGTTTAAATAAATCCAGATTATTTTTTGAGATGATGCCGATCGGAAGATCCTGTGACCCTATACCTACACTCATTTCTTTTACAAGGTCACGAAATTCTAAGACGGATTCTGAACTAACTGATTTGTTTGCTATTTTCTTTGAGCATGAGAAGCTTCCATTTACTGCCGCGTATTCAATTACATCCCGCTTGGACCGATAGAGAAAATCCCAGTCGCTCTTTTTGAAGCAATTGGTGTCACCGGAGCGTGACGTTAAAAAATCAACCACCTTCATATTCTTCTCGAGTAGGAGGCATTCAATCTGATGCGTAGGTTCTCCCAAAAGCTTGGCAACCAGATATTGAGAAAATGCTTCGTCCCCAAAATAATCATCTGAAAAACCAGACAAATCAGAATCAAAGGAAGGCTGGAACTCCTCGGCTCTGACGTATACCTGGGTACAAAATACGCCTGAATTGTTTGAATGATTAATATAGCTGTAGACAACAGCAGGATTGGGGAAGCGCAGGGCTTTACGTTGCCTAGTTTGTTTGTCTAGTTCATATTTTACGAAATCGACAATGTACAAATAAGGACAGCCGCTTCTAGATGTGGAAAAAGCCCTTCCGCTTCTTTGCCATGCCTGATTTCCTGCCTGGAGGGCGCTGCAGAACTCAATCGCTACAAGCACTTCCTCATCACCAGAATTATTAATTCTGGTGATGAGGGCATCGGGAGTTTCATCCAATATGCTGCCATTTTTCTTAAGTGGCTCATAAATATCGCTTTTCCAGCGAGAACCGTTCGTTTTGTTGAATCCTGGATACAGAAGGAATTTTACGGATTGGTTAGTGTCGTCCCTAGGAAAAGACATTGTGACCTGGGGGCATGCGGGCGATGCGAAAGAATAAGTCACATGTGCCCCATTGAGACCTTTCTCGATATACTCAATCATGCGCTCACATTCGATAACGTTGTCGCCATGGATGTGGAATTCTCGCACTTGCAGCTCCTCCCAACCCCTCCAATTATTCATAATTGAAAATTTTATCAAACAGCTATTTCTTTAGTCTGTTCCAGGGATTATAGGGCGGCAGACGGCCTTTTGCTACATACGTTAGGCTCATCGTCCCGAGAGATGCCCGGATGGGCTCGCGGTTCATTGTGCCTTGATCTCGCTTGCATTTGCAGTCGTGGCCTTGGTGCTGTGCTTTGCCGGGCTTCCCCTCATGATCGCCGCCTTGTCGCATGGATAGACGATGGGAGGAGATTTTCTCCCAATGGCCCGCGCCGTCCGCGAACCGGCCTTGCCCTGTGGCCTTCGTCTCCGCTAGAAACGGCGGCATCAGCCTTAGCCCTGCTTTTCCGGGTCATATCCCTTTGTATACACGGTAAAGCTGAGGTCATCGATCATGCCGGTACTGCAGACACATGCGTCGGGCGTGTTCCAAGTGTCCTGAACCGTCAGGTCGGTTGAGACACGCTCGGGCTCATCAATTCCAAGCAATGGAATGGGTTTTGTCATCTGATCGGCGTTATTTATCTGCGCAATGATCTCCAGCAACTTGTACAACTTGATATGCCAGGAGCTGTATGGGTGCTCGCCGGGCCCCTTGAAATCCAACGTGCATTTTGATTGTCGGCTTTCGGCAAGTTGGCCCAAACGTTCAAAAAGCGCTGGGTACTCGGCTCCGGAAAACTCGACTCGAACATAACGATTGCCATCGCGGACGACTCCGTACCACATTACAGAGTATGGAAAGCCGATTCTATCCGGTCGTTTGATTTCTGTCCTGCAATTGGGCTGGTTGACGATAGACAGCCATGTTGAATAGAGCTCGTCGGAAATAAGGTCACTCGCTTGGTATGTTGGACCAATGCCATTGAGGACAAAGTTGCCAAGACGCTCAAAATAGTGGGCACAATCCGCTAGGCCATTTTTATACGCCGTATCGGCTTTTCTCTGCATATTGAGCGCGACATCGCGGGGCGATTTGCGACCAAGATGTTTTTTGGCGTTATATCGCGGGTTGCAGTAGAGCTTGGTCTCCTCGCTATATCGGTCGCAGTACTTGCTGTTGGGACCAGTTGGAAAAAAGAGCGAACCGCAGGTTTGGCATGCTATCGGCATAATGCCGCACAGCAGCAGCTCGTGAAGGATGCGGGCATAAAGGCTTGCAAAGGACCATTCCTCTTCGGTGAAGTAGAGCTCTCCTGCCTTTGAAATAACGGCTTGAAGCCCAACGAGCCTATTGAGGTTTTCCTGGTCGTTAAGCTCTGCATGCGTATGGAAGTCTCCATTTGCGAAGATCTGGTTCTCGCGCATAGCCTCGAGATAGTTTTTACGAAACGCCTGCATAAAGGGGGCGCTATTCATGCGCTTTATTCCATTCAAATGCTCTTCGAGCTTTTGAGCCGTTTCGTTTCCGGGCAAGTGTTTTTTGGCTGCGTATACAAAAGCTTCGCCAAAGCGGATGATTGCTGGCAGCTGCTCATCGAATAATCGGAATTGTCGCGGGTCGCTTGTTTTGATGGCGGCTGGGAAAAACTCTTCGTTTTGCGCGAGCAGGCTAGGTGCCTCGGTGTTTTTAAGCAGCGGGGTAAGCTCCAGACATTCCTGATAAAAAACAATGAGAAGCGCTCGAAAGAGATCGATATTGGTGCAGACGCAAGCTGTTTCTATCTGAGATTTCGCCTTGGGAAAGTTGCGTATAGGATTGTCGCGGTCATACGGCACTGGTGCTGTTAGATCAGTCTCGCCGTTGGTAGCGTTAATGCTCATGTCGTTCGACTCGAGCTGGAGATAGGAGCTGAAGAGGGACGCCATTTCTTGCTTGTTGAGTTGGTCCGATGTTGTAATCACCGCGCGGTACAGGCGGTTGATCTCGTCGCACTCAATAGCGTTGTTGTACATCCAGCAGCTGTAATAGCGATAGTCGGGAATCGCCGTGATGTTCATGACACACTGTCTACAGACATTTTCAAGGAGATATCTGGCCATGCCGGAAATCTCTCCGTGTGCATGGCTTGTAATGGCTTCGTCGAATATCGGAGCAAAGAAATCGAGGTCGCGTTCCTTTTGTTTTTGAAGGTTGATAGCGATTTCAGCTTCGTTCAATTCTGCTTGGGTGGGCTCTTGGTCGGGATCGTCTGGATCGAGCCAGTCGTCATGGTCTGGCTCGGATGCGGAGTCTATCGAGGTGTGTTGCACATGGTGAGGAGCGGCAGGGGGCTGTCGAATGGCGTTCTGCAAATCGATATAAAAGCGAAGTTCTGCTCGCTCACGAAAGTGGTTCCCAATCTCGTTGAAAAGCGAGCTTAAGTCGACGCGTAATAGATCGTTGGCTATGGAGACGAGACTCCATGCGCTTGCATTGCCGGATGTGCTTCCGTCACCGGCGCAATCAATCTCTGGCGTCCTGTTAAGAAGAAGCATACGGGGATTGACGGGGGAGCGAAGAAAGCCAGCCTCAAAACCCCAGCTAAATGGTTCTTTTTCGGACTCAAGCATCGATGCTCCAAACAGCCAAAATTTAAAACGCGATAAAAGTCATATTACGCGGCTGTTCGCGGCTGTTCAATGGAGTCAAGCGAAAAGGCTTAAAACCAGGGAGGCCGTTATGCCCGATTGCATCAAGCTCAACGAAGGAAACATCGATGTGTGCGAGCGCGAGGTTATCGCTCTTCGCGAGATTATCGCCGCCGCCATGGGTCGCTTGCATCAGATGCGCAAGCAGTGCGAGCGAGGCTACGCGTCTTCGGAGGATTTCGAGAATGCGTTGGATGTTTACGGAGTGATCCGTGGGCGAGTCGATGAGCTTGACCAGCTTGGTTTCGAGTTTAGATGGTCGTCAGTCCCCGATGCAGGGATCGATGAGTGCGTCGGGCTCGAATGGATTGAGGACGACAACTCTCCACGTGGACGCGGTTTCGATATCGCTTGTTAATGTGTCCGCACGACTTGGTATCAATGTGGGCGAACAATCTCTAATCGGAGCCGACTAGAGGCTGCATCCTAGTTGCCGGCGTTTCCGGTTTGATCTCTGTTGAAAGGAAAATCGTGAACACTTCTATCCAAATTCCATCCAGCGCCGTTGAGACCGCGCCCCGCACCGCCAAGGGCGAGGTCGTCAAGCTCGTGCAGGGCGCGCCGCTTATTGCCGCCGCCGCGATTGCCGTTGTCGGCATCGCCTCCGTCGCCGCCCCGTTTTGCGTTTGGAAGGGCGAGGTCGCGCTGTTCCTGAACGAGTCGTTCCACACCAACTGCTCAGTTTCTGCGATCGCGGAGTACGCGTCGGCGGCGCCCGGGTCCGATTGGGCGTCGCTGCTCGTGGCTGCGCTCATCGCGGCGTACCCCGCCTACCATGCCGCCTGGCGCGTTCGCGAGGGACTTGGACTCATCTGCGAGGCTCCGGTTTTCAGCAAGCGCGTGTCGCGCCTTCTCGCCGCGGTGAGCGCCTGCCTGCTGCTGGCGATGCCGTTCATGGGCTATGGGACGAGTTGGCTCATCAACGGCAGCGCGATGGGTGACCAGGGCCTTGTTGAGTCGGGGCACAATGCATGGGCCGTTTCCATCATGATCATGCTGGGCTGCGCCCTGATGTGCCTGTTCAAGTGGTTCCTTGCCAAGGGCCCTGGCCGTAATTTCGGCAGCGGCTTTGCCGTCGAGCTTGTCCGCCTCGCCGACGTCCTGCTGAAGCGCGCGAGCTCGAACCTGGTGTTGTGCTACGTGGCCGAGCTGCTTGCCTGCCTGCTGGCGCTGGCCTTCATTGCCGTGGCCTATGTCGTCGTGAGCGTGGCCATCGCGCTTGCGTTCGCAGCCGTAGCCTTGGTGGTGTGCCTTGCCGGGATTCCCATTATCCTTGCTGCCTCGTGGCGTAGGTAGCGGGGCGACCATGCGAGTTCTTATCGCGGCGTGAGAAAAACTTGCAGAAATCGCAAGCTCTTGTCACGCGATGAGAAAAACTTGCAGATTGGCGCGAGGGCGACAACTTTCCGCGCGAGCGCGGTTTCGATATCGCTTGTTAATGTGTCCGTACGGCAGCATAAGCTAACAAACCAATATGAGTGATTGGAGACAAAATGTATCCGGACTATGAGTGCAACAACAATCCCATGAGCATTACGGATGAGGACGGTCCGTTCCTGGTCATGGAGGCGGAGCTGTCTGGCGACGTCGAGCTCAATGATGAGTTTAAGAAAGACGCCAGCTATAGATATTCGTGTGCGACTGTTTCTGCGGCGATTGATCTTTGCAGGTCGATGACGGACGGTGATGCCGATCCCTGGTATGAAAGCTGGGAGAAGGCAGTCGAGCGTTATCCGCTCGAGAAATGCGAGGATGCGACAACGCTGTATTGGATCGAGCCGACCGATCCGCACAAGGCTCTGTGTGCCTTCCATCCCCATCCCGATCTTGAGCAGTATGTGGCTGAGGCAATTGAGGCTGTTGACACCTATCTGCTGGAGCGCGAGTACTGTCCCTTTACGGTCGATCATTTAGATCTAAAGGATGTTGACGTCCTGCTCAGCGCCGCTTGGGGATTGGCTCGAGTCCTCAAAGATGTTTGGGGAACTTGCGACCCTGATGTTATGGAAAAGATCGAGGATGCTACGTACGGTGCGCATATAACGGTTAGGGACTTGATCGCGGGCGAAGAGGCGGGCAAAGCCAGCGCAAAGTTCGATGAGAATCTTTAGCCGCCGCGCTGATCGGCGCGCCTGATTGACAGGCTGTCGGAAAAGTCCGGACAGCCTGTCAACCCCGGCCGTTACATCGTCCCCTTACTCGCGGCGTAATGTCCCGCCTGCTTAAGGGCATCCTCGTAGGCGCGCTGTTTTGCTTCGTACTCTTGCGCGCAGCGCTCCTGTTCTGCTTGCCCGGGAACAGGCACGGTCATGCTTCGCAGGTCTTTAGGAGATAGCTGCGCAAGCGAGTCTCCGTGTGAGGAGGCTAAGAGTTTCTGCTGTCCTTCATCGGATGACAGGTAGGCTAAGAAGAATCGTGCTAGTAGTTCATCTTTAAAGGATGCGCAGAAGACGACATCGCAGGGGACAATGAGTTTAGGGCATAACTGAGGTTTCTGAGGCACCGGCTCGCGCCTCATGCTTCCCGGCACTACGAGGGCCAGCTTAAATGGTGGTCCGAAGCGTGAGATCAGTATGCAGGTTTCATACTCGCCCAGCGGTTTGAGACGATAGAAAAGACCTGGATCCGTATCGCCCATATCGTAAATATCCGTGTCGGATACGCGCTCGGGTAGATCTTCGAAACCGATAACCGTTCCATCGACTAAGTGTTTAAGCGATAGGTAGTAGCAGTCAATTCGTCGGTCCGTTCTGCTAAGACCCATCTGTGGCATCTTTAAAAGAGTGCTACGGGGAATGCCGCGGCGTATGTCCGCTACGCTGCCAAAGCGAACGAAGGACTCCTCTGCAAAAGAGGTGCTTTTAGCACTGGGAAGTAAAGGCCAGATTTTTTCGGCACCTCGATCGCCGAGACGCCAATGCGTCACATCGGTTGTCTTGGCGTAAGCATAACTAATCGAGTCTTGGATCTGATGCATGAGCTCGCTTGTCATGGGCTTGTTGTCAAATGACCGCCCATCAAAGAGGAAATATGGCTCGTTGGGTTTACGGTCGCTCAGAAATAGTAAGGCGTAGCCATCGCTATTGGCGGCGATCGTATTGGGAAGTAACACTATCGCTGTCAATAGTCCAAGCTGGCAGAGCAGGCGGCGCCCGTCTGCGGCGCGTGCCAGGTTGAGCAATCGGTTGGAGACTTGTACGACCGCAATGGAATCCGGGCGTTCACACGCAAGGGAAGCAGCGAGAAAAACGTAATACCATTCGCTGACCGAAAGCGGGCTTGGTACATCGACAAGTGTTTGCAGTTGACGGGCCCTCGACGTAAGGAAATCCCGAACATGCTCATCTGCAATTTCGAGCGAGGGCTCAAATTGAGTGAGGGGGATTTGCTCGGGGGGTCTGCAGTAGATGAGCGTGGGCTCATCGGTACGGGGCACGGCACCCGATTCTGGCGTTGAGGCAAAGACATCGGCTTTGGTAAATGTAAAAGACGGATCAGCGGATGTGCCGCGAGTTCTAAAGTCGGTGCTTTCGGGGTCCTTAAGGTCGATGCCCCAGATAGACCATGCGGGTCCATTTGCATAATCTTGGGCAAACTCAAAATCTCGGCAGCACAGCTCGATAAGCGTATGAGTTTTTAGCGTTGGCTGGAGTTTTGAGACCATAAAGGAAACCAGGTTTGCAAGAAATGCGCTGCTATGAGGCTCTGGATCCTGATTGTAGGCATGATAAAGGCCTAGCTTTGCTTGTTCTGCGCGAGACAGAAGCACGATTGCCTCCTCGGACATGCGTTGTGCGATATGGAGTGCGTCGTTGTTGGCAATGGCACGACGCGGTCAATTCATATTATCAGCCCAACTCCGATGAATTTGAAATTGAGTGTTTATAGCTTAACCCACGGGGGTATCAACTGCGTTAAGCTTTTAGAAATAAAATTCTAAAAATGAACGGGCTTTCGGACCAATATGTCATCAGCAATGAAAGGACAGCTAATGAACGGATGCGACATGTACAGAATCGAGCCGGACGCCCCCAAGAAGCCAACGGCGATGAATATTTTCGGCATGATTCTGCAAACTGTCTTTGCGGTTGTACTCTACGTGGTCGCCGTCGACATGATGTGCTTGCTGACGACGTGGCTCGGCGGGTTTATGTTCGAGATTAGCGAGAGCAACACGGTGATCCCGCTCCATTCATGGCGCCTGGTGGCGTTTAGGGTGTACTGGGTTGTGCTGGGCGCGGCGTTTGTTGCGGCGCTTGCCCACAAATGGATCGTGTTGTTAACGGGAGGGCGCGAATCCGACATGTGCGAGCTGCTCGGTGTAATTGAGGGTGCCGGCGCATTTGCATCCGTCGTCTGTGCGATTGTCTGTTTGCTGGGCTATGCCGCCGTATTTGATTGGTGGGCCGGCGTTACCGGAAAGATGGCTTCGGATTCCCGCGCCAATGATTACCTGCTTTGGGCTGTTGTCTTAACCATCGGAACGATTGTCGAGTGGCGAATTGTCGAAGGGGTCCTCAAGGCTTTATTCCCTCATGAGTGCTTGTTCCACGGGCTTCGCTTTGCATCCGTCTGCGTGGTTACTCCTCTGCTTGCGCTTGTACCCACCACGCTGGCCATCATCGTGTGCGCGCTGGTGGTGGGCCTTTTTGCCGGGATTCTGTTTGCATCGCTTGCGATCCCCGTGGTTATCGCGGTTATTGGCATTGCCATCGCTATGAGTCGCTAACCCACAACGCAATCCAAATATCTCGCATAAAGAAAGGAACGACCATGTCGGTATTCTCTGACGCTCAAAAGCTTTTGCTGCTTGCCGTACTTACCGCTCTTATGGCTGGTGCCCTGATGTACGAAGTGTTGCATCCCACACTGTTTCCGCTGCTCAAGCAGGGCATTTTGCAGCTGCTCTACCACATTCCGGTCTTTACCCAGCCGGGCAACGTGATCTATCTGGAGTCGGCGACATCGCTGGCACTGTAGGAGTTTATGGGCTCGGGGCCACGTCATAGGTAAGAAAACCAATATAGAAAGGAAAACACCCATGGCTCAGAAGCAGTATCGAAACATCGATCGCTACCGGGACCTGCTCACTCGAATTGCGCCCTCGCGTCTGGTGGAGCAGACGCGTCAGAGTGTTATTGGCCACGAAGGAAGCTTGGAGGCCTTTGTGACGGCGCTGAGCTTTGAGGTCAACCGCTGCGTGATGTTGGCACGCGGCGCCGATCCGCGCGACGTTCTTTCGCCCGCCGCCATTTTGGTGATGGGTTCCACTGGTACGGGAAAGACCCACACCATCAAGGCCGTGGCAGATGCCGCAGGGCTCAAGCTGTTCGTGTTCGATGTCTCCACCATGACGGGCGAGGGCTGGCGCGGTGCCAGCATGATCAACTGCCTATCGCAGGTCGCGGACTATCAGGCTGCGAATCCCGGTGAAATTTGTTTGGTGCTCTTTGACGAGTTTGACAAGGCGGTTCGTGTCGAACCCGATGGGGGAGAAGTTGCATCGAGTTTTAGTCCATCGCAGTCGTTCCTTAAGCTTTTGGAAGGCGGGGAGATGCCGTTCGAATGTGATACCTCCAAGAGTGCGGCTATTAAGACACTCAACCTCGATCAGGTTGTCTGCATTTTGGGCGGCGCCTTTATGGGCTTGGACGCTCTGGTGCGCAAGCGCCTGGGTGACAAGTCTGGCACCACGGTCGGCTTCGGATCCTCGTATGCCGCCGTGCGCACCGCCGCAAAATCGGCAAACGAGCTGCGAGACAGTGCGACCATCGAGGATGTTGAGACTTGGGGTATTATGTCCGAGCTGTGCGGGCGCATTGGCTCGGTGATTAACTTTAACGCCTTGAGCGTGGACGATCTGGTCCAGATTGCGTATGAACAGTACCTACCCAAGCACAACAATATGATGGGAAATGGCGCCAAGATGGAGCTGACGGCAGATGCTGCTCGCCTTGCGGCGAAGCGCGCGGTTAAGGAAGGTGCCGGCGCGCGCGGCATGCTCCGTCAGCTGCGTCCCCTTATGATGTACGCCTGGAGGGACATGCGGGAAGATACCTATATTTCCCGTGCGACCTTGGTCGTGAGCGACGGGGAACTTGCGGTTGCGTACGAGCGCTCTCATGAGCCGCGGGGTTTTTTGCAGGAAGAGATGGGGGAGAATTCGCCCTTTCTGAACGGGAGGGAGATTGAAGCCCTGGCGCTGGTGAACAGCTGGATGGAGCATGAGGACAAGGACGAGCATAGGCCGTATCAGCCCGAGCTTGCTTGGCTGGCGGATTTGATGGACGGCTCGGCGCTCGACAAGATCGTGCAGGGCGGCAAGGCATTCGATCTTGCTGGGGTGTTGTTGCGCGGCGTTCCGTTTGATGGGCCGGAGCGCATTGCCGCCCACGAGCTGCTTAAGGCGTGCGCCTGCTACAACGACGTGCTCTATGCCGACAAGGAACAGTATCGCAACCTTGCTCAGGTGCTTACGCTCACCAAATTGGTGTACAAAAAATCGCCCGATTGCTTGCTGAGCCCGCTCGATGTGGTTATGAACGGCACGACTACGGGCAACGGTTTTCAGGGTCTTGGCGAGTGGGTCGATGCCATGAGCAGGTCCGAAAAGCCTTCGTTGGAAAAGTGGCAGTACCTGGCGGCCGGGGAGGCCCTGCGGATTTACGACCACTTTAGCAAGCGTCCCGACCAGGTAAAGGAGCTTGCCGCCGATGTGTCCCTGATGCGTGTCGCCCTCGCGGTGATCGACGCTGAGGAGCGCGAGGCGTTGGAATGCGATCTTGAGAAGCTGCTCGCTTCGTGCGAGTAGTCGCCGACTGCTTCTCTTTCCTTTCTTTTCTCAAGCGGCATAGATGCCATCGCTCAGCCGCCCTGCGTGAGTTTTTGTCCGCACGGGATGGTATTCAACACATGCAACAACTAAATCGGAGGTTTGACCATGGCTACGTGGGAGCTGAACTGTCAATCGAATCCGTCGTCTGCGGGCGACAAGGAGCTTTCTCCCTATCTTGCGCGCCAAAAGGCGATGCGCGAGTTTTTTGAGCGTGCGCTGTTTGTCCCCAAGGATCAGGACAACAACGGCCTGTACTTTTTGGGCGCCACAACGGGCTCGGGTAAAAACTACACGGCCGAGCAGGTCACGGCAGACCTGATTGCCGGCGGCTGGGATGAGTCGGGCTGTTTTAATAAATGTCCCGGTCGCCGTACTCTGGTGTTTGTGGTTCCGGGTAAGGACAACCGCGACAACTATGTTGCAAACGTGCGCGAATTGTTGGTTGAGCAGGGCATGAGTGACGATGATGCGGAGCGCATGGTGTTCGATCTTCCGCGAGCGGGCGAGAACATCAAAAACTGGATTGACGCCACGTTTGACAAGGGCAGCGTAAGGCCGCGCGATATTCCATGCCCCTTTGGAGCAAAGGACGAGGCCGTTCTTCGCGATATTGCGCACGCGTGGCGCGGTGTGATGGAGGTCGCCGATGACCTTTTGGGCCTTTTGGACAAGAAGGAGCGTCTGGGAAGCGTTGTCGACCGCCTGACTCCAGGGCTGTGGGATAAGCTGGCGTTGGCAGACGCGAGCTTGCGTCGAGCGGTGAGCCGTGGACGCCAGAGCATCACGCGTGGCATTGAGGAGATTCCCCGGATTTGGCCCTCGGCATTGCTTAACGATAAGCGCGCGCCGCATGTAATTGCATGCACGCCGCAAAAGCTCGTCAATAGAATCGATACGGTGACAGAAGCGGGCGTTGTGTTCTTTAACGCAGCGGTTGCCGACGAATGCCTGTTTATCTTTGACGAGATCGACCATGCGAAGGCCGATATGCTGTCGATGCTGGCGGCGGGACATATGAAATTTCAGCCCGACGAGATGCTGCGTATTCTTGACCGTCATTTTAATGGCGGCGTGGTTGATCCTCTGCTGCTGGGAAATCGGGACCAGTGGATGGCGGTCTATACGCATGCCTCGACCTCGGGCGAGCACGAGGGGTCAAACGCGGCAACGGGCAAGGTTTCGCGCGCAAGTGTGGAGACGGCTGCCGAAGAGATCGCCAAGGGTGCCAAGCGTATTCAAAAGATGATCGCTGCGTGTATTCAGGATATGGAGCTGCAGCAGCCTTTTGCCCTGTCTGACAAGGCGAAAGACGAGCAGCTTGCCGGTCGTCATCTGTTTGGCAGCGACGATATTTCGGTGGGCGATGGCCTGTCGAATCCCTTGCGCTATGAGCTCGATACTCGCCGCAACCGCAACATGATTACGTCTTGTGGGACGGACGAGCAGCAGACCGTCAATAAGGCGGTGCGCCGTGCGCGCGGCCTTGTCAGGATGGTGGTGGGCCATCTTGCCCGCTGTGCCACGCTTATGGACAAGCTGTACTACGGCAGCATTTCGTACAAGGACGATCTTTCGCGCAAGAATATCATCGATGCCCTGGGCATTAGGAACGACCAGACCAACGAGAAATACTTCTGGAATTCGTTGATGCTGGCGCTGTTCTTTAAGGACCGCAAGAACGATGAAATCGATGCCGTTGACGACTCGATGTATGCGCGTGGTGTTGACTACCTGGTGATGGAAACCACCATCGACCATATGTTTACCACGTACCTGACTAATCACGGCATTGAGCGCATGCCCGAGGCGTATCTGGCATCCATTGCCGCCAAGGCTCCCTGTGTGTGCATGAGCGCCACCTGGAATGCACCGACTATTAAGAACTTTGACCTGGATTACCTGGACGAAGTGCATGGCGTGGTTCGTAAAGATGCCTGGATTGGCGAGCTCAACCAGGAGATCGTGCGGCAGACCAGGCTGTTCAACAAGCAGGCGGCAACGATGTACGCCGTCGACGTCGTTTGGGTTGACGAGTCCAAGAAGCTTGCCGGCATGGCGGCCGTGGCCGGCGGCGCCTATGGCGGCGGTATCGTGTCGCCCGACGAGGTGTACGAGCATGTGATGGGATTCTTTGACCAGATTGGCGTGAGCGAAGGGCTTGCGGCGTGCCTGCGCCGAAAGATTGCCGACAGGGTGACCACGAGCGATGCCGAAAGCATCGAGTTTGAACTAAAGCGTCTGAGCAAGACGCTCGTTGCCGTGAGCGCCTGGGCGCGTGGCGTGGCGCGCAGTGAGCAGCAGGCGGGAGCCATCTTTACGACACGACACATGGGAAACCATGGCGACTTTAATAGTTTGGCGCTGGATCTTGCCCGCGAAATCGTTGCCGAACTGGTGATTAGGAACGTTAAGCATCCCGAGGCTTCGTACGAGAAGTCGCTCGAGGAGGCAAAGGATATGGTGCCGTGCTTTAACGCTGCGGGATGGGAGGAAGGTTGGCGCGGCGCTCAGGAACGTCTGAAGGACGGAGAGCCGACCCTGATGTTTATCAACCTTGCCGCTGGTGGCTTTTCCAAGAACCTTAAATACGAGGTGCCGGAGAGCCTGCGCAACACGGTGCGCCAGGTCGATTGTGGTTTTGGCAACGATGGGCGACATCCCAAGATGGACCTCGATTTTCTGTACGTGGAGTCGCCCACGAGCCGCTTGGCTTGGGGAGTCGATATGAGCTCAAAGAAGTTTGACCAGCAGGCGCTGCTTGGCGTGGTCGAACAGGAGGAGCTCGTGACGCGCGGTGAGATTCCGTTTATCCAGAAGCGCCATCGTGTGCGCACGGTACTGGCGGGCGCCGGCGGAAAACTGCCGGTGCGCGACACCCTCTCGTACCAGGTCGAAGGCGCTCGCATCGTGGCGCAGGCGGTGGGCCGCTTGATGCGTACGAGCGTAAAGATGCTCCATGTGCAGGTAATGCTCGATCGCGAAATCGCCGCCGATTGCGATTTTTCGTTCTTGCACGATTTGCCGATGGGCTACGAGCTGGAGCAGGTGGTTGGCGCCTGTGCGGCCGTCAACAATCACATGGCGGACAAGAAGCAGCACGCTGCCAGTAAGCAGCAGAACCTTGCTGCCTTTAGGAACAACCTGGAGAAAGAGAAGCACGAAAAGCTGGCGTGGAAGGTTGCCTCGCTCGATGCGCGCGAGGAAGATCTGGCCGCTTTCGATGACGAGCGCAATTTTTATCTGCATCATTTTTGCCTGCCGTGGGAGGAGCTTGCGAGCTATCCTGCACGCAAAAGCACCGCACTGCACATGCCGTTTGCCGCGAGTGGCTATGCGTATGCGCAGGGCGGAGCGTGTAAGGTGCCGCATTTTGAATTTCCCAGCTACGATGGCGAGCCTGTTGAGCAGATTGCCGCTCGCCTGGAGGAATGTTGCCGCTACGACAAGGGATTAAAGGGCGCGACGGTTCGTCAGATAAGCCAAGCGGCGGCGCGCGTACCCGAGCTGCTTTCGATTCGCGAGGTGCGCGAGCGCTGGTCACGCGACGGGGTGCCCGCGACGCTGCAGCCGGCGGCGACGGCACATATGACACCCTATATGTTTCAGGCGGTATACCTGGGAGAACTGGGAGAGTCTGCCGGCAGGGCCATCTTCGAGGCGTATTACGACGGTCGCTATTCGCTTACTCGTGGCGATGCAGCCCATGCCGAGACGGGCGGCGATTTTGAGGTGCTCGATGCCGCTGGCAACAAGACCGGCGTGTGGATCGATTTTAAGCACTATCGCATCGGCGCCTACGAGGCCTACAGGCGCTCCGGCGGCGAGACTACGGACGCAGAGCGCTTTAAGGCAAAGGCTCAAAAAGTCGGGGCGAAGCGGCTGCTGATCGTCAATGTTTTGGCTGACGAGGCGGCGCTGGAGCTCCGCCAAAAGCCAATCGATGACGAGGGGATGGTGTTCTCCTTCCCCTATATGGCAACTGATGGAGCAATCAACCTGGAGATGATGGAGGCGATCGGCCGTGCAATCGAAGCATAACCAGCCGTGTGGTCTGGGAGACATCGCTGTGTCCGAGCTCGTATTGCAGCTCGATGCCGCGGCTGCCGAGAAGCGCTACTCGGTCTTTTGGTGCAACGTCGGCGATGCGGACAAGCATGCCGTGGCAAACTTTATGGCCGATGTGTGCCAGACAGGTAAGGTCGTCGCGCTTACGCAGCTCGAGGACAACCGCGTCTTTCTGATGGTCAAGGCGGGCGCGCAGACGGGTGACCTGAGCGCTTCGCTCGACCATGAGCAAATGGTTCCGATTAAAACTCATTGGAACGAGCTGGATGATTACATCGCATTGCGTCTGCTGTTCAACTCGTGCTCGCAATTTGAGGGGATCGAGGACGAGATTCCCAATGATACGGGGCACTTGTATGTTGTAAGCGCCAAGGGTGCTCGCCGCGACGCCATTGAGGAAGCTGGAACGGGCCCTGCCCAGATTGAGACGGTCGAGACCGTTATCAACGAGGATTGCACCTTCGAACTTAAGATCCGAACGTTTACCAAGCGACGGGTGCTCATCGGTCGTGCGGCAGGCGACAAGAAGGAGCTCGAGAAGATTAACAGCCAGGTTGGTTACAGGCTGTCGCCCGTGGCTTCGGTGGTGCTGGCTCACGGACAACGTGACGAGTACATCCTGCGCCGCGCCAAGGGCGATAAGCCGTCCAAGCGCCGTGATCTTACGTTTTCGGCCCAAGCGGAAAAGGTCGCCTATACCAAGAAGGGCATCCTGTACCGAGAGCTGCAGATCCTCGAGCGCCGGTACGGCGACTTTGCCCGGGTGTCGCTCAGGGAGTATCCGCGCAAGAGCTTCTACGAGGTTTTGAAAAGCGAGCGATATGCCCGCGTGGTTGCGGAGCGCGCGGTGGGACAGCGGGTTGTGGTGTCGTTTGCGCACAAAGGGCTTGCTGGGGTGGCGCGCCAGTTGGTCGATCGACTCAACGATTCCTCGTGGGGCGTGTGCGCGTCGTATGGCGGGAAGGATGTGGATCCGCTGGCGTGGAATATCGTCATGGTGCCCAACGAGGTCGCCGAGAACGATGACTATGCCCTGCACGCTGGCGTGGTTGAGCAGCATGTGACGCCGGACGTGTGCGAGCCGCTGTTTAAGGCGGCGTCGAATGCAAAGGTGTGCGGCGCACAGGAGGGAATCCTGGGCGCCATGCTCAAAGAGCTGTTGGTTAAGCAGGATGTTGCCGACGGCCGGGTGAAGGCGTTTGACCTTGGCTCTTTTGGCGTTGGGTCGGTGACGGTCTGTGGCGTGGTCAATGTCCCGCGCAAGGAGAAGGATAAGGTTGAGCTGGATGAACGCCTCGCAACGCTAACGATTGGTGTCGACGGGACCATGGACTACACCTCGCATCCCATCGAGGACGGTCCTGTGGACGAGATGGAGCTTGAACTGCTGACGTCGGACGGCAAACTCGACAAGGATGCCTGCATCTTTGACGTGCGGGCAGGCGAACGATCTATGTTGGCACGCGTGCGGGACACGGGCTTGACGACCTTCTCCAACACTTTTGTGACCTTGGTGCGCGATTACCAGCTTACGGGTAAGGCGGGTCGTAAGAAGGAGTTTTTCGAGAGCTACAACTCGCCCTATTACGGTATTGGAACGTTTGAACGTGCAGGGTTGACCTGCTACTTTGTGGGCGTCAACAACGGCACCAAGGAGGATCTGGCAACGTCGATTCATGTGCGCTCGGTCGAGGTGCTCGAAGGCGACGATCTGTCCGAGCTGCTGGTTCAGCTGGTCAATGAGGGGCTTTCGCGCCACGGGGCTCCTTCCAGGTGGCCGATTCCGGTGAAGTATCTCAACGAATATGCCGCGCGTGAGGGCGCGGCGGGGGAGTGTGGTATTTGCTCGTGAGGAAACAGATTAGTTATATGTGCTAGAAAACTAAAATTGTTCTTGCAACATACAAGCGGAGCGCATATACTGCAGTCATAGCGTATGAGATGGGGTCTCTAAAAGAGGCCAAGCACAGCAATTTGAGTTTATGTAGACGGGACTTGAGCATGAACACCAGCAGTTTCTCCTTTAACAACGATAATAGTGGTTACATTAATCTCGAGACTATCTTTGGTTGCACTGTCGGTTCTCGCGCAGAGAACGGGCTTGTATTTCTAGATGAAGAGAAGCCATGCGGCGAAGAACTCGAGTATTTAGATGAGATTGAGCGCGAGCGGAACTATGAGTTTGGTTTTTGCGGAGATCAGTTTCATCACGATTCAATTCGCTCAATTTAATTACCCCGTTATCACCTCTTTTTAATGGGGCAAGTCAGATCGACTATCTGTGGCAAACAACGGCTCACCGTGGGAAGGAATCGGCAATGAGCAAGAACATGAACAAGGACATGAACGGCAAGGCTTTGGGTAAGGCCAAGGCGGCTGGACGCGTGGCGACAGTTGCTGCGGCGACGATTGCCATGACGGGCGGCTCGCTGCTGTCGCCCCTGGCCGCGGCGGCGCAGGGTGCGGATGGCATTGGCGCTGCGGGCGCAACGGCTGCGGTGATGTCGCCGCTGACGAGCGCTGCGGCCGCCGGTGCTGGCGCGGGTGCTGTGTCTGCGGCGCAAAAGGTCGCCGACCTGCAGGCTGCAGTTGATGCGGCGCGTGCCAAAGCTGCTGCTGCCAAGGCCGATCTGGAAGCGGCTGCTGCTCCCTACGATGCTGCTGCCGCCAACCAGCAGCGGGCGCAGGGCGTCTATGACGCGGCCCGCGGTGCAAGTGATAGCGCGGTTTCCGCTGCCTCGGCCGGGCTGGAAAAGCAGCTGGGCGCTGCGCAGGACAAGGCCGATTTGGATGTCAAGACGCTTGAGGACGCTCAGGCTGCGCTCGATGCCGCCAAGAAGAACCTGACGGACAAGGACGAAGCCCTGGTTGCCGCGCAGAAGGCGGCCGCCAATGCCCAGTCTGCGCTTGAGACCGCACAGGCTGCTGCATCCGACGCCACGCCCGAGGCCGTAGCCGCCGCTCAGGCGGCCGCAGAGCAGGCTGCGAGTGATTTGGAGCAGGCAAAGCAGCAGGCCGCTGATGCGCAAGCCAAACTCTCGGATGCCCAGGCGGCTGCCGATGCCGCCGCTGCCAAGCAGCGGGAAACGCAGGTCAAGCTTTCGGCAGCTCAGCAGGCAAAGACCGCGGCAGATGCGGACGTGGACGCCGCACAGGCGAGCTATGACGCGGCCAAGGCCGATCTGGATCGAGCCGAGCAGGGCGCTGCGGGCCCGGAGTACGAGGACGCCAAGGCAAAGGTGACTGCTGCGTCCGAGGCGCTGACGGCCGCCAAGGCCACGCAGGCGCAGCGCGAGGGCGAGCTTGCCGCCGCCGAGCAAGAGGCGACTGCCGTCGAGGGCGAGGTGCAGACTGCCCAGCAGGCAGTTGCCAATCAGCAGCAGGTTGCCACCGATGCCCAGACCAAGCTGGATGACGCGGCTGCCGCCAAGACGGCAGCCGATGCCGCCCTTGACCAGGCCAAGGCCGATCATGCCTCCGCGCTTACGGAGTTGGCCGACGCCCAGGTCAAGCTCTCGGCAGCCAAGGACGAGAAAGACGCTGCAGACAAGGCGCTCAATCAGGCGAAGGCCCAAAAGCAGCAGGCCGATCAGGCTGTGGCTCAGGCCCAGGCCAAGCTCGATGCCGCTCAGGCAACGGCGAACGCGTCGGCGGAGAATTACCGTCAGGGTGCTATCGCGTTCTTTAAAAGTGTGGGCGCCGACGATGCGGCGAATATCATCCTCAACTGCAAACTCGCTAACTACAACAAGGTGGGCGAGGAGGTCGACGCGACAAGCCTGACCAATATGAAGCAGGCGGTCGTGTGGCTCAAAGCGTGCAACGAGTATCGCGCAAGCGTTGGCCTAGGCGAGCTCAAGGTGACGTATGCCATGATGGCGACTGCCATTGCCGATGCGAACTTCTCGGATACGAAAGTCGCGCACGCTCAGCAGTTTAACGTGGGCGAGAATGTGGCGTGGAACTACGGAAGCAATCCGTTTAAGCAGTGGGTCGATCAGGAGAAGGCCATCTTTGATGCTGCCGCCGCCTCGCTGGGCGCATCGGGCCTTACGGGAAAGGCCGCTTACGATTTCTATACGGCGCATAGCTCCCAGATTGATAACTACGCCGCACTGCACGGTGGATCAAGCCCCTCGGTCGGCCATTACATCAACGTGATCAACCCCGATTACACCGTGACGGGCATGGGCGTTTGCACGCGAGGGACGCTGTACGGGAGTACACAGGCGCAGACATTTGTATATTCTGGTCAATGGTACAAGCCGTATAACCTCAATCCGATGACGGTTGCAGAGTATGAGGCTGCGTTGAACGCGTGGTGTGACGCTCTGGCAAATCCCGAGCAGGGCGTGGACGCGGCACGCAAGGAGCTTGCTGCGGCGCAGGGCGTTGCCGAGGATGCGGGCAACAAGGTGAATGTTGCATCGCAGGCCGTTGCGGCAAAGCAGGCCCAGGTTGAGCGTGCTGCCGCTGACGTCGATACTGCGGCTGCCAAGGCCTCTGATGCCCAGGCTGCTGTGGAGCAGAAACAAGCTGTAGCTGATGCCGCCGCGCGTGCCGTGAGCGATGCCCGCGCCGATTTGAGCGCTGCCAACGCCGTTGTTGCGGCGGCACAGGATGCCGTGGCTGCCAAGTCTGGCGAGCTCGACATTGCCAAGGGCAAGGCGGCTGCTGCCAAACGCGCGCTGGACGCCGCTCGTACCGGTGTTGACGAAAAGCAGGATGCACTTGCCGCGGCCCAGGATGAGCTGGCGGCATACTCAGCCGATATCGCCGCTGCTCAGCGTGCGTTTGATGCGGCATCGTCTGCACTCGAAGACGCTCGTGCCAATCAGCGCGTGGCGGAGGCCGAACTTCTTGCCGCCCAAGGCGATGCCGATCAGGCAGGCATCGATGCTGCTGCCACTCAGGCGGAGCTCGATATGGCCCAGCAGGCTGCGAGCGATGCCGACGCCGTCGTGGCAACGGCTCAGGCAAAATCTGATGCAGCTGCCGGGCGTGCCTCTCAGCTTAAGAATGCCGCTGCGGCACTTGCCAGGGCCACAGAGGGCAAAGCCACTGCCGATGTCGCGCTCGATGCTGCGGAGGTGGCCGTGAGCGATGCCGAGTACGACGTGGTGGAGGCTGGCGATGCCGTGGCGAATGCAACTGCCGCCCGCGATGCCTCTGCCGCCGCGGTTGCCCGCCTGCGCAGCGTCAATCTTGCCGAAGCCATCGTCAATGGCAGCGCTGACGATGCGGACGAGGCGCTCAACGCCAAGATCGCTGCGGCCCACGATGCCGCCGAGCGTGCCGCGACCGCCAAGGCCGAGCTCGATGCCGCCGTGGCTGCGACGGATGCCGTGGCGCCGGCATACTTGGAGGCGCTTGCAAACTACACCGCCGCCAAGGCCGAGCTCGACCAGGCTATTGCCGAGCTCAACGCCGAGATTGCTCGCCAAGAGGCCGCCGAACGCGGGAATGGCGAGCAGGCTCAGACCGCTACGCAGGTGACGTACCAGGCCAAACATGCGGTGGCAACAACCGAGATTGCGACGCAGCAGACGGCGATGCCTGCCACGGGCGATGCGTTCGACCTGCTGGGCGAGACCTTCGTTATCGGCGGCACGGTCCTGGTAGCCGCCGGTGTCTTCCTGTCCGATAAACGCCGCCAGCTGATTCGTTAGGGACAGAAGGGACTGCGGGCCATTTTCGGCGCGTACCGTGGGGGGTGATGAGGCTCCATGCGGCGCGCGCTGCCTTGTTCTTTAAGAGCGATTAAGGAGGGACATATGCAAATTAGGGGAGAGGCCGCGATCGTCTGTGGATTCATGGCGGGCCTGGCAACGGGGCTGCTGTTCGATGGATGTTTCGACAGCTATATCAATCGGTTCTGCGATTCTGGTTTTTCGAGAGGCAAGCCTTGGAAAACAGCGTCGGCTCATCGAGAAGCGACCGCGCCCATCGAGCCCCGCAGTGTGGATACCTCAAAAATCAAGGTAATCGTCACTAAGAACGGCAAGATTTATCACCGCTCTGCTGGATGCAAGAACCTTCCTCAAAACGCCATCAGAACAAGCGTGCCTTTGGCGACCGCGCTCAAGCGAGGAAAGATCCCCTGTTCAGCATGTTGCCCGTCGGCGGTTTAGGAGATTCTTCAGGGCTGCTCTGCAAGGATATGGGTCCCTGCGGACGCGTGGGTTTAAAAACGTGTCCGCACGACATGTGACACTTAACCTGCCGTCATGCTCCGTCGCGGCGGCATGCATCTGAACAGCGACCCTCTAAGGAGTTCGATATCGATGAGTGACAACACCAAACATCTCGCAAAGAAGTGCGTCAAGGACGCGGGGCCGTGTCTCGCGCTGTGCGCAGCCGGCGCAGCGATCGCGCTGCTGGCTGTTCTGGGGCCATTCGACGTGCTCCGAAGTGCCAGTTCCCTGCACGTCATCATCGCCCTTGCCGGTGCCATGATGACCGGCGGCGTGCTCGATCTGATCTTTTGGGTGTTTGACCCGTTTGGATGGAAGAACGAGGGGTAAGCCCTAAGGGATGCAGATGCCGGGGCAGACCCGCAATTTCTGCTATCGATTTGTCCAGAGTCGCACAGCGCGGAGGTGTTGTTTGATGTCCATTTTCGTTACCGGAGACGTTCACGGTGTTGCCGAGTACGGGGCGAGCCGCTTCTCGTCGCGCGTTTGGCCATTGGGTCGTACGCTGACGCGCGATGACGTGGTGATCGTTGCCGGTGACTTTGGCTTTATATGGAGTGGCTCAAACACCGACAAATACTGGCTCGACTGGTTTGAGTCCAAGCCCTGGACCACGTGTTTTGTCGACGGTAATCACGAGAATCACCATTTGCTGGCGGGGCTGCCGATCCGAGAGTGGAACGGGGGCCTCGTTCACGAGGCTCGCCCACATGTGCTGCACCTGATGCGCGGCGAGGTGTTCGACATCGCGGGGAACACGGTGCTCGCCATGGGTGGAGCCGCGAGCCATGACAAACAGTGGCGCCGGGAGGGAAAGACGTGGTGGCCCGAGGAAATGCCGAGTGAGAGCGAGGTGGAATACTGTCGCGCCTCGCTCGATCGTGTGGGCTGGAAGGTCGACTATGTTGTGACTCACGAGGCGCCGGTCGATTTGGCAGACGAGCTGTGCATGGAGTGCAATCGCGAGTTCTACGACGATTCGCTGCAGGCCTTTTTGGGCGAGCTCGATGGGCGACTCGACTACCGCACCTGGTTCTTTGGCCATTACCATGACGATGAATGGCGCGATGAAAAGCATCGCCTTATCTACCAAGATATCGTGCGGATCGAAGCGCGATGTGCCGACGGATTCGGCGAGACGACGAGCAACTATTCCGAGCAAGAGCGTTAGGAGGTCCCCGTGAT
This sequence comes from uncultured Collinsella sp., assembly GCA_947642445.1. Classification (GTDB taxonomy): domain Bacteria; phylum Actinomycetota; class Coriobacteriia; order Coriobacteriales; family Coriobacteriaceae; genus Collinsella. The sequence goes on along the minus strand of CANRSF010000016.1, from coordinate 4,988 downwards.
CTGGTTTACCAGCGATACTCACTTTGGACACGAGAACATGCTACGGCTTAGCGATAGGCCTTGGTCGACTGTTGCGCAGATGAACGACGCCATGGTCGCCAACATTAACAGCAAGGTTGCTGTGGACGACGAGCTCTACATTTTGGGTGACTTTAGCTTTAAGATGACGGTCAAAGAGGCCTACGAACTGCGCAAAAGCATCGTATGCAAGCGCGTCCACCTGCTGCCCGGCAACCACGACAAAGACTGGACGCAGCCTGCGGTGGCGGATGCCTTTATCGTCGAGCCGTCCATTTGCGTGCTCAAGATCGACCGCCAAAAAATCGTGCTGAGCCACTATCCCATGGCTGACTGGCAGGGCATGTCGCACGGCAGCTGGCATTTGCACGGGCATATCCACAGTTGCGGCGGCGCGTACAACAATTTCAACTGCAGGCAGGGACTGCTGCGCTATGACGTGGGTGTCGACGCCAACGGCTACGCCCCGGTGAGCCTGGGGGAGCTCAAGACGTGGTTTGCGCAGGTCGACGAGCCGACGTGTTGCGTTAAATGGCCGTGGTGGGTCAACGCCACGGGCGACGAGCAGGTCGAGCGCGATCTCGAAGCCTATAAGAGGGAAGTGATGATCCGATGACGGTCTATGTGACGGGTGATGTCCACGGTGGTCTCGACATGCAAAAGCTGCGCGATTGGGATCTTGGGGAAAGCCTGACGAGCGACGACTATCTCATCATTGCCGGCGACTTTGGCTTTCCGTGGGATTTCTCTGCCGAGGAGTGCGCCGACATCGCTTGGCTGGAGTCGCGCCCCTATACCGTGCTGTTCGTCGACGGCAACCACGAACGTTTCGACCACTGGGCGGAGCGACCCATGGAGTTGTGGCACGGCGGACTGACACAGCGCCTGTCGGACACCTCGCCCATACGGCGCCTGACGCGCGGCGAGGTTTTTGAACTCGACGGCTCAACGGTCTTTACCATGGGCGGCGCCACGAGCGTGGACAAGGAATACCGCATTCCGTATTCCAGCTGGTGGCCGCAGGAGTTGCCGGACGAGCGCAACTTTGAGGAGGCACGGACGAAGCTCGACAGCGTGGGCTGGAAGGTCGACTACGTGGTCACCCACACCTGCTCTACGCGCATGCTTTCGCCCACGCTCTATCCGGCGCCCGGCTGGAATTGCCCCGCCGTCGATCGACTTACGGCATTTTTTGACGAGTTGGAAGACCGCTTGGACTACAAGCGCTGGTACTACGGGCATTTTCATCGGGATGCCAACCCGACCGAGCGCCATACCGTGCTCTACGACTGCATCGTTCGCCTGGGCGACGAACTCCAGCCTTGGGATGTTGCGTAGGGGTGGGGCGTATTTGGCTACTCGGCCGTTACAGTGATGTTCTCTCGGTGCGCGCGGATAACATCCCAGCTAAAGTGCTCGACCAGCCGCTCGGCAGAGCGCGGCGTGGTGTCCGGCGCGATGCCTGTTTGTCCGGCGAGCCAGCCCAGCAGCGCTTCGGGCGTGCCAAAGCGGGCGCGGAGTTCGCCCAGGTCCAGATCGCGGTCTCGTTTGGAAAGGCGGCGGCCGTCCGGTGCCATGAGCAGCGGAATGTGTGCGTAGTGCGGCGTGGGCAGTCCCAACAGGTGCTGCAGATAGATCTGGCGCGGCGTGGACCCCAGCAGGTCGCATCCGCGCACGACCTCGGTGACGCCCATGGCGGCGTCGTCGACCACCACGGCTAGCTGATAGGCAAACACGCCGTCGCTGCGGCGGACCAAAAAGTCGCCGCACTCGGTGGCGAGCGCCTCGCATTGGGCGCCGTACGTGCGATCCACAAATTCGATCACGTCGTCTGCGAGGTCGTCGACGGTGGGCACGCGCAGACGTGTGGCCGGGGCGCGCAGAGCGCTGCGGCGGGCCACCTCCTCGGCCGAAAGACTTCGGCAGGCGCCACGGTAGATGGGCGTGCCGTCGCTCGCGTGCGGTGCACTCGCGGCGTGGAGCTCGGCGCGTGTGCAAAAGCAGGGATAGGTGAGGCCGGCGTCTTTCAGCCGGCGCAAGGCGCTCTCGTACAGGTCCAGGCGGTCGTGCTGGTAGTAGGGGCCTTCGTCCCACTCCAGCCCCAGCCAGGCCAGGTCGTCAATCAATTGGGCGGCAAGTTCCGGGCGCTTGCAGCGATCGTCCAGGTCCTCAATGCGTAACACGATGCTGCCGCCCTGGCTGCGGGCCGAAAGCCATGCGCACAGGCAGCTGAACACGTTGCCCAGGTGCATACGGCCCGAGGGCGACGGGGCGAAGCGCCCCACGACGGGCGCGGGAGCGGCCGGCGTCGTTGGCGCGTCGGCGGCGGTTGTTGCTATGTTGCGTGCGTTGATGTCCATGCGGACGAGTATAGCGCGGGGCGTGGTGGGGGAGACGCTGCCGTGGCCTGCAAGTTGCTGAGGCCACACGTTGCGCGTGCCGGACCACCGGCTCGGCGCCTTAATCGTCGTCAATCAATCTAGCCCTCAAACGACAGAAACCCCGGCAGCTCTTCGCAACTGCCGGGGTTTCCGCGGAAAAGGGGGACATGATCCTCAAGCGGACGGCAAAGGGGCAAACCGTTTTCGCTCAACTGCTTTATGCCCCTCAACTGGCGGCTCAATCAGCGCATGCCGCGCCCACACAAAGCCGCTACACCTGTGATGGAGCTATGAAGTGGTATCTATTGCCGGAGCGGGCTATGCCAAGGAGTGTCCCAGATTGCCGGCAGATAAGGAACGTCCCCAGGTGCCGGCCGCGGGCGTGACTTTCGTCCCGTTTGATACTCCGCTGACCTAGATGTTCGTCACATGAACCCGCAAACGTGGGACAATGACGCTACTGGTATCACAGACAAAGGATGTGCCTATGAACGCCCCCGTTGCCAAGACCTGTCGGCAGCGCTGCCCGTTTGCGCGATTTGCTTCCATTTGTGCGCTCGTCGCGTGCGCGCTGCTGCTGTTGCCCGCCGTTGCACGTGCCGACGGGTATTCCATGACCCAAACCTACATCAGTGCCACGGTCGAGGCCGATGGATCGCTGGCCGTTGTCGAGGGACGCCAGTTTGATTTCGACGACGACATCAACGGCGTGTTTTGGGAGATCAATACGGGCTCCAACCAGCAGGGCGGCACGGCGGGCGTCGACGTGCTGAGTGTCGAGGAAGAGGACACCGCGTTTAACAAAGTCGATAGCGCGAACAAGGGCGACTCTGGCGTCTACACGGTCGAGCAGACCGGTGACGGCGTAAGGATTAAGGTGTTCAGCCCTCACGAGAGCGGCGACAGCGCAATCTACTACGTGAGCTACACCATGACCGGTGCGGTTATGAACTGGGCCGATACCGCCGAGCTCTACTGGAAGTTCGTGGGTGACGGCTGGTCTGCGGATTCCGATGACGTCGAGATGGAAGTGTGCTTCGCGAATGCCGCTGCCGGGACGGTGGCCGTCAAGGGCGATAACTTCCGCGCATGGGGCCATGGTCCGCTGACGGGCGACGTGTCGCTCGATGAGGACGAGCCCATGGTCACCTATACCATTCCCTGCGTGCACCAGGGCGAATTCGCCGAGGCACGCATCGCCTTCCCTAGCGACTGGGTGCCGCAGCTTGCCGCTTCGGGCGAAGAGCGCATGTCAACGATCCTGAGCGAAGAGAAGGAATGGGCCGACGAAGCTAACGCCCGCCGTGAGCACGCGCGTGCGGTTGCCAGCGCGATTGCCGTGGTGTGTGTTGTTGTGGCGGTTGCCTATACCGGTGTAATCGTGATGCTCAAGCTGCGCAGGCCCAAGCCCAAGCCGCTCTTCCAGGACGAGTACTTCCGCGATGTGCCCTCCGCCGATCATCCCGCGGTGCTTGCAACTCTTATGAGCTGGAACGACGTGCCCGATCAGGCATATATCGCCACGCTGATGAAGCTGACCGACGACCGCGTGATCAAGCTGGAAGAAGCGACCGAGACCAAGAAGAAGGGTCTGCTCCGTCGCGAAAAAGAGGAGCAGACGTATCGCATCACAGTGACCGACGAGGCCTGGAAGGCTGCCAAGAAGGACGGCATCGATCGCGACGTGCTCAAGGTCTTCTTCGCTGGCGTTAAGCCCGATAAAGACGGCGTCCGTTCGCGCACGTTTAGCGAGCTGGAGGAGTATGCCAGCGAGCGTACTGAATCTGTTGGCGACAAGCTCGAGGACTATCAGAGCACGGTTAAGGGCAAGCTGGAGGAGCGCGAGTTTATCGCATCGGATGGCACTATCGCGATGGTGGCCGGCCTGGTTCTCGGCATCATCATTGTCTTTGGCATTTTGGGCTCTCTGTTCTATACCGACTTTGCGGACGCCAACGTCGGTGCCGCTATGATTTCGATCCCCGTCACGATCGTGGGCTTTGTCCTGAGCTGCACCTTCCGCCGTTACACGCCGGAGGGCGCCGAGGTGGCGGCTCGCTGCAAGGCGCTCAAGCATTGGCTCGAGGACTTCACACGCCTAAAGGAAGCCGTCCCGGGCGATCTGGTGCTGTGGAACAAGCTGCTGGTGATGGGCGTTGCCCTAGGCGTTTCGAAAGAAGTGCTGCGACAGCTGGCCGAGGCCGTGCCTGCGGACCTGCGCAACAGCGACGATTTCTACGACAACTACCCCTGCTACTGGTGGTATTACCATCACTACGGCAACGAGTCTCCGCTCGATTCGTTCAACGATGTGTATCACGAGACCATCCGCGAGTTGGCTTCGAGCTCCGATAGCTCGAGTGGCGGCGGTGGTGGCGGCTTCTCGGGCGGCGGAGGCGGCGGCGTCGGCGGAGGCGGCGGCGGAACGTTCTAACGGTCGTAAATTATGGGATGGGCTTTTCTCGACAGCCGTCGGGGAAAGCCCATCCCCTTTTTACGCGCTACCTACGAAGACTGTCCCCAGCGACTAGTCATTTAAGAACGTCCATTACAGTCGAAATTGTCAGCCCGGGACCGTCTCGGGCTACG
>CANRSF010000015.1 GCA_947642445.1 uncultured Collinsella sp. | reverse complement strand
AGTCCGGGCCCGCGCCTTTAGACGCGAGCCCGGGGCCCGTGGGTTATACCCTAAGGGCAAACCACCCTTTTTAAGGGTGGTTCTGATTACTTGGTAGAAGGTTCGACTTTATCGATGGCCCAGGTGGCTCCGAGACCGCCGGTGGTGTTGCGGCGGATGCGCACGGTGACTTCGTGGCGCTCGCCGGCCTGCGTGTAGCGCAGGGGGAAGCTTGCGCGGTTTCGCGCGGCCTCGATGGTGCCGCGTTCGCGGGCGATCCAGTAGTACTCGCCGACGATGCCGAGCGTGTCGGCGCCGTAGGGGAGATAGGTCGACAGCTGGTGCAGAAGCGGGCCGGGGCAGAAGACTTCGGTTGCGAAATCGATGGGGAAGTCCTCGGGGATGGTCGGTGCTGCGGGTGCGGGGGTTGGGGCCGCTGCGGGTGCCGAAGCCGGTGCGGATGCAGGTATTTGGTCGCAAGCAGCGGCGGGCATGGATTCGATGACGGGTGCGGGCTCCGGCGTTACTTCCGGCTTGATCTCGGAATCTGCGGGCTTCACGGTGACGGGCGCGTCTGCAACTGCGGTTTCAACCTCAACCTGCGTCGCGTTCTCATTCTCGACGCTCGACTTTACCTCGATGGGTGTGGATGCCATGGTGGTGATGCCGGCGTTTGCGTTCTCGGGGTCATAGACGACCGTGAGTGAGATGGCGGGCTGCGGCGTCTCGGGCTCCGGCACCGATTCGGTAGCGTCTTGATTCGCGGGCTCGTCAGACTGATCGCCCTCGGCCTCGTCGCCAAAGACATCGCTGTTTTGGAACGCAGGCGTCTCGGGTTGGTTAGCGGCTTCTTCAATTTTCGACTTGGGAGCTTCGTTGAGCCCAGCAGTGGCTTCCTGCTCGGATATGACTTCAGGATCGGTCGTGGCGGCGATTTCGGTTTCTACTGCTACCTCAATAGCGACTTCGATCTCTGTCTCGGGCTCGGGCTCCGGCACAGCTTCAACCGCGGCTTCTGGTTCGGGACGCTTAACGTGCTTGGGGCGCACAGCCTTGAGGTCCTTCTCACTGCGCTTTTTCTTTTTGTAGGACTGCTTAGCGCCCTTGGTGGCCTTGGGCTTGTCCTCGCCCTTGGCAAGTGCGGCATCCCATGCCTCGTTGGCGATGACCGTGGCATACAGGCGACCGCCCTTAAAGACAGTCAGCTTAATGCAGTCGTCGAGTTCCTCGAGCAACTCGCGCGTGGACTCGAAGCCCAGGTCATAAGCAGTCATGTCGTCAACGGCGAGAGCCTCTTCGACCTGCGTCATAAACGTTTGCTTGCCGCATCCAATCGCATCGCGCAGCAGGCGATACAGATAGATGTGGTTGCCCAGCGAAAGCATGGGCCTAACTATTGTCTTGCTCATGGCAAATCTCCTCTTTACACATGTAAAGCATCTTACCATCGCATGGCGCTCGCCATGACGGCGCCCAAGGCAAACGGGCGCGAACCGCTGTCGATTCGCGCCCGTTGTACAGGTTGCCTATCTGGGGATGCAGTGCCTAGTTGCCCGATGTCGTGCCTTGGCTTGAACTGTCAGATGTCGTGCCCGATGTGGTGCCACTCGAATTGCTGTTGCTGCTGTCTGCTGTGCCCGTTCCCGAAGTGCTGTCGCTCGTTTGGCCGCCCGTGCTCGGCTGCGAACCGTCAGTCGTTTGGCTTGAGTCGGTCGTGCCGGACGGCGTGCTGCTGTTGGCCGTAGAGGAATCGGTGCCCTGCGATTGGTTTTGGGTGTTCGAGGACGAATTGGCAGAGGTAGAACTGTCTTGCGTATCGTCCGTCTGTGCCTGCTGATTCTGCGACTGGGTGTTGCCATTTGCATCGCTCTCGGTCGTGCGCGACGAAAGGATCGGCTCGGGGCGCTCGCCCAGACCCTCACCGGCAGTGGTGATAAGGATGGCGCCGGCGCAGGCGATGACCGCGACTATGGCGATAGCGATCGAGAAGATGATGACCTTCTTTTGCGTCTGGCTGCGCTCGGCCGCCGCCTTGGCGCGCAGGCTGTTGGGAGCGACGCGCGCCGTGGTCGCGCGTCCCGCAACCTGGCGCATCTCCTGCGTGGTTGCGGCGCCACCTAGGTGCTCCTCGACATTGGGCTCAACGGGCTCGTAGGCGCCGGTAGGGTAGTCGACAGCGGCATGCGTGCCCTTGATTGCTTCGGCGCTGGCGGAGATAAAGTGGCGATAGACCTGCGAAGACACAACAGTGATGACTGAGCTCACAGCGGCACCAATCACCGAGCCGGCAATGCCGATCTTTGAAGCAAGCGCCACACTCGTGGCGGCAGCTGCGGCGCCGGCGATGATCTGGGGAATGGAAATGTCGTCGAACAGGCCCTTTTTGGGCGCGATGGCCATGGTCTGGCCGATGGAATGGTTTTCGTGAACGCCGTTGTTGAGCGCGGCCGGTGTCATGACGCGCGTGCGCGGCGCGTCGGTGTACTTGGTTGTCATACGGGGTCCTCCCGGTGTAAATCTGCTTCGTTTCATGTAGCCATCAGGGTACCCACCAGATGTGAATCGTACGTGACATTTAACAGATACCATCAACTCATCAATAGCTCACCAAGTTGGTGGGATGCGGTTGCACCCGGCGGTTGAACTACAATAGGGCTTGCTAATTGTTGTGAATGGCGTCTACGCACGGGAGCATTCTTATGAATCTTCACCTTTCTCAGTCTGACGGCTTTTTGCGTGTGGCGGCGGCGTCGCCGCAGATTCGCGTCGCCGATGTCGAGGGCAATGTCGAGGTTGCGCTGGGGGCTGTTCGGGAGGCTGCCGAGCGCGGCGTTCGCGCGCTGGTGCTGCCTGAGCTTAACCTGACCGGCTATACCGCGGCCGATCTGTTCCATAACCGCACGCTGCTGCATGCCTGCGAGGCGGCGCTCGTGCGCATTCTCGATAAAACCCGTGAGCTGCCGATCGTCTTTACCATCGGTCTTCCCGTCGCGGTGGCCGAAAACATCTACAATTGCGCCGCCGTGTGCTGTGCGGGCGAGCTTTTGGGCCTTACGGCCAAAAAGTACTTGCCCAACTACGGAGAGTTTTATGAGCGCCGCTGGTTTGCTCCGGCGCCGGCCGATCCCGTGTGGATTGAATTTGCTGGTCAGGGTCCGGTGCCGCTTGGCTCGGGGCTTGTCTACCGCTGCTGCGATGAAGGTGCCGAGGATCTGGTGCTGGGTGTCGAGGTGTGCGAGGACCTGTGGGTACCGGCGCCCCCCTCGACCGAGATGGCGCTTGCTGGCGCGACGGTGATCCTCAACCCGTCGGCCTCGGACGAGATTATCGGCAAGGCGGATTACCGCCGCAGCCTCATCTCCAACCAGAGTGCGCGCCTGTACTGCGCCTATGCCTACGCGGATGCGAGTGAGGGCGAATCTACGACCGACATGGTCTTTGCGGGCGAGAACCTGATCTACGAAAACGGCTCTAAGCTGGCCGCCACCAAACTGCTTACCTGCGACATGGCGGTTGCCGATGTCGACCTCGATCGTCTGGTTGCCGAGCGCCGTCGCTCGACGACGTGGACGCGCGCGGACGATGCGCCGGAGGCCACGACCGTTGAGTTCTCTTTTGAGGGCGTGTTGGCCGAAGAGTCTGTCCTGCGCGATGCCTGCGATATCGACCGTGTTTTCCCTCGCGCGCCTTTTGTGCCGGCCGACCACGGTGATCTGGCCGAGCGTTGCGAGACTATTCTCAATCTGCAGACTGCGGGCCTCAAGACCCGCCTTGCCCATACGGGTACCAAGGCTGCAGTCATCGGTCTTTCGGGTGGCTTGGACTCCACGCTGGCACTGCTTGTGACCGTGCGTGCCTTCGATGCACTGGGACTGCCACGCACGGGTATCACGGCGGTTTCCATGCCCGGCTTTGGCACGACGCATCGCACCAAGTCGAATGCCGAGTCGCTCGCCCGCGACCTGGGCGTGAGCTTCCGCGAGGTTTCGATTCACGCGGCCGTGGAGCAGCACTTTAGGGACATTGAGCACGATCCGGCCGTGCAGGACGTGACCTACGAGAACAGCCAGGCCCGCGAGCGTACGCAGATCCTGATGGACCTGGCCAACCAGGCTGGCGGTTTTGTCATCGGCACCGGCGACCTGTCGGAGCTGGCGCTCGGCTGGGCTACGTACAACGGCGACCATATGAGCATGTACGCCGTCAACTCGAGCGTTCCCAAGACGCTCGTGCGCCATCTGGTGCGCTATGCGGCCGATGTCTTTGGCGGGCGCATCGCCAAGGTGCTGCTCGATATCCTCGATACGCCGGTGTCTCCCGAACTTCTGCCGCCCACGGGCGACGGCGAGATTGCGCAGAAGACCGAGGATTTGGTGGGCCCGTACGAGCTGCACGACTACTTCCTCTACTACCTGCTGCGTTTTGGCTTTGAGCCCGGCAAGATCTACCGCATGGCGCTCAAGAGCTTTGAGGGTGTCTACGATGCCAAGACCGTCCACACGTGGCTGCGTACGTTCTACCGTCGCTTCTTTGCCCAGCAGTTTAAGCGCAGCTGCCTGCCCGATGGTCCCAAGGTGGGCTCGGTGACGCTCAGCCCGCGCGGCGATTGGCGTATGCCGAGTGACGCCAGCTCGCATCTGTGGCTTGCGCAGATCGACGCACTCAATCCAATTGACAAAGGTTGGCTAAATTGAACCAATACGGGGTTTGCAAGCGTTACACTTTTGCAATCTGATGGCCCGTATCGCGCGGCGCTCTTGTCGGAGCGCCGCGTTTTTTATATCGAAAGGTGGCACCATGCAGGCATCGCAGCGTCTCGACCGCTTTGGCGCGGAGGTCTTCGCCTCGCTCAACAACAAGCTGCTCACGCTGAAGGCTCAGGGTAAGACCATTTACAACATGAGCGTGGGAACGCCCGACTTTAAGCCGTACGACCACGTGGTCGAGGCGCTCACGCAAGCGGCCCAGGACCCCGAGATGTGGAAGTATGCCCTGCGCGACCTGCCCGAACTCAAGCAGGCCGTATGCGATTACTATGAGCGTCGCTTTGGTGTTTCGGGCATTACACCGTCCATGGTGCAGTCGTGCAACGGCACGCAGGAGGGCGTTGGCCATTTGGGCCTGGCTCTGCTCGATCCGGGTGACACCATTCTGGTTCCCGATCCGTGCTACCCGGTCTTTGAGGCGGGTGCGAAGATTGCCGATGCCAAGCTCGAGTACTATCCGCTGGTTGCCGAGCATAATTACCTGCCCTATGTGGCAGGCATCGATCCCGAGGTGGCTGATCGCGCCAAGTATATGATCGTATCGCTGCCCGCCAACCCGGTCGGCTCGGTGGGCACGCCCGAGGTCTACGAAGAGATCATCGCTTTCGCCCGTGAGCACGACCTGCTCATCGTCCATGACAACGCGTACTCCGACATCGTGTTCGACGGCGAGCCCGGCGGTAGCTTCTTGCAGTATCCCGGTGCGCTTGAGGTGGGCGTTGAGTTCTTCTCGCTCTCCAAGTCGTTTAACGTCACCGGTGCGCGTATCGGCTTTTTGGTCGGTCGCGAGGATGTGGTCTCGGCCTTTGCCAAGCTGCGCGGCCAGATCGACTTTGGTATGTTCTTCCCGATCCAGAAGGCTGCTATCGCCTGCCTGAACGGTCCGCGCGATGAGGTCGAGGCGCAGCGTCTGAAGTACCAGGAGCGCCGCGATGCCCTGTGCGACGGTCTTGAGGGCCTGGGCTGGGAGCGCCCCAACGCGCATGGCTCTATGTTTGTGTGGGCCAAGCTTCCCGGTGGTCGCACCGATTCCATGGCGTTTTGCGAGGAGCTCATGGAGAAGGCCGGCGTTGTGGTGACGCCGGGCGCGAGCTTTGGTCCTTCGGGCGAGGGACACGTGCGCATGGCGCTGGTCCTGCCGCCCGATCAGATTGCTTTGGCTGTCGAGGCCATTCGCGAGGCGGGCCTGTATTAGAAAGCTATTTCGCCTCGTCAATAGCTCGAAACCGATTTCGTGCAGTTATTTTACGAATCCTGCAAACAATTTCGGTAAACGGTCGATTTTTGGCTGCGAATAGGAGCATAATCAAAGTCCCGATTGGATGTATTGGGATTACGGCAAGCCGCTCGGGTCGTTCCCGGGCGGCTTGCTTGTGGAGAGAGATGGGAGTTTCTAATGGTTAACGAGAAGAAGGTCGCTATTGTCGGCTGCGGTTTCGTCGGTTCGTCTTCGGCGTTCGCGCTGATGCAGAGCGGTCTGTTCTCCGAGATGGTCCTCATCGACGTGGACAAGAACCGCGCCGAGGGTGAGGCTCTGGATATCGCGCACGGCATGACGTTTGCCGAGCCGATGAAGATCTACGCCGGCGATTATTCCGATGTCGCCGACGCCGCCATGATCGTCGTCACCGCTGGCGCTGCCCAGAAGCCCGGTGAGACCCGCTTGGACCTGGTCAACAAGAACGTCAACATCTTTAAGTCCATTATCCCCGAGATTAAGAAGTCTGGCTTCGACGGCATTCTGCTCATCGTCTCCAACCCGGTCGATGTTCTGACCTATGCCGCCATCAAGATGTCCGGCCTGCCCGAGGGCCATGTCATCGGCTCCGGTACCGTGCTCGACACCGGTCGTCTGCAGCAGATGCTTGGTGCCCACGTTGAGGTCGACCCGCGCGATGTCCAGGCCTATGTCATGGGCGAGCACGGCGACTCCGAGTTCGTCGCTTGGTCCAGCGCCCAGGTTGCCGGCGTTCCGCTGAACACCTTCTGCGAGCTTCACGGTCATCTGGAGCATGAGGCTGCCGAGAAGCGCATCGCCGAGGACGTCAAGAACTCCGCCTACACCATCATCGAGAAGAAGCACGCTACCTACTATGGCGTCGCCATGGCCGTCAAGCGCATTTGCACTGCCGTCATGCGTGACGAGCAGACCGTTCTGCCCGTTTCCTCGCTCATGGTGGGCGAGTACGGCCTGTCCGATCTTGCCATCTCCATGCCGACCGTCGTTGGCCGCGACGGCGTTGTCTGCCGCGTCCCCGTGCCGCTGAACGATGACGAGCAGCATGAGCTTACCGCCTCCGCCAAGGCCCTCGAGGACATCATCGACAGCGTCGACTTCTCCTGCTAAATCCAGCTCTTTTGGGCAACAGGCTACAATGAAAGGCGTCCGGTCCACACGGTCCGGGCGCCTTTTTGGTGCAAAGTAACCTTATCCCAATGCGCCATAGTTGATGGGAGCGCCATGTCGGATTCGCCTAATTTTTTGACCTATGCCCAGACGGCGTTTGACCCGTTTGAGGAACGGCCGTTCTGCGCGGTGGATAGCCTGGTCTTTGCGTGGTTGTCCTATTTGCGTTTGCCGGGTGATATGGCGGAGCTGACGAACTGGCAGGGCCTAGACGTACGCGAGCTGCTGCGTGCCGAGTGCTACCGGGACATGATTGACGATTTGTGGGACCCAGAGGGGAGCAGAGCCTTGTTGGAGGCCGTGACAGCAAGCCCTCGCTACCGTGGCGTGCACGTTTGCGGCTATCGTGCCGTGAGCGATGTGGTAGCGACAGAGCAGTTTGCAGCCATGGCGTTCCGGTTTCCGGCGGGGTTTAGCTATCTTTCCTTTCGGGGGACCGACAGTACGATTGTGGGCTGGAAAGAGGACTTCAACATGGCGTTCCGGTGTCCCGTGCCCTCCCAGGAATCTGCGGCACGCTATGTGGACGAGGCGGCGGATGCGATTGACGAGCCGCTTTTGTGCGGAGGTCATTCCAAGGGCGGAAACCTTGCGGTGTACGGTGCGGCGATGTGCTCCGATGTCGCCCGTGAGCGTATCGAACGGGTGTATTCCCATGATGGTCCGGGCTTCGTCGAGGAGTTTCTGAACGGCAACGCCTTTGCCGATCTTTCCGGTCGAATTGACAAGACGCTACCTCGGTCGTCGATCTTTGGCATGATGTTCGAGACACAGGAGGACTATGCCATCGTTGAGAGCACCGAGTTCAGCCTGCTGCAGCACAATCCCTTTAGCTGGGTGGTTGATGGTCGCGACTTCGTGTACTGTGAGCGCCTGTCCGCCGGTGCTCGATACGTTGATGGCTCCATTCGCGAGATGCTGCTTGCAGTGGGGCCTAGCGAGCGCGAGCGTTTTGTAGATGCGTTGTTCTCCGTGTTTGAGGCTACGGGTGCTGAGCGGTTTGCGGATATCGCTGGGAATCTGCGCGAGAGCCTGCCCGTGATGCTCCAGGCTGCGCAAGGTTTCGACAAGGATACGCGACGCTTTGTCTCGCAGACCATCGTGGCAATCCTTAAGTGCGCACTGCTGCCCAAACGACCCCAGATCGACATGTCCGCCGCCGGTAAGAGTCTGGCAGAACAGCTCGAGGCTTGGCAGTCCGAGCTCTTGCGCTAGCCATTGGTGCAAAGCAACCTGTCCCCGATGCACCAATCTTCGATGCGCTCGGGGAGGGCTCGACCGCTATACTGGTTCGTGCCGAAATCGATCTAGAACGGAATGCCGTATATGAAAATCAATCACGCGATTCTGCATATCCTGGACTTTGACTCTGCCGTCAACGTTATGAGCCAGCGCGAGCTCGATATCGAGAGTCGTACCGTGCGCAACTTCGTGACCACGCATCTGCGCCGCGCACGTACCTCGGCCGACAATAAACGCGCCACGTTTGCCGAGAACTCTGCGTTTGGCGGCGAGCTCAAGGGCTATTTCTTTGGCGAGCGCGAGTTCGTGGACCTGTCACAGCAGATTGCGGAGTTTATCTCCTCCGAGCTCACCAAGGCCGAGAAAGCCGAGTCCACCGACGTGCTCGTGGCCGATTTTGACGACGATGAGGATGCCCGCTGGTTTGCCGTGATGCTGCTGGGCTCCAAGCAGGCATTCATGCACGAAGTGGGCCGCGAGGAGGGGGAGGTGCGCAACGACATCGCGCGCCACTACGCTATTCTGCCAAACCCCTCGCAAAAGGTGCCGAGCTATGCCATCGTGCGTGCGAGCACCATGGAGATCGGTTACGTGGACAAGAAGCGCAAGATTGCCGGTGAGGACCGTATGCTTATCCCCGATGGCCTGCTGCAGTGCGATACGGGCGTATCAGGCAAGGAGGTCATCGACACCGTGACGCGTGTGGTCGAGGAAGTCGCCGAGGAGCACGGTGCCAATACGGCCGTGGCGCTCGCCAAGGTTAAGGCTGCTGTGGCCGAGAAGGTTGAGGATGACGAGGAGCTGCCGCCTTGGGATATCGTCGATGAGGTCTTTGAGGACGAACCGGTTATCAAGGAGAGCGTGCGCGCGGCACTGACTGAGGAGAAGGTGCCCGAGCGTGTGCCCGTGGAGCGCAAGCAGGTCGAACGCGCGACCGTGCGCAACCACAAGATTCGTACCGATACGGGCATCGAGATCAGCTTTCCGGCCGAGATGGGCTCGAACTCCGAGTACATCGAGTTCGTCAACGAGCCCAACGGCCTCATTTCCATCGAGCTCAAAAACATCGGCAGCATCGAGAATAGATAAACTGCGCTTGGACGCTGCAGAAAAACAAAGGTCGAAACCCTTCGGGACTTCGGCCTTTTTGCTTGGAGCTGAATTGAGTTGCAGACTGAGCATACGTCAGCGAAAACGCTCCTAGGCGAGCAAGGTGACGTGAAAGAGGAGGGAAGCGTACTTCGGTACGCGACCGACGATTGAACGTCAGATTGCCGCTTAGGGGCGTTTGCAGCGTCGAGCCGTTACGCGGTTTGGTAAAACCGCGTAACTTCTACAGCCGGCGTAAGCCTTCCTCGAGTCCGGTCTTGCTGTCGGTCTTCTCGTCGCGCATCTTGATGACGCGGGCGGGGACACCGGCGACGACGGCACCGGCGGGGACGTCCTCGACGCACACGGCGCCGGCGGCAACGACAGCGCCTTTGCCTACGTGCACGCCCTCCAGGACCACGGCATTGGCGCCGATCATAACGTCGTCCTCGATGATGACGGGCGTGGCACTGGCGGGCTCCACGACGCCTGCCAGCACGGTGCCGGCGCCGATGTGGCAGTTCTTGCCCACGGTGGCGCGGCCGCCCAGCACGGCGCCCATGTCGATCATGGAGCCTTCGCCAATGACGGAGCCGATGTTGATGATGGCGCCCATCATGATGACGGCATGGTCGCCAATCTCGACACGGTCGCGGATGATCGCGCCCGGCTCGATGCGGGCGTTGATACCCTTGAGGTCGAGCATGGGCACGGCGGAGTTGCGGCAGTCGTTCTCTACGTCGTAGTAGTCGATGGAGTCGGCGTTGGCGTCGAGGAGTGCCTTGAGCTCATCCCAGTCACCAAAGACGGTCTTGCCACGACGACCGCCGTAGACGTGCGCATTGCCCCACTGGACCTTCATGCCCGGCTTTTCGCGCACGTACAGTTTGACGGGCGTTTTCTTGGGCGCGGTTGCGATGTAGTTGATAATCTCCTGTGCATCCATCTCGGCTGCATTACTCATTTGCTGTCTCTCCTTTGAGTGGATCCGGTTGATACCTGGTTAGGCAAACATGACCTGGTCGAACGTATAGAAGCCAGGCTCGCGGGTGACGAGCTTCTGCGCGGCTGCCAGGGCGCCGTTGACGAAGATCTGACGGCTCGTGGCGCGGTGCGTGAGCGTGACCTCCTCGTCCTGGCCGAAAAAGCTTACCTCGTGCACGCCGGCGACGGTGCCGCCGCGCAGCGAGTGCATGCCGATCTCCTTGGGGTCGCGCGCGCCGCACATGCCCTCGCGGCCATAGACGGGGTGGTAGCCAGCCTCAGGCTCGGCCTCGACCACGGCGTCGAGTAGCAGCTTGGCGGTGCCGCTGGGAGCGTCGACCTTTTGGCTGTGGTGCGTCTCGACAATCTCGCAGTCAAAGCCGGGCAGCTCGCGCGTGGCCTGGGCAACCAGATGGCGCAGGGCGGCGATACCGATAGAGTAGTTGCCCGAGTGCATAACGCGGGCGTTCTGACCCAGCTCGCGCAGGCGATCCACCTGCTCGGGCGTATAGCCCGTGGTGCCGGAAACGAGTGCGGCACCCGTGTGCTCGACATAGGCGACGACGGCGTCGAAGGTCACGACGTTCGAGAAGTCGATGATTACATCGGCCGTCGGTGCGCTCTCGAGCTCGGACAAGTCGAAGCCGATCTGGGCGACGATGTCAAAAACGGGCTGCCCGGCGGCGTCGACAACGCCCTCGGCGGTAGTGCGGATGAGCGAGCCCATGCGACCCGTTCCCATAATGACGGTCTTAATCAAGCAGACCAGCTCCCTTCAGAGCATCGGTAAGTGCGGAGCGCGTGTCGTTGGCCATGGGGCATAGCGGCATGCGGTAGTTTGCCTCGATCATACCCATCTGGGCGAGCGCTTCCTTGACGGGGATGGGGTTGACCTCGCTAAAGAGTGCATTGATGAGCGGCTGACCAGCAATTTGGATATCGCGGGCGCGCTCCACGTCACCGTCCAGGTAGGCGCGACACATGTCATGCACGAGCTGCGGCTGAACATCGGCCCACACGCTGATGGTGCCCGAGGCACCCAGGCTCATGAGCGGTACGGTGAGGGCGTCCTCGCCCGAGTACATGCGGAAGTCGTCGGACAGCAGGTGGGCGATCTTGGCCGCGTAGGCGACGTTGCCCGAGGCTTCCTTAATGCCCATGATGTTGGGGTGCGCGGCCAAGCGCTCTACGTTGCGCTCGCTGATGCCGCAGCCGCAGCGGCCGGGGATGTTGTACAGGATGCAGGGAATGTCCACGGCATCGGCGACGGTCTTAAAGTGCTGATAGATGCCCTCTTCATTGGCCTTGTTGTAGTAGGGGGCGATGAGCAGCAGGCCGTCGGCTCCCAAGCCCTGGTAGGTGAGCGACTTGGTGAGCATGGTCTGCGTGGAGTTGGAGCCCGAGCCGGCGATGACGGGGACACGTCCTGCAACATGCTTGACCACGGCGGCGACGACGGAGTTGTCCTCGTCATCGGTCATCGTGGCGCTCTCACCGGTGGTGCCCAGGGTGAGGATGGCGTCGGTGCCGTTTTGCAGGTGGAAATCGATAAGGCGCTCGAGTGCGTCAAAGTCGACGCTGCCGTCCTTTTTAAACGGCGTGACAAGGGCGACGATTGAGCCCTCGAGGCTGCGGATATCCATGTTTTTCTCCTTCGCTTCCGCGATCTGGATGCGTTTATTCCATTGGGCGGCGACGGCCAAGCGCTCGTCCTGAGCGCGACGTCGAGCGCTTTCGGCGCGCGATTTGGCCAGCAGCTCTCGTCCGCACGGCAGCACGTCGAGCGTGGCAAAATAGTCGCCCGGGCGCTCGGCGCGGCGGATGAGGTCGGCCGAGCCATCGGGGCGCAGTAGGACCTCAGCTGAGCGCAGGCGTCCGTTGTAGTTGTAGCCCATGGAGTAGCCGTGGGCGCCTGTATCGTGGATCACGAGCAAGTCACCCATATCGATATGCGGCAGCTCGCGATCGATGGCGAACTTGTCGTTGTTCTCGCATAGGTTTCCCGTGATGTCGTAGGTGTCCGTGACGGGCGCTGCGGTCTTGTCGGCGCCACCCGGCTGACCCATCACCGTAATGTGGTGGTAGGCGCCATACATGGCAGGGCGGATCAAGTCGACGGCGCTTGCGTCGACACCGATATAGTCCTTGTAGATTTGCTTCTCGTGGATGGCCTTGGTGACCAGGCAACCGTAGGGGCCCATCATAAAGCGGCCCATCTCGGTGCAGATGACCACATCGCCCATGCCGGCGGGAATCAGGATCTCGTCGTAGGCCGCGTGCACTCCCTCGCCGATGGCGTGAATGTCGTTGGCCTGCTGCTCGGGCAGGTAGGGGATGCCGACGCCGCCAGATAGATTGATGAAGGCGACATGTGCGCCGGTCTCGCGCTCCAGGCGCACGGCAAGCTCAAAGAGGATGCGCGCGAGCTTGGGGTAGTAGTCGTTGGTGACGGTATTGCTAGCGAGGAAGGCGTGGATACCAAAGTCCTCGGCGCCCTTGGCCTTGAGCATGCGGAACGCCTCGAAGAGTTGCTCGGTGGTCATGCCGTACTTGGAGTCGCCGGGGTTATCCATGATGCCGTTGGAAAGCTGGAACAGACCGCCCGGATTAAAGCGGCAGCTGACCGTCTTGGGGATGGGCCCCGCAACGTGCTCAAAGAACTCGATGTGGCTGATGTCGTCAAAGTTGACGATGGCGCCCAGCTTGTCGGCGAGCTCAAAGTCCGCTGCCGGCGTGTCGTTGGACGAGAACATGATGTCGTGTCCCGTGATACCCAGCGAGCGGGCGATCATGAGCTCGGTATAGCTCGAGCAATCGCAGCCGCAGCCGTATTCATTGAGAATGGAGATGAGCGCCGGGTTGGGATTGGCCTTGACGGCAAAGTATTCCTTAAAGCCCGGGTTCCATGCGAAGGCGTCGCGCACCTCTTGCATGTTGCGGCGGATGCCCGCCTCGTCGTATAGATGAAACGGCGTGGGGAACTGCTCGACGATATGCTCGAGCGTCTCCTTGTCCACAAACGGCTGCTTGGCCGCATACGCTTCGTTGGGGGTCAATGCCATGTCCCGTAAACCTCGCTATCCAGACGGCGCCATCTGCGCATCGAATCCGCATAGCGTGGACCCAATGTCCGGATAGCGCTCCCGCATTGCTGCAGACAGTCCTGCGGGTGTTTCCCGCAGGCCCACCAGGTTGTTCGTGCCCAAAAACCCAGTTCGGCGGGTTTCGCCTCCCCACGGGGTCAAAGCCTGCCGGCTCGCCCGCGGTTCTTCGTGCCCGCGCCTCTATCAAGTGGTAACGACCCTACCACGTTGCACTTTACCAAACAAGAGTATTCGTATATAACGTTTAAAAAATGCAGGGATATGCTAGAAACAAGGGCGTCACAATTCTGCATCACAATATTGTGTGAATGGATATGCCCCCATGAAAGGATCCTTTATGACCGAGCTCCAAGAACTTCGTCGCTATCGTCGCGACCTGCATCACATTCCGGAGCTCGATTTCGATCTTCCTCAAACCATAGCCTATATCGAGGGTGTGCTCGCCTCGCTTGCCTGTGAGCTGACCCATCCCTGCCCCAGCTGCGTATGTGCTTTCTTCGACGCTGGCACGGGCGCCGCGCATGCCACGGCGATTCGCGCCGATATGGACGCGCTGCCCATCGCGGAGGCGACGGGTGCGGCCTTTGCCTCGACGCATCCCGGAAAGATGCACGCTTGCGGACACGATGGACACATGGCCATGGCACTTGCGGCAGCAACCTTTGTCGACCGCACGATTCGTGAGCAGCCGGGTGCCATCAAGCGCAACGTGCTCTTTGTGTTCCAGCCTGCCGAGGAGACGACCGGTGGCGCCAAGACAGTATGCGAGAGCGGTGTGTTCGAGTGCTACGGGGTCGACCGCATTTTTGGCTTTCATGTGTGGCCCGATCTGCCTGCGAACACGTTGGCGAGTTGTTCCGGCCCGCTGCTGGCGCGCTCGAGCGAGACACATATCCATATTCACGGTACGAGTATCCATATTGCTAAGACTTATGGTGTGCCGGTTGAGGAGTCGCACGATGCGGCACTGGCGGCTGCCAAGTTCTTGGTTGCCGAGCGTGAATTGATGGACGAGGTGGGTGCCGATGAACCCTGCATTGGTAAGTTCGGCCTGCTGCAGGCCGGTACCGTCTGCAATGCGGTGGCGGGGGAGGCCCATGTTGCCGGCAGTCTGCGTGTGTTTACGGACGGCATGTTCGACCGCGCGCGCGAAGGCGTGCGCCGTGTACTCGACGAGGCATGCACTGCAACGGGCTGCACGTACGATCTCGACTTTGCCGAGGGCTATCCGCCGGTCGATAACGACCCCGAGCTGTTTGCCCGAATCGCGCCCGCTCTGCCCGAATTGCAGCTCGTGGACGAGCCGCTGCTAATCGCCGAGGATTTCGCGTTCTATCAGCGGCATCTGCCGGGCGTGTTCTTCTTGCTGGGCACGGGCGTGCCAGAGGGCCAAGACAACCCGAGTGATTCGGATGGCTGCCCCGCCTATGCAACAAGCGCCCTGCATACCGATAGCATGCTCTTTGACGAGGAAATCCTACTCAAGGGCCTCGATGTCTACAAACGATTGCTTTTGCTTGCTTAAGTGGCGAGGGATACCTGTTCTAGAAAACACGAACAGATGTACGGTATAATAGAGATGTAAGTCTATAGAAACGTTTGACGTTATTAACGTAAGGCGATACTATGATTGCATCATATAAAGATGAAGACACTGAACGCTTTGCAATGGGTACGCGGGTTAGGAAGTTCATTCCTTTTGAGCGGGTTGCCTTGAGGAAGATTCGACAACTGCAGATCTGCGCTTCGCTTGATGATCTTCGCGTTCCGCCAGGCAATCGTCTTGAAGCGTTGAAGGGCGATCGCGCCGGTCAATATAGTATCCGTGTCAATGAGCGCTATCGGGTCTGTTTTGAGTGGAGACAGGGGATGGCTTGGAATGTTGAAATCGTCGATTATCACAAGTGATGAGACTGCGTCCGATTTGCTGCCGCCGGTGACTCCTGGTGAGCTTCTCAAAGAGGAATTTCTTGTCCCTATGGGCATTTCTCAATATCGCCTTGCTAAGGAGACCGGGATTCCGGCTCAACGCATTGGGCAGATTATCTTGGGAAGGCGTCGTGTGACGGCCGACACCGACCTTCGCCTTTGCCGCTACTTTGGCCTGACGGATGGTTATTGGCTGCGCGCCCAGATAGCGTTTGATCTCGAGGCGGAGAAGAGACGCATCGAACCGGAACTGGATAAGATCGTTCCTGTCCAGCAGGCTATCGCATTGTAGTGTTCAAAGATGTTGAGGTTGGAGTGACGATGGGGCGACGCCGACAATTTGCCGTTTATAGTCCCGGTGGGTGTGGATGCGGCTTGTTGTTGCTTCCGGTTATTGCTGTGAGCATTGGCGTTATGTTTGCGCTTGCCGGGTTGGCGGCAGCGGCACTCGTGTTGCTGATCGTGGCCATTGGCGTGACGATTTGGCTCTGCCGCAATCGCGAGCAACGCCATGCCTGCGGTAAAACCAATGTCGGCTGGGTCGTCTTCCTGATCATTGCGTACCCGCTGAGTGTCAGCTACCTGGTGTTCTTTGTCCTGTTGATGGTCAGTACCTTTACCGGGGAATCCGTCACGGTGGGGTAGGCTTCGACAAGCCTCTTGAGGATGAAAAAATGGAGCCGGATGGGAAATACCCCCATCCGGCTCCATTGCTCAATATTGGCGTGCACTTCTACTCGGCTGCCTCGCGGCGAGCGACCTCGTCGATTAAGATGGCGTCGCCGTGCTTGGCGGAGGCCATGCTCGCGGCCATAAGCAGGCCCATTGCCGTGATATAGGCGAAGAGCATCGACGGCGCCACGTCCATAACGATACCGGAGAGAATCGGTGTCGCCACCTGAGCCGCCATGCTCACGGTGTAGTAGTAACCGGAGTAGCGGCCCACGCTTTGGGAACTGCAGCACTCCAGAATCATCGTGTATACGCACAGGTCCACGCCGCCCAGCGCAACGCCCATCAACAAAAAGACGCCGTACAGCACGGGCGAGAAACCGGGTGCCAGCCAAAGAAGCGCGGGGCATAAAACCATGATGACGGCGGTGCCCAGGGCGACCTTTTTACGGCCGATTTTGAGCGAAAGATTCGCCAAGGGTACGTAGCTTAGCAGCGCGCCTGCAATCGTCACGATATTGATGATGGCGTATGAACCGCCCTCCATGCCGTAGAACATATCGGCATAACGGCTGATATTGGTGGTCATGGCGTTATAGCTCATGTAGTAGAAAAACGTTGCAGCGAGCAGCATGATGATGGAGCGGCGTACGCCGGCGTCTGCAATGCGATCTTTACCGCCGGCCTCGGGAGAGTCATCTTTGTCAATCTGATCCTCGTCGATGCCCATGGACAGCGATTTCTTGCGCATCTTTTCGACAAGGGCGGGCTCACGGATAAAGATGCCGTAGACAACGGCCGAGACGAGAATAAAGGCGGCCTGCAAAATAAAGAGCGGAAGATAATCGGGTTTGTCGGCCTTGGGAACCATGACCGAGATGGCGACGAGCATAAGACCCGTCCCCGCGTAGCCGACGATCTTTTCGATCGAGTCCGCCTTGGTTCGCAGGGGACGGGGCGTAATGTCGGCCACGACGGCAACCGTCATGGTGCGATAGGCGCATATTGCCAAAAGCGTGAGGATAATCGCGCCGATGAGCAGGGGTAGGCTGCCCATGTTGTTGGCGATCGCGATGAGCGGGACGGAGAGCATTGCCACCGCAGAGCCGCCCAAGATAAAGGGCGTTCGGCGCCCGAGTTTGCTTGTGCAACGGTCCGAGAGAATGCCAAAGAGCGGAAGCAGGAACAGGCCAAAGACATTATCGATAGCCATGATCGCGCCGGTGAGCGAGTTGGATAGGCCAAAGGTCCCCGTGAGCATCTTAGGAACGATGCCGTCGTAGACCTGCCAAAAGCTGATCATGCCCATAAAGGGTAGGGAGGCGAGGGCGACGGCCTTGGTGTCGAGCCGGGCCGCCCGCTTAAGATTTGGTTGGGTCATGCTGGTTCTCCTGGTCGGTAAAAGCGGGGAGGGGCGCTATCGGCCCTCCCGTCCTACAGTTGTTCAAGGTTGGCGAGAAACGCCACATAGAATTCAATGCCGCGCTTGTAGACGTCGACGCCGATGCGTTCGTTGGCGGCATGGATGAGCTTGCGCGCCTCGCCCGAGTAGATAAAGCCGCAGAAGCGGTAGACGCGATCGCAGATCTCGTTGAACTCGCGCGAGTCGGTGCAGGAGTTCTGCACGTAGGGAGCAAAGCCGGCCTCGGGATAGACGCCCGACACGCAGCGATGGATGTAGTTGAAGGCGGCATCGTCTTCGTAAGGCGAGACGGGCGCGGGCTCGGTGTAGGGGATCGCCTCGTTAATCTCGACGGTGACGTGGTCGGGGCTTACGCCCGAGGCGCGACACTGCTGAGCGGCGAGCTTGCGAGCGCGCTCAACGGCATCGGCGATGGTTTCGAACGGTGCGATGCGCACGTTAAAGTTGGCGCGGGCGACTGGAGGCAGCACGTTGTGTGCGTTAGAACCCTCGAGCTGCGTGAGCGCATAGGTTGTGCGCAGCATGGCCGAGGTCTCGGGGCTGGCGGCCATGATCTTGGTAACCGCGGGGCGCGTGAGCCACAGGTTGCCAAAGATCGCCTGATACGTCGCGCTGCTGCGGGCACCCAGTTCGGTCAGCGTGGCCTCGACGGCGGGCGTGAGTTGCGGCTTGCCGGGGTTGGCAGAAATGGTCTCGCATACACGGCAGAGAAGACGGCAGGCATCGTTTGCCGCGGGCGTAGAGGCATGGCCGCCGTCGGCGCGCGCCGTGACGGTAAGGTCGACGTGGCCCTTCTCGGATACGCCTACCATGGCAACGGGTTCGGTGACGCCGAGCGGGGCGTCGGTTGCCACGGCGCCGCCCTCATCGAGCACCATATAGGGATGGATGTTGTGCTCGCGAAGCCACTGCACCGCATGGGTGGCGGTGGGTGCGGCGATTTCCTCGCCATCGCTCGAGAAGAACCAGACGTCGCGCGGGGGAACGAAGCCCTGGGCAATCAAATGCTCAGCTGCCTCGAGGAAAGCAGAGACGATGCACTTGGTGTCGAGTGAGCCGCGGGCCCAGATTTCGCCGTCGATGATCTCGGCTCCAAAGGGATCATGCTTCCAGTCTTGCCCCTCGACGGGCACGACGTCCTGGTGCGCCATCATGACGATGGGGTCCAAGGCGGAATCGGCACCAGGCCAACGCAGGAGCATGCCAAAATCGTCGACGCGTGTAAGCTCGGCGACTTTAAAGAAATGCGGATAAAGCCGCTGAAGCGTGGGAATCCACTGGTTGAAGGGCTCATCGTCGCGTTCGGCGATGTTCTCACGTGAAACGGTGGGGATGCGCAGCAATTCGCAAAAGCGCTCGACGGCTGCCTCGTCTGCCTTGTAGGTGCCTGCATCAAGAGGCGCGCCCTGTGCGACCGATACCGATGCTCCCATGGTGGGACTCCTTTCGTGTTGTATATCGAATACGTCAAGATTATCGTCCGCACCGCGCGCGGGAAACGGCGAAACACGTTGTTCATCTGCGGGCGGCGGGTCGGATAGCCTTAGCCGACGATGACCGTGCCGTCTTCGGCCACGGTGATGGCGTCGCCCGTCGACACGGCATCGAGAAACTCATCGCCTAGGTTGTCAATGGTGGGCATGGGGGTGTCGGTCCACACACCCGAGAGGATCGCGCCAGCGGCGGCAAGGCTGTCAATGGGTTTGGAAAACAGCAGGCATGCGGGTTGGCGGCCCATTTTGGTGGCGCAGAAGAGCACCATGCCGCCTGTGGTGGAGCCGATGGTTTGCGGTAGGCACAGGGCACATCCTGCTAAAGGTTTGCCGTACAAGTCGGGATTGTTTTGGTCGGAACACGTGGCCTTTTTGTCACCAAACATCAGTGCCTTCTGAAACGATGCGAGTGTGTTGAGCCCTCCGCGAGAGACAAGTGCCTTGGCGTGGGCAGTTCCGGGGACAACGACGCGGCCGTGAAAGATTTTTTCCATGAGGAGTCGCCTTCCTATTTGATCGGTTTTCCGGTGGTGACGTAGGCGAGCACCTCGTCGTCGGTGTAGTAGCGCGATGCCGAGTACGTACGCAACTTGTTGGAGTTGGTGATGATGGGCATGCTGCCGCACAGCGGGTTGTTGGTGTACATAAGCGGGCAGATGCTCGAGACGACGGTGCCGGTAGTCGAGAGGCGTCTGTATGCCACGGTCTTGCGGAAGGCGTCTGCCACGGATGGGGCGGCGGTCAGCACGGTGGGTACTTGCACGCGGCAGTTGCCGGAGGCGCACAGTCCATCGCAGATGGCGTCTGCCCAGTGGGCGAGTTGTGCAGACGAGAGGTGAGGGCAGCCGATGAAGGCCAGCTTGGGGCGCGCACCCGGGTTCTTCCACATTATGGGGTAGCTTGAGCGGATGCGTTCCAGCTCGGCGTCGTCAATGCGATAGATTTGGGCGTCTGGTGCTATGAGCTGTTCGCCTTGCTCGACGGCTTCGGGCGTGATGCCGTCCACGTGGTAGAGCCCGACAGCGCCGTTCGATGCGCTGGCGGCGCCCATGTCCTTAAGGTAGTCCTGCGTGTCGGGCGTGAGTTCGCGGCCAAGCCAACGGTCGAGGCCTTTAATGTAGGGGACGTCTTCCATCACCTTCATGCCAATGGCGCTGCCAAGTACTTGCGCTTCGGGCTTGCGTTTACAGTCGACTTCGATGATCCAGGTCGCCTTGCGGCCCTCGTCGGTGAGCAGGCCGAATTCCGGGACAAAGCCGGCGATTGAGCCGAACATCTCGATGATGCCGGAGTTGCGATTGCAGCGGGCGCCCAACACAGAGTTGGCAAAGACCACGGCGCTGCTTTCTGCCCAGCTTAGGATGTCGCCACGCCGAGGTCGATTGCCAACTTCGGGCTGGTAGCAGGTGCAGGTGAAAGCATCGCTGTCCAATAGACCCATGCTGCGCAGCTGTGCCTCATAATCGCCTTGTTTGGAATACATAATCTTGAACAGCAGCTTTTGCAGCGGGTTGGCCGGGACGGCGGGGTCGAGGGGCCTCGGGTCGACCGAGAACGACTGACCGGACAGGGCACCGTCTTCCAACAGCTCATCCATAAGGTCATAGACTGGACCGAGCATGGAGAGGCCAAAACTTGTGACAAGATGACCGTTTGCGCCGGTCACGGGAACCATACGCTCGGCACCAAAGCACTCGCCGTACATAACGAGGGTCTTGACCACTTTGGCCATGGCGGGGCCCTTGGCGCCGTTGAGCAGGGCTTGTTGTTGGGAGGTCAGGTTCATCTGTGAGCCCATCCTTTCGTGTTAGATATTGGTGCCGAGTCGGTATGCCGCGCGGACCGCTTCGAGCACACGGCCGGGTGCAAACCCATCGCCGATGTTATGCAGATCGTCTGCGGCATGCGTCTGCTGCAGCTTGTAGAACAGTGCGTCGTCGGGATGTCCGCCGCAGGCAATGATTACCAGGTCGCAGGTTAGCTCGAGCGGCTTCCAGTCGTTGCCGATTTTGGGTGCAAGCGGGTTTTCGACGTTCTCGGGCAAGATCGGTGACCACGAGATGTAGGGGTCGGGAACGTTTTTGTGGCAGTTGCGACTCAGGTGGAGACGCGCGCACCTCGCTGGGGCTCCAGACTCGCGTTTGCCGCCGACCTCCGCGTGCTCGACGCGTGTCATATTGAGGAGCCGCACATTGCGTCCCCTGAGCGCATGGAGTAGGTGGCCACGATTTGCCGTGCAGGCGCCCTGCATCATGTGAGGCAGCATTTCAATTACGCTGACCTGTGGTATGCCGTGTTCGACGGTGAGCCACTGGGCAACCTCGCAGCCCACGGCCCCTCCGCCAATGATGGCGACGGTTTTGGCGTTGCCAAGCAGCGCGGGTTGGCGCAGTAGCTGCGTTGCCTGCACGGCATGGCCCGATGCTGCAAGCTCCGTAAGGCCGGGGATGGGCGGTATCGCATTGGAAGTGCCTGTCGCGCACACGATTGCGTCGAAGCCTGCTTTTGCAAGATCTTCGGCGCGTGCCGCCCGTCCAAGCTCGATTGTCAGGTTCCCGTTGGGTTTTTCTGCCTGCTCGCGCACCTGTCGAACAAGATATGATCGGTAGTTATCGAGGTCGAACTTAATCCGGGCGGCGCTGGCGGAGAGGAGTTTTCCTCCAAGTTCATCTTCGGCGTCGATGAGCTTTACGTCGTGGCCACGACGCGCGGCGATTAACGCGCAGACCATCCCGGCGGGTCCGGCTCCTATCACCGCTATGCGTTTGGGTTCTATGGCGGGAGCGGGTGTCTGGGGCATGAGGTATTCAAAGCTGCAGCGTGGATTGACGGCGCACTGCGGGTGGCCCCCTTCGACAAACTCGTTGAGGCATCCTTCCTGGCATCCGATGCAGGGTCGAATATCTGCCACGCGACCGGCGTACGCCTTGTTGGGCCACTCGGGATCCGCAAGCAGCGGGCGTCCGAGCATGATCATATCGGCGTCGCCATTGCGAAGGGCGCGTTCGGCAATGTCGGGGTAGCCCAACTTACCCACCGCGACAACGGGTATGGGAAGGCCGGCATTGGAGTGGATATTGTCGGCGGCAAAGCGCTCCCGAACGGCGCGCGCCACGGGAACGAAGCAGCCTGCGGGCATGCTTGCAGGCGGGTGGGGCATCCACCAGTTGTCATAGCAACCCAGGTCGACGTCGAAGATGTTTACTCCCGCCGCCACGAGCTCTTCCATATAACACAGGGTCTGTTCGACTGTGCGGCCGCCGCGCATGCGTCCCAGATAGGTCGAATTCATGACCTGCTCGTCATAGGTTTCCTCGAGTGCAAGCGAAAGGTCGATGCGGTACATGATGGGGTAGTCGGGCCCAACGCGGCGACGGATTTCTTTGACCATATCGAGGCCAAATTGACGCCAATCGGCATAACGTCCGAGCTTGCGATGGTTAAAGGCGGGGTTTCCGAGCTGCTCGATAAGATAGCCTTCGTGCCCGTGCAAATAGACGCCATCGATGCCCATGGCATGGGCATCGGCCGCCGCTTGGCCGATATTGTTTACGATACGGCGCAGCTTTTGGTCCGAGAGGCGCATGCATGGAATGGCGGGGATGTAGTAGTTAGGCAAGAAACTCGCCGAGACCGGAAACTTCTTTTGCGTGATGAGACATTGCGGATTGCCCACGCGGCCGAGTCCAGCCGTAAGCTGGACAAAAATGCGCGATCCGAAGGCATGGACACCTTGGGCAAGGTCGCGCCAGCCTGCCATAACGGTTCGGCTTCGATCGATGCGCGGGAAATAGGTGAGCTTGTCCAGTTCGGTAACCGTGGTATCGATGCCGTGGCTTACCGGCACGAGTCCTGTTGTGATGAGGCCGCAGCCGCCTTTGGCGCGGGCGAAAAAGTACTGCAGCATCATGTCACTGGGGCGGCCAGTTTCCTCGCACATGTCGATATTGCCCATCGGTGCCATGACAATGCGGTTTTTGACGGTGAGTTTGTTAATTGTGATGGGAGAGAAGAGCTTGTCAAAAGGATAGAGCTCTTGTGTCATGCGGGACGATCCGCAACCGGAATTTTTGGCGGGCCAGCTGTCGAATGAGTCGACGAGTTGCTGCACCAGTACGTCTTTTCCCAATGAGGTTCCTTTCAGATGTTGACAAGGTAACAAAGCAGTTTACGTCTAAATGTTTAATAGTCAACAACAAAGGCATGAGTTCGGTGAAGGAAAAAAAGGACTCAATGAGTGTCAGATGGCAAACTATGTTGCGACATTAGCTCCCAGCTAATGAATTTGAGTTCGCTGCCTCCTACGATGTGCTGTGTGCCGGCACGGTAGCCGGATCGTGGGAAGGATGCATAATGGCAAAAGAGGGAAAGAAGCCGATCGGCAAGATTGTTCTAGGCGTCATCGTGGTGCTGGTTATCGTCGGTGCCGCGGGCTCTATGGGTGGCAATTCAACCGATTCGTCTGCGAGCGATTCGGCAAAACCTGCCGAGGCGACACAGCAGGCTGAGGAGCAAAAAGAACAGCAAGAACCGTATACCATTGCTGACGAGGTTGAAGACACCTCCAATCAGTTTGCCTATAAGATCACGGGCACGCTGACCAATAATACGGACAAGGAAAAGAGCTACATTCAGATTGAGTATGTTCTGTATGATGCCGATGGCAACCAGGTTGGAACGGCTCTTGCAAACACCAATCATCTGAAGGCGGGCGGCTCCTGGAAGTTCGAGGCGCTGGGTACGGTGTCTCCCGACCAGGTTGCTAGCTGGGAGCGTTCGGACGTAAGCGGTTTCTAGCATGTTGCATGCACTGGGGGAGGTGAGGTCGTATGCCCGATAAAAAGCTGACCGACGAGCTGCTCGATGAGCTCCTCGACGCGCCAAACATCGATGGCTATATCAAACCAACACGACTTTGCCGCCCCGTCGCTTTCGGACTACCTTAAGCAGCTGCTGCAGGAAAAGGGCTTAGAGCGCTCACGCGTGGTGCGCATGGCCGACCTTAATGAGACCTTTGGTTATCAGATTTTTACCGGTGCGCGCCACCCAAGCCGTAATAAGGTGCTGCAGATTGCCTTTGCGATGGCGTTGACGCTCAAGGAGACCAACCGCGCTCTGACAGCTGCCGGGGTAAGCGTCCTCAACTGTAAGGACCGTCGCGATGCGATTGTCATCTTTTGTATCGATCGCGGCTGCAGCCTGCAAAAGGTCAACGAGGAACTGTATCGCTTTGGCGAGGAGACGGTGAGTTAGCGGCCGATGGCTGAGTTGGCTGTTGCCGAAACAACTATGCGAACGAACAGGGCGTGGATGCCATGGGGTGTCCGCGCCCTGCGCTATGATGGACGCCATGGATACTCAGAACCCAACATATTCCGATGATGAGTTAACCGCCGCGCTCGCCGGGCACCTGGCGTCGCTCGAGCGTGATGATAGTTATCGCGTAGAGCGCGTGCTCAAGCGCTCCGATGTCGAGACAACCGAGCTTGTGTACTTTGAGGGTTCTGGCGGCGGTTCGCTTGGCCCCTTTGTCCGTAAGCGCATCGATGCTTCGGCGCAAATTGGCGGGGCCTATGAGCGCCTGTTTGCGGCTCAGCAGGCCGGACGCCGTTTTGAACACTTACCCCGGATCGTCGACTGCCGCCGCGCGGGCGAGGAGCTCGATGTGGTGATGGAATATGTCGAAGGCGAGACGCTCGAAGCGCTCGTGGGGCGCCTGGGCGCGACGCCCGATTATGCTTGCGAGCTGTTTGGCGCCCTTTGCGATGCGGCCGCCGAGCTCCATGCCGGCTTTGCGTCGGCGGGGGAGATGGCTGCGCCGGTGATTCACCGCGATCTGAAGCCCTCGAATATCATCGTGTCGGGTGCGAACTATGCGCCCGATGCCGGCATGACCTTCTCCTCGCTGGTGATTATTGATTTGGGGATCGCACGTGTCTGGCGTGACGGTGCCGATGCCGATACCGTTAAGTTTGGCACGCGTTCCTATGCGCCGCCCGAACAGTACGGTTTTGGGCAGACGAGCGTGCGTAGCGATATTTATGCGTTCGGCGCGCTGCTGTTCTTTTGCCTAACGGGGGCTGATCCCAAACCCGGGCGTGACATGCGCGAGCAATGCGAGGCGCATGGCATTCCCGTCCCGCTGACGGATGTGATTTGCATGGCGATGGCGCTCGATCCCGCCAAACGTTTTGCAAGTGCAAAGGCGTTGGGCAATGCTGCGCGCACGGCGTACGGCTTGTGCGCCCCTGCGTCGTCGCTTACAACGGCTCCTGCCGCCGCCGTGTCCCGGACCGCGGTGCCGCAAGCGCATCGGGTGCAGCAACCGGTTACCCCTGCGCTTTCACCTTCTACAAGTCAGCATTCGACCATCTCGTCCTCGGCGTCCGAGCCCTTGGCGTCCAAGTGCGCAAGCCTGCTCTCGCATATTCCCGAGCCTGTGGGGCGCATATGGAATGGATGCGTTTATGCGATGACGTTGCTGTTCCTGATGGGAAGCCATTTTGCTGTGTTTCAGCCGACAGGCGAAAACCGCAACTATCCAACGTGGTTTTTGGCGCTTGAGTATTTCTTTATGGTCGATGGCTTGGTGCTGCTTATTACGTTTGGTATGCTCGACCGCCGCAGGCTTCGGCGTCGCTTTCCCGTGCTCGATCGGTATCGGGGAGGCGCCTTTGTCGAACTATGGTTCAAAGCGCTCGGGTTTATGTTTGCCGTTATGTGCGTTGTTGTCGTTATCGGCAACGCGACGGGCGTCGTCTCCTAGATATACGAAAAAGGGCCCCGTTTGGGACCCTTTGCAGTTGAGGCTTGCGAGCCTAAATGCGGTTCATCTGAGAAGCAACCTTGTTGTACCAGTCCTGCCACGTGGACGGGCAGTACTTTTTTGCCGCCGCCGGGGTAAGCGTGGAGCCATAGTTGGCGCCCAGGTAGGCAACGTGGGCAGAGACGCCCTCGCTCCAGCTACCAAAGCTCCGCCAGCCGCCGCCGCGGGCGCTCCAGCCCCAGGCGTTATAGGAGCCGGCACAATAGAGGCCCTTGCTGCTCTCGATGCAGGCGATGGCGGGGGACCAACGGGGATCGACGCCGGTATTCCAGGCGGCGACGGCAAAGTTATAGCCCTGGCCTGCCATGGGGGAACCGGCGAGGTAGTTGTCGATGCGGCTTGTCCACTCGTTGATAAACGAGTCGTAATCGGCGTTGCCGGTATTGGGTTTGTTCACCGTGGTATCGATGGTGGTGTTGGAGTTGGTGGCCTGACTGTTGGAGTTATTGCCACTCACGCCGGTACCCGCGAGCTTCTCGGCGGCAGCGGCCTTGTCGGCCTCGAGCTTTGCCAGCTCGGCGGCATTTTCCTGCTCGGCCTTTGCCTGCGCCTCGCTGCGGAGCTGCTGAGCCTGCGCCAGCGCATCCTCGGCATTTTTCTGCTCGCCCTCGAGTTGAGACTTGGCCTGATCGAGCTCGGTTTTGTTCTGCTCGAGCTCGGTTTGCATCTTGTTAAGCTCTTCGATCTCGTCGACGCTCGAGCTCGTAATCTGGTTGGTGTACTTGCAAGTGGTGATAAAGTCGCCCAGGCTTTGCGTGTTCACCAGGAAGCTCACGATGGGGCTGGTGCCCTTCTGGTACTTATACAGATCGCGCATGGCAGAGCTTGCCTTGGCCTGCTGCTCGGGTAGCTCGGCCTCAATCTTATCGATGTTCGCCTCATTGGAGTCGATCTGCTTTTGCAGATCCTCGAGCTTGGTACGGGCGTCGTTGTAGGCGCTCGTAGCGTTCTCGATTTTTTTCTGGGCGGCGGAAAGCTGATCCTGCGTTGCCTGCGAGGCGGCATAGGCCGCGACGGGGGAGAGCATCGGCGTGGCCGTCAGCGCGACGGCGAGCGCGGCGTTCGTGATGATACGAGCCGGCTTCGACGCGATGAGCGCTGCGGTGCGATGGTTCGAATGCTGCATCCAGTCCCTCTGCAATCAATCGTAGGTTATTGGTCGAGGTGTATTCTACTACTGCTTTCGACCTCAACTTGAACCTTAAAGGTTCTAAAGGGTCAAGTTGAACTTGAGGCTTTGGCCTTGACCTGCGGGAATGGTGAATTGTTGAGAAACCATAGAGTTCAACTTTAACGTTACGGCACCCTGTTTGTGAGGGTTTTGGCTGTAAAAGTTGCCCTCACGTGGGGTTTTGCAACTACAAGGTCCCATCGCGGTGAGCTTGGCCTTCATGCTGGATAATTACGCCGATTGCCATAGATACGGTGGAGCTTTGGGTGCCGGCGGCTCGGCACGCTAGAATAAATCAGTTGCACAAAGACCGCCCGTCGTGTGGGCAGTTCATGATAGGAAGTTTCCATGGCATTGCAGTTTACAGAGCGCGAGTTTATTCCCGTGCTGCTCGGCGGCGACATCAACGCGTATTCGGTGGCGCGCGCCTTCTACGAGGAGTATCAGATCAAGAGCCTGGTCTTTGGCAAGTATCAGACGGGCCCTGCGTATCGCAGCCAGATTATCGACTACACGCCTAATGTGGATATCGACACCATGCCCGTGATGCTTAAGACCGTCAACGGTATCGCTCGGGCACATGCCGACAAGACGATTGTCCTGATGGGCTGCGGCGATAACTATGTTGCCCTGGTGGCCCAGGCCAAGGATGCCAACGAGCTGGCGGATAACATCGTTGCGCCTTACGCGCCCTATAGCATGCTTGAGCAGTGCCAGAAGAAGGAGATCTTCTACGAGCTGTGCGAGAAGCACGGTGTGCCCTATCCGCATACGTTTACCTTTACTGCGCAGATGCTCAACACGCAAGGAGAGGCGCCTGCCGAGGTGCTCGACCAGATCGACTTTTCCTACCCGATGATCCTGAAGCCTTCCGACGGCATCATGTGGTGGCAGCATGAGTTCGAGGGTCAGAAGAAGGCTTATGAGATTGCCGACCGCGCCGAGCTGGAGCAGGTTATCCGCGATTCCTATGCCAGTGGCTACACCGATGACCTGATTTTGCAGGATCGCGTGCCCGGCAACGACGAGTACATGCGCGTGCTCACCAGCTATTCTGACCGCAACGGCAAGGTTCGCATGATGTGCCTTGGTCACGTGCTGCTCGAGGAGCATCAGCCCCATGGCGTCGGTAATCACGCCTGCATCATCACCGAGCCCAATGATGAGCTTATGAGTGGCGTGCGCAAGCTGCTCGAGGACCTTCACTTTGTGGGCTATTCCAACTTTGACGTCAAGTATGACGAGCGCGATGGCTCGTTTAAGTTCTTTGACTTTAACACCCGTCAGGGCCGCAGCAACTACTACGTAACCAACAGCGGCTTTAACGTTGCCAAGTACGTGGTGGATGAGTACGTCTATAACCGCCCGTTTGAGCCGGAGTTTGTGACGGCGAAGGACGAGGCGCTGTGGATGGTCGTTCCCATGGGCGTCGTCGACAAGTACGTCAAGGCTCCCGAGCTGCGCGCGAAGGTGCATCGTCTTGCCAAGGAGGGCAAGGGCGCCGATCCCTCGTTTATGAAGGGAGACTTTGTCTTTAACCGCTGGTTGCGCATGTGGCACACCAAACTGCGTCACTATAAGCTGTTCAAGACGTATTACAAGTAGACGAGCGTGGCGCCCGTCCGGTATGTATCGGGCGGGCGCGGGTATGATACGCGCAATTGCGCGGGCGTCACCAAGGAGGCGGCGATGGAAAAGCTGGGAGTTATCGGCGGCATGGGCGCCGAGGCCACGTCGTATTACTACGACCAGGTAGTACGCCATACGGCGGCTACGTGCGACCAGGAGCATATCGACATGGTGGTGCTTTCCAAGTCGACCATGCCCGACCGCACGCTGGCCATCAAGACCGGTGAGCATACCGAGCTGCTGGCGACCATGAAGGAGTG
This sequence comes from uncultured Collinsella sp., assembly GCA_947642445.1. Taxonomy (GTDB): domain Bacteria; phylum Actinomycetota; class Coriobacteriia; order Coriobacteriales; family Coriobacteriaceae; genus Collinsella. Next base: position 29,316 of record CANRSF010000015.1, on the reverse strand, counting down.
TGCCCAAGCACTCGAGTCGCTGGGCTGCGCGCACATAGCGATTCCCTGTAACACGTCACACTACTTCTACGATCAGATTCAGTCGTTTACGAAGGTGCCGATTATCCACATGCCGCGTGAGTCGGTGCGCTATGCCCTTGCGGGTGCGGTGATGGGGGAGTGCGAGTTCGACCCCAACCTGAGCATGCCGGCCGAGCCGGTGCGCAAGATTGGCATCATGGGCACCGACGGAACCGTGGGCGCGGGCGTCTACGGCCGCGAATGCGAGGCTGCGGGTGTTGAGGTCGTCTATCCCAGCGAGAAACGTCAGAACGATGTGATGTCGCTTATCTACGATGATGTGAAAGCCGGACGTGAGCCCGATATGGATAAGTTCGACCGCGTGATGTGGGAGTTCGCCCGTAGCGGCTGCGACCGTGTCATTCTGGCCTGCACCGAGCTATCGGTGCTGCAGAAGTATCGAGAGATGCCCGAGATCACCCTCGATGCTATGGATGTCCTGGTGCGCGAATCCATCATCCGCAGCGGCGTCCCCTACCGCCTCTAGCTTCCGACCCGTCAAAAAGGGACAGGTTAATTTTGGTAGGTTGGGGCTGCGGACAAAAAGTTGGACCATCAGGTCCGGTTTGGAGTCCGCATGACATACAGTAGAGCCGTAGTGGAAAGGGCCGGGGAGCTACGCCGCTCCGGGCTCTCGTGCAGGGAGATAGCCCGGGAGCTCGACGGGCCGAGCAAGAGCGCCGTCGCGCGCTGGACGAGGGCCGGGGCCGCGGGCGGAACCGTCGGGAGGGCGGTCGCGAAGATGGATCTGCCGAAGGTCGTCGGGGACGGTCCGGTGTACCCCGACATCGACCCGGACGACAAGGACGCCCTGATAGAGCGCCTCGTCCTGGAGAACGCCGTCCTCAGGGCGGTGAACGACGTTTTAAAAGCCGCGAGCCTCGACGGGATGTCGAACAGGGAGAAGACCCTGGTGATAGACCGCCTGAGGCCGTGCGGGAAGTGGTCCTTGAGAGAACTCACGAGTTCCTTGGGGATATCAAAGAGCTCCTATGAGTACCAGCGCCGCGCGATCGCGAGGCCCGACCGGCTCGCGCCCCTGCGCGCGCTCGTGCGCAGGATCTTCACCGAGGACGGCGAGGGGGCGCGGGGGTACCGCTTCGTGACGGCGCGCCTGCGCGAGCTCGACGAGCCCGTGCGCGCCTCGGAGAAGGTCGTCCTCCGCATCATGCGCGAGGAGGGCCTGGTCCCCAGGTGGATGAGGAGGAAGAGGAGGCCCTACAGCTCCTATGCGGGCGAGCCGACGCCGGCCCCGCCGAACCTCGTGCGCCGCGACTTTCGCTCGGCCCTGCCGAACTTCCTGTGGCTCACCGACATCACCGAGTTCAGGCTGCCCTCCGGCAGGAAGGTCTACCTGTCGGCCATCAGGGACTGCTTCGACTCCTCGGTCGTGGCGTGGAGGGCCGGCGAGAGACCGGACGCCGCGCTCGCCAACTCGATGCTCGAGGACGCCTGCGCCCGGCTGGCGCCCGGCGAGCGCCCCGTCATCCACTCCGACCGCGGCGGCCACTACCGCTGGCCCGGCTGGATCTCGATCTGCGAGGACAACGACCTCACCAGGAGCATGTCCGCCAAGGGCTGCAGCCCGGACAACGCCGCGATGGAGGGCTTCTTCGGCCTGCTCAAGAGGGAGTTCTGGCACGGCAGGGACTGGTCGGGCTGGGCCCCCGCCCGCTTCATCGAGGAGCTCGGGGCCTGGATCGGCCGCTACAATACGGAGAGGCGCAGCGATGCGCTCGGCGGCCGCACGCCGGCCGAGTTCCGCGCCGCGCTGGGAAGGGCCGCGTAGCGGTCCAAGAAATCGTCCGCAGTCCCGTTTTATCTGGTGAAACAATAAAGGCCTCGGCTCGTTTGGTGCGAGCCGAGGCCTTTTGCGTTGGGCGGTTGCTGTCGGTGGCGAACTAGAACAGGAAGCCGATGGCGATGAGGGCGATGCTGACGATGAGCACGGCGATGTCCAGGCCCTTGATGGGGTAGCGCTTGTACGAGCTGGCGCGTGTACGCAGATAGAAGCCGCGCTGTTCTGCCGCCAAGGCCGTGGCATCGGTCTTGGCCACGCTCGAGATGAGCAGCGGCACACACAGTGGCAACATGAGCTTAAGCTTCTTGATAGGGTTCTTGGTGTCGTACTCGACGCCGCGCGCGGTCTGCGCTTCCATGATGGCGTTCATCTCCTGACCAAACACCGGCACAAAGCGCAGCGCCGTGGTAAAGGTGAAGGCATAGCGATACGGTACGTGCAGCACCTCGACGCAGGCGTTGGCAAGGTCGTTGAGCTTGGTCACCATGAGCATGAGGATGAGCGGTAACGCCACACCCAGCAGGCGCAGACAGGCCTTCGATCCTGTGATGAGGCCCGTGTCGGTGATAAAGCCCCACACAACGTTGCCATCGCGCATAAAGGCAAGCTGGAGCACCAGCATGATAAGCGCGAGCGGAATCAGCAACTTGAGCAGCGAGAACAGACGGTCGACGACGCCGGCATAGGCACCCAGCGCAAGGGTGAGCACCAAAAAGCCCAGCAGCGCCACGTAGGTGTCGGACAGGAAGATGCCGATGATGATGGCGGCGGCAAGGCCCAGTTTGACGACCGGGTTCAAGCGGTGCAGCAGTGTGTCGCCCGGCATATAGTCGATGACGTTAACCACGGTGGACCATCTCCTCGGTAATGCGAACGATATCGGTGACCTCGCTCACCTGTGCAAAGACGGGAGAGACGGAGGATGCCAGACGGCGCGAGAGTTCAATAACCTGGGGAGGCTCCACGTAGGCACGCCGCATGAGATCGATGTTCGAGAATAGCTCGTGCGTGCGGCCGCGGTCGAGGATACGACCGTCGGCCATTACTACGATACGCTCGGCAAAGTCGGAAACGACTTCCATGTCGTGACAGACCATAATCACGGCGCAGCCGCGCTCGGCCATGGTGCGCACCGTTTCCATGACGGTCATGCACTCGCGGTAATCAAGGCCGCTCGTGGGCTCGTCAAGCACGACGATCTTGGGCTCAACAACTACGACGGAGGCAAGCGCCACCATTTGTCGCTGGCCGCGCGAAAGCGAGAAAGGTGCCTCATCGGCAGGCAGGCCAAAGCGGTCGATAACGAGTCGAGCGCGACGCAGAGCCTCGGCACGGTCGATGCCGGCAAGCTCCAGGCCAAAAGCGACCTCGTCGAGTACGGTATCCTTGCAGATCTGGCGGTCGGGGTTTTGGAAGAGGGTTGCGACTTCGCGGGCGATGCGGCTCGTGGGAACGGCTGCGGTGTCCAGCCCCGTAACGCGCACGCTGCCCGAGGCGGGCTTAAGCAGGCCTGTGAGCAGCTTGGTGAGCGTGGTCTTGCCGGCACCGTTCTGGCCGACGATGCCCACGAGCTCGCCGGGATAGAGGGTCAGGTTGAGGTCGTGTACGGCGGCGCCGCCATTGGGATAGGCAAACTCAACGTGATCGAAGGTGAGCACGGGCTCGGCGTCCTTGGCGTGCGGGCGCAACGACGGTGCATGCGGGGAGCCGGCGGGTGCCTGAATGTCGCTGCTTGCGTGTGCGGGGTCGACAATGCCCGAAATCAGGCGCTCGGCCTCATCGACATCCAAGCAAGGGGTACCGCTTACCAGGCCATCGGCCTCGAGGCTATTGAAGATACGCGTGACGCGAGGGCAGTCGACGCCGATGGCACGGAGCTCGTCGGTATGCGCGAAGACCTCGTGTGGCTCGCCCTGCAGCGCGATTTCGCCATGGTTGAGCACGAGCACGCGGTTGCAGTACTCCGAGAGTAGGGCGACCTTTTGCTCAACGACGACGATGGTGATTCCAAGCGCGCGGTTTGCCTCACGCAGCGTCTCGAAGACCAACGTGGAGCTGGCGGGGTCGAGTGCCGCGGTGGGCTCGTCGAGAACCAAGACGCGCGGACGCATGGCGAGGATGGCAGCGATGGCCACCTTTTGCTTCTGTCCGCCCGAGAGGGTGGCGATCTCGCGGTCGCGCAGGTCGCTGATGCCGACGGTCTCGAGCGTTTCGCTCACGCGCTGCTCGATCTGGTCGTGGGGAACGCCAAAGTTCTCGAGGCCAAAGAGTATCTCGTCCTCGACGACCGAGGCGACCATCTGCGTGTCGATATCCTGCAGCACGCTGCCGACGATTTGCGACACGTCGGTCAACGAGACCTCGCAGGTGTCGTGGCCGTCAACCATGACGGACCCAAAGAACGTGCCGGTGTAGTGGTGGGGCACGGCGCCCGACAGGCAGGCGGCAAGCGTGGACTTGCCGGCGCCCGAGGGCCCGATAATGCCGATGAAATCTCCCTTGTTCACGCTGAGTGAGATGTGGCTGAGCGCCTGCTCGGTCTGCGTGCCATAGGAGAACGAGACATCGTCGACGTTGATGATCGTTTCCATGGATACCTTTCATAGTCATCGGGGACGTTCTTTAATGACTAGTCGTTTAAGAACGTCCCCAAGAGCTAGTTGTTTGGGACAGTCTTTACCGATGGGACACTGTGGGTTAGTTGAGCTTCAGGGCCTTCTGGATGGGCAAGTAGAGGGCGCCGACCAGAATGGCGTTAAAGACGGCGGTCATGGCGACGACGGGCAACATGGCGGCGGCGAGCTCGCCGACCACGCCGAGCATGGCCATCTTGATGACCATGAAGATGGCGCCGGAGACAAAGGTGGTCACGAAGGTTGCGACGATGGCGACGGCAGGCTTGACCTGACCGTTCTTGCCGGCGGCGTTGACGATGCCGGCCATGAGCATGGCGGCGATGCCCTCGGCGGCAAAATCGACGAACGGCGAAGTGGTGGTGATCTGGATCACGGCAGCCGAGATGAGGCCAATGACGAGCGCCTGGCCGATGTTGGGGCGAACGACCAGGATGGTGAGGCAGAAGGCCGAGATGATGAACTCGGGGCTGATCATGCCGCCCGAGATGCCCGAGATTGCCTTGCCGACGGTGAAGTTGAGGATGAAGCCGGCGGCGAGCAGGATGGCGAGCAGGACGAGGGCGCGGACATCGAGTTTGCCGCGATCGGCGGTATGGACGGTGCGGGGCTGGGTGGCGGTGGTGTTCTGAGGCATGGTGAAAATCCTTTCGGAAGGGGATTGCAAGAGAAAAGCGGAGGCGCGTGATGCGAATGCGATCGGGCTCGAGATAGAAAAAGGCCCCCGGTCGAAACCGGAGGCCTTCCAATCACCTAGAGCGCAAAAACAGGCGTGAGGGACTCACTGTCGACCGATCGTATTCGCATCACGCCACCACCAGTTGTTGAGAGATTTCATCGTGTTCTTCATGTTGGTGGCTCCTTTCGTGATGCCGTGGCGCGGTCGCACCTAGTTGCTGTTGCGCTGCACTATAGCACAGCGAAGTGTGTGCGGGGAAATCTTTTTTAAAAAGATTTCAGGCGGGTTTCCCGTCGGTCAAAAGAGCGGGCTAAGCGGGCGAGGCTGCCATGGCTGCCTTGTCCGCTCAGCTAAGACATGAGGGCCTTAGGCCTTCTTGCGACGATAGATCACGTAGGCGCAGACACTGATGATGACGACGGCGCCAACGGCCATGGCGGCCATGTTGTTGCCCTCGGACTTCTCCTCGGTGACCTCTTCCTCTTCGGCCTCGGGCTCGGCCACGTCCTCATCGGAAAGGGCCTCGTCGGCGTAGGTGATGGACTCGACCAGGCAGTCGTTGTCAGCATCGTAGTCACTCGGGACGAACTCCTCGGAGAAATCGCCCTCCTGGAGGTAGTCGCGCATCTCCTCGAGCATGGCCTTGCACTTAACATAGGTGTTCTTGGTTGCAGCCTTGCCGGCCTTGTTGGCCAGGGCGGTGCGGGCTTCGGTGCCTTCTTCGGCCTGCATGGCCTCGTCGACGGTCAGGTTCTGCTCGATGAGCTCCTTCTGCAGGGCGTCGAGATAGGCGCGGACGCCGGTGGCGCAGTGGTCGCGGTTCTCATAGGCGAGCGTGTTGATGTCCATGAGGACGTAGTTGATGGAGTTCTCGGGCTCCTCGTTGTTCACGACGTCTTCCTCTTCGCAGTGATCGAAGGAGACATCCTGATCGCTGAAGTAGGGGCTGACCTCGGTGAGCAGTGCGGAATAGAGGGGGATAGCGACGGAGAACTCGGCGTTGGAGAGCATCTCCCACTGGATGGTCGCGATCTCGGGGTCCATGCCGTGACGGATCTGGAAGGTGTGGATTTCGGTGTTGCGGTTGGAGCCGATGGCATACGCGCCGTCGGTGTTGGCGTTGAGGCCGGCGACATTCTTGCCGCGAGCGGCGAAGGAACGAATCATCTCAAAGGTGTTCCAGTCGGACTTGCCGGGCGTAAAGAACAGCGGCTGCATTTCGTGGACCAGGGCGCCGGTCGTCGCGCGAGCGTCTTCGCGCTCGTCCTTGACGATCTCGTAGTCGGTGCCCTCAGCAAGCGGAGCCATGAAGTAATCGCGGCCCTGGATATAGCGCGACCACTGGTGCATGCCGGCCTCGCCAATCTCCTCGCCGTAGGTCTTGGCGACGTCGAACTTGCCGTCGGTGTACTCGGCAAAGCCCTTCTCCTTAGGCATAGACTCGATGCCCTCGGAGTGGAGGCAGTTCTCGGTGTCGTCGAGGTCGACGTCATAGGTGAGGTTGCCGATGTTGGGGTTGAGCGAGGCGATATCGTCAGTGAGCCTCATGGCGATCCACTGATGGCCGGAAAGCGCTGCAAACAACCAGGTCTCGTTGTTGTCGGCAATGATGATCTGGTCGTTGGAGCAGACGCCCTGCTCGTCAATCAGGCTGCCGAGGAGCTCGACACCCTCGCGGGCCGTGGCACTCTCGCCCAGAATGACGCTGGCGTAGTTGTATTCGCCAATGCCAGTCTCCTCGGTGATGGGGTCGGCCTCTTCGGCCTTCTCGTTATAGGAGGTGCTCAACGTGGCAGAGCAGGAGACACCCTTCTCGTTGATGCCTGCCTCGGAATATGCGTCGTAGCGATCTTCCCACTGCGAGGGGTTGTCGCGAACGAAGGTGTAGCGGTAGGTTGCGCCCTTGGACTTGTACTCAAAACCGGACTCGACCGAGGTGTACTCGTTGCCGTCCTTGTGTGCGGGCTCAATGCCAAAGTGCTTGATGTAGCGCGGACCGAAGTCCTCGGAACGGCCGTAGTACGTGTTGCCGTCTGCCGTGAGCTTGCTGCCCATGTAGATCTGGGTGCAGGCGAGTGCCGAAGTCGGCATGGCCATGATAGCCGCTGCTCCAAACGCAAGGCCGCAGCCGAGCTTCTTGAGCGTGTTGACAGGATGAGTAAACCTCATAATCCCTTCCAACTGTTGAAACCCCGCGAAACCGTACGGAGTTTCAGCTAATAAATACATCTACTAGCCTAAAGGAAGTGTAAAGAGTATTCACTCGACAACAGCCTTTGCTCGATGAGCGTGAAGAAATATACGATGAACGGATAATAATACTCATTTTATGGCTTTAGTTAAATAAAGGCACCCTGCATTTACTGTAGCTGAATAAAGCATTAGACGGCGGTCAAAAAGAAAACTCTCCCGCTGTTTAGGATTTGCATAAACAGCGGGAGAGTCGATAACTGGATGAATATCATACCAATGTGGATTTACTTCTTTCGGCGGTGAATCACGTTGATGGCGTAACCGACGAGCATGGCCAAGACGATGACAATAAAGCCGATCAGGGGATTGTCGTTCATGGGGTCCTCCTATTGTCCGAGCGGTGAGAATTCGTCGACGATGAGGTCGAGGCATTGCGGAAGCGCGCGGGCTCCAAAGACGCCCGAATTGCTGGAGATAATCTCGCCATCGAACTGCATGCCCAGCGACGGGGTGCAGGTGATCTTGGCTTCCTTGGTCTGGATGATCTTGAACTGCGGGCGCCCGAGTACCTTGCCGGCGGGGTCAAGCGCAGCGGTGATCACAGTAGGCAGCAGCTGCACGGTGCGCACGGGTTCGATGACCGCAATATCGACCATGCCATCGTTCATGCGGCAGTCGGGGAACAGGTTGATGTCGTTTTGAATGACCGAGGTATTGCCCGCCATGCAGCAGATGCCGTCGAGCTCCTCGACAATGCCGTCGTGCTCAATGGTAAAGTGCGCCACCGTGGGGTTGGGCGTGGCGAGAGCGGAGAGGAAGTAGGCGATCTCGCCGATGTCGTTTTTGGTGGGAGCGGCCTTCATCATGATCTCGGCGTCGAAGCCCGAGCCGGCGATGATGATAAAGCCGTGGCGCTTCTCTCTGCCGTTCTCGTCGAGCCAAAAGAGCTCGCCCATGTCCACTTTGACCGTGCGACCGGCGCGGCAAGCCTTGGCAAGCGCCGCTGCCTCGGGGGCATTGCCGATGTTGTTGAAGAACAGGCAGGCCGTGCCGGAGGGGAAGACGAGCGTGGGGACGCCGCATCCGCGCATCTGGTCGAGCACGTTGGAGACGGTGCCGTCGCCGCCCGAAATCACCACGCGATCAAACTCGCGCACGTCTGCCACGGCGTCCTCGGGTTCCATGCCATCGCCGATAAAACGCATCACGACCTCGTCGCCGCCCTGCGCGAGGGCGTGCGTGAATGCGTAGATTTCATCTGAGCTGGGGCCCGATGCCGGGTTGTGGATGATAAGGCAGCGCATACTTACGTTCCCGTTCTGTGACTAACCGAGTATAGTTGTAAGACAATGCCGTTATCCTACCCGTGTTTTTCGGGCCTAACCTTATTCGATGGGTTGATATGTACATTTCCACACATCAGGCTCTACTCGACTTTTGCCAGCGCGCCCGTGAGTTTGACGCGATTGCCGTCGATACCGAGTTTTTGCGCGAGCGCACGTTCCATCCGCGCCTGTGTTTGGTTCAGATTGCCACCCCTGCCGAGAGCGTCGCGGTCGACCCTCTGGTGATCGACGACCTGTCGCCGTTGGCCGAGCTTATGGCCGACGAGAGCGTGACCAAAGTCTTCCACGCCTGCTCGCAGGATATGGAGGTTATGCTTCATACCGTAGGCGTGCTGCCGCGTCCGATTTTTGACACGCAGGTGGCCGCCGCCTTTTTGGGCGAACGCCAGCAGATTTCCTACGGTGCGCTCGTGCAGACGTTTTGCGGCGTCTCGCTGCCCAAGACCGAGTCGCTGACCGACTGGTCGCGTCGCCCGCTGACCGACAAACAGATCGAGTACGCGATCGATGACGTCAAGTACCTGATCGTCGCCTATACCGAGATGATGAGCCGCCTGCGCGAGCTGGGCCGCGTGGACTGGGTACTCGACGAGCTGCGCCCGCTGGCTGACGAGTCGCACTATCGCGCCGATCGCCACGAGGCGTTCCGTAAGGTCAAACGCATCAATTCGTGCAGCCGTCACCAGTTGGGCATCGCGCGCGAGCTCGCCGCCTGGCGCGAGGACCGCGCCGAGCGCCGTAACATCCCGCGCAAGTGGGTCATGTCCGACGACACGCTGCTTGCGCTCGTTAAGCGCAATCCCGTGCGCGTTGAGGAGTTCCGTAGCATTCGCGGTACCGACCAGTTGGGGGAGCGCGATGTGGACGGCGCGCTCATGGCCATCAAGCGCGGCGCGAGCTGCCCGTACGATCGCCTGCCGCTCATGGTGCGCGGACACCGTCAGATCTCGCCGGAGCTGGAGAGCGTGACGGACCTGATGTATGCGCTCATCCGCCTGGTTGCCGAGCGCTCGGGGGTGGCGACCTCGGTCATTGCCTCGCGCGATGACCTGGCCGATTACATCGAGCATCCTGAGCAAAGCCCCCTGCGCGAAGGCTGGCGTTTTGAGCTTGTGGGTTCGCGCCTGGACGATCTGCTTTCCGGCAATATGGGGCTCACCGTGAAGGACGGAAAGATTGAGTTGTTATAGGGAAGCCTAGTCTGCTGAGTGGGTAGAATGCCTCCAACGTGTAACTCGATTTGGAGGAATTCGCATGCCCTATTACTATGGATATGGCTTTGGCATCGACCCGCTGTACCTGCTGGTTGTTCTTGTCTGCACGGTGCTTGGCCTTGCTGCGCAGAGCTATATCAATTCGACGTACAAGACGTGGTCCAAGGTTCGCTCGGACGGCGACACGGGTGCCACGGTCGCTCGCCGCATGCTCGACGCCAACGGTTGCAACGCCGTGGGTATCAAGGGCGTCGCCGGTGAGCTCACCGACCATTACAACCCGCAGGACAATAACCTGTATCTGTCGGATTCCAACCGTTCGGGCGGCTCGGTCGCAAGCGTTGCTGTCGCTTGTCACGAGGCAGGCCATGCCGCGCAGCGTCAAAGCGGCTATGCCATGATGAAGGTACGCACCGCCCTCGTGCCGGTCGTCAACTTTACCCAGAACACTTGGACCATCGTGCTGCTCATGGGCCTGTTTATGAACATCGCGGGACTCACGACCCTCGCACTGATCTTCTTCTCGTTTAGCGTGCTGTTCCAACTGGTTACGCTACCGGTCGAGATTGATGCTAGTCGGCGCGCCGTGGCGTATATTGAGCAGTCGGGTATGAGCTCCCAGCAGGTCAACGGTGCCAAGAAGGTGCTGACGGCCGCCGCGCTTACCTATGTGGCTGCGGCGCTCACCTCGATTATTCAGCTGCTCTATCTTATGGCTCGATACAACAGAAACTCCAACCGATAACAAATTGGGTCGCTGGGCGCCGCGGGGATTCGTGTCCTCGCGGCGCTGTACTATGTGTTGGACTTGAATTTGCGCAGGGCCGAAGCCCTTGTGCACGATGACGAAAGGAGGCTGCGTGGCAGGCTGGAATCTAACCGGCAATGCCGTTTCCGCCGAGTTCGACGGTTCGGACGAGCAGGAGCGTAAGGAGCTCAGCGTGAGCCAGGCGGTAGAGATCGCCGCCGGTGCGCTCGATGCCATTCCGCAGCTGAGTGTCCTGGGCGAGGTCACGGGTTTCCGTGGTCCCAATGCCCGAAGCGGCCACTGCTACTTCCAGATTAAAGACGACTCGGCCGCCGTCGACTGCATCATCTGGAAGGGCGCCTATCTCAAGCGTACCTTCGATCTGCGTGACGGCATGCAGGTGAGCTTTAAGGGCAGCTTCAATCTCTATAAGGCCACGGGCCGCATGAGCTTTGTCGCTCGCTCGTTTTCGCTGGCGGGGGAGGGTCTGCTGCGTCAACAGGTGGCGCAGTTGGCCGAAAAGCTACGCCGCGAGGGACTGATGGACGAGTCCCGCAAACGCCGCATCCCGGTGTTTTGCTCACGCGTGGCGGTCGTCACCTCGCTTTCCGGTGCGGTAATCGACGACGTCAAGCGTACGCTGCGCCGTCGCAACCCGCTCGTCGAGCTTGTCTGCGTGGGCGCCAAGGTTCAAGGCGAGGGTGCGCCGGCCGAGCTCATTGATGGCTTGCGCCGCGCCGCTTCCATTACGCCGGCGCCCGACTGTATTTTGCTGGTGCGCGGCGGCGGCTCCTTTGAGGACCTCATGACCTTTAATGACGAGGAGCTTGCCCGCGCGGTGGCGGCTTGTCCTGTGCCCGTGGTGACCGGCATTGGCCATGAGCCCGATACCTCGATTTGCGACATGGTGAGCGACCGACGCGCCTCCACGCCCACGGCGGCGGCAGAATCGGTGGCGCCGGCTATGACGGAGTTGGCCGATGTGCTCGAGGCGCGCCATCAGCGTCTGGGTGCCGCGATGGCATCGATGATTGGGTCGGCCCAGGTCGACCTGGAGATGCTTGATCAGCGCGGTCGCCGTGCCTGGGATACCTATACGGCTCGCTTGGGTGATGCGCTCGATGCCGCTGCGTGTCGCCCGTGCCTCAACGACCCCACATTTATGGTCGAGCGTCGCGAATCGGAGCTTGCACTGACTGCCGATCGCCTGTCGGGCGCCATAGTACGCTCGGTCGGGACATTCCGCTCCAACTTTGAGCGCTTGCCCGAGCGTCTGATTACAAGCACCTCGGGGCTCGATGGTAAGCGCCATGCGCTCACGCTTGCGAGTTCCCGCCTAGAGCATCAAGGGCGCACGATGCTCAGCAAGCCAGCGTCCGACCTGAGCCGTGCGGCAGCGTCGCTCGATGCCCTGTCGCCGCTCAAAGTGCTTGCTCGCGGCTATTCCATCGCGTACAGCGATGATGGTGTGGCTACGAGTGCCAAGACCTTTAAGCCTGGCGACGCCATTCGCGTGCGCATGGCAGACGGCAACGTGGCAGCAACGGTCGATACGGTCGAGTAGACCGCGTTTCGCAGTGATAGACCCTTAGGAAAGGAAACAGATATGGCAGAGAAGACCCCGGTCGAGCAGCTTACGTACAAGCAGGCCTCGCAGGAGCTGGAGCTCATCATCCGCAGCCTGGAGTCGGGCGATATGGAGCTTGAGGAGTCGCTCGAGAGCTACACCCGCGGCGTCGAGCTCCTCAAAAGCCTGCGCACCCGCCTGTCCGATGCCGAGCAGAAGGTCTCGGTGCTCCTTAAGGACGTCGACGGCAACGATGTGCTCGCCGACGGCGAGGCCGCCAACACCGATGATAACCTTTCGTTCTAAGCATCTCGACCAAATATAATTACCTTGGTCTGTAAGAAAGGAACCAGCTATGTGCGATTGCATCTTCTGTAAAATTGCCAACCACGAGATCCCCTCGACCGTTGTCTATGAGGACGACCAGGTCATCGCCTTCGACGACCTCAACCCGCAGGCGCCGGTCCACACGCTCGTGATCCCTAAGAAGCACTACAGCGACATCGCCGACAACGTACCCGCCGAGACCATGGGCGCCATAGCTCACGCCATCCAGGAGGTCGCCAAGGCCAAGGGTCTGGAGGACGGTTTCCGCGTCATCTCCAACAAGGGCGTCAACGCCGGCCAGACCGTCATGCACTTCCACATGCACGTCCTCGGCGGCAAAAACCTGGGCGAGAACCTCATCTGAGGGCGCTTGGCCCGTCGACTTGGCTGCCTTTGGAGTAATCTATGCAGCTTTCTCAACTCGAATACCTTCAAGCGGTAGCGAACTATGGCGGCGTGCGCAAAGCAGCTCGCGCCGTTCATGTGAGTCCGCAGGCCGTTTCGTCGGCAATCAAAAAGTTGGAATCTGAGTATCAGATTGTTTTGCTCGACCGATCGGCGGGGGAGGCTGTTTTGTCTCCGGCGGGCAGAGAGCTCGCACGTCGCGCACGTATGATCCTGGCACAAGTCGACGATCTCAAAAAGTACGTTCAATCGAGGGGCGGCGGCGTTTCGCCCGATGGCCACTTTCGTCTTTACGCCCCCTGCCTTCATGGGCGGGGGCGCCTTTTTGCCGAAAGCTGGTATGACTCGTTTGAACGCTCGCACCCTCAGATTCACCTTGATGTGTGGCATCAGCCAACGGCTACATGCTTTGAATCACTTGTGCTTGGCATTTCGGATGCGGCTATCTCATTCGAGGAACCACGGGACAGCGTCCTTTCTTCAAAATATTTGGGTGAAAAGGAGCTCAAGGTTCTTTCATACCCAGCGGGTCATCAATCTGTGGGCGCCATGACCATTCGCGAGTTACTGGGCGGCAGGCTCGCTGTTCCCATTAATTTGTCACCCTGTCTCAATGCAATCAATCAATGTCCCGAAGCCCAGCTCGTCAATTTTCGCTTCCGTGATGTTGAATACGGAAACAGGGCGCAGACTGAGTTTCTTCAAGCCGGGGGATTGATATTGAGTTTTTCTGGCTCTTCTCTCGCATCAGATGTATTGGAAGTGAGTGAGTGCTCCATTGAAGGATCGCGTGACGTAGCCTTGCCCATCTACTTTTGCTATCGACAAAATACCTGGACCGATCGACACCAGACGGTATTTCTTCACCTATTGCGTCATCTTGCTTCGTGAGATTAATTGGCTTCGAGACGTCAAGTGATTATTGACGCCTTGTAACACATAGCTGACAGCTTTGTCCTCATGCTTTTCCAAGATTCCGATTTAGATTGCTGACTCTGGGAGGGCGGAGCATGAAAAACCGTACGGTTTTGCTTTATATGACGTTCGTTTTTCTGTCGAACTTCAGCACCATCTTGTATTTTCTAACTGTCTACCTTGAGTTCGTCGGACTTTCGATGGTATCGATTTCTAGCATGATGATTGCATATCAAGTGAGCAAGTTCATCCTTGAAGTTCCCACTGGCTATATTGCTGATAGGTTTGGACGAAAGACAAGCGGTCTCGTTGGCGTCGTGGGAATGCTTGGATACTACGCCGCCCTGCTTCTCGTCCGTTCTCCCCTGCTTTTAATCGGTGCGTTCGCTCTCAAGGGTTTTGCCGTTGCGTGTGTGAGCGGATCCATCGAAGCGATTTACATTGACAGCGTCTCTCAGGACCAGCTCGTAAGACTTAATGTCGTTGAGCGATTTGTTTTCTATGCCTCTTATGCCATCTCCGCTTGCGTGGGCGGTTTCATTTCGTCTGTCGGTGCATATCTCATTGGTCTTTCGGCAGATATCATCGCAATGGTGTTGACGTTGCTTGTCGTTGTCTGCATTCCTGAGATGCGAAGAGGGGGCACTGCGACGACACTTGAACATGGGATTAGCCCGAAGATGATCGGTGCCGCTATTGCGGGTAATGGCATTCTTCGTTCAGCGTTCATCATGGACTGTTCTCAGGCATTTGCTTTTGTCGCCCTGGAAGACTTTTTCTCACTGCTGCTTGCGGGTCGCGGAATGAATGCCGTCGCTTCGGGTGTGACCATTGCGGTTCAGCTCCTTGCCTCGGCCTCCATGGGACTTATTGTGCCCTGTGCGATTGCTCATGTCGACAAGGGCCGCTTTGCGCGTATTTGCGGCATCGTGCGTCTTTTCCTGACAGCTCTGTTTTTGATTCCCTTAACTCCGGTTTATTTGCTGCCCGTGTTCTATGTGCTGCAGATGGTCGCTTACTCGTTATTTGCTCCAATTAAATACTCAATTTTTCAAAAAGCAGCCGATTCTTCGATGCGCTGTTCACTGATTTCGGTTCAAAGCCAGATGGTGGCGGTGGGCGCCATCCTTTTCTATCTGTTCAATGCTGTGTTGAGCAGCATCGCGGGCATTCGAGTCATATTGCTTGTCGCGCTCGGGATTTCTTCCCTTGTGTATATCCCCGCGCTATTTCGTCTTACAAGTCAAAGGACATGGGTATTTAGACACCGATAACTTATATATCAACGCAATAAACCCGAGCGCGAGGGCGTTTGGGTTTATTATTGAAGCGTATGTAACCTGGCGGCGCCACACCGCCTGTTAGTAGGGAGACACATGAACGTTCTGGTCGTCAACGCAGGATCTTCGACCCTTAAGTATCAGGTCATCGATACCAAGTCCCATAAGGTGTCCGCAAAGGGCTCCTGCGAGCGCGTCTGCTTTACCGGCGGCACTTTCACCCACGCTGCCAACGGCTCCAAGAAGGTGACCGAGAACATCGAGTTCCCCGACCACAAGGTCGCCATCGAGGTTGTCCTGAAGGACCTCGAGGCCAACGGCGTCAAGATCGAGGGTATCGGCCACCGTATCGTTCAGGGCGGTTGGTACTTTGGCGATTCCTCCCTCGTCGACGAGGATGTCCTCGCCAAGATCCGCGAGGTCGCTCCGCTCGCCCCGCTGCACAACAACCCCGAGGCCAACGTTATCGAGTACTGCCTGGAGCAGTATCCCGACCTGCCCAACGTCACGGTTTACGACACCGCTTTCCACTTCAACATGCCCGAGGTCGCCAAGACTTACGCCCTGCCCAAGGACGTCTGCGACAAGCTGCACATCCGTAAGTACGGCGCCCACGGCACCAGCTACCGTTACATCTCCAAGAAGGTCGCCGAGATGACCAACGGCGAGGCCCGCAAGGTCGTCGTGTGCCATATCGGCTCCGGCGCTTCCCTGTGCGCCATCGAGGACGGCAAGTGCATGGACACCACCATGGGCTTGACGCCGCTCGACGGCGTTATGATGGGCACCCGCTGCGGCTCCATCGACCCGGCTACCGTGTGCTACCTGCAGCGCGAGGGCGGCTACACCTTCGACGAGGTCGACGAGATGATGAACAAGAAGTCCGGCCTTTTGGCTGTGACCGGCGGCAAGACCAACGACTGCCGCAACGTCGAGGAGCTCGCCGCTGCCGGTGACCCCGAGGCCCAGCTCGCCTTCGATATGTTCGTCTACAAGATTGCCGCCAAGGCTGCCGAGATGGCCACCTCCATGTGCGGTATGGACACCCTGGTCTTCACTGCCGGCATCGGTGAGCACGCTCCTGCCGTCCGCGCCGGCGTGGCCGACCGCCTGGCCTTTATGGGCGTCAAGATGGATCATGCCCGCAACGCCCTGCGTGGTGACGGCGCTTGGTGCCTGTCAGCCAAGGATTCCAAGGTCAAGATTTTCGTCATCCCCACGGACGAGGAGTTCATGATCGCTTCCGACGTCGAGCGCATCGTCAACGCCAAGTAATTACAAGAGGGGAGGGGCTGGACGACCGAGCGCCGTTCAGCCCCTCTTTCGTCTCGTTGAGCGATATGCCTGATAGCTATTTATCAAGTTATGATAACTTCTTATTAACATGCGGCCGCCTTAAGGGGCCTGTACCGACCGTATTGCATTGCAAAGGAGTCTCATGAACGTACTTGTTGTTAACGCTGGCAGCTCAAGCCTTAAATATCAACTCTTGGATACCGATACCCGCGAGGTTTTCGCCAAGGGCAACTGCGAGCGTATCGGCTCGGACATGGGCATCTTTGGTCACGCCGAGAACGGTGGCGCCAAGCAGACCGAAGAGGTTCCCTTCCCCGATCATCGCTCGGCCATTGCGCGCGTGCTCGAGGAGCTCGAGAAGACCGACTTTACGATCGATGGCATCGGCCACCGTATCGTTCAGGGTGGCTGGCACTTCGATGATTCCGCGGTCGTCGACGATGAGGTCATGGCTAAGATCCTTGAGGTGGCCCCGCTCGCCCCGCTGCACAATTACGGCGAGGCCGCGGCAATCGAATATTGCCGCGAGAAGTATCCGGAGCTGCCCAACGTGGCTGTCTTCGATACCTCGTTCCACATGACCATGCCCGAGGTCGCCTACACCTACGCCCTGCCCAAGGACGTGTGCGACAAGTACCACGTGCGCAAGTACGGCGCCCACGGTACGAGCCACCGCTACGAGTGGATGATGGCCAAGGAGATCCTGGGCTCGCGCTGCCACCGCCTGCTCTCGTGCCATTTGGGCAACGGCGCCTCGCTTGCCGCCATCGAGGACGGTGTGTGCCGCGACACCACGATGGGTCTCACGCCGCTTGACGGCCTAATGATGGGAACCCGCTGCGGCTCCATTGACCCGGCTACCGTGTGCTACCTGCAGCGCGAGGGTGGCTACAGCTACCAGGAAGTCGATGACATGATGAACAAGCAGTCCGGTCTGCTTGCCATCTCGGGCATCTCCAACGATGCCCGTGACATCCGTACGCGCGCCTCCGAGGGCGACGAGCGCTGCCTGCTCGCCTTCGATATGTTCGCCTACAAGGCCATGCAGCAGGCCGGCTCCATGATCGCTTCAATGGCGGGCGTGGACACCATTACCTTTACCGCCGGCATCGGCGAGAATGACTGGTCGATCCGCAAGGCTTTCTGCGACTGCTTCGAGTGGCTGGGCGTGCGCATCGACAACAACAAGAACCGCGAGGCCGTGGGCAACGGTCCGCAGGTCATCAGCGCCGCCGGCTCTTCCGTCACGGTCATGGTCATCCCCACCGACGAGGAATACATGATCGCCCACGACGTCGAGCGCCTGACCGCGAACAACTAGCGCTCATTTGCAATTAAACGAAAGGCCTCCAGAGCAAACGGCTTCGGAGGCCTTTTTGTTGTCAGGGGGACGGCGGCCGCACTCCGCCTTTCGGATCCAAAGTGATCGATCCCAAACGCATGTGCTCTCAGCAACAGGACCCATTCATTCAGATCCTCAGCCCCAGCTCGTAGCCAAGCCGCCGTCCACTCCAGATGCTCTGAATGCTTCGTAGCAGTAGAAGGCCGTACGGGCTAACCCCTGAAAACATTCCGCAGACCAGAAACGCCCCCGTTCGTAGCTCCGAAGGAGCAGAACGGGGGCGTTTCATTGGTCGAGGACGTTTTCAGGGGTTAGCCCGTACGGCCTTCGGGCGAGTGCGTCCGCTACTCAGCCATCTGAGCCTGGACGGCGGTGATGGCTACGACACCCACGATGTCGTCGGCAGAGCAGCCGCGCGAAAGGTCATTGACCGGCTTGGCGATGCCCTGCAGGATGGGGCCGTAAGCGTCGGCGCCAGCGAAGCGCTGGACCAGCTTGTAGCCGATGTTGCCGGCCTCGAGGTCGGGGAACACGAGCACGTTGGCCTTGCCGGCAACGGAGGAGCCGGGAGCCTTGAGCTGGGCGACGGTGGGGACGATAGCAGCATCGAGCTGCAGGTCGCCGTCGATGGCGAGCTCGGGTGCCTTTTCCTTGCAGAACTTCACGGCCTCCTGGACCTTCTTGGCGACCTCGCCACCGGCGGAGCCCATGGTGGAGTAGGAGAGCATGGCCACGTGCGGCTCAACATTGCCCATGAAGGTGGACCAGGAGTGAGCGGAGGCGATGGCGATCTCGGAGAGCTCGTCGGAGGACGGGTTGATGTTGAGGCCGCAGTCGGCGAAGATCAGCGTGCCGTCGGTGCCGAACTGCGGGGTGTCGGTGCACATCACGAAGAAGGCCGAGACCAGCTTGGTGCCCGGAGCGGTCTTGAGGATCTGCAGCGCGGGGCGCAGGGTGTCGGCGGTGGAGTGACAGGCACCGGAGACCAGGCCGTCGGCGTCGCCCATCTTGACCATCATGGTGCCAAAGTAGGTGGCGTCCATCACCTGGGCGCGAGCCTGTTCGATGGTAACGCCCTTCTTGGCGCGGAGCTCGGCAAACTTCTGCGCGTACTCCTCGTGCTTCTCGGCGTTGCGCGGATCGATGACGGTGGCGCCGGGGACGTTGATCTCGTTGGGATCGCCCAGGATGACGATGTTGGCCAGGCCCTCCTCGATGATTTTGTTTGCCGCGACGATGGTACGCGGATCCTCGCCCTCGGGCAGGACGATGGTCTTAAGGTCGGCCTTGGCGGCAGACTTCATACGGTTTAGGAAATCGCTCATGATACTCCTTACAAGCGTTTCGCTAAGCTCCAGGCCCTCGGCTGTACACGAATAAACCCGCTGCTAGCGGGTTTACCTTACAATTATGTACGCCGCGGTGCTTGAGCTTTCCTTGTGTGGCAAGCTCATTATAGGACGCATTAGCGCTATAATCGCTCTGATAAATATGTCTCGACGTATGTTCGAGAAAAAGCCCAGTTAAAAAGCGTGTGGCTTTTGACAAGGAGTATCGATGCAGATTACCTCAGGCCTGCCTGAAGGCTTTAATGCCGGTGCGTATGACATGATCGTTGTCGGCGCCGGTTATGCCGGTGCCGTTTGCGCCCGCCGTCTTGCCGAAACTATCGGCTATCGTGTTGCCGTTTTGGAGCGTCGCGGCCACATCGCGGGTAATGCCTACGACTGCGCTGACGAGGCCGGAATCCTGGTCCACGAGTACGGTCCGCACATCTATCACACTTTTAACGAGCGCGTCCATAACTTCCTGTCGCGCTTTACCAAGTGGACGGACTACCAGCACAAGGTGCTCGCCAACATCAACGGCACCCTTATGCCCGTGCCCTTTAACCACGCGAGCCTCAAGCTCGCCTTTGGCGATGAGCGCGGCGAGGAGCTGTATCAGAAGCTCGTGGAGACTTTTGGCAAGGACGTCAAGGTGCCCATTATGGAGCTGCGCAAGAAGAACGACCCGGATCTTGCCGAGGTCGCCGATTATGTCTACGAGAATGTCTTTTTGCATTACACCATGAAGCAGTGGGGCCAGACGCCCGACCAGATCGACCCCTCGATCACCGGCCGCGTTCCCGTCTTTGTGGGCGATGACGATCGCTACTTCCCGCAGGCTCCTTTCCAGGGCATGCCGCAGGACGGCTATACCGCGCTGTTCGAGCATATGCTCGATCACGATCTGATCGACGTATTCTGTGACGTAGACGCCCGTGACCTCTTTGAAATCGACGAGACCACCGTCAAGATCGACGGCAAGGTCTATGGTGGCGAGATCGTCTACACCGGTCCACTCGACGAGCTGTTCAACCTCGACCTGGGCGCTCTGCCGTACCGCACGCTCGATATGAAGTTCGAGACGCTCGATATGGACCAGTTCCAGCCCGTGGGCACCGTCAACTACACCACGAGCGAGGACTATACGCGCATCACTGAGTTCAAGAACATGACCGGTCAGGTTTTGCCCGGCAAGACCACCATCATGAAGGAGTACTCCAAGGCATATACGCCCGGCTCGGGCGAGACGCCGTACTACGCTATCCTGGAGCCCGAGAACCGTGAGCTCTACGAGCGCTATCTTGAGCGCGTCCAGAACCTGACGAACTTCCACCCGGTGGGTCGTCTGGCCGAGTATCGTTACTACGATATGGACGCCGTGACCAATTCTGCCCTCGATCTTTCGGATGAGATTATCGCCTGCCATGCATAAAGTCATAACATTCGGTATTCCCTCATATAACGCCGCCAAGGACATGGACCATTGCATCACCTCCATCTTGGAGGGGGGCAATTACGCCACCGATATCGAGATTATTGTGGTGGACGACGGCTCCAAGGACGAGACGGCCGCCAAGGCCGACGAGTGGGAGGCCCGTTATCCTGGAATCATCCGCGCGGTGCACCAGGAGAATGGCGGCCACGGTATCGCCGTCCTCTCGGGCCTGCGTGAGGCGCATGGTACGTACTATAAGGTCGTTGACTCGGACGACTGGCTCGACGGTGCGGCGCTTTCGACCATGCTGTCGATTCTGCGTGGCTTTGAGGAGCGCGACCAGCGCGTCGACCTGTTTATCTCGAACTACGTGTACGAGAAGGTTTACGAGGGCACGCATACCGCTATTGGCTACAAGTTTGCCCTGCCGCGCAAAAAGATTTTCTCTTGGGACCAGATCGGACACTTCCGTCCCGATCAGAACCTGCTCATGCACAGCCTGTGCTATCGCACCGACGTACTGCGCGAGTCCAATCTGCCTATGCCGGCACACACCTTCTACGTGGATAATATCTACGCATACGTGCCGCTGCCGCGCTGCAAGACCATGTACTACGCCGACATCGACCTCTATCGCTACTTTATCGGTCGCGAGGGCCAGAGCGTCAATGAGGCCACGATGGTCAAGCGCCTGGGCCAGCAGTTCCGCGTAACGCGCATCATGATGGAATCGTTCCACCTGTACCAGGACGTTGAGTCCTCGCGTCTGCGTTCGTACATGATGGGCTACTTCACCATGATGATGGCGATTTGCTCGGTGCTCACCAAGCTTTCCGAGGAAGATTGTGCCGATGAGCGCCTGAAGACGCTGTGGAAGGACCTGAAGGAGTACGACGAGCGCATGTATCGTCGCGCTCGCTACGGCGTGGTCGGATTCTTTACCAACCTGCATGGACGGGCCGGAGACAAAACCACACTCGGCCTATACCGTCTTGCCTCAAAGATCTTCAAATTCAACTAGCTGCTGAATAATCGCTGCTGATGGGTTGACTGGGCCCCTTGGCCTTTAGTTTGCTACTGCGAATAGTCCTGCTCGCACGGAAAGCACATTAAGTGCTTTCCGGCTCGTGCGGAACTTGTATCAAACTAAAGGCCAAGGGGCCTCTGCTATAAGAATCGATTGTCAGACTGTCTGAATTTGAAGACCTTGGACGCGCGGTACACAGGGGCCTGGGCTGAAAGGGATCTAGTTGAGTAGGTTGCCCGGTGGGGCTTGGTTATGTTTGTCGCGAGTTTCGCACGAGCCGAAGAGCACTTAATGTGCTCTTCGTGCGAGCCAGGACTGTAGAGCAGCAAACATAACCAAGCCCCACCGGGCAACCGGTCAGGTTAGGCTACTTCGCGGCGCCGGGGATGCCGTGGGAGGTTTTGGCGTTTTTGGCTCCGTTTACGATGGCGGTCTGTAGGGCCCTTACGGCGAGGATGCCCAGCAGGTCTAGGGGTGCGGCGGCGCTTGTCTGAGCGTCTAGCTTGCCGCTGGCGAGGGTGTAGATGGTGTCGCCGTCGTTGGTGGTGTGCGTGGGACGGATGGCGTGTGCGTAGGCGTCTGCGGCCATTTGGGAGATCTTGGTGGCCTGAGCCTTGGTGAGCTCAACGTTGGTGACGATGCAGCTGATGGTGGTGTTGGTGCGGTCGAGCGGCATTTGCATGGAGCCGGCGGCGGCAAAGGCTGCGAGCTCCATGTCGACGATCTGGTCGCTATCTGCTGCGGCGCGCATACCAGCGACCCATTCGCCGGTGAAGGGGTCGACGACATTGCCGCAGGCGTTGACCGAGACCACGGCACCCACCTTAACAGGGCCGAGTGCCACGGCGGCAGCGCCTAGGCCGGCCTTCATGCAGGTGGCGGGGCCCATGAGCTTGCCCACGGTCGCACCGGTGCCGGCACCTACATTGCCCTGCTCGAGCGTGGTGGGGGTGTTGTCGAGTGCCTCGCGCACGGCGGCGATGCCGGCCTCTATGTCGGGGCGAACGGTGGGGTTACCAAAGGCGAGGTCGAAGATACAGCTGGAGCACACGATAGGCACCTGCGTGGGGCCGACGGGAAGGCCGATGCCGCGGCTCTCGAGCTCGCGGGCGACGCCGCTTGCGGCCTCCAGACCAAAGGCCGATCCACCCGAAAGGCAGACGGCGTGAACCTTGTCCACGGTGTTTTCGGGACGCAGCAGGTCGGTTTCGCGCGATGCCGGGGCACCGCCGCGAACGTCAACACCGCCGGTGGCGCCCTCGGGTGCCACGATTACGGTGCAACCGGTGCCGGCCTCCTCGTCCGTGTAGTTGCCAAAGCAAAAGCCATCGACATCGCAAACGTCAATGGCCTCAAGCAGTGTATCCATGTTTTACTCCTATCGGTTTTCCGCCGGGCCTTATGCCCGGTCGGGATCCGTACGGTACGGAAAAATTGTAGGCGCTGGGGGATACCCAGCGCCAGATGCAATTACGATAGTTTTTGAATCGCACGCGCGACGCGAGCGATGGGCAGGCCCACCACGTTGTAGAAGTCGCCCGAAATATCATGCACGAGCATGCGCCCGCCGACGCCCTGGATGCCGTAGGCGCCGGCTTTGTCCATGGGCTCGCCCGAGGCGACGTAGAGCTCAATCTGCTCGTCGGTGAGCTCATAGAACGTCACGTCGGTCACATCGACAAACGACAGGCTCTCGGCGGCGTGCGGGGCTGTGACGTCTCCGGCTCTAACGATGCAGACGCCGGTTGCGACCTGATGCGTGCGCCCGGAGAGCTCGTGGAGCATGGTACGGGCTTCGTCCTCGTTTGCCGGCTTACCCAAAATCTTGCCATCGAAGGTGACGATGGTGTCGGCCGCGATGGTCAGCTCACTGGGATCGGCGTGCTCGGCGGCAACGGCGGCAGCCTTAGCGCGAGCTAAGCGCTCGACAAGCGTAAGCGGGGCCTCGTCATCAAAAGGAGTCTCGTCGATGTCAGCGGGAATGACGCGGATGTCGTGGCCCGCTTCGCGCATCAACTCGATGCGGCGCGGTGAATGCGAAGCCAAAATCATAGCTGAATGCCCTCGGCAACCTTCTCGACAGCCTTGTCGCCGGCGAGTGTACGCAGCAGCTCAAGCGCAAAGGGGAGCGACTGGGCCATGCCGCTGGCGGTGATGATGTTGCCGTCGTGCGTGACCTTGTCGCCGGTATAGGCGCCCTCGGGGAAGCTCTTCTCAAAGCCGGGGAAGCACGTGGCGTGGCGTCCCTCGAGCAGGTCAAGCTCGCCCAGGATAAACGGGGCGGCGCAGATGGCGGCAACATGCTTGGTCGCGGCGAACTCGCAGACTACGTCGCAGACGCGCTGATCGGCGCGCAGGTTGGTGGCGCCGGGCAGACCGCCGGGCAGCACGACGCAGTCGTACTCGTCAAAGTTAATCTCGTCAAAGAGCGCGTCGCAAGTTACGGGAATCTGCAGCGAGCTTACGACCTCGCGGGTGGGCATGATCGAGACGAGCGTGGCGCGCACGCCGCCGCGACGCATGACATCGACCATGGTCAGGCATTCAATCGTTTCAAAGCCATCGGCGGCAAGAACGGCAACGCTGGGCATGAGAGTTCCTTTCGTAAGGCGGCATACAATTAGCCGTCTTATACCCCGAAGACCTCCGCTTGCCACGCTCGATTTCCCATTGTTTAAAATAGCCCCGTCCGAATTAGTTACCCCCACCCATCCTCAACAATCTCAATCTGTAACATCCATCGACCAAAACTAGCCCCAACTGTTACAGATCGAGACAGTCCCCAACAGCGCTGCCCCGTTCGGGGAAACGACCGCCACAGGTGCGGCGGGCAGAGACTCACTTTTTTCTCGGCTTTTCTTGACGGCTTCTCTTCTGTTGTAGTATCTTGTCTCCGTCTAAAAACGCGTGGACTTTTCTGGGCGCTAGCCACCTTTTTGCCACGCAACCGAGCAGTCGGTTGCGTGGCTTTTTTCGTCTTGGCAGCAGGTACCACATGCACCGCCAGAAGACCGCACGAGCCCACCTTCCGACTGCCGGGAACAGACGCACGGATGTGCGTCTGCAAGACAGCAGACGGAAGGGAGCCTAATGGCAGGAACAAACACAATCAAGCAACAGGCCGCCGGGGCAGGAGCCGCGGGCGCGGGACAGGTCAAGGCGGCGCTCCAGGTCTTTGCGGGCGGCGCCTGCTACGGCGCGATGGCCACGACCTACAAGCTCGCCTACGCCGCGGGCTTCACCTCGGCACAGGTGGTGGCGAGCCAGGCGTGGTTCGGCTGCCTCTTCTTCGCCCTCGCCACGCTCGCAGGGCACGCACTCGGGCACCGCTGGCAGCGCGTGGGCTGGAAGCTCGCCCTCAAGCTCATGGGCCTGGGAGCCCTCACCTGCCTCACCTCAATCCTCTACTGCTACGCCATGAGCGTGCTGCCCGCCCCGGTGGCGCTCACGCTCCTCTTCCAGTTCACGTGGCTGGGGCTCGTGTGGCAGACCGTCATGACGCGCCGCCCGCCAAGGCTCCTCCAAGTGGCCTCCGCCCTGGTCATCGTCTTCGGGACGGTGTTCGCCAGCGGCGTCTACAAGGCCGGCATCACCGGGTACGACCCCGTGGCCCTACTCTGCGCGCTGGGGGCGGCCGTGTCTTGCTCCCTCTTTGTCACCCTCTCCGGCAGGGTCGAGGCCCCCTGCTCGTCCGAGCAGCGCGGCGTCATCGTGTGCGCGGGCTCCGTGGCCATGTCGCTCACGGTGTGCCCGGACTACGTCGTCTCGGGCGTCCTCGCCCAGGGCATCCTGCCCTTTGCCGTCATCGCCGGCTTCTTTGGCATGCTCTGCCCGGTCCTGCTCTTCGGCATGGGCTCTCCGCACCTGCCCGCGGGCCTCTCCACTGTCATGGCCGCCGCGGAACTCCCCGCCGGCCTGCTCATCGCCATGATCGTCCTCGGCGAGCCGCTCGGCGTCGTCGAGTGGCTGGGCGTCGCCATCATCCTCGCCGGCGTATGCCTGGCACAGGTCCCCTCCCTGGTCGAAGGCCGGGAGGCACATCGCGCCGCCGCGGGACAAGCCGTCAGCTAGTCACCCCTTCACAGGCGGCCCGCGCGCATCAGGGAAAGGGCCACGGGCCCGGCGCGTGAGGTCGCAAGGACGTTATAAAGCGTCCCCCGCAGAGGTGGGGGCGCCAGAAAGAAGGAGGCACTATGCCATTTCCAAAAGGGTTCCTTTGGGGAGGAGCCACCGCCGCCAACCAATGCGAGGGAGGTTATGACGAGGGCGGCCGCGGCCTTGCCAACGTCGACGTCATCCCACACGGGCCGGAGCGCAACGACGTGAGCCGCGGCCTGAGGCGCATGCTCGACTTTGAGCCCGGGTACTACTACCCGGCCCAGACGGGCATCGACTTCTACCACCGCTACCGCGAGGACATAGCCCTCTTCGCAGAGATGGGCTTTAAGGTCTTTCGCCTCTCCATCGCCTGGAGCCGCATCTTCCCCAACGGCGACGAGGAGGAGCCCAACGAGGCCGGGCTCGCCTTCTACGAGGACGTGTTCCGCTGCTGCCGCGAGCACGGAATCGAGCCCCTCGTGACCATCACGCACTTCGACTGCCCCATCCACCTCGTCAAGAAGTACGGCGCCTGGCGAAACCGCACCCTTATCGAGCTCTACAAGCGGCTCGTGACGGTGCTCTTCAACCGCTACCGCGGCCTCGTGCGCTGGTGGATCACGTTCAACGAGATGAACATGATCTTGCACCGTCCCTTCATGGGGGCCGGCATCGTCCTCGAGCCCGGGGAGAATGCCCGCGAGGCCGAGTACCGCGCCGCGCACAACGAGCTCGTGGCGAGCGCCTGGGCCACCAAGATCGCCCACGAGGTCGACCCGGAGAACAAGGTGGGCTGCATGCTCGCCGCGGGAAGCTACTACCCCTACTCTTGCCGCCCCGAGGACGTTCGCGCGGCGCAGGTCAAGAACCAGGAGGACCTCTTCTTCGTGGACGTGCAGGCGCGCGGGCGCTACCCCGGCTACGCGCTTAAGATGCTCGAGCGCGAGGGCATCGACGTGGGCATGACCGCCGAGGACGAGCGCATCCTTGCGGAGAACACCGTCGACTTCATCTCGTTTAGCTACTACTCCTCACGCTGCACCGCGGGCGACCCCGACTCCGTGGGCGGCGTCGCCGAGGGCAACGCCTTCGCCGGCGTGGAGAACCCCTACGTGCGCACGAGCGACTGGGGCTGGGTCATCGACCCGCTGGGGTTCCGCATCACGATCAACGACCTCTGGGACCGCTACCAGAAGCCGCTCTTTGTGGTGGAGAACGGCCTCGGCGCCTATGACGAGGTGCTTCCCGACGGCACGATCGAGGATGACTACCGCATCGCCTACCTGCGCGAGCACATCGAGGCCATGCGCGACGCTATCGAGCAGGACGGCGTCGAGAT
This sequence comes from uncultured Collinsella sp., assembly GCA_947642445.1. Classification (GTDB taxonomy): domain Bacteria; phylum Actinomycetota; class Coriobacteriia; order Coriobacteriales; family Coriobacteriaceae; genus Collinsella. The sequence goes on along the minus strand of CANRSF010000015.1, from coordinate 2,283 downwards.
GCTCGGCTACACCACCTGGGGGCCGATCGACCTCGTGAGCGCGGGCTCCGGCGAGATGGAGAAGCGCTACGGCTTCATCTACGTGGACCGCGACAACCTGGGCAACGGCACGCTCGAGCGCAGGCGCAAGAAGAGCTTCTACTGGTATCAACAGGCCATCGCCACCAACGGAGGCGACCTGGGCTAACCACCCGGGCAATATCACTAAGGAGAAAATAATGGCAGAAAAATACGACGACCTGGCCAGATCCATACTCGAGAACGTAGGCGGCGCCGAGAACGTCGCCAGCGTCGCGCACTGCATCACGCGCGTGCGCTTCAAACTCAAGGACGAGTCCCGCGCCAACACGGCCAAGATCGAGGCCCTCAAGGGCGTCATCCAGGTCATCCAGGCCAACGGCCAGTACCAGGTGGTCGTGGGCAACATCGTCGAGGACGTCTACGACGCGGTCCTGGAGGCCGGCAACTTCTCGGGCGGCGCAAGCGCCGACGACGAGCCCCAGGGCGATAAGACCGTTGCCTCCGTCATCATCGACCTCATCTCTGGCATCTTCCAGCCCATCCTGGGACCGCTTGCCGCCGCAGGCATCATGAAGGGACTGCTTGCCCTCATCACCTACTTTGTCCCGGCCTTTGCAAACGACGGCCTCTACACGCTGCTCTACACCGTGGCTGACGGCTTTTTCTACTTCCTTCCCGTCGCCCTGGCGTTCAGTGCCGCGCGCAAGTTCCGCATGAACGAGTTCACCGGCGTGGCAATCGGCGTGGCGCTCCTCTACCCGACGATGGTCGCCCTGACCTCGGGCGAGGCACTCGGCAGCATCGACCTCGGCGTGGCCGGCACGTTCTCGTGGTACGCCACCGCCCTCGGGCTCCCCATCATCATGCCCGTGTCCGGCTACGTGAGCTCGGTGATCCCCGTCCTTCTCATGGTGTGGTTCGGCTCTATCATTGAGCGCTGGCTCAAGAGCTGGATGCCGGCTGCGCTCAAGATGTTCCTCGTCCCGCTCGCCACGATGACGGTCTCCATCGTCTTGGGCTACCTCATCATCGGCCCGGTGGCCACCCTCATCACCAACCTGCTGAGCGCGGCGTTCTCGTTCATCTTCCAGCTCCCCGTGGTTGGTTCCGTCCTAGGCAGCGCCCTGGTCGGCGGACTGTGGATGTGCCTCGTCATCTTTGGCTTCCACTGGAGCCTCATCCCCATCTCCATCATGAACCTGAACACCCTCGGCCACGACAGCGTGCTCGCCGCCACCATCGGCCACGGGTTCGCGCTCGGAGCGGTCATCTTTGCCATGTACCTCAAAAACAAGGACGAGCGCTTCCGCGGCATCGCCCTTCCCGCGATGATTTCCGCCTTCTTCTTCGGCGTCACCGAGCCGGGCATCTACGGCATCGCCCTCCCCAACAAGCGCGCGTTCGTCGTGGCATGCTTGAGCTCCGCCGTGGGCGGCGCCATCGTGGGAATGACGGGCGCCCTCATGTACATCTCGGGCGGCCTCGGCGTCTTCAACCTGCTCAACTTCATCGACGGGACCCCTGGTGGCGCCGGGATCTCCCACATGATCTACGCGATCATCGCCGCACTCGTCTCTGCCGTTCTGGCCTTTGTTATCGAGTTCATCACCTACCGACCCAACGACGACGAGGAAGGCGCCCGCTAGCTTGCGCCCTTTTCGACCAGCTCTATGTAATTGAGGAGCAGTTGAGGTGGGTGAAGGCCGAGGGCGATCAAGGTGGCCGCCCTCGGCCCGGGACAACCTGCCAGAAGGCGTTTAGCTTTCTCGGGCGGCGCTGAAATGAACTGCGCCCCGAAACTTAGACGGGTCAATTAGCGGCCTATGCCGCACATGGGGACTGATTCCGGAACTCCTCCGGGGTCAGTCCCTTTTGCTTAACCTGCCTCCTCTTGTTCCAGTGAACGGTGTAGGCGTGGAGGTCCCGCTTGAACTCCTCGAAGCTCCGCCACGTCCGGTTCCTGTAGAACTCGTCCTTCAGGCGCCCGGGCAGCAGCTCCGTCGCAAGAGCTCGCCCTCGCGCGCCGCCGGCCCCGGCCGGGTCCGGGCGCCCTTCGGCCTTCGGTGCGCCCGTATCCCCTGTCGCAAAACTCTGCTGCAAGAGTCCTCAGCGTGGCGTCGTGTCCGACTTTCCCGTCCATAAAGAAGCCCCCATTTCTAATGTCCAAGAAATGAGGGGGTGGTTCAATTTCGGGACGGGGATTAAATAAGGCTCTGTTAGACCAAGGTTGACACGATCGGCTGTTCGTCGAACCGGGAAATA